>NZ_SSOJ01000154.1:0-69407 GCF_029871205.1 Pseudomonas sp. BN417 | reverse complement strand
CTGGATAGAGTACCCGGCTACGAACCGGGCGGTCGGAGGTTCGAATCCTCCTGAGTGCGCCATTTTTCAAGTCGATTGGCTAGGCTGGTCAACTTGGATAAACCAGCGGTGATCTGGTCTAAAAGCGCCGACACGCACTCATAGCTCAGCTGGATAGAGTACCCGGCTACGAACCGGGCGGTCGGAGGTTCGAATCCTCCTGAGTGCGCCATACAGAAAGGGCCTGCAGAAATGCAGGCCCTTTTTCTTTGTCCGCTCAACGCCGGCTTCTTACGCATCCCGACTCGTCGAAATCGACCTGGTGGCGCGTGCCTTTCTGCGGCTGGTAGTGATAGCGAAACCAGCCATTGCTGCTGCTTATCCGCTCCGGCTTGCCCAGGGCGCTCTCCACGTCGGCACGGGTCATGCCGACGCGGACCTGTTTGCGGATGATGGCCTGGCGGCGCTCCTGCGGTGTGATCGGGTGGTCGCATGGGGCCTCTCGCTCGCCGACCACTACGACTTCGTTGCTGTGTTCGGCTCTTTCGCGATTCGGAATCGGAAGGTACTCCTCACTGATTTCTCCCTGGTTGGCCTGGCTGCCGAGCAGATTCAGGGACTTCGGGCGTTGCAGCTCTTCCTGGCTGTCCGCTGGGCATCCGTGCTGGTTGAAGCTGACATGGCCTTCGCCGTCTTTGCAGCGATAGACGGAGGCCGCGTGCAGCGGCGCATGGAGGCAGCAGGGCAGGGCGGCGATGAGGATGATCGAGAGTCGTTGCATGGCGCCTTCTCCTTGGCATGGGCCCTCGAGGGTACCCGGTCACTTCCTCCCTGTGCGGGTGTCCTAAAGGGCATTGCCGACGTCGCAGCAGGATGAAGGCAATCTCAGCTTTGCGATGCAAGCGATTGTTCTGTCCATGATTTTGTAACGCGTGAGCCAGACGGCGGTGTTATCATTGCGCGGTCAGCCCCGCCGGGGCATTCGGACAACCATCATGGAATTACCCAGTAGTTACTCAGAATCCCGATTGCACAATCGCGAAATGATTTTCTGACCCCTCTTGGCGTGCTCTGCCACTGGGGGTGGAGCGCGCTATATGACTGAAGTAGAAGCCAAGAAGCCGCAAGAGAGCCTGCAGGACCGCCTGGCCCAGGTAATCGATCTGCTGCATCGCCACAAGCTGGTTGAAGACCTGACTCACCGTCAGGAGGGCCAGCACCAGGATCTCGTCGAAAACCTCGTCCACCGGCAGAACCTTGTCGAGCTGCAGCGCAAGCTCGATGAGCTGCACCCGGCCGACATCGCTCACATCCTCGAAGCCCTGCCGCTCAACGAGCGTCTGACCGTCTGGCAACTGGTCAAGGCCGAACGCGACGGCGACATCCTCCTCGAGGTATCCGACGCCGTCCGTGAATCGCTGATCGCCGACATGGACGATCACGAGCTGCTCGCCGCCGCCAAGGAGATGGACGCGGACGAGCTGGCCGACCTCGCGCCCGAGTTGCCGCGGGACGTCATCCACGAGCTGATGGAATCCCTCGATGCGCAGCAGCGCGAGCGCGTTCGCTCCGTGCTGTCCTACGAGGAGGACCAGGTCGGCGCGCTGATGGACTTCGAGATGGTCACCATCCGCGACGACGTGACCCTGGAAGTGGTGCTGCGTTACCTGCGCCGGCTCAAGGAGCTGCCCGGCCACACCGACAAGCTCTTCGTGGTGGACTACGACGGCGTTCTCAAGGGTGTGCTGCCGATCAAGCGCCTGCTGGTGAACGATCCGGACAAGCATGTGGCCGAGGTGATGGCCACCGATCCGGTGAGTTTCCACCCTGACGAAGACGGCTACGATGCGGCCCAGGCGTTCGAGCGTTACGACCTGGTTTCGGCGCCTGTGGTGGACAAGAACGGCAAGTTGATCGGCCGCCTGACCATCGACGAGATGGTCGACCTGATCCGTGAGGAAAGCGAAAGCGAAGTCCTCAGCATGGCCGGTCTGCGTGAAGAGGAAGACATCTTCGCCTCGGTCTGGAAGTCAGTGGGCAACCGTTGGGCCTGGCTCGCGGTCAACCTGATCACCGCTTTCATCGCCTCGCGGGTCATCGGCCTGTTCGAAGGCTCCATCGAGAAACTGGTGGCCCTGGCCGCCTTGATGCCCATAGTCGCCGGCATCGGCGGCAACTCGGGCAACCAGACCATCACCATGATCGTCCGGGCCATGGCGCTGGACCAGGTGGGCACCGGCAACACCTCACGCCTGGTGCGCAAGGAGCTGGGCGTGGCCCTGATCAACGGCCTGCTCTGGGGCGGGGTGATCGGCCTCGTCGCCTTCTACCTCTATGGCAGCTGGTCCCTGGGTGTGGTGATGACCGGCGCCATGACCCTGAACCTCTTGCTGGCAGCGCTGATGGGCGTGCTGATCCCCATGACCCTGGTGCGGATGGGGCGCGACCCGGCCATGGGCGCCAGCGTGATGATCACCGCCATGACCGACAGTGGCGGCTTCTTCATCTTCCTGGGCCTCGCGACCCTGTTCCTGCTCTGACTCCCGCCGATAACGAAGAAAGCCGCCCGCGGGCGGCTTTTTTTCGTTTGCTGCGCAGTGAAATGCAGACATGAAAAAACCGGCTGATGCCGGCTTCTTCATTCGATGCGGGGGGGGCTCAGGATTCCTCGGCCGCCAGTTCCGCATCGTGGGCGATCAGTGCCACCAGCGCATTCTGCTGGCGCCGCGACAGCTGGCGGAAGCGCTGCAGCAGTTCGCGTTCGTGCAGGGTCAGCTCCGGGCTGTCCAGGCGCATGGATACGCCTTCGTCCAAGGCGCCTTCCTGAAGCATGCTCTGCTCCAGGCGAGCGATGATCTCGGAGTTCATGCTGCGGTGGTGGTTGCGCGCCACGACAGCAATGCGCTCGCGCATGCCCTCGGGGAGGCGAACGACGAATTTGTCAGCCGTGCGACTGGAGTAAATAGCCTGTTTCATAGGGCGCATACATTCAACCGGTTAGTTCAGGAAAGCGATGCTGGCAATGAGCTGCAAGATTGTCACCGGTTTGACTGTCCTTAGCAGCAATTGTTCAACCAGTTTCGCGATTCGATTCGGTATGACCCTGAGGTCAGCAAAACGTTTCCTTGACGTCAATTTGGTGTCAGATTGTGATCACTGTAGAGGCTTTTGGCCAGCACCAATTGTCCAAATTGAGAGTCGCTGATCAATTCGTCCATTCTTGATTTGGCTGTGGGCCAGGTCCCTTTCATCTGACAGCGTTATCCACGACGCCTTTGCTGCTCGTTCCTGACCGGTGACGGCACGGTGATGCTTTCTGGCCATCATTTTAGATGGTAGCCGTTGTTGTCTGACCTCGCTCCGCACGAAAGAATCCCTTGCTCTGCCGCGAAACGAGTTCAGACTTTTCGCGTCAGAGTTGTACTTCTCCTCGGCAGCGGCCATCGGCCCCCACACATATCCATCAGGTGCACAGATGAAAGGCAGGTTGATCTATCTCATAGGCCCGTCCGGATCCGGCAAGGACAGCCTGCTGGATACCGCGCGCACGATGCTGGCGGGGCAGGGCTGCCGCGTTGCCCGCCGGGTCATCACCCGGTCCGCCGAGGCTCGCGGCGAATCGGCCGAGGCGGTCAGCAGCGAGGAGTTCGCCCAGCGCGAAGCCCGGGGCGACTTCGCCATGAGCTGGTACGCCAATGGCCTCTCCTACGGGATCCCGAATTCGATCGACGACTGGTTGGCTGCAGGCGACGATGTGCTGGTGAACGGCTCCCGCGGCTACCTGCCGGAAGCCCGGCGGCGCTATCCGCACCTGCTCGCCGTGTTGCTGACGGTGGACGACCAGGTACTGCGTCAGCGTCTGCATGCCCGCGGCCGCGAGTCGGCGGAGGAGATCGAAGCCCGCCTGGCGCGCAACGCCGGCTTTGCCGACACCTTGTTGGCCGGCGAGAACCCGGATCTCTGCCTGCTGGACAATTCCGGCTCCCTGGCAGAGACCTGCCAGCGTCTGCTGCAGCTCATCGAAGAGCACCGCCCGGCCGCCTGGCCCGACTCCGCCTGAGCCTCAATCCAGTGGCAGTTCCGTGGTGCGCTTGACCTCGCTCATGGCGATGTTCGAATGCGCCTCCAGCACATGGGGGCGCTGCAGCAACTGGTCGCGCAGGAAGCGCTCGTAGCCACCGATATCCCGCGCCACCACCTTCAACAGGTAATCCGAGCCGCCGGCCATGGTGTAGCACTCCTGCACTTCCGGATAGCCGACTATCGCCTCCTCGAACTCGGTGAGGTGGTTGCGGCCGTGTGCGGACAACTTGATGTTGACGAACACCGTGATCGAGAAGCCCAGCAGCTTGGGATTGAGCAGGGCCACCTTGCGCTCGATCAGTCCTTCTTCCTGCATGCGGTGGATGCGCCGCCAGCAGGGTGATTGCGACAGCTCCACCTTCTCCGCCACCTCGGCGGCGGACAGGTCGGCGTCGTGTTGCAGCAGGCGGAGGATCTTGCGGTCGATAGGGCTCAGGGGGTTCTGCATGAATCAGTCCGAAATCTTGTTTTTGTTGGAAGGATCATGCGCAAGTCTGGCTTTTCGGGCCGCAAATAGAAAGGAAAAATCAGCACCAATCGGTCATCTTCTTGGCCATGCGTCCGCGGCAGCGATCCTGCCCGGGGCTGAATGAAAGATGGCACCCACCGTTGCCATCGAGGTCGCCATAAAAACAAAAGGAGCGTCCGCATGTCTCTGGCCGAGATCCGCCTGGATGACAAATACCGTCTCGCAACCGGTCACCTCTATCTCACCGGCACCCAGGCACTCACCCGCCTGCCGATGCTGCAGAAGCAGCGGGACAAGGCTCACGGCCTGAACACCGCCTGCTTCATCTCCGGCTACCGTGGCTCGCCGCTCGGCAACCTCGACAAGAGCCTCTGGGAAGCCAAGTCCTTCCTCAAGGAAAACCACGTCCACTTCCAGCCCGGGGTCAACGAAGAACTGGCTGCAACCGCCGTCTGGGGCAGCCAGCAGACCGGCCTGTTCCCTGGCGCACGCTACGACGGCGTGTTCGCCATGTGGTACGGCAAGGGCCCGGGCGTGGACCGCTGCGGCGACGTCTTCAAGCACGGCAACTCGGCCGGCGTATCGCCCCATGGCGGCGTCCTGCTGCTGGCCGGCGATGACCACGGCTGCAAGTCCTCGAGCATCGCCAACCAGAGCGAGCATGCCTTCATCGCCGCCTCCATCCCGGTACTGAACCCGGCCAACGTCCAGGAAATCCTCGACTACGGCATCATCGGCTGGGAGCTGTCGCGCTATAGCGGCTGCTGGGTGGCGCTCAAGACCATCGCCGAGAATGTCGACTCCTCCGCCGTCGTGGAGGTCGATCCCCTGCGGGTGGACGTGAAGATCCCCGAGGACTTCGTCCTGCCGGAAGACGGCGTGCACATCCGCTGGCCGGACCCGCCCCTGGCGCAGGAAAAGCGCCTGAACATGTACAAGATCTACGCCGCCCGCGCCTTCGCCCGCGCCAACAACCTCAACCAGGTCACCCTGGATTCGCCTAATCCGCGCCTGGGCATCATCACCACCGGCAAGTCCTACCTCGATGTGCGCCAGGCCCTGAACGACCTCGGGCTGGACGAGGAACTCTGCGCCAAGGTCGGCCTGCGGGTGCTCAAGGTGGGCATGAGCTGGCCGCTGGAGCCGGTTTCGGTGCACGAGTTCGCCGAAGGCCTGGACGAAATCCTGGTGGTGGAAGAGAAGCGCAGCATCATCGAGGACCAGCTCACCGGCCAGCTCTACAACTGGCCGGTGGACAAGCGTCCGCGCGTGGTGGGCGAGTTCGACGAGGAGGGCAACTCCCTGCTGCCCAATCTCAGCGAACTGACGCCGGCGATGATCGCCCGGGTCATCGCCAGACGCCTGGCGCCCATCTATTCCAGCGAGCAGATCGAGTCCCGCCTGGCCTTCCTCGCCGCCAAGGAAAAGGCCCTGGCCGAACCCAAGCACAAGACCGTGCGCACCCCGCACTTCTGCTCCGGCTGCCCGCACAACACCTCCACCAAGCTGCCCGAAGGCAGCCGCGCCCAGGGCGGTATCGGCTGCCACTACATGACCCAGTGGATGGACCGCGATACCGACACCTTCACCCAGATGGGCGGGGAGGGCGCGACCTGGATCGGCCAGGCGCCCTTCACCGATACCCCGCACATCTTCCAGAACCTCGGCGACGGCACCTACTTCCACTCCGGCCAGCTGGCCCTGCGCGCCGCAGTCGCCGCCGGGGTCAACATCACCTACAAGATCCTCTACAACGACGCCGTGGCCATGACCGGCGGCCAGCCCATCGACGGCGAACTGCGCGTCGACCAGCTCAGCCAGCAGGTCTTCGCCGAAGGCGTGAAGCGCATCGCCCTGGTCTCCGATGAGCCTGAGAAGTACCCGAGCCGCGCCACCTTCGCGCCCAACGTCAGCTTCCATCACCGCAGTGAGCTGGATGCCGTGCAGCGCGAACTGCGCGAGTTCAAGGGCGTTTCGGTGCTGATCTACGACCAGACCTGCGCCACCGAGAAGCGCCGCCGCCGCAAGCGCGGCAAACTGGTCGATCCGCAGAAACGCGCCTTCATCAACCCGGCGGTGTGCGAGGGCTGCGGCGATTGCAGCATCAAGTCCAACTGCCTCTCGGTACTGCCGCTGGAAACCGAACTGGGGCGCAAGCGCCAGATCGACCAGAACGCCTGCAACAAGGATTTCTCCTGCGTCGAAGGCTTCTGCCCGAGCTTCGTGACCGTGCATGGCGGTAGCCTGCGCCAGCCCGAAGCGGTAGGCGCCAAGGCACTTTTCGTGGCCCTGCCGGAGCCGCGTCAGCCGAGCCTCGCACGGCCCTGGAACATCCTCCTGCCGGGCGTCGGCGGCAGCGGCGTGACCACGGTCGGCGCGCTGCTCGGCATGGCCGCGCACATCGAAGGCAAGGGTTGCACCGTGCTCGACCAGGCTGGTCTTGCGCAGAAGTTCGGTCCGGTCATCACCCATATCCGCATCGCCGCCAGGCAGGACGACATCCATGCCGTGCGCATCGCCGCCGGCGAGACCGACCTGCTGCTCGGTTGCGACCTGGTGGTGGCGGCCAGCGAGGAGGCCCTGGCCAAGCTCAACGAGCGCATCGCTCATGCGGTGATCAACAGCTACGAGGCGGCCACCGCCGAGTTCACCCGCAATCCCGACGCCCAGGTGCCGGGACAGGCCATGCGCGAAGCCCTGGTGGACGCGGTGGGCGGGGCCAAGACCCATTTCGTCGACGCTACCCGTCTGGCCACCCGCCTGCTCGGCGACAGTATCGCCACCAACCTCTTCATGCTGGGCTACGCCTACCAGAAGGGCCTGGTGCCCGTCTCCGCCGACGCTCTGGACAAGGCCATCGAGCTCAACGGCGTGGCCGTGAAGCTCAACCAGCAGGCCTTCCTCTGGGGTCGCCGCGCCGCCCATGACCTGGCGGCGGTGGAAAAGCTGGCCAAGCCGCTGGAAACGGACGCACGCACGTGCGAAACCCTGGAGGAGATCGTCCAGTACCGCGCCGATCACCTGCGCACCTATCAGGACGCCGCCTATGCCGAGCGCTACCGCGCCCTGGTGGAGCGCGTGCGCCAGGCGGACTGCGGCGCGGACAAGGCCCTGAGCCGTGCCGTGGCCAAGTACTACGCCAAGTTGCTGGCCTACAAGGACGAGTACGAAGTGGCCCGTCTGTACAGCGATGGCAACTTCCGCAAGCAGCTGGAGGCCCAGTTCCAGGGCGATTACCACCTGGAATTCCACCTGGCGCCGTCCTGGCTGGCCAGGCCTGACCCGGTGACCGGTGAGCCGCGCAAGCGCCGCTTCGGGCCCTGGATGCTCAAGGCCTTCGGTGTGCTGGCCGGCTTCAAATTCCTCCGCGGCTCCGCCTTCGATCCGTTCGGCTACAGCGACGAGCGAAAGCTCGAACGCGAGTTGATTGGCGAATACGAAGCCACGGTCGAACTGCTGCTCAAGGAACTGAAACCGGGCAACTACGCCACCGCGGTCGCCCTGGCCGAGCTGCCCGAGCAGATCCGCGGTTACGGCCCGGTGAAGGAGCGCGCGCTGGCCAAGGTCCGCGAGCAGGCGCGGCAACTCCGTGCCCGCCTCACCGCCAGCGAGATCCAGGTACTGCAACTGTTCGACCCGGCTGCCTGATAAAGCCCCTCTCCCTCCGGGAGAGGGGTTGGGGTGAGGGATGCCCGGGCTACGCGCATGCCTTATCCAGATTCTGGCCTCCCCTCGCGAGGGGAGGCCCTTTCTTCCCCTTAGTGGTTAACAACAAATCCGAGGAAACCCCCATGTCCGTCTTCACCCATGTCGAGTTCGACCATCACGAGCAGGTAGTCTTCGGCCACGACAAGGCAACCGGCCTCAAGGCCATCATTGCCGTCCACAACAGCAACCTCGGCCCGGCCTTGGGCGGCTGCCGCATGTGGCCCTACCTGAATGACGAACAGGCGCTGCGCGATGTGCTGCGCCTGTCCCGCGGCATGACCTACAAGTCGGCCCTGGCCAACCTGCCGCTGGGCGGCGGCAAGGCGGTGATCATCGGCGATCCCCATCGCGACAAGAGCGAGGCGCTGTTCCAGGCCATGGGCGATTTCGTCGACAGCCTGGGCGGCCGTTACATCACTGCTGCCGACTCCGGCACCGGCGTCGCCGAAATGCGCATCATGGCCGAGCGCAGTCGCCACGTGGCCGGCGCCGGCACCCGCGAAGCCCTGGGTGGCGGCACCCGCGATGGCAACCCGTCGCCGTCCACCGCCTATGGCACCTTCGTCGGTATCCGCGTGGCGGTGAAGCACCGCCTCGGCCGCGACGACCTCTCCGGCCTGCGTGTGGCCATCCAGGGCGTCGGCCAGGTCGGCTACAGCCTGGCCCAGTACCTCAAGGACGCCGGGGCCCAGCTGTGGGTCTGCGACATCCACGAAGCCAACGCCCGCCGCGCCGCCGAGCAGCTCGGCGCCAAGGTAGTGGAGCAGCATGAGATCTATGGCCTGGACGTGGACGTCTTCGCGCCCTGTGCCATGGGCGGCATCATCAACCCGCAGACCCTCGAATCCCTGCGTGCGCCCATCATCGCCGGGGCGGCCAACAACCAGCTGGCCGATGCCGGCCTGGCCGAAGAACTGCGCCGTCGCGGCTGCCTCTACGCGCCGGACTACGCCATCAACGCCGGCGGCATCATCGACGTCTGGTACGAGCGCAGCAACGGCAGCGAAGCCGCGCTTAAGCAGCACGTCGAAGGCATAGGCGAGACCCTGCGGGAGATCTTCGTCCGCGCCGACCGTGAAGGTCGCACCACCACCGCAGTGGCCGATCGTCTGGCCGAAGAGCGCTTCGGCCGCTGAGGACGATGCCTCGCGGGGCATCCGCTCCGCGAGGCATGACAAATCGCTCGGACGTCGCTAACATGCCGCCCGTCCTCAGGATCTCGCCGGCCCCGGCGAGCCCGCCACGTCCCAGTAGCTCAATTGGATAGAGCATCCCCCTCCTAAGGGGAAGGTTGGTGGTTCGAACCCACTCTGGGACGCCATATATTCAGGGGCTTCCAGCTACTCGCAGTCAGTTAGGTCTTTTCCCATGGGTGCATGGTGGGTGCAAAAGGAACTGCTGCATCACTGCACAAACCAGGCTGTCTTGCTTGGGATTCTCGGCACAAAATGCTGCTTCGCGCGAACGGTTACGACCCAGATGACTGCTTCGGAAATCCCTCTTAACGACAGGTGATTGCCTGGCGTCTACTATTCGAAACCGTAAGCGTTGAACAATTTGCATGTCGCTCGGTGGCCCGAATGCCGTGGTCTACCTTCAGCACCACTTGTGCTGATCTGAGTCGACCGGATGCCCCCTTGCATTTCCGTTCACCCATCGTCTTCTGGTGTTCTGGGATTCACTTCTGCAGCGGAGCTCAAGATTTTGACCGACGCGTATAGTCTGGTGCAGCTGTAGCTCGCTGGCTTTGCGTGATGTCAGAATGCCCTAAATGCATGGATAGCGGAGTTCACCATGGTAGGCACCTCCCTCATTCGTCATCTCTTCTCGGAACCTGACCGTCCAAAGCAGAGCTGGGCAGAAACCTGGCAAGGGCCCGACCGTGGCCTGATCAAGTGCTGGGAAACTGGCCGCGCTCTAGCCGTCCAGAGTCCTGACTTGGCCGCGCGCTGCAAAGCTGGAGAGTTGCCGCCCCTGCATTGGAAAGGTGGTGTTGCGCGCCAACTGAAGAAGAAGGAAAAGTTCGGCGCGCTCTCCTATCTGGCCCAATGGCAGGGCTTGCGTGGCCAAGATCTGGAGATCGACCTAGAAGCTGAAGTCACCCTTACATGCTCAGCTACAGGTATGGTCGTGACGTTCACGCCCGACGTTGCAAAGCTGGCCGAGCAACAGAACAGCGCAGACGAAGGAGAGAACAATGGTTGACCTGCATGGGGAGTTCCAGAACAGCCGCTTCTTCCATCAAGCCCGCATCGACAGACGCTCCGCCGATGCCTTGGTCGGTCTTGCCGCTGGCATCACTGCGGACGGACGGATTAATCAGCAAGAGGCCGAGTTTCTGGAGAACTGGATCGCAAGCAATCTTTCACAGCTTGATGACCCAGTAATCAACCTTCTCTACCGCCGACTCTCCGACATGCTCGCTGACGGCGTGCTCGATGCAGAGGAAGCAGCCGAACTGCTGACCACCCTGCGCAACTTTGCCGGCTTGAGCACTGCCCGGCCTCGCGCCAGCGACAATGCCTATGCCTCGCCCACTGATCTACCACTCTGCAGGCCGGCTCCGGAACTCCAGTGGAACGGTCGTCTGTTCGTGTTTACCGGCGTCATGGCCTACGGTCCGCGCAAGGACTGCGAAGCCCTTGTTATCGATCGCGGCGGCCAGATCGGCGCGGGCGTTAGCAAGAGAATTCACTACCTCGTGGTTGGCGCCATCGGCAATGAACAATGGTTGCACAGCACCTACGGCACCAAGATCAAGAAAGCCGTTGAACTTCGTGAAGCCGGAGCGCCGCTTGCGATCGTGAGTGAGGAGCACTGGCAGAAAGCGATTTTTGGCTGAGCCTGTCCAGGACTCTGCGTTTCAGGGAGCACGGTGTCCGATTGTCCCTAAAGGGGCATTGCCTCGAATGACTTAGCCTCGCGGTAAGAGAGCGAAAAGGTGCGTAACGCAGGTGACTGCCCTTCACCACTAACTCCTACTAGGCGACATGCCATGTCGCGATGGCTTGCTGTATAACTCTCCTTGTCGCCCTGTAAGTCCTTGTCTAACTTGGACGTGGTTGCGGCAAACGCGACATCGCCCAGAGAGAAACACGACAAGGATGACGGCAAGCCCTGCTGCTTTCTAGTGGATTGTCTGGTTAGTCCAATAACTTATGTTTGATTGCGGCCTGCTTGGTCCGCTGTACCGAGCTGATGATGGATTAAGGGGAGCTCTAATTAAGACCCCGCACTCGACGCCTGCGAACCCCCACTCTTGGCCCGGCGCATAGCTGCTCTTCTTTTAGAGGGATGGGCCGCGCCATTCGATAAAGCAAAATGAATTTTAGACTCGAGAGGGAGACGGCGGCATTTATCCATCAGATCGCTTCTCGCTATTAATTATTGCTAAAAAGGCTGAGCGGTTTTATTTGGGCAGAACGACGTGGCCAGATGTTCGTCACGTACTGTAATGATGCGGCGGAGGGCTGCTCGCAGAGTAAATTGCGATAATCAAATAGCGAAGAGAAATTTGAAGTGTCGAAAAGCAAATTAGAAATACTTTTATTTTCATATATTGCTTGGGGTGGTGAAATTAGTTGCATGCTGCGAAAACAGGCAGAAGTGACGGAATAAGGCATGCCAATCAGAAGGTTGCGAATTTCCAGTTGTCTGTAAGTTTGCCATCGGTCAGGCAACTAAAGATGGTGCTGGCTGTATCTTTTAGAGCTCTTAATATCCGCTATATTTTCCGCTGGAGGGGGTTGGTTGGGGGGCGAGGAGGACATCATGAAATCTTCAATAAGAACCACTGCATTTTCCAGCCTGCTGTTTTCTTTTGTCGCTGTAATTTCGTTGCCGGCATCCAGTGTTTCCCTTCAACCGACAGACCGGCAGCCGTTCCTAATGCTCGCCGAAGGCGGCGGTGATCGTCTAATCCAGTATCAGGAAATGCAGGCGCAGCGCTCGCAGACAACTGATACCAGTGAGCGTTTTGCCCAGTTGGTCGAGGAGGAACCCACGGCGGCCGGAGCGAGAATAGAAAGTGACGAAGTCGAGTCGGTAGCCAAACCGGCACCCGGGTACAAATCCCTGATCCATCAACAAAAGGTCGAATTCGGACATTGACCTGAAGTTGTCCGACCCTCCGGGCATGCGCACCGCCCGGAGGGAAACGGATGTTTCATTCGTCAGGGGGGGACGCGGGCCAGCTAGGGGCAGTGTCTAAAACTACGGCTGGTCAGCCCGGAAATACTGGCTTTCCGGGGCGCTATCTCGGCATTTCGTTTTAGACAGTTTCGACCTTGTAGCTAGCGGATTGTATGGTTAGACCAATAACTTATATTTGATTGCGGCCAGCTTGGCCCGATGTACCGAGCTGATGATGGATTCGGCGGTTTCGTTCCAGCGAAACGGCTTGGCTGAGTGTTCGTTATGGGCCTCAATGAAATGCCTGATGGCCGCGCGCAGATCCCCCACACTGCGGAACGCGTCCCGATAGAGCGCCCGCCGTTCCAGTTGCGCAAACCAGCCTTCCACCTCGTTCAGCCAGGAGGCGCTGGTGCAGCTTGAAACGGGGGGGGCTTGTCCAGCCACGCCCTGATGGCTGCGGTCTTGTGCATCGCGCTGTTGTCCAGAATCACGTGCGAGTCCAGCTCGGCGATGCTGCTTTCGAAGCCAGAAGGCAGCAGGGATTGTCGTCACCCTTGTCGTGTTTCTCTCTGGGCGATGTCGCATTTGCCGCAACCACGTCTAGGCTATGAGCGGCGAATCCACGAGTTACTGTTCCCAGGCATCGAGTTCGACTGGGCAGCCTACTGTTCTGCTCGAGGCCTCGACGTCAATGCGCCGCACCGTGATGCCAAGTGGCGCAATGCCAAGTGTGACGTTCAAGCCTTCTGGAGCCATGCGCACCGGAACCGCGATATCTTTGTCACTTTCGATAAGAACTTCCACGCGGTTTCAAAGAAGCCAAGACTCATTGCACTTGCGAGTGGGGCGATAGAAACGCCTGAAACGGCGCAGAGTCTTGTAGCGAGGCAAAGCTGAGGCCGCCACCGGCAAGGCGCTTGGCTCAAACGTTAGACCCGCCTACAACTCCTCGGAGCGCATATGACCCTACCTGAACCATATGTCCGTGAAGCCGGTTGCGGCGCGGCCGTCGTGTGCATCCACTGCAACGCCAGCAGTTCCAGCCAATGGCGTAGTCTGATGGACCTCTTGTCTCCGACCCACCGCGTCCTGGCGCTGGACTCCTACGGGTCAGGCAATAGTCCAGACTGGCACTCCGATCGATTCATATCACTTGCAGATGAGGTCGCGTTCATTGAGCCTGTCTTGGCTCGCTTGCAGTCACCAGTCACTTTGGTCGGTCACTCCTATGGTGCGGCCGTGGCGTTAAAGGCTGCCCTCGCGGCCCCGACCCGCGTGCGAGCGCTGGTGCTGTACGAGCCAACGTTGTTTTCGCTCATCGACGCGTTTACGCCACCTCCTAATCGCGCTGATGGCATTCGCGATGCGGTCTCTGCTGCCGGTGCTGCATTGGATCGTGGCGACCGCGACGCGGCCGCGAAGGTGTTCATCGATTACTGGATGGGTGAGGGGGCTTGGGCAAACACCCCGGAGCACCGTCGGCAGCCGATAGTGGACTCCGTGGCAAACGTGCGCAGATGGGGCCATGCGCTGTTCACTGAGCCCACGCCCATCCAGATGTTTCACCGGCTCGATGTACCCATCCTGTACATGGCCGGCAAGCGCTCGACTGCTTCGGCGCAAGGTGTCGCCCAGCTCTTGATTCCGGCACTTCCCCGCGTACGCGCCGTAGAGTTCGAGGAACTTGGGCATATGGGTCCGATCACTCGGCCAGAGGTGGTAAATGCCGAGATCAAGCGCTTCCTCGAGCAGGTCTAACCCTTCCATCGATAGGACGTCAGCCGGCAAGCCGGGCGACGCTTCTCATGTCAAACGTTATGAGTGTCTGCAAAGGGTCGCTAGGAGCCGATTGAGAATGACCGCAACCGACCCATAGGTGCCCTTGGCGGAGGGCTGCTAACGCTACACCGGAAACGAAAAAGCCCGCTGTTTAGCGGGTTTTTCGTTTCCGGCGGTGATTACCAGTTCATGGCATACATCTCCGGTCTTGAGTGGGGGGTCACTTCAAATGAACCTTCAGCTCTTCGGAAACCTGCAGCATTGCAGAGCGTACCGCCGGAACCTGGCTGACCACGTTCAGCAAGCCGTAATCATGGATCATGCCGTTGTAGCGCACCGCAGTGACCGGCACGCCGGCTTGGTCCAGTTTGCGAGCGTAGGCTTCCCCTTCGTCACGCAGCACATCGGCACTCGCGGTCTGGACGAGCGCTGGCGGCAGGCCTTTCAACTGCTCAGTGGTAGCGCGCAGCGGCGAGGCGTAGATCTCGGCACGTTGCTTGGGGTCGGTGGTGTAGTTGTCCCAGAACCACTTCATCATGTTCTTGGTGAGGAAGTGCCCCTCGGCGTACTGGTTGTACGACGCTGTCTCGAAGTTGGCGTCGGTCACTGGCCACAGCAGCGCCTGGTACTTAATGGCCGGGGTACCTTTATCCTTGGCCATCAGGCTGACCACGGCTGCCATGTTGCCGCCGACGCTGTTGCCCGCTACCGCCAGGCGCTTACCGTCTACATTGATTTCCTTGCCGTGCTCGGCCACCCATTTGGTTGCCCCGTAGGCCTGGTTGATCGCCGTCGGGTAGTGCGCTTCAGGGGACGGGGTGTAATTGACGAACACCGCCACCGCCCCGGACCCGACGACCAGATCGCGCACCAGGCGCTCATGGGTCGGGAAGTCGCCGAGCACCCAGCCACCGCCGTGGAAGTACATGAACACAGGCAAGGTCCCCTTCACACCCGCCGGACGCACGATGGTCAAGCTGATGTCCTGGCCGTCGACGGTGATGGTCTTCTCGCTGACATCCGCCTTGGGCAGTGTCAGTTTTACCCCGGCCTGAGCGCCGGTCAGTACCGCGCGGGCGTCCTTCGGCGAAAGCTGCTCGATGGGTTTACCACTGCCTGAGTTCAGTGCATCGAGGAATGCCTGGGTGTTGTGTTCGACGCCAGAGTCAGCGAATGCGTTACCGATCGACAAGGCAAGGAGCGAGCCAACGAGTGTTTTGTTCAAAACGTTCATTTCATATCTCCTGTTTCTGGTGAGGCGGGAAGTTAGACGGTGACGTGCATACGGACATCGACGTTGCCACGGGTTGCGTTGGAGTACGGGCACACTTGGTGGGCCGCTTCCACCAACGCTTGTGCATCGGCTTGCTCCAGGCCTGGCAGGTTGATGTTCAGGTCGATATCCAGGCCAAAGCCGCCTGGGATCTGGCCAATGCCGACCCGCGCAGTGATCGAGGCGTCGGCTGGAATGCTGCGTTTGCTCTGGCTGGCGACGAACTTCAGTGCACCGATGAAGCAGGCCGAGTAACCAGCGGCGAACAGTTGCTCAGGGTTGGTGGCATCACCACCGGCACCGCCCAATTCCTTCGGAGTGGTCAGTTTCACGTCGAGGTTCTTGTCGCTGGAGATGGCTCGGCCATCACGACCACCGGTTGCGGTTGCGACTGCGGTGTAGAGAACTTTCATGGCTTTCCTCACTTTGAATGTCTTCAGGGGATTCTGTTATCGCTTTAAATATTTGCGTGCTAATAATTCGCAATAAGTTGTCGCTCAACAATTTAGCGTGCAAGCTTTTTAAAAAATCGTCTGCAGCTGTAACAAATTGATTTTCAAGGGGGTTACACCTCAGTCCGCTTGGGCTCGCTCGCGCGTTGATGATGCCTTACCGTCTCAAGCAACGACCGGAATCGGGCAGATTGCTTGTTGCTGCCAAGCCTGCGGTGTCATGCCTTCAGCCTTCACGAATGTACGGCAGAAGTGAGATTGATCGCAGAAGCCGCATTCCAGCGCGATCTCTGCGAGCAACATCGTGGAAGCCTTCAATAACTCTCTGCTCTTCATGACCCGCTGTTCACGCAGCCATCGCTGCGGGGGCATCCGGGTGCTTTCCTTGAACATGCGTGAGAAGTGACTGCGCGACAATGCGCAAGCTTCGGCTAGTTCAGTCACTGAAATGCCGGTATCCAGCCTGTCCAGCATCAGTTGTTTGGCAGTTCTTATCTGCCAGGATTTGAGTTGCCCTGTCGAAGCCAGTGTGAGAGTCGCCAGCACGGTAGATTTGTCCTTGTTCATACACATCCATTAATCCAGGTAACAGGATGCGAGCGCCTGACTCGAACAGCGCTGGGCATTGGAAATCCCCAGAGGTTCCAGGCCAGGCTCGTTGACTCGGTTCAGTCGACTGCGCACCCTTCGCAAGTCCGTGAACAGCCCCCAGGGCAGGGGCTGGCGATGGCTCAGACAGATGCAGCGACAGGCGGCAAGGTGGGGCCATGCTGAACGCGCTCAGGCGCCTTGTGCACCATGGTGTAGGCGTAGTCGACGCCCATGCCATATGCACCAGAATGTTCCTTTACCAGTTCCATTACGGCGTCGTAGGTGTCGCGGTTCTTCCAGTCCCGTTGCCATTCCAGCAGCACCTGCTGCCAGGTCACCGGTACCACGCCGGCCTGGATCATGCGCTGCATGGCGTAATCGTGGGCTTCTTTGGTGGTGCCGCCGGAGGCGTCTGCAACCATATAAATTTCATAGCCGGCATCGTTCATTGCCGACAGGGCGAAGGTGGCATTGCATACCTCGGTCCACAAGCCGGAGACGATGATCTTGTTGCGACCATTTCTCTTGAGTGCGTCGCGTACCTTCTGATCATCCCAGGAGTTCATGGAGGTGCGCTCCAGCAGCGGGGCGTCCGGGAACACAGCGAGTAGCTCGGGGTAGGTGTGACCTGAGAAGCTTTCTGTCTCAACCGTGGTGAAGGTGGTGGGGACATTAAAAATCTTCGCTGCCTTGGCCAAGGCAACGGTATTGTTTTTCAGCGTTTGCCGGTCAATGCTCTGAACGCCGAAGGCCATCTGTGGCTGCTGATCGATGAAGATCAGTTGGCTATTAAGCGGAGTCAGGACTTCAGTTTTAGGATTGCTCATTTTTGTTTCCTTTCAGCTTGATGATGTTCAATCGCACAAGTCTCGGGGCCCGCACCTTGCAGGCATTACCGTAGCCACGAGTGCACTCCTCAGCGTCACTGCTTGAGGACGAGCAAAAAGATAACGAAACAAGGCGCCTGTCGGTGGCGCATTTTTGCGCTCATGTCGGCTCATTTATGAGCCATCAAATACGCGATCGCGCTGCTAGCATTCGCCCACCCATTCGGATCAAGCCGGTCCCTCATGTGCAGGAGAATGCAATGGCAGCTTCACAACCGTTCAACAAGCAGACCGCCTACTGGGGCGTTTCCTGGGAGGAGGCGTATGGCTATCCGCAGGCACGGCGGGTAGGAAACGAGATCTACGTATCAGGTCAATTCAACCATGATGAGGAAGGTCATCTGGTAGCCCCGGCGCCGCTGAACGCCGACGGTAAGCCCAGTGATTTCTCTACGATGGGAGAGCAGATGCGGGTCTCTTACGACAACATTTCGAAGCTGCTCGCCTTGTATGGCGCAACTATGCAAGATGTTGTCGAGGAAACGCTTTATGTGCTGGACATGGACGCTGCGTTCGCGGTAGTCGGCAAAGTGCGCAAGGCGGCCTATGGCACTGAGCGGCCCCAGTGCGCGAGCAATATCATTGGGGTGTCGAGGCTTGCCCAGCGTCCGCAGCTGATTGAGATCGTGTGCAAGGCCGTGATTGGCGCCCGAGACATCTGAGCTGCACTCCCGGTTTAGATCTAGGTGACCGGGAGTATCAATTGCCCCTCGACCAAGGGCTTTTGACTGGCCACGGCAGCAGCGCAGAAGGTCATGAATGCTTTGACTCGCCACGATTTTCGAATGTCCTGGTGAGTCAGCAGCCACAACTCATCCTGAAGCTCTGGCACCACCGGGCCGGCGCGTACCAACCCTGGGGTTTTGTCGCCCAACATGCAGGGAAGGAATCCAAATCCCAGACCCGCCGCGATTGCAGCGCTTGCTGCTGCAACAGAATCGGTGCGGTACGCTATGCGCTCAGCAGCGACTCTGCTTTCGACATAGCTTGTCGCCTTCAAACCGCAGAGCGCTGCGGAGTATGACACCCATGCCTGGCTCTCTTCGAAAAGGGGCAAGGTTATCTGCTTGGCGCAGCAGTAAGGTGCCCAGGCAATGTTCGCCAGTTTACGTCCCACCAGGCTTTCTGCAGGTTTTCTCGTCGCTCGAATCGCGATATCCGATTCATCCCGGGCGAGGCTAAGGGTTTCATTGCCCACCAGCACCTCGATGGTGATCCCCTCGTTCAGGGCCTTGAAGTCCGCGATGATGGGGGTGAAGAAGTACAGCAGCAGCGAGTCGCTGGTGGTAATTCGAAGTTTCCCGAGGGGGCCTTGGCCTGAACGCGAAACACGCCGCGTGACGCTGACGATATCCAGCTCCACTCGCTCGGCGAGTGCTCGCAATTCAGCACCCTCGGCGGTGAGCAGATACCCTGATTTGCGGTGATCGAACAGTGCGATGCCGAGCGTTCGCTCAACTTGAGCAACTCGGCGCGAAACGGTGGATACATTGATGCCAAGCTTCTTGGCCGTAGCCGAACGATTGCCGCAATCACTGAGCGTCTTGATGATGCGCAAGTCGTCCCACGAGAGCTGATTGACAGCCTCGCCTACGTCCCACTTCGTCCCATCAGGGGCAGCCGGAGCTTTTCCAGTTGGCGATTTCACACAGTTCGTTCCAGATGCGAAGGCGCTGATGATACGAGAAGGGGTTGGGTGAAGCAGCCACATTGTTCCGGCGATTGGTTGAAAACTGTTATGCCGACTGGCTGCTGTGGGTCGGGAAGCGACAGGCTGGCTGCGCGGCTAGAATCCATGACCAGTCCCAATCGTGGAGAACCAAGATGATCAGCAAAAACACGATATGCCTCTGGTATGACGGCACTGCGCTGGATGCTGCGACGTTCTATGCCGAGACGTTCCCGGACAGTGTGGTGGGCGCTGTCCATCGCGCGCCTGGCGACTATCCTGCTGGCAAGCAGGGCGATGTCTTGACTGTCGAGTTCACGGTGATGGGCATCCCTTGCCTTGGTCTGAACGGAGGGGCGGCGTTCAAACATAACGAGGCATTCTCGTTCCAGGTTGCGACCGATGACCAAGCCGAGACCGACCGCTTGTGGAACGCAATCATCGGTCATGGTGGCCAGGCAAGCGCATGCGGATGGTGCAAGGACAAATGGGGCCTGTCGTGGCAGATCACACCACGCGTGTTGACGGCCGCCATTACCAATCCTGATCGAACAGCGGCCAAGCGCGCGTTCGAAGCGATGATGGGCATGCAAAAGATTGATATCGCCGCGATCGAGGCTGCGCTGAAGGGTTAACCAGCGCTTAGGGCCGAGCGCCGTCAGCGTGACGCCCCGTTGGATGGCAATGCCGCTGCATCATCGGGGGTGCCGTTGACGTCCGCTATAGGTGGTGTCTCCCAGACGATGTACGCAGCGGCGATCATCACGCAGTTCGGTCTGCTGATGTCCTGGATGCTGGCACCTGAAACCCGTTCGCTAAGCCTTCAGCAAGCGGCATCGCTCAGCTAGAAGCGTCTCGTCGGTGTGGCGATGTGGCGGTTGGTCATGCGCTTTCTTGCGCTTGCCGCTGCGCTCGCCACTTTGACGGCAACACGCCATGGGCGTGCAGAAACTGCTCATTGAAGTGAGACAGATCGGTATGCACCCAGACATGGAGTTGCGTTGGTCAACCGATATGCGTAACGGATGTGGACCGCAGCAGATCCATCAGGGCCAGGACGATCAGGGTGGCGACGACGAACCTGGAAATGGCGATGAAGGTGGCCGGCAGCAGGGGCAAGTCGAGGAGCCGGCGCAGCAGGGCGATCTGCGAGAACAAGTACCAGATGCAGGCGAGGGTGGTGAGAAACATCGCCAGCGCTACTTGGATGCCTGCCAGCAGGTTGGCCGCGATCAGCACGATGGAAAGAGGGGAGGCCAGGTAGCACTGGATGTAGAAGGGCTCGCGCAGGGTGGTGCGGCTCACGCGGACTTGCCGCACCCGCAGCATGGCCATGGCCGGCATCAGCGCGTACAGGCCGTAGCTGAAGCTGCGCACCAGCAGCGTCAGCAACTCGCCGGACACCAATGGCGAAGGTCGATCCGGTATGGCGAAGCCGAGGAGATGGGCAAGGACGATGGAAAGGACCAGCATCAGCGGTGGGCTGAGCATGCCCCTGAAGCGCCGGTCAGGCTGCTGCTCGAGCTGTCGTCGGGTATAGAGCGAAACGGCGATGGGGTTGCGTAGCACTCGCCAGAGCGTTCGCGAAAAGGAAATGGGCCAGGTCGCGACCTTCCAGAGGAATGCCTCGAGCGATTGCAGGCTGCGCAAGAAGACCACCATCCGACAGGCAGCTGGAGTGGCTGGAAGGTTGCCACGCGGCCCGTTCCAGGGACATCACGGGCAACCCACAACTGATCTGCGCAATGCGATCGAAGCAGATCCAGTTCACCTGAGCATAGCCGAACCACCTACGGCATTCGTTTCACCGCCAGCCGGGAAGGGCGCTCGAGAGCGCTCCTCCTGAAAAACCTGGGCCTTGAACGGTTTGGGTAAGAGCTTCGTTGGCGCATGGAAATCCTGACGTTAAGGACGATCGCGTCCGCTTAAAAATACGCGGACACCATCGCCCTTAATGCTGGAGTTCGGAAGGTGACTTGGCTGGACGCTTAGACAGATCGGTGAATCCTGTTTCCTAGGCGTTTAGCGTACGGTCCCCTTTTTGCACCGTCCCCTTTTTTGCGACGAAGGCTCGTCCAAACGCCTGATCCAATTCCATTTGGCCTGCCTGCTGAGATGTCAGGCGGCGGAAGGCGGCGTGCCGGACAGCGCGACAGCTATCCGGGCAAGCGTTTCTTGATCACTGGTGGAGAGGACCCTGAAGGCTTGCAGGAGAGTTGTCTCAAGCTCAGTGAGAGAGCCACGGGCGACATCGTTCCGGGCGCCCGTTACTACGTATTGCACGTCGACTTCCAAATCCTGGAGTTTCGAGAGGTAGCTGACATCGGGAGAGCTGTGTTCGAGTTCGTAGGCTTTCTGAGTTCCGCGGCTAACGCCAACGAGAGCGCCGAACTCTGTCTGGTTCTTGCCCAGCCGTTCGCGCTCTTCTCTCAGGCGAGTTCCTACGCCAACCGGTATGAGTAATTTTCTGGTCAAAATCTCTTGACTTGAGCAGATTTCTGCTCAAGAATCCTTGTCGTCGAACAAGATTTAACAGGGATGGACACTATGCCCGTGCCTCTAACGCCGGGGCAAGAGCTCGGTTTTGCTCGCGCGGGCGCAAGTTCAGTGGCGACAAAGGCTTGAACAGAAATCTGGTCAGTGATCCACAGCGCGACTCAGACATGGCTGTCGAGAGCGCTGCGCGCACAAGGAGGGAAGCCAACCACCTGTCCCTGGATATCCCCCGCCTTACTTCGATGGATTGTGAGGTTCCATCCAATGCACGGACAGCTAACCGAATGGACCCAGGACGTTGCCGATGTACTGGCGAAACCTCCCGGTCGCCCTCAATTACAGGCGCTCACCGACTGGCTGCAACGCCTGACCTTCACCGACCACTTCGCGCTATTCATCTACGAAGGTCGGCATCCGCCGCTGGCGCTGTTCAACACCTTCCCGCCGGACCTGCGGCAGCTCTTCGTCAGCGACTACCAGGCCGGGCCCTATCTGCTGGACCCGTTCTACCTGGCATGCGTATTCGATCAGGCTGATGGGCTGTACAGCATGCGGCGGCTGGCGCCTGAGCGCTTCCGTGACACCGAGTATTTCCGTACCTATTACCGCGATCTGGCCTTGTCCGAGAAGCTGGGTTTCATCATCAGCCTGGGGGAGGAGAGCAGGGCGGTGCTGTCGCTGATGCGGCTGCGGGGTACGGTGGCTTCCAGTGAGGAAGAGCGGCAGTTGCTGCGCGGTGCGGCGCCGGTGGTGGAGCAGGTGGTGCGTTCGGCCTGGGCGGTGCATCGGCAGGACGGCCACTGTGCTGCCGATGACCTGAGCCACAAGGTGGGTGAGGTATTCGAGCAGTTCGGTCGGGACGTGTTGACCGCGCGGGAGTGCGAGGTGGCGCGGCTGTTGTTGGAGGGGCACTCCAATATCTCGGTGTCGCAGCGGCTGCGGATCAGCCCGGGAACGGTGAAGGTGCACCGGCGCAGTCTCTACGAGAAGCTGAGTATCGGCAGCCAGTCGCAATTGCTTGCCTTGTTCGTGCGGAAGTTGAAGGAATTTTGAGAGCGGGGGGGCAAGGCTCTGTTTGACTCTGGCGAGGCAGTGACTGGTGCTCTCGCCGGAGGCCAAGGAGCAGGGAAACCGGCCGCCATGAGGATGGCCGGCGCACTTAAGGCCGATAGGCTTAGCTGACCACTAAGGAACATCGGTCCAAGCGTCGCGATCAGCACGCAGCCGGGCGCCCTGCGATGGTCATTTTTGCGGCGATGGTGGGCGCACGCGCTATTGCGCAGGCAATTGGCAATGCGTCCTGGGTTGAAGCGATTGAGGCGGCTGTAAACCAGGCCGCCAACCAGCAGGATCACCATTAGGCGGCCGATCACTTTGGGGCGGAGACAACTATTACCTGATGTCGATTTCCAGCTGTTCCTTCACTCGCCAGTCGCTTGCCTATCTGGCCATCGGCAATGCTGCGCCGATCAGGGCGAACAGCGTCCCGCAGAAGCGATTGAAGCCCTTGCCCCCACGCTCCATCCAGGGCCGGATGCGGAAGGCCAGCCGCGCCAGCAGGTACTCCACCAGGAACTCGATGGCGGCGAAGGTGGCGGCCATCACCACGAACTGCGGCACCAGCGAACGCTGCGGGTCCAGGAACTGGGGGAGGAAGGCCCCATAGAAGAGCAGCACCTTGGGGTTGGCCACTGCCGAAAGGAATCCCTGGCGAAACAGGCCTGCCGCACCGGGTGCGCCGGTGCCGACCACGGGCGTGAGGTGCAGCGCAGGTGCTCGCCAGAGTTGAAGTCCCAGCCAGAGCAGGTAGGCACCCCCCACCCACTTGAGGACTTCGAGCACCGAAGACGAGGCCTGGAGCAGGGCACCCAGGCCGAACATCGCCAGGGCGATCAGACAACTGAAGCCGGTCACGCCGCCAGTAATGGTGAAGAGCGTTCGCTGCGACCCGTATAGAGCGCCATGGGTCAGTGCCAGCAAGCTGTTGGGGCCCGGGGTCAGCGCCAGGCCGATGGTCGCGATGAAGTAGATGAACCAGGTATCCAGGGCCATTTGCCGTTTCTCTTGCTCGATGGGGGGGATGGTGCAGCAGAACGAGCCCTGGGCTGCGGTATTATCCGGACATCCTGTGGAAGAATATGGACGCTCCGAGCATGGCCAATGACGCGGTCACCCCCGACATCCGCTTCCTGCTGCTACCCCTGCCGGAGTTCGCCCTGCTGCCGTTCGGTGGCTTCCTCGACAAGCTGCGCTTCACCGCGGATGACGAGGACTACAGCCGTCAGCGCTACTGCTCCTGGACAATCCTCGGCCTCGAACCGGGGTACGTGGTGTCGAGCAGCGGCGCGGCCGTTCAGGTGGAGGCAACGGTCGCGGATATCCGCTTCGTCGATTACGACTACCTTGTGGTGTTCGGTGGACGCAGTGCCCGTGCCACGGAGGCGCTCGCCCCACGCTACAAGCGGCTGTTGCGTACAGCGGCCGGACAGGGCGTGAAGCTGGTCAGCATCGACAATGCCAGTTTCCTCCTGGCTGCCTGCGGGCTCCTTACCAGCCACCGGGTAGCGCTCCACTGGCGCCATGTCGCGGAGTTTCGCGCGTCCTATCCGCGTATCCAGGTGCAGAGCGAGCAGCTCTACTGCTTTGACCGTGACCGTATTTCCTGTGCCGGCGGCACGGCCGCCATCGACGTGGCGGTGGAGCTGTTGGCGCAGGCGTGTGGGCGAGTCAGGGCGCTGAAGGGGTTGGCCGACATGTTGGTGGACGAGTCGCGCAGCAGCCAGCACCCGCTGCGTTCGCTGGACGCCGATGGCGCTCGTGGCCGGCATGTCGACCGCGCCGTCGCGTTGATGCGCCACCTGATGGCGTCAGACCGCACAGCGGAACAATTGGCCGAACTGGTGGGTGTCAGCCGCCGGCAGCTGGATCGCCTGTTCATCGCCAGCCAAGGCATGACAGCGAAGGAGTATTGGAACGAGATGCGGCTCCAGCACGTGAAGTGGCGCCTACTCAATTCCAGCCACAGCCTGGCTGTGATCGCCGACGAAATAGGCGTCGCGGACACCAGCTACCTTGGGAAGATTTTCCGCAAGCGATTCGGTGAAACGCCGGTAGCCGTCCGCAAGGACGCCAGGAACGTTCCCGCCCGCGACCGCTAGTCGAAGGCGTACTCCAGGTTCACCCCCGCATACCAGCTGCGCCCGGCGCCGGGTTCATAGAAGCGCTCGTTGCTTTCGCCGATGATCACCGAGCCGATGTAGTCGCGGTCAAACAGGTTATCCACACGCAGGGTCTGGCTGAAGGTCCAGGGGCGCAGCTTCTGCTCGAAGCGCAGGTACCAGTTGGCCAGGGCGTAGCCCGGCGCGGCGCGGGCCTGGTTGCTGTCTTCCACCTCCACGCTGCTGCGCAGCTGGCCTTCGAGGCCGGTGCTTATACCCGGTTTCGGTGTCCAGGCCAGGGTGGTGAAGAGGTTGTGCTCGGCGATGCCGGGCATGCGCCGGCTCGACGGAATCAGCTCGCCCGCGCTGACGAAGGCCTTGCTGTACCTGGCGTCCAGCCAGGTGTAGGCCAGCTCTACCCGCCAGTCCTGGCCCAGGGGCTGCTCCAGGTTGACCTCCAGGCCCCGGCGGCGGGTTTGCGCGGCATTCTGGAACTGGGTGCGGCCGCCGATGGAGGAGGCCACCACCAGTTCGTCTTCGGTAACGATGTGGAACAGCGCTGCGTTGAGATTGCCGTTGCCTGGCAGCAGGGCCTTGGCGCCCAGCTCGTACTGCTCGCTGGTGGCAGGCTTGAGGTCGAACCCGAAGCTGGCATCGGGGCCGGAGTAGGAAAGCTCGTTCAGGGTGGGTGTCTCAAAGCCCCGGGCCCAACTGGTGTAGAGGTTCAGCTGCGGGGTCAGGGCGTAGGTCACACCCAGGCTGGGTGTGGTCTTGCGGTAGGTGACGCTGCCGCTGTCGTCGCCGTTGGCCAGGTAGTGGTCGTCCACCTCGAACTCCACTTCGTTGTGGCGCAGTCCACCCAGCACCTTGAAGTCGCCGTATTCCCAGGAAAGCTGCAGGTAGGGCGAGGTGCTGGTCACGTCATCCCGCTCATCACGGCGTAGCGCACCTTTCACGCCCAGGGTGTCGCCAACGAAGTTCTCGTAGCCCTGGCGGTCGTCACTGGACTGGTCGTAGCCGACGCCGGCCGTGGCGGTGAAGCGGCCCACATCGGTGTCGAAGGGCTGTATCCAACGGCTGCCGATGCCCTGGTAATCCCGTTTGAAGTCGATCACCCCGCCCGAGAGGCGCGGGTTGGCCTGCACCGCCACGGGGATCGACTGGAACTGGATCACCCGCCGCGTGCCGGTGTAGAGCGTGGTCTGCCAGGTGGCCTCGCCAAACGAGCGCTCGTAGTTGAGGCCGCCCTGGCGCTGGTCCACCGTCTTGCGGGTGTTGAACAGGAGGGTGTTGGCCGACACCGAACGCGGGTCCTGGCGGTAGGCCTCCCAGGTCAGGCCCTGCGGGTCCTGGGTGCCGTTCTGGTTGAGGTCGTTGTAGATCAGCGCCAGCTTGCTGTCGGCGTCGGGGCGCAGGGTCAGCTTGCCGAATGTCTTGTCGACGATGGCCGCGCTGTGGTCGCGATAACCGTCAGTCTCGAAATGGGAGCGGTTGAAGATGAAGCCGGCGCGAGCGTCGCCGCCCTCGGCTGTAAGCCTTTCCCGCTGGGTGCCCCAGGCGCCCAGGATGGCGCCGCCGGACAGGCGCGGCGGACCTTCGCCGTCACGGGAGAAGAGCTGCACCACGCCGCCGGAGTTGCTGCCGTAAGTCGTGGCGAAGGGGCCGCGCAGCACTTCCATATGGTCCAGCACATCCAGGTCGAAGCTGGAGGTCTGGCCCTGGCCGTCCGGGGTGCTGGCCGGGATACCGTCGCTGAGCAACTTGATTCCGCGTACTCCGAACGCCGAGCGGGCACCGAAGCCGCGCGAGGAAAGCTGCGCCTCCTGGGCATAGTTCTGGCGGTTCTGGATGGCCAGGCCGGGCACACCCGACAGCTGCTCGGACAGGTTGATGCCCGGCTGCGCCCGTTCCACCGGGTCCACCCGGTCCACCGAGAACGGCAGGTCGAAGGCCGGTGCCCGGTAGCGGCTGCCGCTGATGACCAGCGCGGGTGCTTCCATGGGTTGTGGATCGGCTGCGGCCAATTGCTCGCTTGCCAGCAGGCAGAGCAGGGCAATGTAGCGAGGAAAGAGCGCGCGATCAGTCATGGGTTGCTTCGAGGCTTGTTGGCGTTCTCTGCTGGTTGGCAAAGGTAGCACCCAGGGGCGATGCCCGTGGCGTCGCCGCGTGCTCAAGGGCAGAATGCCCGGATTCCACCACAGCCCAAGGTCCCGGCCGTGCCCCATCCCGCCTCCCAGAACCCGTGCCATGCTCAGCGCTGAGCTCAAGGCCTTCTACATGGTCGCTCGACTGGGCAGCATCACCCAGGCGGCGAAGAAGCTCGGCCTCAGCCAGCCCACGGTGACCACCCAGATCCGCAACCTGGAAGGCCAGTACGGCGTCGAGCTGTTCCATCGCGGTGGCCGTCGCCTGACCGTGAGCGAGGAGGGTGCGCGGTTGCTGCCCATGGTCAAGGTGCTGCTGCAGCAGGAAGCCGATATCGAGTTCTTCCTGCGCAACTGCGGGCAGATGCAGGGCACCCTGCGCATCGGCGCCACCGCGCCTTACTACATCCTCGATCTGGTGCGGGCCTTCCGCGAGCGTTTTCCGCAGACCGACGTGTCCCTGGAGATTGGCAACTCCCAGCAGGTGATCGAAGCCCTGGAGGAGTACCGCGTCGACCTCGCCGCCTCTTCGCAACGTCTCGACGACGCCCGCCTCACCCGCATCGTCCTCGGCAGCGACCCGCTGGTGCTCGCCGTGCACCGCGAACACCCCCTGGCCAAGCGCAAATCCGTGGAGCTGCAAGACCTCAAGGGCCATTGCCTGCTGATGCGCGAACCCGGCTCCACCACCCGCCAGCTCACCGAGACCATGCTCAAGGACGCCGGTATCGCAGTGGGCCCGCTGCTGGAAATCGGCAGCCGCGAATCCATCCGCGAGGCGGTGATCCGCAACCTCGGCATCAGCATCATCGCCCGCCACGAAGTGCCGGATAACCCGGAACTGCGGGTGATCGAACTCAAGGGCGCGCCGCTGATCGACGAATACCTCTACTGCCTCAAGGAGCGTCGCCAGGCGCGCCTACCGGCGGCGTTCCTGGCGCTGGCGCTGCCCCTGTAGGCGCGAATGAATTCGCGCCTGCCAGCGCCGAAGTTCCGTAGCCCGGATGAAATCCGGGGGTGGTCCGCACGGCCCCCGCGCCCATCCGCTAGCGCTTGAGCGCGGCCAGGACGTGCTCCGGGTCGTTGCTGATGGCGCGGAGCAGGGCGCGCGCGGGGCCTTCCGGGGTACGGCGTCCCTGTTCCCAGTTGCGCAGGGTGCCGACCGCCACGTCGATGGTCTCGGCAAAGCGCGCTTGCGACAGCCCGGTCAGGCGGCGAATCCCACGCACCTTCACGGCATCGACGTGGAACTCGCGCGAGGGCTGGCGCTCGCCGCGACGGATCTCATCCATCTGGGTGACGCTTTCGAGCAGTTCGTCGAACAGGTGCTTGTCCATGGTTACCTCCAGTTCTCGATCACCTGGCGCAACGCCTTCTTCTGGTCGCTGCTCAGGTCTTCCTGTTCACCCTTCGGGTAGGCCAGCAGGAAGGCTATTTGTGAGGCGGATACAAAGTGGTAGTAGATGACCCGGCCGCCGCCTCGCTTGCCTTGTCCTTTTGCCGCGACCCTGATATTGCGCAGGCCGCCCGTGCCCTGTATCAGGTCGCCCGCTTCCGGGTTCATGATCAGTTGTAGCTGAAGTTCCTTGTACTGATCGTCATCGAGCAAGGCCGTGATCTGGCGGGTGAATACCGGGGTTTCGATGAATATCAACCTGGTTCATCGTGCGTCATTGGCGTAGCCAGATGGTAGGTGAACGCCTATCTATGGACAAGCCCGAGGCGACGCAACGTCGCCCAACGCGAAACAGGCTTCGTCCCACATCCCAAATCCGCCAATGCCACTATCGGCATCTTTGCGCCAACCGCCATCTGACGTTCGCATTGCTTCCCTAGCATCACCCTCGTCGAGTCGTGCACCCGTGCACGCCAACCGCTCAGCGAGGTACCGCAATGTCTCAATCCGACCAGCACGCCACCCATATGCGGGTGCGCGATATCCACAAGCGCTTCGGCCACTTCACCGCCCTGGGTGGGGTGAGCCTGGATATCGCCGAGGGCGAGCTGGTGTGCCTGCTGGGGCCCTCCGGTTGTGGCAAGACCACCTTGCTGCGCTGCATCGCCGGCCTGGAGCAGCAGGACAGCGGCAGCCTGCACATCGGTGCGCGCGACATTTCGCGCCTGCCGCCCCAGGCCCGTGACTACGGCATCCTGTTCCAGTCCTATGCGCTGTTCCCCAACCTGACGGTGGAGCAGAACATCGCCTACGGCCTGGCCGGCAGCAGCCGTGAGCAGGCGCGCCTGCGCGTGGCGGAGATGCTGGAACTGGTGGGTCTTTCCGGCAGCGAGAAGAAGTATCCCGGGCAGCTCTCCGGCGGTCAGCAGCAGCGCGTGGCCCTGGCCCGCGCGCTGGCGCCGAAGCCTTCGCTGCTGCTCCTGGACGAACCCATGTCTGCGCTGGACGCCCGCGTCCGCGAGCACCTGTGCACCGAGCTGCGCCAGCTGCAGAAGCAGCTCGGCATCACCACCCTCATGGTGACGCACAACCAGGACGAGGCCATGCTGATGGCCGACCGCATCGCAGTGATGAACCAGGGCCGCGTGGAGCAGTACGGCACCCCGCAGGAGATCTATCGCCAGCCGGCCACGCCCTTCGTCGCCGAGTTCGTCGGCCAGGGCAACTGGCTGCCCTTCGACTCGCGCCGGGACGGCCACGTCCGCGTCGGCGGCCTCGACCTGCGCCTGCCGGAAAGCGCCGCGAGCGCTGCCAGCGGCCGCCTGTTCTGCCGCCCGGAAGCGGTCGCCATCAATCCTTCCGAGCAGCAGGACAACCGCTTCCGCGCCCAGGTGCGGGAGATCACCTTCCTCGGCAACCGCTGCCGCATGAGCTTCGAACTGGAACAGCTGCCGGGCCATGCACTGCTGGCCGAGCTGGACCCTTCGATCCTCCCGCGCCTGGGCACCCCGGATATCTGGGTCGCCCTGCCGTCCCGCAGCCTGCAGGTGTTCGCCTGAGATGGATGCCGTGATGACGCAGGACAAGTCCCTGGCCAAGGGCGCGCCGCGCGCCGACCTGGGCGACCGCTTCTTCGTGCAGGGCGGCAAGTATCTGTTCCTCGGTCTGCTGACCCTGGCCGTGCTGCTGCCGCTGCTGGCGATCTTCTGGCGCGGCTTCAGCGGTGAAGCAGGGCAGGGCGGCGGCCTGGCAGCGGCCAGGGAACTGCTGGCCAGCGCCAACTTCCACTGGCTGCTGGGCAATAGCCTGAAGGTGTCCTTGAGCGTCGCCGCCATCGTGGTGCCGACCGCCTACCTCTTCGCCTATGCCCTGCAGCGCACGCTGATCCCGGCCAAGGGCCTGTGGCGGGGGATTTCCCTGCTGCCGTTGCTGGCGCCCTCGATGCTGCCGGGCATCGCGCTGATCTACCTGTTCGGCAACCAGGGCCTGCTGCGCGGCTGGCTGCCGGAGAATATCTACGGCTTCTGGGGCATAGTGCTGGGCGAAGCCATCTACACCTTCCCCCATGCGCTGATGGTGCTGCTTTCTGCGCTGGCGATGGCCGATGCGCGTTTGTTCGACGCCGCCGCCAGCATGGGCGCCGGCCCCTGGAAGGCCTTCCGCAGCATCACCTGGCCGGCCACCCGCCAGGCCGCCTTCGCCGCCTTCTGCCTGGTCTTTACCCTGACCATCACCGACTTCGGCGTGCCCGTGGTCGTGGGGGGCGACTACCAGGTGCTGGCGCTGGAGGCCTACAAGGCCGTGGTGGGCCAGCAGCAGTTCGGCCGTGGCGCGCTGATCGGCATGGTGTTGCTGCTGCCGGCGCTGCTCAGCTTCGGCGTGGATGCCTGGCTGCGCCGTCGCCAGGGAGAGGCCATGAGCGGCCGCGCCCAGGTCTTCCATCCGGCGCCGTCGAAGGTGCGCGATGCCTGCTTCCTGGCCCTGGTGCTGGTGGTCTGCGCGATCCTTCTGCTGGTGCTGGGCATGGCGGTGTATTCGTCGCTGGTGAAGTTCTGGCCCTACAACCTGTCGCTGTCCCTGCGCCATTACGCCTTCGAGGAAACCGCCGGCGGCGGCTGGCTGGCCTACCGCAACAGTCTGACCCTCGCCACCTGCACGGCTCTCTTCGGCAGCGCGCTGATCTTCACCGGCGCCTACCTGATGGAGAAGACCCGCGGCCAGCGCTGGCTGACCCAGGCCTTGCGCCTGCTCAGCTTCGTGCCCATGGCGGTTCCCGGCCTGGTGCTGGGCCTCGGCTACGTCTTCTTCTTCAACCTGCCGGGTAATCCGCTGCACGCGCTCTACGGCAGCATGACCCTGCTGGTGATCTGCTCCATCGCGCACTTCCTCACGACTGCGCAGATGACCGCCACCACTGCCCTGCGCCAGCTGGACGGCGAGTTCGAGGCCGCGGCGTTGTCGCTCAAGGCTCCGCTCTGGCGCCACTACCTGAAGGTGACCGTGCCGATCTGCCTGCCGGCGCTGCTGGATATCGTCCGCTACCTGTTCGTCTCGGCCATGACCACGGTGTCCGCCGCCATCTTCCTCTACAGCCCGGACAGCATCCTCGCCGCCGTCGCCGTGCTGAACATGGACGACGCCGGCAACGTCGGCGGCGCGGCCGCCATGTCCACCCTGATCCTGCTCACCTCCGCCGCCGTATCCCTGCTGCTGGCCGGGGCCTCGCGCGGCCTGCTGCGCCGCTCCCAGGCCTGGCGCACCCACTGAACAACCACAAACCGCAAGCCAACCCCGACAAGGAGCTTTCCATGTTCAAACGCCTCGCCCTCGCCGCTGCCGCAGTGGCCGGCTTCAGCCTCCAGGCCCACGCCGCCTCCGAGCTGACCGTCTACACCGCCCTGGAAGCCGAACAGCTGTCGGCCTACAAGAAAGCCTTCGAAGCGCAGAACCCGGACATCGAGATCAAGTGGGTGCGCGACTCCACCGGCATCATCACCGCCAAGCTGCTGGCCGAGAAAGACAGCCCGCAGGCCGACGCCGTCTGGGGCCTGGCGGCTTCCAGCCTGGCCATCCTCGACCAGCAAGGCATGCTGGAGAAGTACGCGCCCAAGCACCTGGAGACCATCGGCGCCAACTACCGTGACGCCGCCAACCCGCCGGCCTGGGTAGGCATGGACGTGTGGGCCGCCACCATCTGCTTCAACACCGTGGAGGCGGAGAAGCAGGGCCTGGCCAAGCCCGGCAGCTGGGAAGACCTGACCAAGCCTGAATACAAGGGCAAGATCGTGATGCCGAACCCGGCCTCTTCCGGCACCGGCTTCCTCGACGTCAGCGCCTGGCTGCAGACCTTCGGCGAGAAGCAGGGCTGGGCCTTCATGGATGGCCTGCACCAGAACATCGGCCAGTACGTTCATTCCGGCTCCAAGCCGTGCAAGCTGGCTGCCGCCGGCGAGTTCCCCATCGGCATCTCCTTCGAATACCCGGCTGTGCAACTGAAGCGCCAGGGCGCTCCGTTGGACATCGTCCTGCCGAAGGAAGGCCTGGGCTGGGAAATCGAAGCCACCGGCATCGTCAAGGGCACCGATCAGATGGACGCAGCGAAGAAGCTCGCCGACTTCTCCGCCAGCCCGGCGGCCATGGAGCTGTACAAGGAAAACTTCGCCGTGCTCGCCGCCCCCGGCATCGCCAAGCCGCAGACCGAACTGCCGGCCGACTACGAGCAGCGCCTGATCAAGAACGACTTCGCCTGGGCCTCGCAGAACCGCGACCAGATCCTCGCCGAATGGCGCAAGCGCTACGACGGCAAGTCCGAGAAGCTGCCGCAGCAGTGAGGCGCGAGGCCGACAGCTCCCTCTCCCCAACCCTCTCCCTGAAGGGAGAGGGAGCTGATCGGTGCAACGATTAACATGGGTTCGCGCCGGGACTTCTGGAGCGAATCCGGATTGCTTTCCGGATGAACGCGTCGTCCGCCCCGCGCTGGGGCGACCCCCTCTCCCTTCAGGGAGAGGGCGGGGGAGAGGGGACGTGACACCAGGAGAACTCCATGCCCCTGCAAGACACCGATATCGCCATAGTCGGCGCCGGCATCCTCGGCCTTTCCCACGCCTACGCCGCCGCCCGGCGCGGCCTGCGCGTCAGCGTCTTCGAACGTAGCGCGACGCCCCTGGGCGCCTCTGTGCGCAACTTCGGCCAGGCCCTGGTCACCGGCCAGCCGCCGGGCCCCATGCATGCCCTGGCCCGTGACAGCCGTCACATCTGGGCCCGCTGGGCCGAGGTCGCTGGGTTCCACCTGCGCAGCAACGGCTCCCTGCTGTTCGCCCGTACCCGCGCCGAGGAAGAACTGCTCGAAGCCTTCTGCGAAGTACGCGCGCCGGAGCATGGCTATTGCGTGGAACTGCTGCGTGGTGAGCGCCTGCACGACCTCTACCGGGGCCAGTTCAGCCATCACCGCGCCGCGTTGCTGGGGCTGGACGACCAGCAGCTCTATTCCCGCGAAGCCATCCCCGCGCTGGTGGAATACCTGCGCCGTGAGCATGGCGTCGAGTTCCATTTCTCCACCCTGGTGCGCGATGTCGAGCCGGGGGTTATCCACAGCACCAAGGGCAGTTGCCGGGCGGAGCAGATAGTGGTCTGCGCCGGCCACGACTACCAGACATTGCTGGCCGAGCAGATTGCCCCGCTGCAGCCCCAGGTCTGTCGCCTGCAGATGCTGCGGGTGCGCCCGGAACGCGACTTCGGCCTGAACCAGGCGGTGCTCACTGGTTTGAGCTGCGTGCACTACGGCGCCTTCGCCGACCTGCCGGAGGCCGAGGCCATCCGCGAGCAGATCCAGAACCAGCAGCCAGAACTGGAGGAGCACGGCATCCACCTGCTGGTCAGCCCGACGCCCTATGGCGAGCTGATCATCGGCGACTCCCACCACTACGGCAGCGACGCCTCGCCCTTCAATGCCGAGGCGATTGACGACATCCTCCTGGACCTGGCCGAACACACCCTGGGCACCCGCCTGCAGGTGGTCGAGCGCTGGCAGGGCGTCTACGGCGCCCGTGGGCCGGGACCCTTCTCGGTGCTCAAGGCGGCGCCGGGGGTGACCGCCGTGCTGATGCACAGCGGCGTGGGCATGAGCGTGGGCCCGGCGCTGGGTGAGCGGACCATGGCGGGGTTGCTGGCCTGATCTCCCTGCAAGGTTGAACGGAACCTTGTGGGGGCGATTTCAATCGCTATGCGGGCCGAAGGACCGCCCTTCGGTCCAGTAGGGGGCAGCTTTGCTGCCCTTGGCGAATGAATTCGCCCCCACAGAAGAGCGGTCCAGCCCGTAGCCCGCATGCAATCCGGAATTCACGGTTGGGTCGGCCATGCTTTTGTGGGGGCGATTTCAATCGCTGAGCAGGCCGAAGGCTTGCCCTACGAGGTCCATGGGGCAGCTACGCTGCCCTTGGCGAATGAATTCGCCCCCACAGAAAAGCCAACCGTCTGGCCTGCAACTCAATCCAACCGCTTGTGCACCCGCATCACAGCGATGGTCAGCATCACCAGGGTGAACACCACCAGCACCACCAACTCCAGCCAGAGGTCCGCCAGCCCGGCACCGCGCAGCATGATGCCGCGGGCCAGGCGCAGGAAGTGGGTCAGCGGCAGCACCTCGGCTATCCACTGCGCCGCCTTGGGCATGCCGGCGAAGGGGAACATGAAGCCGGACAGCAGGATCTGCGGCAGGAAGGTGAAAAAGGCCATCTGCATCGCCTGGAACTGGCTGCGCGCCAGGGTGGAGATGAACACCCCCAGGGTCAGGCTGGCGAAGATGAACACCAGGGACGCGCCGTAGAGTTCCAGCAGCGAGCCGCGCACCGGCACCTCGAACAGCCAGAGGCCCACCAGCAGGATCACCGTTACCTGCACCAGGCCGATGCCGACGAAGGGCAGCACCTTGCCCAGGGTCAGTTCCCAGGGGGACAGCGGCGTGGTGATCAGCAGTTCCATGTTGCCGCGCTCGCGTTCGCGTACCAGGGCGATGGCGGTGAACAGCACCATGGTCATGGTGAGGATCACGCCGATCAGCCCCGGCACCGTGTTCAGCGGCGCCAGGCGTTCGGGGTTGTAGAAGTTCACCACCTGCACGCCGGTGAGGCTGGGCCAGCCGGGCAGGGGATAGGCCGCCAGTTGGCGGGCGGAGGCCTGCACCACCTGGTCGGAGCCGTCCACCACCAGCTGCAGCGGTGGGCGGTCGCGTTCCTGCAGGCGTGCCTCGAAGTCCGGCGGCACCACCAGGGCGGCGCTGATGCTGCCTTCGCGCAGCAGCTTGTCGAGCTGCTGCGGGGTGGCCAGGTGGTAGCGGAAGTCCAGCACCTGGCTGGCGCCGAGCTCCGCCACCACCTCGCGGGAGCGCGCGGTGTCGGCCTGGTCCAGCACGGCCGCGTGCAGGCCGCGCACGTCCATGTTGATGGCGTAGCCGAAGAGCACCAGCTGCATGATGGGGATGCCGACGATCATGGCGAAGGTCAGGCGGTCGCGGCGCAGCTGGCGCAGTTCCTTGTGGACGATGGCCCCCAGGCGGCGCAGGTTCATGATGGCGCTCCAGCCCGTTCGAGCGGGCGGTGGGTGACGGCGACGAAGACGTCCTCGAGGTTGGCCTCGGTGTCCCTCACTTCGGCTTCTATGCCCTGGTCGGCCAGGCGCCGGGCGATGCGTTCGCGGGCATCGCTGACGGCGCTGAGCACCCGTAGCGAGGCGCCGATCTGGGCCATGGCGATGACTTCCTCGGCGCCCTGCAGGGCGCGCTGGGCCTGGCGCGGCTGGGCGCACTCCACGAGCAGCGGGCGGCCGGGCAGGGCGGCCATCAGGTCGGCGGGGCTGCCGTCGGCCACTAGCCGGCCGGCGTCGAGGATGCCGAGGCGGGTGCAGCGTTCCGCCTCGTCCATGTAGTGGGTCGAGACCAGCAGCGTGGTGCCGGCTTCGGCCAGCTCGAACAGCGAGTCCCAGAATTCCCGGCGCGACTGCGGGTCCACGGCGCTGGTGGGTTCGTCCAGCAGCAGCAGGTCGGGCTTGTGCAGCACGGCGCCGGCCAGCGCCAGGCGCTGCTTCTGGCCGCCGCTCATGGTTCCGGCCAGCTGCTTGCGGCGGTCGGCCAGCCAGTAGCGCTCCAGCAACTCCTCGATGCGCTGGCGCGCCTCGCGGCGGTCCATGTCCTGGACAGTGGCGAGGAATTCCAGGTTCTCGTACACCGTCAGGTCTTCGTAGAGGGAGAACTTCTGGGTCATGTAGCCGATGCGCCGCTTCAGGGCTTCGGCGTCGCGGGGGATCTGGCAGCCGAGTACCTCGATTTCGCCGGCGCTGGGCAGCAGCAGGCCACAGAGCATGCGGATGGTGGTGGACTTGCCGCTGCCGTTGGGGCCAAGGAAGCCGAACACCTCGGCGCGGTCGACGTGCAGGTCCAGCCCGTCAACGGCGGTGAGCTGGCCGAAGCGCTTGGTCAGGTGGCTTGCGCGGATCACCGCTTCATTGCTGTTCATGGCTCACTCGCTCCGCCTGCACCGGCAGGCCGGCGGGCAACTGGCGCGCGGCCTCGCCCTGCAGCACCAGTTCGGCGCGGTAGACCAGGCGGCTGGCGTCTTCGCCGGTGAGGGCGAAGTAGGGGGTGAAGCTGGACTCGCTGGCGATGCTGCGCACGGTCGCATCGAAGGGCTCGGGCACGCCTTCCACCTTCACTTTAAGCGCGTCGCCAATGGCGATCTGCGGGCGGACCGAAGCCGGCACATAGACCCTTGCATAGGGCGCCTCACCCACCAGCAGGCTGACCAGTTCGGCGTTCAGCGGCGGCTGGTCTCCGGGCTTGAAGGGCAGGGCGTCGACCCGTCCGGCGCGGGGCGCGCGCAGGCTGAGGTGCTCGCGGGTGACCCGCAGCTGCGCCAGCCGGCCCTGGGCGGCCTGGAGCAAGGCGGTGGCCTGCTCGATTTGTTCCGGGCGGGTGCCGTTGGTGAGTTCGCGCAACTGGGCGTCGGCATTGCTCACGGCGGCGCGTGCCTGGTCGCGGGCGGCGCGGGCACGGTCCAGTTCGGCAATGGCGACCTGGCGCCGCTGGTACAGCGCAGAAATGCGCTGGAAGGTGCGCTCGGCATCAGTGAGTTCGGCGCGGTTGCGGTTGAGGGTGGCGCGGGCGGCGTCCATGGTTTCGCTGCGCGCGCCGGCGCTCAGTTCCTCCAACCTGGCCTTGGCCTGGCCGACATCGCCGCGGGCCTCTTCGAGGCGGGCATCGAGACGGCGCGGGTCCAGTTCCAGCAGCAACTGGCCGGCCTCCACCCGGTCGCCCTCGGCCACGCGCCAGGCGAGGATGGTTTCCGAGGCTTCGGCGGGCAGGCCGATGCGGTCCCATTCCAGGGTGCCGAGCAGCGGCTCGCGGGCCGGGTCTTCGCAGCCGCCAAGCAGGGTGAATACCAGCAGGCAGGGCAGCAGCCTGTTCATTGCTTTACCTCCAGGCCGCGTTCCAGCAGGGCCAGTATGTGCTTGACCATGGCTTCGTCACCGATTTCCGGGCTGGTGAAGATGCCGCGCCAGAGCGGGCCGGCGGCGTAGGGCAGCATCACCATGCCGACCAGCGAGACCACCAGCAGGCGCGGATCGATATCGGGGTTCATACGGCCGCCGGCCTGGGCCGCGGCGAAGCGCTGGGCCATCAGGATGGGCACCATGGGGGCGAAGCGGGTGGGCAGCAGTTCGCGCAGGGCGCCGCCTTCGCAGAGCACTTCGCGCACCCAGAGTGGCGGCAGCCAGGGGTTGCGGCTGAGGTTGGCGCTCATGCCGCGAACGAAGGCAGTGACCAACTCCAATGGGTCGTCGCCCACCTGTTGCAGGCGCTCGGCCATGCCCTGGAACAGTGGCAGCAGGCGCTCTTCCACCAGGGCGTCAACCAAGCGTTCCTTGTTGCCGAAGTAGTAATTGACCAGGGCTGGCGTCACCCCGGCCTGCTGGGCGATGCCGCGCAGGCTGGCGGCGTGGATGCCGATATGGGCGAAGGCGTCGGTGGCGGCGTCCAGCAGGCGTTCGCGCTGGGCCTGGGAATCGCCTGTGGGTCGGCCGGGGGAGCGGCTGCGGGTCACGGGATAGTCTCCGGACAGTGAAGATGGATTTATTTAAATATTCATTTAATTAATTAGCAACGAGCAACCGACGAACGTAAGAATCCCCTCTGGACGAAAACAGTTAGCCAGCTAATAATAAGTTTTGCGTATGGCTTGCCGATTCCGGCGGGCTATCTTCAATCTGGATCATCCTTGGACCTTGCCCGTGCGCGACACCCTGCGTGCCTTCCTGGCGCCCGATATTCCGGCGCTGCAATTCGTCATCAAGACCCTGCTGGGCGGTGGCCTGGCGCTCTGGTGCGCCTTCCGCTTCGGCCTGGAACAGCCGCAATGGGCGTTGATGACCGCCTTCATCGTCGCCCAGCCGCTATCAGGCATGGTGGTGCAGAAGGGCTTGGCGCGGTTGCTCGGCACCCTGGTGGGGACGGCCATGTCGGTCGTCATCATGGGACTCTTCGCCCAGACGCCCTGGCTCTTCCTATTGGCGCTGGCCACCTGGCTGGGTATCTGCACCGCCGCCTCGACGCTGATGCGCAGTGCCTGGTCCTATTCCTTCGTGCTGGCCGGTTACACCGTGGCCATCATCGGCCTGCCGGCGATCGCTCATCCGCTGACGGTGTTCGACCAGGCCGTGGCGCGCTGTACGGAAATCTGCCTCGGCATCCTCTGCGCCACCCTGACCAGCGCTCTGCTCTGGCCGCAACGGGTGGAGCGCCAGCTTGCGCGTCAGGCGCGGGACGCCTGGCAATGCGGCATTCAGGCGGCGCTCTCGGCGCTGAAGGGCGAACGCCAGGAGCGCCAAGGCCTGCTCGGCGTGCTGGGGCGCATCGTGGCGGTGGACGCCCAGCGCGAGCACGCCTGGTTCGAGGGCAACCGCGGGCGCCAGCGTGCCATGGCCTTGCGTGTGCTCAGTCAGGACCTGCTCAGCCTGTTGCGCCTGGCCCGCGGCGTGGCGCGGCAATGGCGCCAGCTGAGCGAAACGGAGGCCGCACGGCTGCGGTCCTGCCTGGAGGAGGTGGAGCAGGCCCTGGCCGAGCCCGACGTGCCGCGCCTGGACGAGCTGCGCGACCGCTTGCTGCTCGCCTCCGAGGATGAGGACCTCTCGACCATCCAGCAGTACTGCCTGGGCCGCATGGCGGTGCTGATGCGCCAGGCTGCATCGGCGGTGGGCTCGATGCACGCGGTGGAACGGGGCGAGGCGCCGCCTGACGCGCCGCCATCGCTATCCACCCACCGCGACCTGCAGACCGCGACCATCTATGGCCTGCGCAGCGCCCTGGCCTTTCTCGGCCTCTCGGCCTTCTGGCTGGCCACTGGCTGGACCTCGGCAGTCGGCGCCCTGACCCTCACCTGCGTGATCTGCAGTCTGTTCGCCAGCCGCGAGAACGCCGAGCAGATCGGCTTCTTTTTCTTGCGCGGCATCCTCTACGCGCTGCCAGTGGCGTTCTTCGTCGGCCAGGTGTTGCTGCCCCAGCTCAGTGGCTTCGCCATGCTCTGCCTGGCCCTCGGCGTGCCGCTGTTCTTCGGCGCCTTGGGGATGGCCAAGCCAGCGCTGGGGGCCACGGCCACGTCGTTCTGCCTGCATTTCATCGTGCTCTGTGCGCCGCAGAACATCATGCGCTTCGATGTCGGCCTGTTCTTCAACGAGGCCATCTCCATGCTGCTGGGGGTGGGTTTCGCGGTGTTGTCTTTCCGTCTTATCAAGCTGCGCAACCCGGTCTGGCATGGTCGTCGCCTGCTCAAGGCGACCCTGGCCGACCTGGCGCGCCTGACCGGCGTGGCCCTGGCGGGCGCGGAAAACTGGTTCGGCGGGCGCATGGCCGACCGCCTGCTGCAGCTTGCGCGGCTTTACCCGGTGTTGCCGGAACAGAGCCGCAGCCGCTGGGACGACGGCGTCGCCAGCCTCGACCTGGGCGACGAACTGTTGCACCTGCGACGCTGCCTGGCGGCCGCCGACAAGCCCTTGGGGGCATCGGAGCAGCGCTTCCTCCGGCACCTCGAGCGCATCCTGCTGCAAGGTCCCGCGCCCGGCCGCGCCGAGGCCCTGGATGAACCTGCCGGGGAACTGCTGGCCGCCCTGCGCGCCGCAGGCAGCAGTATCGATCGCCGCCTGGCCCAGGCGGCCCTGTTGCAGTTGCAGCAGAGCTGGCGGCAATGGTGTGAACAACAGGAGGCGAGCCATGGGCTTGCGTGAATGGTCCCTGGGCGGTGTGCTGCTCAGCCCCTTTCTGATCTACGCAGTGCTGGCTTTGCTGGTGACCGGCGTATTGCGCTTCGGCCTGGCCCGGATTGGCGCGACCCGCTGGATCTGGCATGAAGCGCTGTTCGATTCTGCTTTGTATGTCTGTGTGCTGGCCGCGCTGGTAGCGCTGACCGGGCAGTGGTGAAGGAGAGAGAAATGCGTTCCATGTTGCGTGTGCTGGTAACCCTCGCCCTGGTCGTGGCGGCACTGGTGTCCGGCTATTGGCTCTGGCAGCACTACATGCTTGCCCCCTGGACCCGTGATGCGCGGGTGCGTGCCGATGTGGTGGTGATTTCGCCGGATGTGTCCGGCTGGGTAATGGACCTCAAGGTTCAGGACAACCAGCAGGTGAAGACTGGCGACCTGCTGCTGTCCGTCGACCGTGAGCGCTACCAGGCGGCGCTGGAAAAGGCACGCGCCGTGGCCGATACCCGTCAGCATCAATTGCGCCTGCATGAGCACGAAGCCTCTCGCCGCGCCCACCTGGGGACGCAGGCCATTAGTGAAGAGCTGCGGGAGAACGCCCTGATCACCGCTGAGGTTGCCCGCGCCGAGTTCCGCGAGGCCCAAGCCGAACTCAAGGTGGCCGAGCTGAACCTGGCCCGCAGCGAATTGCGCGCGCCGCGCAGTGGCCAGGTCACCAACCTTCGTCTCGCCCAGGGCAACTACGTGAGTGCCGGCCAGCCGGTAATGGCGCTGGTGGACGATGGCTCCTTCTACGTACAGGCCTACTTCGAGGAAACCAAGCTGCCGCGCATCAAGGTGGGCGCGCCGGTGAAGGTCTGGCTGATGAGCGCCGGCGAGCCGCTGTCGGGCAAGGTCGAAAGCATCAGCCGCGGTATCACCGACCGCAACGCCAGCCCGGATACCCAGTTGCTGGCCAATGTCGAACCCACTTTCAACTGGGTGCGCCTGGCCCAGCGGATTCCGGTGCGGATCAAGCTGGACAAGGTGCCGGATGACGTGCAGTTGAGCGCGGGGATGACGGCGAGTGTGACGGTGGGGGAGTAGGAGCGATTTCAATCGCGAAGGGCAGCACCGCTACCCGTTTCCTCCAGTCGCGCAGGACGGCCCTTCGGCCCGATTCGCGAATGAATTCGCTCCCACAAGGTCGTGACAGCCCAACGAAAAAGCCCGGATTCGATCCGGGCTTTTTTCATTTCCAGCAAACGTCAGCCGATGGTGATCGGTGGCAGCTCCGGCAGTTCCACCGACAGCTGCTGCTTGGGTGCCAGCACTTCGGCTTCGCCATCCACCACTTGTTCAGTGTTCTGGTTGAACACGCGGGTGGCGATGCGCACGCGATTCTTCGGCAGTTTCTCGAGGATTTCCAGTTCCACGGTCAGGCTGTCGCCCAGTTTCACCGGCCGGGTGAACTTGAGCTGCTGGCCGAGGTAGATGCTGCCCGGGCCGGGCATTTCGCAGGCGATGGCGGCGCTGATCAGGGCGCCGGTGAACATGCCGTGGGCGATGCGCTCCTTGAACATGGTGCCGGCGGCGTACTCGGCGTCCAGGTGCACCGGGTTGCGGTCGCCGGAGACGGCGGCGAACAGCTGGATGTGGCGCTCTTCGACGGTGGTGGAGAAGGTGGCTTTCTGGCCGACTTCCAGGGCGTCGTAGGTGAAGTTGGTTACCTGGCTCATGCGGTCTCCTTGGCTTGCGGTTGATGGTGTCGACTGTGGGCAAGGGCCTGCTCCAGCCAGTCGATCAGGTCTTGGGTCACCTCGTCTCGGTTGCTCTCGTTGAGCAGCTCGTGGCGGGCGTCGGGGTAGAGGTTCAGTTGCACGTCCCTGATGCCGGCCAGGCGCAGGGCCTTGGCCAGTTGCTGCAGGCGCCGGCCTTCGCTGACCGGGTCGCGCTCGCCGCCGATCACCAGCAGCGGCAGGTCGGGGTCGATCTGCGCCAGGTGTTTCGGCGAGGTGATGTTCTGAAGCCCGCCGAGCAGGTCGAGCCACAACTGGTTGGTGCAGCGGAAGCCGCAGAGCGGGTCGTCCACGTACTTGTCCACTTCCTGCGGGTCGCGGCTCAGCCAGTCGAAGGCCGTGCGGTTGGGCTTGAAGGTCTTGTTGAAGGAGCCGAAGGAGAGGAACTCGATCAGCGCGCTGCGGCCCTCCTTGCCCTGGCGCCAGCGTTCGAAGCGGGCCACCAGCCTGGCCATCCGGTACAGCGCCACCGGCTGATAGTTGGAGCCGGAGAGGATGGCGCCTTGCAGGCTGCAACTGTGATGCATCAGGTAGGCCTGGCCGATGTAGCTGCCCATGCTGTGGCCCAGGAGGAAGATGGGGGCACGGGGATGCTGCTGGCGGATATGGTGGTTGAGGCTGGCGAGGTCGCCGACCACCTTGCTCCAGCCGTCCTCCGCGGCGTACTGGCCGAGGGTGCCGTGCTCCGCGCTGCGCCCGTGGCCGCGCTGATCAAGGGCGTAAAGCTCGAATCCGGCAGCGACCAGGGCCTCGCCCAGGCGGGCATAGCGGCCACTGTGCTCGGCCATGCCGTGGGACAGCATGATCACCGCGCGCGGCGGGCTATCGCCGGACCAGTGGTTGACGTACAGGGGCACTGCATCGCTGGAGTCGAGCCAGAAAGCATCGTGGCGCATAGCGGATCCTTTGCCAGGGGCGTGGGCGCATTGTGCACAGGCGGTCGCATGACGCAAAGCATCCAATGGTGACCGGCCGGTTCCATGAAGTGCAACACTTGAGCGGCAAGATTCACGCGGTCAATGACGCCCGCTGGAGTATTTGCGCCCTGCCAGGGAGCTGCTAAGTTCCGGGCAGCCCCGCAGCGCGGGCCAGACATTTTCAGGGCTAAGAGGACAAGAACAAATGCAACCTGATTTCTGGAGCGACAAACGCCCGGCCGGCGTGCCCAACCATATCGATCTGGCCGCCTACAAGTCGGTGATCGAGGTGTTCGAGCGGTCCTGCAAGAAATTCGCCGACCGCCCGGCCTTCAGCAACCTGGGCGTGACCCTGACCTATGCCGAGCTGGACCGCCAGTCCGCCGCCTTCGCCGCCTACCTGCAGAAAAACACCGACCTCAAACCCGGCGACCGCATCGCCGTGCAGATGCCCAATGTCCTGCAATACCCCATCGCCGTGTTCGGCGCCCTGCGTGCCGGGCTGATCGTGGTCAACACCAACCCCCTCTACACCCCCCGCGAGATGCGTCACCAGTTCAAGGACGCCGGGGTACGTGCGCTGGTCTACATCAACCTGTTCGGCAAGCTGGTCGAAGAGGTGCTGCCCGACACCGAGATCGAGTACCTGATCGAGGCGCGCATGGGCGACATGCTGCCGAGCCTCAAGGGCTGGCTGGTGAACACCCTGGTGAAGAAGGTGAAGAAGATGGTCCCCGACTTCCACCTGCCCCAGGCGGTGCCCTTCAAGGAGGCGCTGAAGCAGGGCCAGGGCCATGCGCTGAAGCCGGTCCGGGTGGGCCTGGACGACATCGCCGTGCTGCAGTACACCGGCGGCACCACCGGGGTGGCCAAGGGCGCCATGCTGACCCACGGCAACCTGGTGGCCAACATGCAGCAGGTGGATGCCTGCCTGTCGCAGCAGGGGCCGGACGGCGCGCCGCTGATGAAGCAGGGCCAGGAGATCATGATCGCGCCGCTGCCGCTGTACCACATCTATGCCTTCACCGCGAACTGCATGTGCATGATGGTCAACGGCAACCACAACATCCTCATCACCAACCCGCGGGATATCGGCGGCTTCATCAAGGAGCTGAAGAAGTGGCGCTTCTCCGCGCTGCTGGGGCTTAACACCCTGTTCGTCGCGCTGATGGACCACCCCGAGTTCAAGAGCCTCGACTTCTCCAACCTCAAGGTCACCAATTCCGGCGGCACTGCCCTGGTCAAGGCCACGGCCGAGCGCTGGCAATCCATGACCGGCTGCTCGGTGGTGGAAGGCTATGGCCTGACCGAGACTTCGCCCGTGGCCAGCACCAACCCCTACGGCAGCCAGGCGCGCCTGGGCAGCGTGGGCATCCCGGTGCCGGGCACCGCCTTCAAGACCATCGACGACAACGGCAACGAACTGCCGCTGGGCGAGCGTGGCGAGCTCTGCATCAAGGGTCCGCAGGTGATGAAGGGTTACTGGCAGCGCCCCGAGGCGACCGCCGAGGTGCTGGATGCCGACGGCTGGCTGAAGACCGGCGATATCGCGGTGATCGACCCGGATGGCTATGTGCGCATCGTCGACCGCAAGAAGGACCTGATCATAGTGTCCGGCTTCAACGTCTACCCGAACGAGATCGAGGACGTGGTCATGGCGCATCCCAAGGTGGCCAGCTGCGCGGCCATCGGCGTGCCCGACGACAAGTCCGGCGAAGCGGTGAAGCTCTTCGTGGTGGCCCGCGAGGGTGGCGTCAGCGTCGAGGAGCTGAAGGCCTACTGCAAGGAAAACTTCACCGGCTACAAGGTGCCCAAGCACATCGTGCTGAAGGACGCCCTGCCGATGACCCCGGTGGGCAAGATCCTCCGTCGCGAGCTGCGCGACTTCGCCTGATACGAAAGGGCGGGGCGGGCGATCCGTCCTGCCCCGCTTCATCCGTTCCGCTTCCTCGAGCCCCGTGCCCAATCCGCGTCACGCTTCCCTCAGTACCCGTGAAAGCCCCGTATTCCGCGGATTGCCGGTGGATTAGAGCTGGAACTCCAAAAATGACCTGATTGTCGGGGTCTAGTCATTTTTGTGACTGGCTAGGGCAGGTTTGGTGCTGGTGGCCCTTTGGCAAAGCTGCTACTCTCGGCGCGTTTTTTTGCCCGGACGGGCGCACAATCGCACAGAACACAACAAATAACTGTCCTCGAGGACAGTGAAAATCAGCTGTTGCTTAGGAGTGGGCTTCCATGACCGAAAACTTCTGGAAGGACAAGTATCCAGCGGGCGTACCTGCCGAGATCAATGCCGATCAGTACCCCAATGTCCAGGCGGTACTGAAGCAGTCCTGCCAACGCTTTGCCGACAAGCCTGCATTCAGCAACCTGGGCAAGACCCTCACCTACGGTGAGCTCTATGAACTGTCCGGTGCCTTCGCCGCCTACCTGCAGAACCACACCGACCTCAAGCCCGGCGACCGCATCGCCGTGCAGTTGCCGAACATCCTGCAATACCCGGTGGTCGTGTTCGGCGCCATCCGCGCCGGCATGGTGGTGGTCAACACCAACCCGCTGTACACCGCGCGGGAGATGGAGCACCAATTCAACGACGCCGGCGCCAAGGCGCTGGTCTGCCTGGCCAACATGGCCCACCTGGCCGAGGACGTGCTGCCGAAGACCGGTGTCAAGCACGTCATAGTCACTGAAGTGGGCGACCTGCTGCCGGCCTTCAAGCGCATCCTGGTCAATGCCGTGATCAAGCATGTGAAGAAGATGGTGCCGCCCTTCAAGCTGCCCCAGGCGGTCAAGCTCAACGACGCCCTGGCCAAGGGTCGTGGCCGCGCCGTAGCCGAAGCCAGCCCGTCGAGCGGCGACATCGCCGTGTTGCAGTACACCGGCGGCACCACGGGCGTGGCCAAGGGCGCGATGCTGACCCACCGCAACCTGGTGGCCAACATGCTCCAGGTCAAGGCGCTGATGGGGGCCAACATGAGTGAGGGCAGCGAGATCCTCATCGCCCCGCTGCCGCTCTATCACATCTACGCTTTTACCTTCCATTGCATGGCGATGATGCTGATCGGCGGCCACAACATCCTGATCAGCAACCCGCGCGATCTGCCGGCCATGACCAAGGAGCTGGCGCAGTGGAAGTTCACCGGCTTCGTCGGCCTGAACACCCTGTTCGTGGCGCTGTGCAACAACCAGGATTTCCGCAACCTGGACTTCTCCTCGCTGAAGGCCACCTTCTCCGGCGGCATGGCCTTGCAACAGGCCGCGGCCGAGCGCTGGGAAGAGGTCACCGGCTGCGCCATCTGCGAAGGCTACGGCATGACCGAGACCAGCCCGGTGGTGTCGGTGAACACCTTCGAGAACAACCAGATCGGCACCATCGGTATCCCGGTTCCGTCCACCCAGTGCAAGGTGGTGGACGACGCCGGCAATGATGTCGGGCGGGGCGCCCCGGGCGAACTCTGCGTCAAGGGTCCCCAGGTCATGAAGGGCTACTGGCAACGCCAGGAGGCTACCGACGAAATCCTCGACGCCGACGGCTGGCTGAAGACCGGCGACATCGCGGTGATCCAGGACGACGGCTTCATGCGCATCGTCGATCGCAAGAAAGACATGATCCTGGTGTCCGGCTTCAACGTGTACCCGAACGAGCTGGAAGACGTACTGGTGACCCTGCCAGGCGTGCTGCAGTGCGCCGCCATCGGCGTGCCGGACGAGAAATCCGGCGAGGCGATCAAGATGTTCGTGGTGGCCAAGCCCGGCGTCAGCCTGACCAAGGAGCAGGTGATGGAGCACATGCGCAGCAACGTCACCGGCTACAAGGTGCCCCGCGCCATCGAGTTCCGCGACAGCCTGCCGACCACCAACGTCGGCAAGATCCTGCGCCGCGAACTGCGTGACGAAGAGCTGAAGAAGCTCAACGCGAAGAAGGAGCAGGTCAAGGCCTGATCCCGCTCCCGCCACGCAAGGCCCCGCAAACGCGGGGCCTTGTCGTTTCGGGGGGAAATTGTGGGAGCGAATTCATTCGCGAAAAGGATGATGCAGCACTTTCGATGCGGTGAGGTAGGGCAAGCCTGCGGCTTGCATCGCGATTGAAATCGCTCCCACAAGTCCGTGGCCCCAATTGCTGTGCAGGGGCGAATGAATTCGCCCCTATAGGTCGCCGCCCTCGGCAGGGGAAATCTGCGACAATCCCGCCCTTGTCGAACAGACCTGCCTGACCGAACGGACCCGATGAGCGAGCAAGCCCCCAGCCCCGAACAACTCTTGAAACGTCTTGACCAGGCCATGGGCGCCGATCGCCATCGCCTGCGCCGGCAGCTCCACGAGCTGCGCAAGAACCCGGACGAGGCGAAGCTGACACAGTGGGCCGAGCGCTTCCAGGCTTCGGTGGCGAGGGCCGAGGCGCGCCGCGCCAGCGTGCCGGTGATGCGTTACGACGATGCCCTGCCCATCGCCGCCAAGCGCGACGAGATCAAGGCCGCGCTAGAGAAGCACCAGGTACTGGTGATCGCCGGTGAGACCGGATCGGGCAAGACCACCCAGCTGCCGAAGATCTGCCTGGAGATCGGCCGCGGCGCTCACGGCCTGATCGGCCATACCCAGCCGCGCCGATTGGCGGCACGCAGCGTCGCGACCCGCGTGGCTGAGGAGATCGGCAGCCCCCTGGGCGAGTTGGTGGGCTACCAGGTTCGCTTCGAGGACCAGTCCAACGAGCGCAGCCTGATCAAGCTGATGACCGACGGCATCCTGCTGGCCGAAACCCAGCACGACCGTTTCCTCGAGCGCTACGACACCATCATCGTCGACGAGGCCCACGAGCGCAGCCTGAACATCGACTTCCTCCTCGGCTACCTCAAGACATTGCTGCCGCGCCGGCCCGACCTCAAGCTGATCATTACCTCCGCCACCATCGACCTGGAGCGCTTCTCGAAGCATTTCAGCGAAGCACCCATCATCGAGGTCTCAGGCCGCACCTACCCGGTGGACACCTGGTATCGCCCGCTGGCTGCCGAGGTGGATGAGGACGGCGAGGCGCTGTTCGACGACCTGTCCGTGGACCAGGGCATCCTCCGCTCCCTGGACGAGATTGCGGCCCATGAGCGCGAAGTGGGCAAGCGCCCTGGGGACGTGCTGGTATTCCTCCCCGGGGAGCGCGAGATCCGCGACTGCGCCGAGGTGCTGCGCAAGGCCAACTTGCGGCACACCGAAGTGCTGCCGCTCTATGCACGGCTGACACCGGCCGAGCAGCAGAAGATCTTCCAGCCCATGGCGGGCCGCAAGATAGTGCTGGCCACCAACGTCGCAGAAACCTCGCTGACGGTGCCAGGCATCCGCTACGTGATCGACAGCGGCACCGCGCGCATCAGCCGCTACAGCTACCGCGCCAAGGTCCAGCGCCTGCCGGTGGAGGCCGTGTCCCAGGCCAGCGCCAACCAGCGCAAAGGCCGTTGCGGCCGGGTCGAGCCGGGCATCTGCGTGCGCCTCTACAGCGAGGAGGATTTCCTTTCCCGGCCGGACTTCACCGACCCGGAGATCCTGCGCACCAACCTGGCGGCGGTGATCCTGCAGATGCTCCACCTGCGCCTGGGCGACATCGAGGCCTTCCCCTTCATCGAGCCGCCGGACGGCAAGGCGATCAAGGACGGCTTCACCCTGCTGCAGGAACTCTCGGCGGTGAACCGCGAGGGTCAGCTCACCCCGATCGGCCGCCAGCTGGCGCGCCTGCCCATCGACCCGCGCCTGGGCCGGATGGTGCTGGAAGGCGTCCACCAGGGCAGCCTCGACGAGGTGCTGGTGATCGCCGCCGCGCTCTCGGTGCAGGATCCGCGCGAGCGGCCCATCGAGCGCCAGCAGGCCGCCGATCAGGCCCATGCCCAGTGGAAGGACGTGGACTCCGACTTCGCCGCGCTGATCAACCTCTGGCGCGGCTTCGAGGAACAGCGCCAGGCGCTGGGGTCCAACCCGCTGCGCAGCTGGTGCCGGAAGAACTTCCTCAACTACCTGCGCCTGCGCGAATGGCGCGATGCCCACCGCCAACTGGTGCTGATCTGCCGCGAACTGAAGCTCTTCCCGGGCGCGGACAAGGGTAGGAGCCAGCTTGCTGGCGAACCTCGCAAGGTCCCGAAGGACGCCAGTGTTCGCCAGCAAGCTGGCTCCTACAAGAGTGCAGAATCCGGGGAGCCCGGGGAGCGCAGCATCGACTACGCCAAGGTGCACAAGGCGATCCTCTGCGGCCTGCTCAGCCAGATCGGCCAGAAGACCGAGGAGGGCGACTACCTCGGCGCACGCCAGCGGCGTTTCTGGATCCACCCCGGCACCGCCATCGCCAGGAAGCGTCCGCAATGGATCATGGCCGCCGAGCTGGTGGAAACCACCAAGCTGTTCGCGCGCATGGTGGCGAAGATCGAGCCGGACTGGCTGGAGCCGCTGGCCGCCCACCTGGTGAAGAAAAACCACCTGGAACCCCACTGGGAGAAACGCCGTGGCCAGGTGGTGGCCTTCGAGCAGGTCACCCTTTACGGCTTGATCATCGTCGGCCGCCGCGCCGTCCACTACGGCCCGATCGACCCGGAAGTCTCCCGCGAGCTGTTCATCCGCGAAGGCCTGGTGCGGGGCGAGATCCACAGCAGGGCGAAATGCCTGGCCGCCAACCGGCAGCTGCTGGAAAGGCTCGACGAACTGGAAGCCAAGGCCCGTCGTCGCGACATCCTCGCCGACGAGGAAACCCTTTTCGCCTACTACGCCGCGCGCTTGCCGGCGGACATCTACCAGACCGCCAGCTTCGAGAAGTGGTACGAGCGCGAACGGGCGCAGAACCCCGACCTGCTCATCATGCGCGAGGAAGACGTGTTGGCCCGTGAAGCCAGCGAAGTCACCGCTGCGCAGTACCCGGACAAGCTGCGCCTGGGCGAGCTGGAATTGCCGCTTTCCTACCACTTCGAGCCTGGACACGTCCGCGACGGCGTGACCCTGCGGGTGCCGGCGCCGCTGCTGCCGCAACTGCCGGCCGAACGCCTGGAGTGGCTGGTGCCCGGCCTGCTGGAAACCAAGTGCGTGGCCTTGGTGCGCAACCTGCCCAAGGCGATCCGCAAGAACTTCGTGCCGGTGCCGGACTTCGTCAAGGCGGCGCTGGACAAGCTGGTCTTCGGCCAGGGCTCGCTGTCCGAGGCGCTGGGCCGCGAGCTCACGCGCATGACCGGCGCCCGCGTGCCGGAAGAGGCCTGGAGCGAGGCCGCCGCTCAGCTGGAAAGCCACCTGAAGATGAACCTGGAAGTGGTGGACGCCCGCGGCAAGTTCCTCGGCGAAGGCCGCGACCTGGCCGAGATCACCGCGCGTTTCGCCGAAGCCAGCCAGGCCGCCCTGGCCATCCCCCAGGAGCAGAAGGAACAGAAACCGGTGCAAGCCTCGGGCTTCGCCCAGGTAGCGGAGAAGACGCAGCAGAAGGTCGCCGGCCTCTCGATGACCGTCTACCCGGCGCTGGTAGAGGAGGGCGGTACCGTCAAGGAAGGCCGCTTCCCGACCCAGGCCGAGGCCGAGTGGCAGCACCGCCGCGCCTTGCAGCGTCTGCTGCTGCAACAGCTGGCGGACACCGCCAAGTTCCTCCGCGGCAAGCTGCCGGGGCTCACCGAGCTGGGCCTGCTCTATCGCGACCTCGGACGGGTTGATGCCCTGGTGGAGGACATCCTCCTGGCCAGCCTGGACAGCTGCATCCTCGATGGCGAAGCCAGCCTGCCCCGCGACGGCGCCGCCCTGGCCTCCCTGGCCGAGAAGAAGCGCGGCGCCTGGGCCGAGCATGCCGAGCGCCTGGCCAGGTTGACCCTGGACATCCTCAAACTCTGGCACGGCCTGCAGAAGCGCTTCAAGGGCCGCATCGACCTGGCCCAGGCGGTGGCGCTCAACGACATCAAGGCGCAGCTGGGCAACCTGGTCTATCCGGGGTTCGTCCGCGAAACTCCGGCTGAATGGCTGAAGGAGCTGCCGCGCTACCTCAAGGCCATCGAGCAGCGCTTCGACAAGATCGCCGCGCAGCTGCAGCGCGACCGCGTCTGGTCCGGCGAGCTGGCCGGCTATTGGGAGCAGTACCAGGCGCGCCTGGCCAAGCACGCCCAGGAGGGCAAGCGCGACCCCAGCCTGGTGCTCTATCGCTGGATGCTGGAGGAGTACCGCGTGTCCCTGTTCGCCCAGCAACTGGGCACCCGCATGGCGGTCTCCGACAAACGCATGGCCAAGCAATGGAAAGAGGTGGAGGCCTGAGGCCTCCTACCGATCCTGGAGGAATCCCGTCCGATGTTCGAAATCCGCCCCATGAGCCCCGAGCTCTATCGGCAGCAGACGCGGCGTATCACCCTGGTGATCGCCGGCCTGTTCATCGCCCTGGCCTTGTTGCTTTCCACCTTCTGCGTGCAGCTGTTCGGTACCCCGGGTGGCGACAACTTTCGCTGGAACCTGCTGGGCGTGCTGGCGGGCCTCGCCCTCACCGTCGCCCTGGTGCGCGTCCAGCTCTGGCCGCGGCCCTGGATGGCCCCGGCCGTCTACGGCTGGCAGCTCAAACGCAGCCTGATGCGCATTGGCAATGCCATGCACCGGATCAAGGAGGGCGTCGCCTCGGGTGATCCGGCGGCGATGAAGCTATTGCGCTTCTATCACCTGGGCCTGACCCAGATGCACCAGCTGGACGGCAATCTTTCCGATCTCAGCCAGATGGCGCGCGAGATCGACCAGCACCGCGAGGCGATGGAGGCGCAAGGGCTGGATGTGGAGCAGAACTGCCTGGACCCCGCCTGGCTGGAGGCGTTGAAGGGCTACGGCAAGTAACGCAGCTCGTCATTCGCGAATGAATTCGCTCCCACAGAAATGCGAGCCTGCCTGTAGGTTGTGGCTGAGCCAAGCGAAGCCCAACGCTCGCGGTCGAGCCCGCCGTGTTGGGCTTCGTTCCTCAGCGCCAACCTACGGGACCGCGTTGCGGTCCTTTCGCGAATGAATTCGCCCCCACAGAAACGCGAACCTGCCTGTAGGTTGCGGCTGAGCCAAGCGAAGCCCAACGTTCGCGGTCGAACCGCTGTGTTGGGCTTCGTTCCTCAGCGCCAACCTACGGGACCGCGCTGCGGCCATTTCGCGAATGAGTTCGCCCCCACAGAAACGCGAACCTGCCTGTAGGTCGCGGCTGAGCCAAGCGAAGCCCAACGTTCGCGGTCGAGCGCGTTCAGAGGTGCTTGAGCAGGCGCGCCTGCAGGGTTTCCAGCTCCTGCGGATCGGCCTTCTGGCTGGCGTGGATGGCCAGCGATTCGCCCTCGAAGCGCGGAACGATGTGCATGTGGATGTGGAACACCGTCTGCCCCGCCGGCGCGCCGTTGAACTGCGCCACCTGCACCCCGGCCGGTTCGAGTTCCTTCACCAGCACGCGGGTCAGTCGTTGCGTCACGGCCATCACCTTGGCCAGGGCCTCGGTATCGACTTCCAGGATATTGCGCGCGTCGGAGCGCTTGGGAATCACCAGGGTGTGGCCCAGGGACTGCGGGAAGATATCGAGGAAGGCGAGCACATCGTCGTCTTCGTAGAGTTTGTAGCAGGGGGCCTCGCCGCGAATGATCTGGGCGAAGACGTTCTGCGGATCATAGGTGCCATGCAGGCTCATCGAGCATTCTCCGATTGGCGGGTAGTAGCCGCGCACCATACCGTCCGTCGACAGCGGATTGAAGCCCGGACAGGCCGAAATGCACGGAATCGGTGTCGTGGTGCGCCTTGGGTGCGCGAGCCGGGGTGAGGGGAGGAAAGTGGATGGGTAGTCCAACTTTGACTATTTATCCACTCGATTTAGGCGTAATTCTGGCCAAAGTCCCCGTCGCCACGGGCCATTTCTGGAGTTAACCTTCGCATCGACCTGCGGCGATCTCCGTGCTCCTTCCCAGGCTGGAAGGCGTGACAGGAACAGATGCCAGGATGAATCGCTTGTCTCGCCCCCGTGGCGGGCAACCCCTTCTCGCCGTCAGCCCCATGAAGCCGACGGCTGAATGCTTAACCGGCTGCTCCCTGGGCAGCCCAGTAACGAGAGGATCGACCGTGCACAACGTCGTGATCAGTGGCACCGGCCTGTACACCCCGCCTAACAGCATTTCCAACGAAGAGTTGGTGGCCTCCTTCAATGCCTACGTGCAGGCCTTCAACGCGGAGAACGCCGCCGCCATCGAGCGTGGCGAAATCGAAGCCCTGGCCGAATCCAGCGTGGCCTTCATCGAGAAAGCCTCCGGCATCAAGAGCCGCTTCGTGGTGGACAAGGATGGCATCCTCGATCCCAAGCGCATGACACCGCGCATTCCGGAACGCTCCAATGACGAGTGGGGCATCCTCTGCGAGATGGCCGTGGCCGCCGCGAAGCAAGCCCTGGAGCGTGCCGGCAAGACCCCGGCCGATATCGATGGTGTGATCGTCGCCTGCTCCAACCTGCAGCGCGCCTACCCGGCGGTGGCCATCGAAGTGCAGGCCGCCCTCGGCATCGACGGCTTCGGCTACGACATGAACGTCGCCTGCTCCTCGGCCACCTTCGGCATCCAGGCCGCGACCAACGCGGTGCAGACCGGCCAGGCCCGCGCGATCCTGATGGTCAACCCGGAAATCTGCACCGGTCACCTGAATTTCCGCGACCGCGACAGCCACTTCATCTTCGGTGACGCCGCCACCGCGGTGATCATCGAACGTGCCGACCAGGCCACCTCCAGGCACCAGTTCGAGGTGGTCGGCACCAAGCTCCTGACCCAGTTCTCCAACAACATCCGCAACAACTTCGGCTTCCTCAACCGCGCTGCGGAAGAGGGCGTGGGCGCCCGCGACAAGCTGTTCGTGCAGGAAGGCCGCAAGGTGTTCAAGGACGTCTGCCCGATGGTCGCCGAACTGATCGCCGCACACCTCGAAGAGAACAAGCTGGTCGTCGGTGACGTGAAGCGCTTCTGGCTGCACCAGGCCAACCTCAACATGAACCTGCTGATCGCCCGCAAGCTGTTGGGTCGCGATGCCGAGCCGCAGGAGGCGCCGGTGATCCTCGACACCTACGCCAACACCAGCTCCGCCGGCTCGGTGATCGCCTTCCACAAGCACCAGGACGACCTGCCCAGCGGCTCCCTGGGCGTGCTCAGCTCCTTCGGCGCCGGTTACTCCATCGGCAGTGTGATCCTGCGCAAGCGCTGATGAGCCAGCCGGCCGATGCTGACCTGCTGCCCCGGCTGCTGGCCGGGGAGCAAGGCGCCTATCGGGAGATGATCCAGGCGTATCAGGGCGCCATGCGCGCCGTGGCCTACGCCATAGTCGGCAATCGCCATGCCGACGAAGTGGTGCAGGACGCCTGGCTGGCCGTGGTGCGCAACCTGGAAGGTTTCCAGCAGCGTTCCAGCCTCAAGACCTGGCTGCTGACCATAGTCGCCAACACCGCTCGCAGCCGCCTCAAGCAGAACCGCCGCGAAGTGCTGCTCGATGATCTGCCGGCTCCTCATGGCTCGGTGGGCGACAGCCGCTTCGCCGAGGACGGTCACTGGGCCACGGCGCCCTTCGCCTGGCACGAGGACTCGCCCGAGGCTCTGCTCACCGAGGAGGAACTGCGTCAGTGCCTGGAGAAGACCCTGCTGAGCCTCTCGGACCTGCAGCGCAGCGTGCTGCTGCTGCGCGAGCGCCAGGGCCTGGAGCTGGAGGAGATCTGTAATTTACTCGAGGTTTCGCTCTCCAATGTCCGGGTGCTGCTGCATCGCGGGCGCTTGAAGGTATTCGCCACGCTGGAACACTTCGAGGAGACAGGCCAATGCTGAGCTGCAAGGAGCTGGTTGCCCGTTCCAGCGCCATCCTCGATGGCGAGCTGAGCTTCCGTGAGCGCATGGCCGTGCGCCGCCACCTGATGCTCTGCCGCAACTGCCGGCGCTTCATCAAGCAGATGAAGCTGACCCAGGCGGTACTGCGGCATATGCCGGAAACGCAGGCCGCCGAGGTCGACGACCTGGCCGCGCATCTGGCGCAGAAACGCCGGGAATTCCTCTGAGCCAGGCGTGTTGCCCGGCTGGCAACGCGCCCATCCCGCCCTCTTGGTAGTCGCGATTCCCGAAACGCGCAACCTGCCTTTTTCACTTCCGCGCACCCCCGTCGAGACGTAAAAAATGGCGCAAATGCCCGTGCTAGAGCGGTTCGTTGCTTATAATAATTCGAAGTAAAAAAGTTCCGTTGTCACAAAATATTTATATAGAAGCAACCGGGCTGAAATAACCCGTCGCCAAGATTCCCCACCAGCACCGACGAGCCCACCGCTCGAGTGTTTTCTAACGCTAAAGACCAATAGGGGAATTCTTCGATGATCCGTAAGCACTTCGCCGGTTTTGCCGCCAGCGCCATGGCCCTGGCCATTTCCGCCCAGGCTTTCGCCGGTACCGTTACCACTGACGGCGCCGATATCGTCGTCAAGACCAAAGGCGGCCTTGAAGTTGGCACCACCGACAAGGCCTTCAGCTTCAAGCTGGGTGGCCGCTTGCAGGCTGACTACAGCCGCTTCGACGGTTTCTACACCGTGAATGGCGACACCGCAGACGCCGGCTACTTCCGCCGCGCCTTCCTGGAGATCGGTGGTATCGCCTTCACCGACTGGGCCTACCAGGTCAACTACGACTTCTCCCACAACGCCGGCGGCGACAACCGTGGCGGCAGTAACGGCGACGCCAACGGCGACGGCTACTTCGACGAAGCGTCCGTCTCCTACCTCGGCTTCGCGCCCATCGCCATCAAGGTGGGCCGTTTCGACCCCGATTTCGGTCTGGAGAAAGCTACCAGCTCCAAGTGGGTTACCGCCCAGGAGCGTACCGCTGCCTATGACCTGGCCGACTACGTCAACTCCCACAACGGCGGCATGGGCGTGCAGGTTTCCGGCAACTATGGCGCCTCGCTGTACGGTTCGGCCGGCATCATGGCCAACGACGCCACCAACCAGGACGAAGACGGCGATAGCGTCAAGCAGTACAACCTGCGCGGCGTGTTCGCCCCGATGCACGAGGCCGGCAACGTCCTGCACCTCGGCGTCAACTACGCCGCCCGTGACCTGCAAGACACTGCCTTCGACGGCCGTATCCGCAGCCGTCTGGGCATGCGTGGCGTGAGCACCGACGGTGGCCAGGATGCCGGCAACAACGGCAACCGCCTGGTCCTGGCCGGCGCCAACAACACCCCGGTCGGCGCGTTCGACAACGACAGCACCTGGGGCCTGGAAGCTGCCTTCGCCGCGGGTCCCTTCTCCATCCAGAGCGAATACCTGAAGCGCGAAGTGGAAGCCAAGGCTGCCAACCGCGATGACATCGAAGCCGATGGCTACTACGTACAACTGGCCTACACCCTGACCGGCGAAGCCCGCGACTACAAACTGGGCAAGTTCGACAAGATCAAGCCGGCCAACAAGGGCCTGGGTGCCTGGGAAGTGTTCTACCGCTACGACAACATCAGCGCTGAAGACGACAACGGCGCCTTCGCCAACATCGACGACGTCGAAGCCAAGGTGCACAACGTCGGCGTGAACTGGTACGCCAACGAAGCGGTCAAGATCGGCGGCTACTACGTCATGACCAAGGTGGACAACGCCACCAACGCCGTTGGCGACGACGATGGCGACGGCTTCGTGGTTCGCGCTCAGTACGTGTTCTAAGCAGTCGAAAGATTCCGCTCCTTTAACTTGGCCCCGCCTTCTGGCGGGGTTTTTTTATGGTTCATCGCGGAATTCAGGGGAGGTGATGTTCACCCTGGATTGGCAACATTGTGTATGTCCTAGTGTTGCTCCGGGCTGTCGGATGCTTCCCTCTCCCCCGGCCCCTCTCCCGCAGGCGGGCGAGGGGTGACTTAGCCGGCGAGTCCAAAGCCTTCCTGAAGCCCATGTAGAACTGAAGCCGAGCACAAATGGTGGGGCAGCGACTCTGCCCCGTCAGGAGGCCGAGCGGAATCGTTGCGTAGGGGGACGAGCGGCATGGATGCCGCGAGAGGCGCGTAGGGCCATGGATGGCCCTTCGCGCCGGGCCCCCGGAGCGACGATGGAGCAAGGGGACCCGGCGCAGCCGGGCCGGATGCAGGGGCAAGCCCTTTGGTTCCTTTGGGGCGACTGCCAAAGGGACTCGCCCGGGAGGGCGAAACAGAGACCCGAAGCCCACTCAGCAATGGGCTGAGTAATAGAACCTCAAGCCCCTCACACCAGATTGCCAATCTGACGTGTCTTTCATCTCCCCCGAATCCGCGAAGTACCGTTTTGGTACTTCACGGATTAGCGGGGAAAGCCGCGAAGAACCATAAAAAAAGCCAGTCTGTTTCTGACTGGCTTTTGTGCTTCCCGTGACTCAGAACCGGTAGGTAACCTGCGCTCCCAGTCCGTGGGCGCTGTTCTTGTAGGTGGCCTGGTAGGAGCCCTTGCTGGGGCTGGACTGGTCGATCTTGGCGTCATCCTCCTTCAGGTAGGAGTAGGCGACGTCGATGGTCATGTCGTCGTTCGGGCTCCAGGCAGCGCCCAGGCTGAGGATCTTGCGGTCGTCGGTGGGGATGCGCGGCGAGCGGAACTCGTTGCGGGCCGGGGACTGGTCGTAGGCCAGGCCGGCGCGCAGGGTCCACTGCCGGTTCAGTTTGTAGGCGGCGCCGACGGCGTACGACCAGGTGTCGCGCCAGTCCTGCTCTTCGGTGATGGTGCTCAGGGCCGGCTTTAGCAGGCCGCCAACGCCCTTGTTCTCCACCTTGATTTCTTCCAGGCGGCTCCAGCGGGTCCAGGTGCTGCCGGCGTAGAGGGTCCAGGCGTCGTTCAGGTCGTGGGTCACGGAGAAGTCGACGGACTCCGGGGTTTCCAGGTCAAGCGAGGCGTCGTACTTGCCGGCCGAGCTGCCCAGCACGAATCCGCTGCCCGAAACGGTGGTATCGCCCTTGAGGGTGTAGTCCACCTTGGAATGGTAGGTCAGGCCGAATCGGGTGCGTGGGTCCAGTTCGAAGAGCACGCCGGCGTTGAAACCGAGGGCGGTATCGTCACCCTTGACCTTCACCTTGCCGTCATTTCTGCCCGGGGAGAGCGGGTTGAGTATGGCGGAGGTCAGTTCGCCGTCGATACGGTTGATGGTCGGGCCGAAGCCGACGGACAACTGGTCGTTGATGCGGTAGCTGACCGTGGGTTGCAGGGTGATCACGCGCACTTCGCTGCGGTCGCCGAAGTAGCGGCCGGCGAAGCCGCTTTCATAGTCGGTGATCAGGCCGAACGGCACGTAGACGCCCAGGCCGAAGGCCCATTTATCATCGAGCGGCTTGACGTAATAGCCCATGGGCACGCCCACGGTGGGGACCATGTCACCGTCGTTGCTGCCGCCAAAGGTACCGCGGGCGTCATCGATGTCGGTCTTGGCGAAGATCAGCGCGGCGCCGGCGCTGATCTGCTCGCGCTTGATGCGTGCCATGCCTGCAGGGTTGCCGAATACCGTGGTGGCGTCATCGGCCGAGGATGAGCGGCCGGCGAAGGCGGTGCCCATGCTGCTGACGCTCTGTTCGTTGATGGCGAAGCCGGCTGCCAGGCTGTAGCTGGAGGCGGCGCTGACGGCCACGGCGATGGCGGTCTTGAATACTCTGCTTATCACGGTGAATTCCTGAGGGGCGTGCAAAGGGCGGCACGCTATCAGGATTGCGCAGGTCTTTCCAGCTTCGGAACGCCGGCAAAATTCCGTGTAAGATTGTCGAACAAAAGACAAAATGATGGCATTTGTCGTGATCGTGCAGAGTGCCTTGGTGTTGGGTTTCCTGACTGGTCGGTCAGTGGGTAGTGATCAGGCGACCTGGCTGAGGTCAGCCACGTGGCGGTGCCAAGCCTCGATGAATTCCCGCGGGCTGCCATCGGGGCGGAACACCTGGCGCCAGATCATGGCCATGCCGATCAGGTCGTCCGCCGCCGGCATGACCAGGATGCTCGATTCCACCAGCATCCAGGCAATGGCCGTGGCATAGCGCAGGTTGACGATCAGTTCGAGGTGCGGCGCGGCGAGGAAGGCATGCTGGCTGGCCAGCCCGCGCACCTGGCTGGCGAGTTCCGGGTCATGGGCCAGGTGCTGGTCCCAGAGCTGCTGGTGGCGCTCGTCGCTGATGCGATAGAGGCCGCGGCCCCGCCCGCAGTCCAGTGCCGTGCCGAGGGCGGACTGGCAGGCTGCGGCGCCCAGCAACAGGCTTTCGGCGGTGGAGGAGGGGCGCTGCAGGTAGAGCAGCGTCGGCCGTATCACATGCTGGCGGAGATCACTGGCGGCAATGCCCATTTGGCCCTCGCGAATGATGCCGGCGGGGCCGGGGCGTTTGGCAGCTTCTCATCGTTCTAGGGAAGGGCCCCGCCGGGAGCGGAGTTAGCCGCTCGATTTGAAGTCTAGTGCGATATTTATGCTGTAAAGGCCTGTTTTTAAACTGTTTCAGGCTTCTGGTTATTGTCTATATAGCTGCATGTGATTAGAGGGCGGCCTGCGCGGAAGGGCGTTTTAGACCCTTCCGGCGCAACTTTTCGGCTTTATTCGCCCGTGGCCTGGGGCCGGGTGGGGTTGGTGATCCACTCACTCCAGGAACCGGCGTAGAGCCGGGCCAGCGGGTAGCCCGCGAGGCTCAGGGCGAAGAGGTTGTGGCAGGCGGTGACGCCGGAGCCGCAGTAGGCCACCAGTTCGTCCGCCGGACGATCGCCGAGCATGGCGGCGAAGCGCTGTTTCAGCTGATCGGCCGGAAGGAAGCGGCCATCGGCGCCGAGGTTGTCGGTGAAAGCGGCGCACTGGGCACCGGGGATGTGGCCGGCCACCGGGTCTATGGGTTCCACCTCACCCTTGAAGCGCAGCAGGGCGCGGGCGTCGAGCAAAGTCAGGCCGGCATCGCCCAGGCGCTGCTGCAGGGCGTCGGCGTCCACCAGGAGGCTGGAGTCGGGCTGGCCGTCGAAGTGGCCGGGTTTCACCGCGGGCGCGACGGCGGTCAGCGGCAGCCCGGCGTCGCGCCAGGCCTTGAGGCCGCCATCGAGCAGGCACACGCCATCGCGCTTGCCCAGCCAGGCCAGCAGCCACCAGGCTCGGGCGGCGAAGGCGCCGGGGCCGTCGTCGTAGAGGACGATGCTGCTGTCGGCGTCGATGCCCCAGTCGCGCAGGCGTGCGGCAAGTGCCGCCGGGTCAGGCAGCGGATGGCGGCCGGTCACGCCCTTGGTCACGGAGCCGGAGAGGTCGTGTTCCAGATCGGCGAAACGCGCCTTGGGAATGTGGCTCTCGGCATAGCTGCGCTGGCCGTAGGCCGGGTCGTCGAGGGAGAAGCGGCAGTCGAGGATGATCAGGCCCGGTTCATCCTGGCGGGCGCTGAGTTGGGCAGGGCTGATGAGTTGCGCGAGCGACATGGCGGGTTCCTTGTCGTGACCGTTGTTGTGCCAAGCATCATAAGGAGGCCCGCACGGACTGTCGCGCGCTATCGGCGGCGGCGCGGAAGCCGCGCCGCCGGTGGGTCATCTGCAGGTGCCGCGCAGGCGCAGGAAGCCGGCCTCGAGGTCGGCGATCAGGTCGTCCGGATGCTCCAGGCCGATGTGCAGGCGCACCAGCGGCCCCTCTGCCTTCCAGGTGGTGGCGCTGCGGTGGGCGCTGGGATTGGTGAGCAGGATCAGGCTCTCGAAGCCGCCCCAGCTGAAGCCCATGCCGAACAGTTGCATGTGGTCGAGCATGGCGTGGACCGCCTCCTCGGGCATCGCCTTGAACTCCACGCCGAACAGGCCGCAGGCGCCGGTGAAGTCGCGTTTCCACAGTTCGTGGCCAGGCGCGCCGGGCAGGGCGGGGTAGAGGATGCGTTCCACTTCCGGCTGCTCGGCCAGCCAGTGGGCGATCTTTTCCGCATTGCGCTGGTGACGCTCCAGGCGGGTGGACAGGGTGCGCAAGCCGCGCAGGGCCAGGTAGGCATCGTCGGCGCTGACGCTGAGGCCCAGCTGTTTATAGAAGCCGCGCACCTGCGGGAAGAGCGCCTCGGTGGTCATGATCACGCCCATCAGTACGTCGGAGTGACCGACTATGTACTTGGTGGCGGCGTGGATCGAGATGTCCACGCCATGCTTGAAGGAGGCGAAGTGCACCGGAGTGCCCCAGGTGTTGTCGAGCATCACCAGCGCGCCGTGGGCGTGGGCGACTTCGGCGATGCTGGGCACATCCTGGATTTCGAAGGTCAGGGAGCCGGGGGACTCGAGGAACACCACGCGGGTGTTCGGGCGCATCAGTTCGGCGATGCCGCCGCCGATCAGTGGGTCGTAGTAGGTGGTCTCGATGCCGAAACGCTTGAGGGTTTCGTCGCAGAAGGCGCGGGTCGGATCGTAGACCGAGTCGGTCACCAGCAGGTGGTCACCGGGCTTGAGCGTGGCCAACAGGGCGGTGGTCAGGGCGCTCAGGCCGCTGGGCGTGAGCATGGCGCCATGGGCACCTTCCAGTTCCGCCAGGGCGCGCTCCAGGGAACGGGTGGTGGGATTGCCGTGGCGGCCGTAGGTGTTGAGGCTGCCGTGCTGGGCGTGCAGGGCTTCCACGGTGGGGAAGAGGAGGGTCGAGGCGCGGTAAACCGGGGTATTCACGGTGCCACCGACCAGGCCGCGTTCACGGCCCTCATGGGCCAGCAGCGTTTCTAGATGCAGTTTGCGGTCGTCCACCTGGGTGTTCCTCTGGAGCCGAATAGAGCGGGATGGGCGCAGGGCCTGCCGGGCAGGAAAGCCTCTGGAATGGGGAAGAGATTACCGATCGGAGCGGGGAATTTCTTTGCTTTGATGGGCCTGGATGCCGCTATAACTAGAAATTAAATCTACTTGCACTGGATTTATTGGAAATATTTTTCTTGTAGTCGCTTCGGCGAGCAAATCATGGGTCGCCCGGCTGCGCCAGGTGATCCAGAGGGAGGGCCGTGGTGTGCTTGATCACTTCCATGGCGAAGCCGGAGCTGACGTCGGACAGGTCGGCGACGCGGATCAGGCGCTTGTATACGGCGTCGTAGCCCTTGATATCGGGCACCACGATTTTCAGCAGGTAGTCGACGTCGCCGGTCATGCGGTAGATCTCGACGATCTCGGGGATGTCGCGGGTGCCTTCGATGAACTGCCGGGTCCAGTCGTCGCTATGGCGGCTGGTGCGAATGGTGACGAAGACCGTGACCCCGAGCTTGAGCCGCTCGGCGTCGCAGAGCGCCACCTGCTTGGTGATCACCCCGTCCTCGCGCAGCTTCTGCAGGCGCCGCCAGCATGGCGTGGGCGAGAGGTTCACTGCCTCGGCGAGCTCCGCAAGGGAGATGGAAGCGTCCTGCTGCAGGAGGGCGATGATCTGCAGGTCTTTCTTGTCCATGGGCTGGGTCCGTGCCGGGTGCGTTTGGTCAGGTGCCTGGCGGGCCACCTGTGTCGAAACGATGACAGTCGGCATCATAAGGTCCCCCGCGCTTGAAGTCGCGCGGGCAGAAGGTGGCGGTGCATGTCAGTGCACCCGTCGATGCCAGCCAGTACAGCGTCGACCGGCTCGGCGAGCTGATGGGCCAGGAGCCGCGCGAGGTGACGGCTCTTGTAGGGGCGAATACATTCGCCAAGCAGGCCGCAGGTCTGCCGATGGGTATCGCTTCGCTCGCGGAATCTTACGCATCCGTTGTAGGAGCGAATTCATTCGCGAAAGGGCCGCGGAGCGGCCCCCGTAGGCCGAGCCCGGGTTTCTGCCCTCAACGAATCTTCAGCTTGCCGATTCGATCATTGTCCAGGCTGCCCAGGTAGAGGTAGTCGCCCACTGGCTTGGCCGAGGTGACCATGCGCAGGTGGGTGCCACTGGTGTCGTGCAGGCTACGGACGATTTCGCCTTTTTCGTCAATCTGCAGCACCAGGCCATAGGGCACCGGCTTGGGCCAGAACATGCGTGGCAGCTTGGCGATCTGCGCCTTGAGCCAGGGCTGGGTGTGCAGGAAGTCGGCATCGGCCTTGCGCGGGGAGGGCAGGGCGACCCAGAAGCTGCCCTGGCGGTCGCCCTGCAGGTTGTCCGGCAGGCCCGGCAGGTTGTCGACGAAGATGTCGTGGCTGCCGGCCTTGTCGCCCGTCAGCCAGTAGCGGGTGATGCGGTAGCGGTAGGTCTCGTTGACCAGCACGAAGTCCTCGTTGGCAGACAGGGCCACACCATTGGCGAAGTAGAGATCCTTGAGCAGTACCTCGGTCTTGCCGGTGGCCGGGTCGAAACGCATCAGGCGGCCATGGGGGCGCGCTTCCAGCAGGTCGAGCAAGTAGTCCGGCTGCTCGAACTTGCTGGAGGCGTCGGTGAAGTAGATGCGGCCGTCACGGGCGATATCCAGGTCGTCGGTGAAGCGGAAGGGCAGGCCTTCGGCTTCAGTCGCGAGCACCGTGATCTGTCCCTGCGGGTCGATGCGCAGCAGGCCCTTGTAGGCGTCGCCCACGATCAGGTTGCCGGCGGCGTCGAAGTCCATGCCCAGCGGGCGGCCGCCGGTGTCGGCGAAGGTTTCCAGCTGGCCATCGGCACTGACGCGCACGATGCGCCCGTCATGCAGGCCGGCAAGGAGGCGGCCCTGGGCGTCGACGGCAGTGTCCTCGGGGCCATGCACCTGGCCGAGGGCGATCAGCTCGGCCTTCATCAGGGTGTCGTTGGGCTCCAGCACGCCGGTCATGGTCGGCGCCTTTGGTGCGTCCCAGGCTTGCGGGTCGATAGGGGAGGGGGTAACGGCGAGGTAGATCGCCAGGGCGGCGATCAAAAGGGCGAGCAGGCCCAGTAGCTTCTTCATCTTCTTGTGTCCCTGAAATGTGGTTCCGGCCGAGGCCTTGTTCTGGTGAGCGCGGGCTTTTTAGCAGCCACCCGCCACGGGCGCCAGGACTGAATATTGCACCAGCAGGCAGGCCGCAGTTGACAGCGGCCCGCCGGCTTTCGCAGTATCCGGGTTCGTCGCTTTCAACCGAGCTTTCAATGCCTGCCATCGCCCCCTCAGCCGCTTTCGCACTGGACCTCCCGGCCCAGGCGCTGGCGTTTGGCGTTGCCGCGGGCAAATCGAAGAAACAGTCGCTCATTTGACCGGGGCGCGCTGTCCCGTCAGATGGGCTGACAGGACACCAGGCGCGAAGGTCGATCCCTCCCTTGAGCGCTCCCTCCTTGCATCCCTCCGACGGCGACTCTGACGGTCAGCCAAAGGAGATCTGCAATGCCTGTGTTTTCTGGAATCTGGGTTGCCCTGGTGACCCCCTTCAACGACGGTGCCGTCGACATTCCCGCCCTGCGCCGGCTGGCCCGGCACCTGCTGGACGCCGGCGTGGCCGGGCTGGTGGCCTGTGGCACCACGGGCGAGGCCGCGGCGCTGTCCAAGGATGAGCAATTGGCGGTGCTGGACGCATTGCTCGACGAAGTTCCCGGTGATCGCCTGGTGATGGGGCTGGCGGGCAACAACCTGGCCGAGGTACTGGCTTTTCAGCGCGAGGTGCAGCGCCGCCCGATCGCCGGCCTGCTGGTGCCGGCGCCTTATTACATCCGCCCGTCCCAGGAGGGCCTGCTGAGCTGGTTCGGCGCCATCGCCGATGCCGCCACGGTGCCCGTGATCCTCTACGACATTCCCTACCGCACCGGCGTGAAGCTGGAGCTCGCCACCCTGCGGACGCTGGCCAAACACCCGAATGTGGTGGCGATCAAGGACTGCGGTGGCAACCCCGACACCACCCAGGCGCTGATCGCCGATGGCGAACTGGATGTGCTGACCGGCGAGGACGCGCAGATCTTCACCACTCTGTGCATGGGCGGCCGTGGGGCGATCGCCGCCTCTGCGCATATCCGTCCACAGGAGTTCGTGCGCCTGGTCGATTGCGTCGCCGCCGGTGAGCTCGACGCCGCGCGGAGTATCTTCCAGGGACTGCTGCCGCTGATCCAGCTGATGTTCGTCGAGCCCAATCCGGCGCCGGTGAAGAGCCTGCTGGCATTGCAGGGCCTGATCCGGGATGAGTTGCGCCCTCCCATGCAGCGCAGCTCGGCGGCCCTGGTGCAACGCTTGCGCGAGACGCTCGCCTAGGCGTCGGCCTGCCCCGTGCGCCCTGGCCGCCACGGGGCGGGATCGATGCAAGGCGCGTAGCGAGGGTGCTGCGCGATATATACTGCGCGCCACTGATTCAAGGAGAGCCCTGTGGCCATCGACATTATCTGGATTCGCGACGACGCCGAGCTGGCCAAACATTGTGCCGACTGGCGGCGTTTGCCCTTCGTGGCCCTGGACACCGAGTTCATGCGGGTCGACACCTTCTATCCCAAGGCCGGCCTGGTCCAGGTCGGTGACGGCGAGCGCGCCTTCCTCATCGACCCGCTGTTGATCAAGGACTGGTCCGCCTTCGCCGCACTGCTGGAAGACGACGCCGTGCTCAAGGTGCTCCACGCCTGCAGCGAAGACCTGGAGGTCTTCCTGCGCCTGACCGGCACGCTGCCGCAGCCGCTGCTGGACACCCAGCTGGCCGCCGGCTACCTGGGCATTGGCTATTCCATGGGCTATTCGCGTCTGGTCCACGCCGTGCTGGACATCGACCTGCCCAAGGACGAGACCCGCTCCGATTGGCTGCAGCGCCCGCTGACCGAAATGCAGGTTCGCTACGCCGCCGAGGATGCGCAGCACCTGGCCGAGCTCTATGCCGCGCTGGCACCGCGCCTCACCGAGCCCAAGCGCTCTTGGGTGTTGGAGGACGGCGCCGAGCTGGTGGCCAACCTGCGCCGTGAAATCGCGCCCGAGGAGCTCTACCGCGAAGCCAAGCTGGCCTGGAAGCTGTCCCGTGCCCAGCTCGCCGTGCTGCGCGAGCTCTGCGCCTGGCGCGAGCTCGAGGCACGCCTGCGTGACCAGCCGCGCAACCGCATCCTGCGCGAACACAGCCTCTGGCCCCTGGCGCGCTTCCAGCCGGACAACCTGGTGGCCCTGGCGCGAATCGACGACATGCATCCGCGCACCGTGCGCCAGGACGGCAATACCCTGCTTAAATTGATTCGCGAGGCCGCCGAGACGCCGCCGGATCAATGGCCCGAAACACTGCCTGAGCCGCTGCCGCCGGACGCCGCGCCGCTGCTGAAGAAGCTCCGTGCCGTCGGCCACGCCGAGGCCGAGCGCCTGGGGATGGCTCCCGAGCTGATGTTGCGCAAGAAGCACCTGGAGGCCTTGCTGAAAAGCGGCTTCCCCAACGGCCCCTACAGCCTGCCCGAGGGCTTGCGCGGCTGGCGCCGCGAGCTGATGGGCCAGGCCCTGCTGGATACCCTGGCCGCCGACGGCCAATGAACCACCCCGCCGTGCCGGCCGGCACGGCATGCCCCACGAGCCTGACCATGAAACGTATCTGCTCCATCTACAAAAGCCCGCGCAAGAACGAGATGTACCTCTACGTCGACAAGCGCGAGGCCCTGAGCCGCGTGCCCGAGGCCCTGCTGAGCGCTTTCGGCGCGCCGCAGCACACCTTCGACCTGGTGCTCACCCCTGAGCGCCAGCTGGCCCGCGAGGACATCGGCAAGGTGCTGGAGAACATCGAGAAACAGGGCTATCACCTGCAGATGCCGCCGGCCCAGGACGAGTACATCGAGCACCTGCCGGAAGAACTGCTGCGGATGAACGACCCCCTCTGATGAAGATCCTGATCGCCGAAGAAGAGTTCGCCCTCTACGCCGACCTGCTGCGCGCCGAGCCCGGCCTGCAGCTCCATGGTGGCAGCGAGGTGGGGCGCCTGCTGGACGCCGCCCGGGAGTGCCCGATCTGGTTCGGCGAGCCCCACCTGCTGGCGCAGCTCCTGCGCAAGGGCTGCAAGCCCGAATGGATGCAGTCCACCTGGGCCGGCATCACCCCGCTGCTGGCCAGCGACCTGCCCCATGACTACCAGCTGACCCGCGCCGTGGGCATCTTCGGCCAGGTGATGGCCGAGTACGTGCTCACCTACCTCCTGGCCCACCAGCGGCAGTTCCTCACGCGAGTCGCCGCGCAGGCCGAGCGGCGCTGGGACAATCGCTTGCCGCGCAGTCTGGAAGGCAAGCGGGTGCTGATCGTCGGCAGCGGCGACATTGGCCAGAGCGTTGCCGGCTTTCTCGAACCCTTCGGCGTCGAGCTCCATGGCATCGCCCGCGAGCCGCGGCCCCTGGAGCCATTCGAGCGGGTCTTCGGCATGGATGCGCTGGCCGAGCAGGCCGGCTGGGCCGACTGCGTGGTCAACCTGCTGCCGGATACCCCGGCCACCCGCGATCTCTACGACGCCGCGTTCTTCGCGCGGATGCGCAGCACGGCGCTGTTCATCAATGCCGGCCGCGGCGTGGCGGTGGTGGACCATGACCTGGTGGCGGCGCTCGAGGCCGGCCAGCTGGCCTGCGCGGTGATCGATGTCTGCCGCGAAGAACCGTTGCCCGCCTGGCACCCGTTCTGGAGCGCGCCCAACCTGCAGATCACCGGCCACAGTTCGGCGCCGACGCTGCCCAGCGCCATGGCCGCACTCTTCGTCGACAACCTGAATAGACACCGCTCGGGCGAGCCGTTGCGTGGCTGGGTGGACTTCCAGCGCGGCTATTGAGTCGCCGCGCGTCAGCTATGCTTGGCCGACACCTTTGACGCGACTAGACTAGTCGCCCCGAAATTTTCCCCCGTACGCCATGGCCGCCAAAGTCGAACCCTTCTGGAAGCGCAAGACCCTCGCACAGCTCGATCAGGAGGAGTGGGAGTCCCTCTGCGACGGCTGCGGCCTCTGCTGCCTGCAGAAACTCGAAGACGAGGACGACGGCAGCGTCTACTACACGCGCATCGCCTGCAAGCTGCTGGACCTCAACACCTGCCGTTGCACCGACTACGCCAACCGCCGCCAGTTCGTCGCGGACTGCATCCAGCTCACCCCGGCCCAGGCCGACGAGTTCGCCTGGCTGCCGCCCACCTGCGGCTATCGCCTGGTGGCCGAGGGCAAGGACCTGCCGCCCTGGCACCACCTGGTCTGCAATGACCCCGAAGCGGTGCACAAGGCCGGTATCTCCCAGTCCGGGCGCATGCTCAGTGAAAACAGCGTGGCCGAGGACGATTGGGAGGACTATCTGATTTTTCGCGCGGGCTGAGCCAAGGCAGGGATCAAACCGCCGTCTTTCGAGTCTCAGGGACTGACCGTCATACCCACCAAGGAAGCCATCCTCGATGTCCGCCCGTTCCCAGCTTCTGCTGTCCTCCCTCCTGCTGACCCTGAGCGCCCCGCTGTGGGCGGCCAAGCGGGTCGATCTCGACTATCAGGTGCGTTTCCTGCCCGAGAGCGACCAGGCGGAAGTCAGCCTGATCCTGGAGAAGGGCGAGGCGGTGCGCAGCTTGCGCTTCGACCTGGGCAACAAGGGCTACTACAGCGACTTCAAGGCCAGCGGCAGCTGGACCCAGGACGACCCGGCCCACGGCACCTGGACGCCCGGCAGCGGCAAGGCCAGCCTGAGCTACAAGGTGCGGGTCAGCCATCCGCGCGGTGACGGCCGTTTCGATGCGCGCATGACTCCGGACTGGGCGCTGCTGCGCGGCGATGACCTGGTACCGAGCGCGCGCCTCGACCTGGTGGATGGCACCGAACTGGTCTCGCGCCTGGGGTTCGACCTGCCCAAGGGCTGGCAAACGGTGGAAACCGGCTGGCCGCGGGTCGGCAAGAACCGTTTCCGCATCGACAATCCCGAGCGCCTGTTCGACCGTCCCACCGGCTGGGTCCTGGCCGGCAAGCTCGGCAGCCGCCGCGCCACTCTGGGCAGCACCGACGTCACCGTCAGTGCGCCCGTGGGCGAAGATATGCGCCGCATGGACATCCTCACCCTGCTGACCTTCGTCTGGCCCCATGCCCAGGAAGTCTTCCCGCGGGAGCCGGGCAAGCTGCTGATAGTCGGCGCCAAGGACCCCATGTGGCGCGGCGGGCTGTCCGCACCCAATTCCTTCTTCATGCATTCGGCGCGACCACTGGTGAGCGAGAACGGCACCAGCTCCCTGGTGCATGAGCTGGTCCATGTGCTCAGCCGGATCAAGGACACCGATCGCAGTGACTGGATCAGCGAAGGCATCGCCGAGTACTACGCCATCGAACTGATGCGCCGCGCCGGCGGCATGGGCGACGACCGCTACGAGGCGATCCGCAAGCAGCTGCGCCAGTGGAGCGGCAAGGTCGAAAGCCTGCGCGGCGAACGCGCCAGCGGTGCAGTCACCGCCCGTGCCGTGCTGCTGCTGCAGGACCTGGACAAGGAAATCCGCCTGCGCACCGACGGCAAGCGCTCCATGGACGACGTAACCCGCGGTCTGATGCGCCTGAACAAGGCCAGCACCAAGGACTTCGTCGAGATCAGCGAGAACATCATGGGCGGCGCGTCGGACGTGCTGGATACCAAGCTGCTGCGTTGAGCCCAAGCGCGCCGGCCTGCCGCTTCTCCTGTGGGGGCGAATTCATTCGCTTAGGGCTGCGCAGCAGCCCCCATGGAAGCATCGCAGGGCAGACCTGCGGTCTGCTTGGCGAATGAATTGGCTATGTCTGCGTTAGCTGTTGCAGCGCCGAATAGAAGCCTCTAGTACGGGTCTTTCAGATCTCCGTACCCGCCTGGCACCTCCCTCACCCCCGGCCCCTCTCCCAGTGGGAGAGGGGTGACTCGCGCCTGACAAGGCGCGGCAATCCTGATGCCTGCTCATTGCCTGAACCTGTGCAGAAGAGGTGGGGCAGCGACTCCGCCCCGTCAGAAGGCCGAGCGGAAGCGTTGCGCAGGGGGACGAGCGGCATGGATGCCGCGAGAGGCGTGCGGGG
>NZ_SSOJ01000153.1:68930-119233 GCF_029871205.1 Pseudomonas sp. BN417 | reverse complement strand
GCATGGATGCCGCGAGAGGCGTGCGGGGCCAGGGATGGCCCCTCACGCCGGGCCCCCGGAGCAGCGATGGAGCGAGGGGAGCCCGGCGAAGCCGGACCCGGATGCAGGGGCAAGCCTTTTTGGTTTCTTTTTTGTGGGCGGCATTCCGACGACTGAAAAAAGAGACTCGCCGGGAGGCGAAACCGGGACTCGCAGCCCACTCGATAAGCAACTCGGCTCAGGACGTTCTATCAGCACTTAATGCAGACATAGCCAATGAATTCGCCCCTACAAAGGCCGGAAACAACGAAAAAGCCCCGCATTTGCGGGGCTCTTCGTTGGGGACTGCATCAGCAGGTCAGGGCTTTCTGTGCCCGGTCGATCACGTGCTGGAGGTGGCCGGCATCGCCATAGTGCTCCGGATACAGACGCTCGCTGTGACGGGCGACACCATACTCATTGACGATGGTGAAGCTGAAGTTGCCGTTGCGAGCGGCGGTGATCTGGCAGGTGAACGGCGCAAATGCGCGGGTCAGGGTACTGATTGCAGCTTGGGCTTGATGATGGATGGTCATCGTGTTGCTTCCTTCGTTGTGCGGCCAACGGGCCGCCAGACAAATAGCTCCGAATCCGCCGAGCAACGGGCTCTGGTCGGATGATCCTTATCGGAGCAAGAGTGCCGGCATGAAGTTCCCCGATAGGGATCAAGCTCTGGCAGCTGGTACGTGGGATGCCAGGTGCTGCGCCGGGCAAGGGTCTGGCCTGGCTGGCAGTCCTGGTCAATCTACCGTGCGTTCATGACAGCTTTGCTGCATCACCCTGGGGTGGAAGCTGCTGCCTTCGAGGCGGCGGGGGTGGCCATGTCCCTTTGGCGTGGCCGTTCGGAATCGAAGGGCGAGGGATCGGAAGGCCGGATTGACTTACAACTTGGTACTAACGGCGGCGACCCTAGCGGATCGCCAGGAGAAATGCAAGCACTTCAATGACTTTTGGGTAGCTGGCTGATGTCGATCTCGGTGACCAGGGAGGTCCGTGCCGGCGGGGTGCGGGCGAGCAGGGGGCAGAAACGGTCAAGAGACTGGATCAGGTCCCATTGCAGTTCCAGGTCGCTGCCGAGGTCGGTGATCTTGTCCAGCAGGTTCACCGAAACCGCCTGCAGGTTGCTGTCGGTGGAGCCGGCCAGGTTGGCGGTGACCTGGGCCAGCAGCGTGGTGATGGCCGTCATGTTGCGCGTGGTGAGGGCCAGGATATTGGCCAGCAACGCGATTTCGCTCTGCGGTACTTGCTGCGGGGGAGTGTCGTCCATGCTCGCTCCGGTAAGGCCATTGGTTGGCGTGGCATTGCGCCATTATCCGTTTGAGATGCCACTGCCCACGATGGAGTCACGCCCATCCTCAGGCCGGCAAATGTCTGATTGGTTTGTAGGAAATTCGCTATTTGCCAGAAGAACTGGCTGTTAGCACTAGAGGACTAAGCCCAAAGCAGCATTGCCGACCCTTTGGTCGGGATCGAAGCTACGGGCGTATCCCTCCGCGTGCCTGGAGTGCCATGTCCTCCTTAGTCGAAGCCGCAGAACCGCCATTGTCCCTGGATTTCCGCCTGGCCAATGGCTTGCGGGTGCGCCTGGTACGGCAACCGGGCGCCAGTCTGGCCGCCGCGTTTGTGGAGGTGGGCGGCGGCAGCCACGATGAACCGGCCGAGTATCCGGGGCTGGCGCACTTCCTCGAACACCTGGTGTTTCTCGGCAGTCGCGACTTTCCCCACGGCGAGGGGCTGATCCCCTTCGTCCAGGGACTGGGTGGCCGGGTCAATGCCAGCACCCGCCCGCACAGCACGCGCTTCTTTTGCGAGGTGCCGGCGCAACGCCTGGATGATGCCTTGGCGCGGCTGCTGGACATGCTCGCCAACCCGTTGCTGGAACCTGATGCCCTGCAGCGCGAGCGTGACGTGCTCGAGGCTGAATACAGCGCCCGCGCGCGGGATCCGCAAACCCTCTGCGAAGCCGCCTTGGCCTGGGCGTTGGCCCCCGGTCACCCGTTGGCGGACTTCCATGCCGGCAATGCCGCCAGCCTGAGGTTGGAGGAAGCGGACTTCTTCCCGGCACTGCGGGGCTTCCATCAGGCCCACTATCAGCCCGGCCGCATGCGCCTGACCCTGGTGGCGCCGCAGTCCCTGGCCGAGCTGATGGAACTGGCGCGACGCCTGGGTGGTCGCCTGCCAGCGGGCAGGGCGCTGCCGGAGCCCGCCTTGCGGCCCATGCTGCCCCTGCGCGCGGGCCGGCTCCGCCTCGGTCTGCCCAGTGGCCGCGCGCGACTGTTGCTGGCCTTTGCACTGGGGGGGCAGGTGGGCGAGGCGGAGCCCGCCCTGGGTTTCCTTCAAAGCCTGATGACCGATGAATCAGCCGATGGCTTGCTGGCGCGGCTGTTCACCCTCGACCTGAGCGATGCGGTGCAACTGCGGCTGCCTTATGTGTACGGCGGGCAGGGCCTGCTGCTGATGGACTTCGACCTGGTAACCGGAGCCGACTGCGCGCTCCTGGAGGCGGAGTTGCTGGATTGGCTGGCTTTTCTACGCGACGCTTCGCCCTGGCCAGGCGCCTGGGAGGAGCGGCTGGAGATCCTGCGGCGCAAGGCTGCGTTGCATGCGCCGCTGGAGGTCGCCCTGGCCGCGCCTCCGCCGACGCAGGCGGATGTCCGAGCGCTGCTCGATCAATTGCTCCCCGAGCGCCTGATTCGGCTGGAGACCTGCGAATCCGCCGCAGCGCCGACCCTGCAAGCGTCCGGCTTCCCCCTGTGCCTGGAGCGGCTCGAAGTCCCGCCCGCAGCATCGGCCAGTGGCGATTGGCGCCTGCCGGCCGCCAATCCCTATCTACGCCCAACAGTACCTGGGTTTCTGGCAGTTTTACCGGTGCCGCTACTACCCGGCCTGGCGAGCGCTCCTGGGCAGGCGGCCCTGTTCCTGCGCTGGAAGCCCGGGCAGATGGGCTTGCCGCGTGGTCTTGCCCATGGCCTGCAACGGGCGCTGCGTCCCGTGCTGGGGGCGGCTGCCCAGGCCGGGCTGGAGGGGCGCATCCAGGCGGAGCAGGGCTGCCTGGCGCTGACCCTGCAGGGCAACGCTGCGCTGCTGAGCCGGGTCGCCGGCGATCTGTTACCGGCCTTGCAGGTGCCTTCGCTCCGAGCTCTGGCCCAGGGGGAGCGCCTGCAGCAGGAGGAACTGCGCAGGCTGGCCGGCGAATTGCCGATCCGCCAGCTGCTACAATGTTTGCCCGAGCTGCTGGATGCCCCACAGACCGAAACGCCCGCCGTGCTTGACCCTGAAGCCCTGGCGCGCTTCTGGTGGCAGGCGCGCTGGCAGGGCCTCGGCCTGGGCGAGCTGGCCCTGGGTGCGGAGCTGCCCGGCCTGCCAGGGTCGGTACTGGCACCGGCCGGGAAGGGGGGGCGCGTATGGCGGCAGCTGGAGATGCCCGGTAGTGAAGCGGCGTTGCTGCTGTTCTACCCCCTCGAGCACCCGGCGCCTGAGGAAGAGGCCTGCTGGCGCTTGCTGGCCTGCGGCCTGGAACGCGCCTTCCACGAGCGCCTGCGCGGCGAGCTGCAGCTGGGCTACGCGCTGGCCTGCGGTTTCCGCCAGTTTGGCCCGCACCGTGGCCTGCTGTTCGCCGTGCAGTCGCCGCGCAGCCCGGTGGCCAGTCTCCTCGAGCATATGCAGGACTTCCTCGCGCGCCAGTACGCCAGCCTGGCGCGGCTGGACCAGGGTCGCCTGCAGGCGTTGGTCGGTGGCCTGGACCAGCAACTGCAACGGCAGGCCGCGAGCTTTGCCGACCACGCCCGGCAATGCTGGCTCGACCGTCTCGCCGGCCTGCCGCCAGGCCATGCCGGCAAGGTGCGCCAGGCCCTGGGCACATTGCAGCCGGCGCTCCTGCTGGAGCAGCAGGGCCGCCTGATCGCCGGGCTATCCTGCCATGCCCTGGCCAACGCTGCGGCGCCTACGCCGGACTGGCACGTTTCCGCCTGACCCTTCCTGCCTATCGATCCCCTGCGTCGAGCCATCCTGGCCTCGTCCTTTGGTGCCTGCGCGTCCGCCCAGCGGCCTACGACCTGAGTCTCGTCCGGTCGTAAGCCTTGCCGGCGCGGCTACCAGGCCCCGGCCAAAGCAGCGCTGAAACCCCGCCAAGGCAGCGTATGGCCGCCCGGGCGGCGTTTCGATAATCGCCTCCGACACGACTGACCTGCCCGGTCGTCCACCCACAGCGGAGAGCGTCATGAACAACAAGAAGATCGCCCAACCCCGTATGTCCCGCCTTGCCCTGGCGGCGGCGGTTGCCCTGGCCACCCAGCAGGCCGCCGCCGAGATCGTCCTCTACGACAAGGACCAGACCACCTTCTCCGCCGACGGCTATGTCAACGCCTTCTACGTCAACAGTGACGTGGACCGCGACGGCGAACAGTTCGACCGCCGCCAGGCGCGGGTCAAGATGGGTTTCCTGCCCAACTGGATCGGCTTCAACATGGGCAAGCAGGTGGACGACCTGAAACTCGGCGCCCGTTCTTCCTTCTGGGTCACCATCAACGACAGCGAAACCAACGGCACCGCCACCGCCATCGACGTACGCCAGTTCTACGGCACCGCCGGCGCTGAATGGGGCGAGGTGCTGGTGGGCAAGGATTTCGGCCTGTTCGCCCGCTCCAACATCCTGCTCGACGAGCTGCTCGCCGGTTACGGCCAGGTCAGCGACACCCTGGGCCTGGTGGATGGCGGCGGCGTGTCCTTCGGCAATATCGGCAGCGGCTACCCCTATCCTTTCCCGACCTCGCAGATCACCTACCGCAGCCCGAAGACCGACGGCCTGCGCGCCGCCGTCGGCATCATGGACCCGGTGGACACCAACGACGGCAGCCCCACCGGCAAGGCCTACCAGGAAAACCCGCGCTTCGAGAGCGAGATCACCTATGAGTTCGACCTGGCCGGCGCGCAGATCTACTCCTGGGTCAACGGTGCCTACCAGACCTCGGAGAACACCGACCCGAATGTCGACAGCGTCACCTCCAAGGGCCTGGGCTACGGCGTGCAGGCCAAGATGGGCGCCTTCACCCTGGTGGGCTCGGGCTTCCAGGCCAAGGGCATCAACCCCTTCTTCACCAACAACGCCGGCGAGCCGACCCTGCGCGAGGTGGACAGCGACGGCTACCTGATGCAGGGCTCCTACCGCTTCGGCAAGAACCGCCTGGCGCTGTCCTACGGCAAGACCAAGGACGACGGCAACGGTGTGGTCAACACCGGCGCCGACTACGAGACCCGTGGCGTCGCGCTGTTCCACGACATCAACGACAACCTCAAGCTGGTGGCGGAGTACAACCAGTTCGAGATCGATGGCCATGAAGGCGATGCGCAGAACGAAGACACCGACACCGTCGCCGTGGGTGCCGTGTTGACCTGGTAATCGAATAGCTCCGGTTGCTCCGGTTTTGGCGGGAGAGGCGATGGTCCTCCCGCCTTTTTTGCTTTCGGCGGCCAGTAGTGGTGCTGTTTCTGTAGGGTGCGCCGTGCGCACCGTGAAGGTCTGTCCGGTGCGCACAGCGCACCCTACGCCAGATAAAGCCCCTACCTTCGAACTAGCCCGCCGCTACCCAAGAAGGATGGGGGACCCCAAGACCCCTCCGTAGAATTTCCCCATCGACAGCAGGCTTATTGGGTGGGAACCGGGATGCTCGAGGAACCGGCAGAGGGCGTAGTCACCGCCATGTCCCTGGCCAGCGAGGCCGAGGCCGTGGCCCAGGACCTGGCGCGTCAGCTCATTCACCCGCACCTCGGCTTTGTGCTGTTCTTCTGTTCCGCCGAATATGACCTCGAAGCCCTGGGCCTGGCCCTGGAACAGTACTTCGGCGGTGTGCGCCTGGTGGGTTGCACCAGTGCCGGCGAGATCACCGCCCAGGGCTACGGTCGCAATTGCGTCAGCGCTGTGGGCTTCGACCACCGCAGCTTCTCCATCGCCAGCGCCCTGGTGGACGAGATGGACCGCTTCGGCCTGATCGACGCCCAGCAACTGGTGGAGCGCCTGGTGCAGGATTGCCGGGCCAACTCCCTGGCACCGATCAAGGGCCACAGCTTCGCCCTGACCCTGCTGGACGGCCTTTCCAGTCGTGAAGAAGTGGTGCTCGCCGCCCTCGGCGCGGCCTTCGGCAGCATCCCTCACTTCGGCGGTTCGGCCGCCGACGACAACCACCTCAAGCACACCCACGTCTATTACGAAGGCCGTTTTCACGCCGGCGCAGCCGTGGTGGTGCTGGTCAATACCGGGCTGGACTTCGAAGTGTTCAGCACCCACCACATCCTCCCCGAGGCGGAAAAGCTGGTGGTCACCCGCGCCGACAATGCCAGCCGGCGGGTCTTCGAACTCAATGCCGAGCCGGCGGCGCAGGTCTATGCCCAGCTGATGGGCGTGCCCCTGGAGCGCCTCGACCACCGGGTCTTCGCCGCCCACCCGCTGGCGGTGCGTCTGGGGGATTCGTACTACGTGCGCTCCATCCAGCGGGTCAATCCGGACCTCAGCCTGAGCTTCTACTGTGCGGTGGAGAACGGCATCGTCCTCACCGCCATGCGCCCCGGTCCCTTGCTGCCGAACCTGGAGGCGCTCTTTGCGCGCCTGGGCGAGCGCCTCGGCCCGCCCTTGCTGACCATCGGCTGCGACTGCTTCCTGCGCCGCCTGGAACTGGAGGACAACCCGGAGACACTGGCGCTCACCTCCGAGGTCCTGCGTCGGCAGCGGGTGATCGGCTTCAACTCCTATGGAGAGCAGTTCAATGGCATGCACATCAACCAGACCTTCACCGGAGTCGCCATCGGCCGCCGGGGTCGCAATGGCTGCCGCTGACCCGCAGGCGCGCCTGGCCGCCCTGGAGGAGGAGAACCACAAGCTCCGGCGGATCAATGCGGCGCTGATCGAGCGAGTGGAATCCAGTGCCTCTCGGCCTGACGACAGCTATGCGGCCTTCCAGCATTCGGTGGTGCTGGCCGAGCAGGTGCGCGAGCGCACCGACGCGCTGAACCAGGCCATGGCCGAACTCAAGGCCAGCAACCGGTTGCTCAGCGATGCCAGGCTGCGCGCGGAAACCGCCCACCAGCACCTGATCGACGCCATCGAAAGCATCTCGGATGCCTTCGTGCTGTTCGACTGCGACCAGCGCATCGTCCTCTTCAACAGCCGCTTCAAGTCCTTCTGGGCGCACACCCGCGCACGCATCGGCAGCGGTACCCGGTTGTCGGAGATTCGCCGCCTGGCCGAGAGCACCGGACTGATAGTCGAGGAACACCGCGGCAGCGACGACAACATCCTCTATCGCCTGCACGATGGCCGCTGGGTGCAGGTCAGCGAGCGGCCCACCCGCGAAGGCGGGCTGGTGATCCTCTATACCGACATCACCGAGCTGAAGCAGAGCGAGACCGACCGCCGCGAACAGGCCCTGGCGCAGAAGTCGCGGCTGCTGCAGCGGGCGGTGGACAACCTGTCCCAGGGCGTGGCGATGGTCAGCGCCGAGGGCATCCTCGAACTCTGGAACCACCGTTTCCTCGAACTCTGCGGCCTGGCGCCCGTGGAGACGCACCGCTCCTTCGCCGGGGTCATGGCCGACAGCGAGCTGCCGCTGCTCAGCCCCGATACCCGTGATGCCAACGGCCGGCCCATTCGCGAAATGGAGCAGCGCCTGTACAACGGCCGGGTGCTGGAAGTGCGTACCCATCCACTGCCTACCGGCGGCTTCGTCAACACCTTCACCGATATCACCGAGCGCTACCGCCATGCCGAGGCCCTGGCCGAGAGCGAGCGCTGGATCCGCCTGATCACCGACCATGTGCCGGCGCTGATCGCCTACCTCAGCGCCGACCTGGTCTACGAGTTCACCAACAAGGTCTACGAGGAATGGTACCGCTGGCCGCGCGGCGCCATGCTCGGCCAGGGCCTGCGCGAGGTGCACAGCGAAGAGCACTGGCGACGCCTGGAGCCCTATGTCGAGAGGGTGCTGGCCGGGGAAAGCCTGTCCTTCGAAGTCAGCGAGACCAACCTCAACGGCCAGGAGCGCTGCATGCTGCGCTCCTATGTGCCGAACCGCCTGGCCAATGGCGAGGTGGTGGGTATCTTCGTGTTGATCCGCGATATCACCGAACGTCGCCGTACCGCCGAAGCCCTGCACCAGGCCTACCAGAACCTGGAACAGCGAGTGCGCGAGCGCACCGCCGAGCTGACCTCGCTGAACAACCAGCTGCGCCGCGAAATCGACGAGCGCAGCCAGGTGGAGCTGCGTCTGCGCGAGGCCAAGTCCGAGGCGGACAGGGCCAACCTGTCCAAGACCAAGTTCCTCGCAGCCGTCAGCCACGACCTGCTGCAACCCCTGAACGCCGCGCGGCTGTTCACCAGCGCCCTGCTCGAACAGCGCAGCCAGGCCTGCAACCTGTCCCTGGTGCGCAATGTCAGCAACTCTCTGGAGGACGTGGAAAACCTGCTGGGCACATTGGTGGACATCTCCAAGCTGGACGCCGGGGTCATCAAGCCGGATATCGCGCCCTTCGCCCTCAGCGAGCTGCTCGACAACCTCGCCGTCGAGTACCGGCAGATCGCTGCCAGCGAAGGTCTGCAACTGGATTTCGTGCCCAGTTCGGCGTTGGTGCGCAGCGATCTGCAGTTGCTCGCGCGGATCCTGCGCAACCTGCTCAGCAACGCCATCCGCTACACCCCCAGAGGGCGCATCCTCCTGGGCTGCCGGCGCCAGCGCCAGAGCCTGTGGATCGAGGTGCATGACACCGGAATCGGCATCGCCCGGGACAAGCTCGGCGAGGTTTTCCAGGAGTTCAAGCGCGGTGAAGTGGTGCGCGAGAAGCAGGACCGCGGCCTGGGCCTGGGCCTGGCCATCGTGGACAAAATCGCCCGCATGCTCGGCCACCGCATCCGCGTCGCCTCGGAACTGGGCAGGGGCTCGCTGTTCGCCGTGGAGGTCCCCCTGGCCCGCCGGGTGCCCCGGCAGAAACCGGAGCGCGACGAGCCCCAGGCCGTGCTGGAGCGCCTGCAGGGGGCGCGGGTCTGGGTGCTGGACAATGACGCGGCCATCTGCGCCGGCATGCGCACCCTGCTGGAAGGCTGGGGCTGCCAGGTGACCACCGCACTCTCGGAAGAAGACCTGGCGCGCCAGGTGGACAACTTCCACGCCGAGGCCGACCTGCTGATAGCCGACTACCACCTGGACGACGGCTGCAACGGCGTAGACGCCGTCGCCGCTATCAACGCCCGGCGCAGCGCGCCGCTACCGGCCCTGATGATCACCGCCAACTACAGCAACGAGCTGAAGCAGCAGATGCGCGAACTGGGCCACACTCTGATGCACAAACCGGTGCGGCCGATGAAGCTGAAGACTGCCATGAGCCACCTGCTGGAGCGCTAGGGAGTAGGGTGCGCTGCGCGTACCGAGGCTTTTGCGCGAGCGGTGGTGCGCACAGCGCACCCTACGGTCAGGCTCGGAGTGGCCTGGTAGGGTGCGCTGTGCGCACCAGCGACGTAACGGTTCGATGCAGAGTTTGGCTGGTCGCACCGATTCGTCACTCGCCAAAACATCCATCGATATCACCTGAGCCGCCCCAGTGATCTGGATAGACGCCCTCGCGAACCAGGCGATGGAAACTCGACCAGGGCCAGTCACGCACCCGGCTCACCAGGCCGTGCTTGATCGGATTCCAGTGCAGGTAATCCATGTGCCGCTGGTAGTCCAATTCGTCACGTATCCGGTGTTCCCAGTAGCGCCGTTGCCAGAGCCCCAGCTCGCCGCGCGCCTCCCGGCTGGCACCGCGTTGGCGGGTACCTGACCATTGCTGGCTGACACGGCGCTTGATGATGGACCAGCGCCGGCCGAAGTCATGGTCGGCCCCTTGCAGTTCCCAGATACAGTGGAGGTGATCAGGCAGGAGCACTCAACCGTGGATGCGGAAGGGATAGTGTGCTCGTGTGTGGACGATGGCCGCGCGGAGAAAGCGGCGGACGTCGGGGCGCGTCAGTATCGGTTTGCGCTGGTGGGTGACTAGCGTGAAGAAGTACAGCGCGCCCGGATCCTTGGCTCGACGGTAATTGGACATGCCTGGCCTCCTGCCGGGAATGGGGAGGCCAGATTAGGCCAACTAACGGCCGGCAAGCCAGCGGTGCGCGCAGCGCACCCTACGGTCAGGCTCGGAGCTGGCTGGTAGGGTGCGCTGTGCGCACCGATACGGAGGCTCAGGCGTTCTGCGGCACCGCCTGGAACTTCGCCCGCAGCACCAGTGCGATGCCGCCCAGCACTGCCACCGATACCAGCGCCAGGCGCAGGCTGATGGTTTCGCCGAGCAGCAGGGCGCCGCCCAGGGCTGCGAGGACCGGCACGCTCAGTTGCACGCTGGCGGCCTGCAGGGCGCCAAGGCCGGGCAGGGCGCTGTACCAGATGGCGTAGCCGACGCCGGAGGTGAGGGCACCGGAGATCAGGGCATAGACCAGCCCCGGCAGGTCCCAGCGCAGCTGGTCGAGGAAGGGCAGCAGGAGCACGGCGGCGAAGGGCAGGGCGCGGATGAAGTTGCCCGCCGTGGCGGCCAGCGGCGGGCCGGCTTGGCGGCCGAGCAGGGTGTAGGCGCCCCAGGCCAGGCCCGAGAGCAGCATCAGCAGGCCGCCGATCAGGGGCGGCGCGCTGGCGCCGGGCAGCAGCAGGACCACCAGTCCGCCCGTGGCCAGGGCGAAGCCCAGGGCCTGTTGGGGATTAAGGCGTTCTCCGCGCAGCAGGCCGAAAACCACCATGCACAGCTGCACGGCGCCGAACAGCAACAGGGCGCCGGTGCCGGCGTCCAGCTGCAGGTAGGCGTAGGAGAAGGCTGCGGCGTAGACGAAGAGCGCTGCCGCCGCGCGCCAGTTGCCGGTGGCCGCGAGGGGCTCGCGGCGCAGGCGCAGCAGCAGCCAGAGCATCAGCGCGCCCGAGGCCAGGCGGATGGCGGTGAAGCTCACCGCGTCTATGGCGGTTTCCTTCAGCGCCACGCGGCAGAGCAGGGAATTGCCGGCGAAGGCCAGCATGGCCAGGGCCGTGAGTAGCAGGGTACGGGCAGCAGGCATGGTCGTCCTTGGGCGTTCTGCGGGGTCAGCGGCGCAGGTAGGCGGTGAAGTCGATGTCGCTGGCCGAGAGAATGGCCTGTACCCGATTGTGCACGTTGAGCTTGCGCAGGATGGCCGAGACGTGGGCCTTGACCGTGGTCTCGGCGATGTCGAGGTTGTAGGCGATTTGCTTGTTCGACTCGCCCTTGGTCATGCGCTCGAGCACCAGCAGCTGCTTGCGGGTCAGGGCCTGCAGCAGTTCCGGTGGGATGCCGGATTCCTCGTGGTGGCGACGCGGCGAGGTCTTCTGGGTGCGGATGATGTCCGACGGCAGGTAGACGTTGCCGTTGAGGATCTGCTCGATGGCGTCGGTCATCTGTGCCCGTGGCGAGGACTTGGTGATGAAGCCAACGGCGCCGTAGGTGATGGCCTGCAGCACCACCTGTTTGTCCTGCTCGGCGGAGACTATGACCACGGGCACCGTGGGCGCCTCGTTGCGCAGGTTGATCAGGCCGTTCAGGCCATGCATGCCGGGCATGTTCAGGTCGAGAAGGATGAGGTCCAGGTCGTCGTGTTCCTGGGTCAGGGCCAGGGCGCTGTCCAGGTCGGCGGTTTCCATCACTTCGCTTTCCGGGAAGCCGTCGCTGATGACGTTGTGGATGGCTTCGCGGAAGAGCGGGTGGTCATCGGCAATCAGAATCTTGTACACGGCCTTTCACCTCGTTGTTTTCATTATGGTGCGGCATGCCCGGCGCCGCCGGGTCAGGGGAGTTCCACGGGACGAGCGGGCTGCAGGGGCAGGCCGGCCTGTTCCCAGGCGTCGATGCCGTCACGGTACCAGTAGAGGTTGGTGTAGCCCAGCGCAGCAGCGCGCTTGACCGCGTTCCAGCTCAGCCAGCAATCGGAACGGCAGTAGAACACCAGCGGGCGGTCCTGGCGGCCCTGGCTGGCCTTGTGCAGGTTCCGGGTGAAGTAGGCCTGCCATTCGGGCGACAGCTGGCCGTCGCCGGTATTGGCGAGCCAGAGGCTGCCGGGCAGGTTGGCATGGGGTTCGTCCTCGACGAAGCGGCCGTGCAGCCACTGGCGGCGGTAGACGTCGATCAGCAGGGTGTCTGGCTGCTGCTTCAGCTGCTCCTGGAGCTGAGGGGTGTCGAGGGTGCGGGCGGGCTCGGCATGGTCGGGCGTGGGGCTGCGATAGCGGCCCAGTCGGTAGCCGTCGGCGGAGAACAGCGGCGCTTCGGTTGCCACGTCGGCAAGGGCGGGCAGCGCCAGGGCAAGGCAGGTCAGGCAGGCGAGGAGGCGCTTCATGGCGGGCTCTCTGTTCTTTTTATGGCGCCATTACAGGCCTATTCCGCTGCTTTTGGAATTCGACGTTGAGAGGGGGGAACCGGTACCAAAGTAGTAGATCGCCCTCACCGGGGCCGTGTCCGGCAGAAGCTGCATGTGCGTTAGAAGGCCGGCGTCGAGAAGTTCGCCGTGGCCGATCGCAGCACACCCTGGCTCATGTCGAAGGACAGCTGGAAGGTCGCCCGCTCGCGCGGGGTAGCGCCCCGGGTTTCGAGATGGCGGATCAGCGCCGCCACGTCCTCGTCACCCAGGTGCAGGTAGGCTTTCAGCACCTCCAGCGTTTCGTGTTCGGAGTCGATGATCATGGAGTAGAAGTGGATATCCCGGCCCGCCTGGTCACCGAGCAGCTCCTGGACCCGCGCCAGATTGGCTGTGCTCAAGGGGCAACTGTCCGGGGAGAAAGTGAAGATCAGGTTCACGGCCACGGCCTTGCCCTTGAGCAGGTCCTGGTACAGGTGCACCGTCCCGGGTCACCAGGGGCACATCCGGGAAATACCCGGCTCCCCAGGGTTGCGCACCGAATGCGACCTCGTCCGCCAGCCATGCCACGGCGGCCAGCAGGAGCGCGGCCGCCAGCGTACATGCCCACTTCAGATCGACCATGCTGCCTCCTACTTCAATGCCGTCGGCAGTACATCTGTCGGCGCTACGAAGGTCACGCCCTGAGGCGTCGGGATCGGGCTCATCACGCTCTTGCCGGGCGTGTGGTCCTTGCGTGGCAGGACATCGAAGCGCGGCATCGGCTGGGTGAAGGCCTGGACGCCGAACAGCGGGCTGCTGGGTAGACCGGTGGGGATGTCGAACGTGTCGGCGTAGGCGCTGCTGGTGAAAGGAGTCAGGCCATGGACCGGGACCAGCAGTCCGCCGGAGGTGGCCAGGCCCCACTTGATGAAATCGCGCCGGCTGACCTCGCCCCGGGTGATGGCGGTCGCCAACTCCGCGAAGTTCCGTCTGGCATTTTCCGCTTCCCTGAGGCGTGCCTTTGACACATCTCGTGGAAGGAACATTTGCCCCTCCTCGCTATCGACACCCCCTGGTGCACCACACCACCGCACACCCGAAGGGCGGCAGGGGAAAGGAATTCCGGCTGAAGGATGCGCCGAAACAGCGAGAGTACGGCGCATGTGCAGGAGCTTTCGCCAGCGCCTGCAACCTCCCGATTTATTCTGAAATATCCTGTTACGAAAGGAGGGTGGTGTCTATCGGCCACCGCGGCCCTTTCAGTCTCTTTGCGACTAATGAAGCGCGTTTCATTCCTGCCGGAACCAAGCGCGATCAAGCTGTTTCCGTGGCCTTACAATGCCCCTCGTCAGCCCGCCTTGCGCAGCGCCGCATGCTGGGGGTTGAAGGTCAGCAGTGCGGCCATCGCGAACACGGCCGTCAGCCCCAGGCAGACGCTGATCGCCACGGCGTTGAAGCGTTCGTAGAAGGCGTACCTGACCATCTCCACCGCATGGCTGAAGGGGTTCAGCGCGCAGAGCCAGTACAGCCATTCGCTGGCTTCGCGCATCTTCCATAGCGGATAGAGGGCGGACGAGAGGAAGAACAGCGGGAAGATCACGAAATTCATCACCCCGGCGAAGTTCTCCAGCTGGCGGATGCCATTGGACAGCAACAGGCCCAGGGCGCTGAGCAGCAGGGCGGCCAGCAGCAGCGCCGGCAGTGCGGCCAGTAGCCCCATGGCCGGTGGCTGCACCCCATAGAGCCAGGCGATGGCGAGGAAGGCATAGACCTGCAGCAGGGATACCAGCGCCGTCGCCAGCAGCTTGGCCGCCAGCAGGAAGGCTCGGGGCAGGGGGCTGGTGAGCAGCAGGCGCATGCTGCCCATCTCGCGGTCGTAGACCATCGACAGCGAGCCCTGCATGCCGTTGAACAGCAGGATCATGCAGGCCAGGCCCGGGACTATGTAGGTCTCGTAGGTTATGTAGGTGTCGTAGGGCTCGATGATGGCGATCCCCAGGGCCGCGCGGAAGCCGGCGGCGAACACCAGCAGCCAGAGCAGCGGGCGCACCAGGGCGCTGAGGAATCGCGTGCGCTGCAGCACGAAACGCAGCCACTCGCGCAGCAGGATGCCGCGCAGGCATTGCCAGTAGGCGTTCAGCATGGGATCGGCTCCGGAAGGGGGCTTGAGCGTAGGGTGCGCTGTGCGCACCGGTGTTTCCGTGCGGGGGTGCTGGTGCGCGCGGCGCACCCTACGGGGAATGCTCCATGGGCGCTCATGCGGTCAACCGCTCGAAGGCCCCGGCCAGGCCACCTTCGTTGTGTTCGCCAAGGCTGCCAGCGCGGTCATTGGCGATGATCCGCCCCTGGTGCAAGAGCAGGAGACGGTCCTCGGCCTGGACTTCGTCCAGCAGGTGGGTGGTCCAGAGCACCGCCATGCCCCGGTCGCGGCAGAGTTGGCGCACGTGCCGGTTGAGGCCGTCGCGGCTGGCCGGATCCAGGCCGCTGCTGGCTTCGTCGAGCAGCAGCAGGCGCGGTTCGTGGAGCAGCGCGCGGGCGATTTCCACCCGGCGCCGGTGGCCGCCATTGAGCAGGCGCACCTTGTCGCGCCGGCGTGGGCCCAGTTGCTGGCGCTCCAGTTCGCGTTCGATGCGCTGGGTCGCCACGCTGCCCGGCAGGCCGTGGAGGGCGGCGTGGTAGCGCAGGTTCTGTTCGACGCTGAGGTCCAGGTCCAGGGTGCTCTGCTGGAACACCACCCCAAGCCGCGCCAGGGCCGCGCGCGGCTCGCGGCGTAGGGAGTGGCCGCAGACACTGATCTCGCCCTGCTGCAGGTCATAGAGGCGGGTGAGCAGGGCGATCAGGGTGGACTTGCCGGCGCCGTTGGGGCCGAGCAGCGCGGTGAAGCTGCCTGGCTCCAGGCGGAAGTCCACCTGATCCAAGGCGCGGCGCGGGCCGTAGGCGAAGCCCACACCCGCCAGATCCAGGGCACTCACGGGGTCACCACCACACCCCAGGGATAGCGGCCGACCTTGATCGACTTGCTCACCTTGAGGCTGTCCACGTCTATCACCGAAACGTCGCCGCTGATGCCGTTGGTGGCCAGCAGGCGCTTCTCGTCCGGGGTGAAGGCCAGGTGCCAGACGCGCCGGCCCACCAGCAGGTAGTCGAGGATTTCGTAGGTCTTGGCGTCCAGCACCGCTACATGATTGGCCGGGCCGAGGGCGACGAAAGCGTACTTGCCGTCGCGGGTCAGCTTGACCCCCACCGGCTGCACCTTGTCCGGATGCACGCCCTTGATCTGGAATTTCAGCACCTTCTGCACCTGGCGGCTGGCCACATCGACCACCGTGACCGTGCCGCCGATCTCCGCCGAGGCCCAGAGCAGCTTGCCGTCCGGACTGAACTCCACGTGGCGCGGGCGCTGGTCCACCAGGGTGTTGTCCACCAGCTGCTGGGTGGCGGTGTCGATCCAGTGCAGCATGTTGGTGGTCTCGCTGGTGTTGATCGCCCACTTGCCGTCCGGGCTCACCGCCATGCCCTCGGGCTCCACGCCCACCTCGATCTGCGCCAGCACCTGGTCGCCCTGGGTGTCGACCACCGTGACCAGGGCATCGTCCTCGTTGGAGATGTACAGCCAGCGGTCGTTGGGATGCAGGGCGAACTGCTCGGGGTCGGCGCCGGAGGGCAGTTCCTTGATGATCTTGCGGTTGGAGAGGTCCATCACCTGGACAGTGTCCGAATCGCTGGCGCAGATGTAGAGCAGCTTGTTGTCACTGGACAGCGCCAGGCCGCGGGGGCGAGCGCCGACAGCCAGGCTGGCGGTGACTTCCAGGCTGTCCAGGTCGATCACGCTGATGCTGTCGTCCTTCTCGTTGGAGACGTAGGCGGTGGCGGCCAGGGCCTGGCCGCCGAGGAGCAGCAGGGCGGATGCGAGGGCAGCGGTGAGTGGGGTGCGCATGGCGGTTGGTCCTTCTTGTTCTGGTCAGTTGGCCGCGGTGAACTGGCGGCAGGCGCTTTCCGGGCGGTCGAAGCCCAGGCTGTCCAGCTCGCTCACCGGGTGCAGGAAGCCGTCCTGGGGCGAGGTGCTGACGAGGGCGCGGGGGTGGACGAGGGGAATGGGCTGGCGCAGTTGCCCATCCCAGTCGCGGTAGCTGAGTTTGCGGCCCTTGAAACCGTCCAGGGGCAGGTCGGCGGACAGCGCCAGGGTACGGATAGCGGTGCGGTCGGTGCTCTTCAGGCGGGTCACGGCGCTGGCGATGCTGCGCACGGCGATCCAGGCGGCGAAGTCGCGGTCGTTCATCCAGCGCCCGGCCAGGGCCTCGAAGCGCTTCTGCAACTGGGCGGCACCATAGGTTTCCACCGTCTTGTGCCAGCCGGTCGGGGTCAGGCCCTGGGTGCCGGCCACCGGGCGCGGGTACCAGGTGTTGTAGGGCAGGTACTCGCCGAAGTCGCCGCGCTCGTCGGCCACCAGCACCACATCGTACTCGCTGGCCTGGGTGAACAGCGGCATCTCTGCCTGGGCGCTGCGGCGCTGGTCGTTGTCGAAGCTCCAGGGTTTCTCTTCGACGATCTTGGCGCCGAAGCGGCCGGCGGCGCGGCGCAAGGCGGCGGCGTAGGCCAGATCGTCCGGCTGCTGGCCGCTCACCAGCAGCCAGCGCTGCCATCTGCGCGTGGCGAGGAATTGCGCCAGGGCGTCGGCCAGCATGGCGCGGTTGGGCAGGCTGTGCAGCAGGTTGGCCCGGCACTGGGCGCCCCTCAGCGCGTCGTCGGCGCTGCCAGCGTTGAACAGCAGGCTGTCGGGCAGGGCGTCGGCCAACTGCAGCACCTGCTCGGCCGGCGCGTTGACCACGAACAGGCGCAGGCCCTGGTCGTGCAGGGCGCGGGCCTTGTCCAGCAGCTCAGCCGCCGTGGCCGCCTGGACAGCGGAGAGCGCGTAGCTGTGCTTGAGGAAACGTCCGGTGCTGTTGCTGTCGCCGATCGCCAGCTCGGCGCCTCGCAGGCCGGCGTCTTCCGGCTCGGGAATGGCATTGGAGAGCAGCGGGCCAAGCGCGGGCTGCCAGGCCAGGTAGCCGATGCGTACCTCGAGGTGGTCTTCGGCGGCGCGGACTTCGGTGGCGAGCAGGGCTGCGCTGGACAGGGCCAGCAGGTAGACCAGGCCATGGAGCAGGTAGTGGCGCATGGGGCGGCTCCTTTGAAGATGGAGCCAGCATAAGAAGGGGCGGGGGCCCGGGAAATATGCAGAAAGTACCGGTCGGACGGTACCAAGGTAGGAGAAACCGGTCCGCGATTCGGCCCTAGCATGGCAGCACAAGAACCAGAAGGAGGCCGGCCCATGCACATCCTCAAACACCTGTTGCTGCCCTTGCTGTTGATCCTCACCTTGCTCGGGTTCGACCGCGGCAAGCCCGCCGACTTCCGCGACCAGGGCGGCGCCCCGGTGCTGCCGGTCATTTGGCTGGAGGAGTGATAGGCGGCCTGTTCGCGCCCTGGTGGGGCCTTTGTTGTGGGGGCGAATTTGTTCGCTAAGGGCTGCGCAGCAGCCCCAGGCTGACTTCCAGGCCGAACCTGCGGTCCGGTTCGCGAATGAATTCGCCCCCACAGTTCCGTAGCCCGGAACCCAGGGAGTAGTGCGACGACCCGCCCTAAGGTACTGGCCTGGCGCTACCAAGGTAGTACAGCCAGGCCGGTCGCCCGGTCCTAGCCTGACAGCCAGAGGAACCTGCAAGAGGATTCCGTCATGGCCGTCATCAAGCATCTGCTGCTACCACTTCTGGCGATCTGCTGCCTGCTCGAGTACGAAGTGGCCAGGGCCTCCGGCGACCTGGCCCGCCCTGCCAGCCAGACCATCTCCCTCTCGGCACCGAACCCCAGCGCCGACTGAACGACCCGATCTTTCCCCTCATCCGCAGGCACCAGCGTGCTGGCGAACGGCTCACCGCGTTCGCCAGCACGCTGGTGCCTGCACGATCGATAGCGTCTGGCAAACCCGCCTCCGCTCGCACTACTACCAAGGGAGGAGCGGCTGGCCACCAAAGCAGCATTCGGCTGTCGGCGAGGGCTTCTTACCATTTCCTCACAGCGCTCCGACCGGGGCGCCGCCTTGCACAGCAGAATGAGGATGTACGTGATGAACAAGAACAGCGCACTGCGCGGCCTCGCATTCCTGGCCGGCCTGACCCTCAGCGGACTCGTCATGGCCCACGGCGACGTGGTGCCCCAGGCGGTCGACACCGACGGCCTGGAGCCGCTGGGCAAGGAGTGGCGCGACGAGAACCCCTACCGCAAGCCCTACGCCAAGAACGACCTGGCGGTGGAGATCGGCGCCTCGGCCTATAACCAGAACTGCGCCCGCTGCCACGGCCTGGAAGCCAAGTCCGGCGGCATCGCCCCCGACCTGCGCTACCTGGAAGCCGACGCCAGTGGCGATGAGTGGTTCAAGGAGCGGGTGATCAACGGCGCGGTGCGCGATGGCGCGGTGTACATGCCGAAGATGGCCGACTTCCTTAGCCAGGAAGCCCTCTGGGCCATCCGTACCTACCTGGACAGCGTCGCCGTGAGTGAGTGACCGCCATGCGCCTGCTCGCCTTCCTGGCCTGTCTGCTGTGCCTGCCCGTGGCGCAGGCACAGGTGCGGCCCTATGACGACATCCTCGACTCGGGGGTGCTCAAGGTGGCCGTCTACGAGAACTTCGCCCCCTACAGCTTCCAGGAAGAGGGCCGCGCCCGCGGCGTCGACGTCGACCTGGCGCGCGCCCTCGCCGACGGCCTGGGCCTGAAGCTGGAGCTGCTCTGGGTCGTCCCTGGTGAGAAGCTCGACGACGACCTGCGCAACTTCGTCTGGAAGGGGCATTATCTGCGACCCGGCGTGCTCGCCGACGTCATGCTGCGAGTGCCCTACGACCGCGACTTCTCGCAGAAACGCAACGACGTGGGCGAAATCGCCAACGACCAGGTGGTGATGTTCGGCCCCTACCAGCGCGAGCGCTGGCAGGTGGCCTATGACAGTCGTCGGTTGCCCGAGGTGCCGAGCATCGGCGTGTTCCAGTTCCACCCCATCGGCGTGGAGCTGGAGAGCGTGCCGTCCTTCTACCTCACCTCGGTCTTCGCCGGGCGCCTGGCGCGCAATACCCATCATTACCCCGGGCCGGCGGCGGCCTTCGAGGGCATGCGCAAGGGCGAGGTGGACGCGGTGATGGCCCTGCGCGGCGAGCTGGACTGGCTGAAACACCTGGCCCACGACCCGCAGATCAGGGACGCCGAAAATACCTACCCCAACCTCGGCGAACCCGACTGGGACATCGGCATGGCGGTGCACGAGAGCAACCGCCAGTTGGCCAATGCCCTGGAGGAAACCATCGACGGCATGGTCCGCGATGGGCGCATGGAAAAGCTCTACGCCGGCTACGGCCTGCGCTACGAGCTGCCGGGGCTCTACCAGGACGTTCAATAGCCGGAGGTGCGGGATGCACAGGCGTTCGTTGTTGCTGTTGGGAATACTGGGCTGCGCCGCGCCCTCATGGGCCGCGCAGGATCCGGTGGAGTCGGTGATGTGGGACTACTTCCACCAGCGCCTGCTCGGCGGCCAGCCCTTCGTCCATGACCCCGGGGTGGTGCTGGAAGCGCCGCCCTTCGCCGAGGACGCGCGCCAGGTGCCGATCCAGGTGGATGCCCGCGCCCTGGCCGGGCAGGTGGTGAAGATCATGGCCTGGGCCGAGCTCAATCCCATCCCGCAGATATTCGTCTTCCAGCCGGGCGAGCGGGTGGCGCCGCTGCTCGCGATCCGTATCCGCATCGAGCAGGCCACGCCCATCCGCGCCGCCGTGCTGACCCGCGACGGCCTCTGGCACATCGGCTCGACCCGCATCGACGCCGCCGGCGGCGGTTGCACCGCGCCGAGCCTGGTGCGTGCCCAGGCCGGCTGGGAGGATCGCCTCGGCCAGGTGCATGGCGGACGCTTTCCCCAGGGCGACGGCAGCCGCCTGCGCGTGCGCATCGACCACCCCATGGACAACGGCCTCACCGGCGGCATTCCCGAATTCTTCCTCAACCAGGCCGAGCTCCGCGATGCCGATGGCCAGCCCCTGGCGACCCTGGAGCTGTTCCCGGCGGTCAGCGAGAACCCCACCATCAGCCTGGAGGTGCAGGGCAGGGAGCAGGCGCGGCTGTGGCTGCGGGACAACAATGGCAACGAGTTCGAGGCCAGTTTCTAAGGAGGGGGGCGATGCGACTGATCATCATACTGCTGGCCTGCCTGGCGTTTGCCGCCCAGGCCAGCCAGGACTATTCGCTGAAGCCCCGGCAGATCGCCGACGGCACCTGGCTGCTGGAAGGCAGCACCGGCAACTTCGACAAGGCCAACGGCGGCAACATCGTCAACACCGCCTTCATCGTCACGGGCGATGGCGTGGTGGTGATCGACAGTGGCCCCTCGAAGGCCTATGGCGAGGCCATGCGCCGGGCCATCGCCGGCGTCACCGAGCAGCCGGTGGTGCTGATGCTGCTCACCCACCACCACCCGGACCATGTGCTGGGCAACCAGGCCTTCGCCGATGTGCCCATCGCCGCCCTGGCCGGGACCCGCACGCTGCTGCAGGAGCAGGGCGAGGCCATGGCGGAAAACATGTACCGCCTGGTAGGCGACTGGATGCGTGGCACCGAGGTGCTGTTGCCGAGCGAGACGGTCGAGCCCGGCGTTCGCCAGGTCGGTGGCCACCGTTTGCGCCTGCTTGGCTTGCATGGCCACACAAACGCGGACCTGGCCGTGCTGGATGAAAGCACCGGCGTGCTCTTCGCCGGCGACCTGGTGTTCTACCAGCGAGCCCTGACCACGCCCAACAGCCCCGGCCTGGACACCTGGCTGGCCGACCTCGACACCCTGGCTGCATTGCCGTGGAAGGTGCTGGTGCCGGGCCACGGCCCCATCAGCGCGGAGCCGGCGCCCTTCGTGCAGATGCGCGACTACCTGGGTTGGCTGGATGGCCTGCTGCGGGACGCGGCAGGGAAAGGGGAGGACATGAACGAGGTGATTCGCGCGCCCATCCCCGAACGCTTCGCCTCGGTGAACCTGAGTCGCTACGAGCTCATCCGCAGCGTCAGCCATCTCTATCCGCGGTATGAGGCGGAGCGGTTGCCGAGGGTGGATAGCGCGGCGGAGTGAGTGTGCTGGTGCGCGCGGCGCACCCTACGGTCGAACACCGGGTATTGGGCGCACACCCCGTAGGGTGCGCTGTGCGCACCGATGACAGTGCTCGGCGCTATACCAACTCCGCGTGCTTCAGCTCGCTCTTGAGGTAGGCGTAATAGATGGGCGCCGCCACCAGTCCCTGCAGGCCGAAGATCGACTCGAACGCCAGCATCGCCAGCAGCAGCTCCCAGGCCCTGGCGCTGATCTGGCCGCCGACGATGCGCGCGTTGAGGAAGTATTCCAGCTTGTGAATGGCGATCAGGTAGCCCAGGGCGCCGACCGCCACCCAGAGGGATACCGAGAATCCGGCGATGAAGATCAGGGTGTTGGACATCAGGTTGCCGATCACCGGCAGCAGTCCGAGGATGAACGTCAGCAGGATCAGCACCTTGGTCAGCGGCAGGTGGATGTCCATCAACGGCAGCACCACGCCGAGGAAGATGCCGGTGAGTGTGGTGTTGACCAGGGAAATCTTGATCTGCGCGAAGACGATGTTGCGGAACGCGGTCACCAGCAGGGCCATGCGCTCAAGCAGCAGGCGGCTGAGCGGGCGCACTGTCTCGAAATTGGGAATGGGCTGCAGGGCGATGATGGCGCCCAGGATCATGCCGATCAGCATGGTCACGAAGGTATGCGCTGCGCCCTTGCCCAGCAGTTGCAGCTGGCCGACGTGGTCCCGCAGCCAGTCCATCAGTTCGCGGCGCAGGTCATCGGCGCTGGCCGGCAGGTAGTTCTCGACAGAGGCCGGCAACTGTGCCCGGGCCTGTTCGGTCAGGACGATGAATTTTTCCAGCAACTGGCCGGGGTTGCGCAATTCCTGCGTCACCACACCGCCGATCCAGACGAAGAACAGCGACAGCATGCTCACCACCAGGGTGCCCAGCAGCGCCACCGCCAGCCAGCGGGCGCGGCGCCCCCCGGGGATCACCGGCTGCAGGCGCGGGGCCAGGTTGATCACCAGTTCATAGACCAGCAGGCCCGACAGCAGGGATGGCAGCAGGTGGAAGGGCAGCACCAGCAGCAGGCCGATGAGGACGATGGCCCAACTGGCCAGTAGCAGTTGACGATCAGTGAAGAGTTGCATAGGTCCCGGGGGCATTGGATAGCGGAGCAGGGGCGGCAGTCTGCCAGTGCCAGGTGCCACCGCACAATCGGCAGCTGAAGTATGCAGGGACGGATCGGTATTGCTACCAACGGAGGAGGAAAATCCGCACTGCGTCCAATTGTTGGCCATCGTCGGCAAACCAAGAATTTGCGGCAGACCGGGAAATTTTCCCGGATCACAACAACAAGCCCGCAGAGGTAGCCGCAATGAAGCTCGCCACACCCTACCAGCCTTTCGCCCGGACGCTGCTGTGCGTCGCCATGGCGCTGTCCAGCAGCCTGGCCCTGGCCGGTGTCACCGACGAAGAAATCCTCGATGACGCCAAGTCCACCGGCGAAGTGGTCACCAACGGCCTGGGCCTGCAGGGACAGCGCTACAGCACCCTGGCCGCCCTCAACAGCGACAACGTTCAGCAGCTGCGCCCGGTCTGGGCGCTGTCCTTCGGCGGCGAGAAGCAGCGCGGCCAGCAGGCCCAGCCCCTGGTCAAGGACGGCGTGATCTATGTCACCGGCTCCTACTCCCGGGTGTTCGCGGTGGATGCGCGCACCGGCAAGAAACTCTGGCAGTACGACGCCCGCCTGCCCGACGGCATCATGCCCTGCTGCGACGTGATCAACCGCGGCGTTGCCCTGTACGGCGACCTGGTGATCTTCGGCACCCTGGACGCCAAGCTGGTGGCGCTGAACAAGGACACCGGCAAGGTGGTCTGGCGCAAGACGGTTGCCGACTACAAGGCCGGCTACTCCATCTCCGCCGCACCGCTGGTGGTCAAGGGCAAGCTGATCACCGGGGTCGCCGGCGGCGAGTTCGGCGTGGTGGGCAAGATCGAGGCCTACGACCCGAACAACGGCGAGCTGCTCTGGACCCGTCCCACCGTGGAAGGCCACATGGGCTACGTCTACAAGGACGGCAAGAAGGTCGAAAGCGGCATCTCCGGCGGCGAGGCCGGCAAGACCTGGCCCGGCGACCTGTGGAAGACCGGTGGCGCCGCGCCCTGGCTGGGCGGCTACTACGACCCGGAGACCGACTCGCTGCTGTTCGGCACCGGCAACCCCTCGCCGTGGAACTCCCACCTGCGTCCGGGTGACAACCTGTATTCGTCCTCGCGCCTGGCGCTCAACCCGGACGACGGCTCGATCAAGTGGCACTTCCAGACCACCCCGCACGACGGCTGGGACTTCGACGGCGTCAACGAACTGGTGTCCTTCAACTACCAGGACGGCGGCAAGACAGTGAAGGCCGCGGCCACCGCCGACCGCAACGGCTTCTTCTATGTGCTGGACCGCACCAACGGCAAGTTCATCCGCGGCTTCCCCTTCGTCGACGTGGTGACCTGGGCCAAGGGCCTGGACAAGGACGGCCGGCCGATCTACGACGATGCCAAGCGCCCCGGCGCGCCCGCTGCCGACGGCAAGCACGGCAGCTCGGTGTTCGTCGCGCCGTCCTTCCTCGGCGGCAAGAACTGGATGCCCATGGCCTACAGCCAGGACACCGGCCTGTTCTATGTCCCGTCCAACGAGTGGGGCATGGACATGTGGAACGAGAACATCGCCTACAAGAAGGGCGCGGCCTACCTCGGCGCGGGCTTCACCATCAAGCCGCTGAACGAGGACTACATCGGCGTGCTGCGCGCCATCGACCCGAAGAGCGGCAAGGAAGTCTGGCGCTACAAGAACTACGCGCCGCTCTGGGGCGGGGTGCTCGCCACCAAGGGCAACCTGGTGTTCACCGGCAACCCCGAGGGTTACCTGATGGCGTTCGACGCCAAGTCCGGCAAGAAGCTCTATGAGTTCAACACCGGTTCCGGCGTGATCGGCTCGCCCATCACCTGGGAGATGGACGGCGAACAGTACGTGTCGGTGCTTTCCGGCTGGGGCGGCGCCGTACCGCTCTGGGGTGGCGAAGTGGCCAAGCGCATCAAGGACCTGAACCAGGGCGGCATGCTCTGGACCTTCAAGCTGCCGAAGGCGGAGGCGGTGGCCAAGCGCTGATCCCCGGCAAGGCCCGCTCCGGCGGGCTTTTGCTTTTCGTAGGTTGGTGCAGAGCGAAGCGAAGCCCAACATTCCCTTGTGACGTCGTTGCCGGCTGTCGTTGGGTTGCAATCGATGTAGAAGCGGGCCTGCTCGCGATCAGATCTTCGCGAGCAAGCTCGCTCCTACAAGGGGCTTTTCTACGACCAAGGAACCATGGCCTTGTACTGGCCAGAGGCCGCTTAATACCCGCAGAACAATGACAAGGCGCCCCGGCGCCAAGCATCAAGGGGTATGAAATGCGCAACTGCCTGTTCCAAAGCCTGCTGATCCTCCTCCTCGCCGGTACCGTGGCGCTGGCGGGATTGCCGCCCTGGCTCGGCATAGCCCTGTGCCTGGCGGTGCCCTGGTTGTTCTGGCGCAAGGGCGTAGCCGCTCCGCCGACGGCCACGGGGGAGGGCACCGATGTGGCGCGGCTCACCCGCGACCTGTCCCGCAGCACCAGCCACAATGCGCTCTCCGCCGCCGGGGTGGCCTACTCGGTGGACCGCCTGGCCGAGCGCCTGCAATCCCAGCTTCAGGCCGCCGAGCGCATTGTCGGCAGCGCCGAGGCGATGATCGCCACCGAGGCCGCCACCTCGGAACTCAGCCAGCAGGCCTTCGCCGCCGCCCATGACGCCCGCCGCAGCAGCGACGAAGGCCGCGAGGTGCTGCGCCAGGCCATCGACCTGATGCACCAGTTGAGCGCCAGGGCTGGCGCCAGCCGCGAGCTGATCGCCGCCCTCAGCCAGCGCAGCGAGGAAATCCAGCAGGTGGCCCAGGTGATCCAGTCCATCGCCAGCCAGACCAACCTGCTGGCCCTGAATGCCGCCATCGAAGCCGCGCGGGCCGGCGAGCATGGCCGGGGCTTCGCCGTGGTGGCGGATGAAGTACGCGGCCTGGCCGGGCGCACCGCCAGCGCCACGGGCGAGGTGGGGCAGATGGTGGCCGATATCCAGCGTCAGACCATGGATGTGGTGGAACAGATCAGCCAGCTCTCCGCCGACCTCGACGCCGGCGTCGGCCAGGTGGAACTGACCGGCCACCAGCTGGAGAAGATCGCCGGCCTTGCCGCAGCCGTGGAAGGCCAGGTGGACGAGATCGCCCGGGGCGCGCGGACCAATCGGGACCAGCTGGCCCACCTGTTCGAGGCGGTGGGGCAGGTGCGCAGCGACCTGGGCGTCAGCGACGAACAGACCCGCCGCCTGGCCGAAGCCGCCGGGCAGCTGGAAGGGCAGGCCGAGACCATCAGCGAGCGCCTGGCCGAAGTGGGCCTGGATGATTACCACCAGCGGGTCTACGACCTCGCTCGACAGGGCGCGGCGGCCATCGCCGAACGCTTCGAGCGGGACGTGCGCGACGGCCGCATCAGCCTCGATGACCTGTTCGACCGCCGCTTCCAGGTGGTGCCCGGGACCTACCCGCAGAAATACGGCTCGCGCTTCGACCGCTACACCGACCAGGTGCTGCCGGCCATTCAGGAACCACTGCTCAAGGACCACGGAGGACTGGTGTTCGCCATTGCCTGTACGGCGGAGGGCTATGTGCCCACCCATAACCAGGCGTTCAGCGAGGCACCCAGCGGCGATCCGGAACGGGACATGGCCCGCAGCCGCAGCAAGCGCATGTTCAACGACCGCACCGGTATCCGCTGCGGCAGCCACCAGCAGCCGCTGCTGTTGCAGACCTACACCCGCGATACCGGCGAGCTGATGCACGACCTGTCGGTGCCGATCTTCGTCCAGGGCCGCCACTGGGGCGGCCTGCGCCTGGGCTATCGGCCGGAACAGGCCGCCGCGCCGGTGCCGCGAGCCAGCCGCCGGGAGGTCCTGGCCAAGGTCTGAAGGGCCGGGCCAGAGCGGTCGGCCATCTACTACCAAATGACGAGGGGGCCTGTGCCATGGGCGCATACCGGCCCCCCGCGGCGGCTGACTAAGATCGGTCCACAACCTGCCCACCCGGGCGGGCCCCGACCAGAGAGAGCAACGCCATGATCTATGCACAACCAGGCACTCCGGGCGCCGTCGTCAGCTTCAAGCCGCGTTATGGCAACTTCATCGGTGGCGAGTTCGTGCCACCGGTGGGCGGCGAGTACTTCACCAATACCTCTCCGGTGAATGGCGAAGTGATAGCCGAATTCCCCCGCTCCGGTGCCGAAGATGTCGAGAGGGCGCTGGACGCCGCCCACGCCGCCGCCGATGCCTGGGGTCGTACCTCGGTGCAGGAGCGCGCGCTGATCCTGCTGAAGATCGCCGACCGCATCGAACAGAACCTCGAAGTCCTCGCCGTCACCGAGACCTGGGACAACGGCAAGGCCGTGCGCGAGACGCTGAACGCCGACGTGCCGCTGGCCGCGGACCATTTCCGCTACTTCGCCGGCTGCATCCGCGCCCAGGAAGGCTCTGCCGCCGAGATCAACGAGCACACCGCCGCCTACCACTTCCACGAGCCGCTGGGCGTGGTCGGCCAGATCATTCCCTGGAACTTCCCGCTGCTGATGGCCGCCTGGAAGCTGGCCCCGGCGCTGGCTGCCGGCAACTGCGTGGTGCTCAAACCGGCTGAGCAGACCCCGCTGTCGATCATGGTATTGGCGGAAATCATCGGCGACCTGCTGCCGCCGGGCGTGCTCAACATCGTCCAGGGCTTCGGCAAGGAAGCGGGCCAGGCGCTGGCCACCAGCAAGCGTATCGCCAAGATCGCCTTCACCGGCTCGACCCCGGTGGGCGCGCACATCATGCATTGCGCGGCGGAGAACATCATTCCCTCTACGGTCGAACTGGGCGGCAAGAGCCCGAACATCTTCTTCGAAGACATCATGCAGGCCGAGCCGGCCTTCATCGAAAAAGCCGCCGAGGGCCTGGTGCTGGCCTTCTTCAACCAGGGCGAGGTCTGCACCTGCCCGTCCCGCGCCCTGGTGCAGGAGTCGATCTTCGAGCCCTTCATGGTCGAGGTGATGAAGAAGATCAAGGCGATCAAGCGTGGCGACCCGCTGGATACCGAGACCATGGTCGGTGCCCAGGCCTCCCAGCAGCAGTACGAGAAGATCCTCTCCTACCTCGACATCGCCCAGCAGGAGGGCGCCGAACTGCTCGCCGGCGGCAGCTCCGAGCGCCTGGGTGGTGACCTTTCCAGCGGTTACTACATCCAGCCGACCCTGCTCAAGGGCCACAACAAGATGCGCGTGTTCCAGGAAGAGATCTTCGGTCCGGTGGTGGGCGTCACCACCTTCAAGGATGAAGCCGAGGCCCTGGCGATCGCCAACGACACCGAGTTCGGTCTCGGCGCCGGCCTCTGGACCCGCGACATCAACCGCGCCTACCGAATGGGCCGTGGCATCAAGGCCGGCCGCGTGTGGACCAACTGCTACCACCTGTACCCGGCGCATGCCGCGTTCGGTGGTTACAAGAAGTCCGGCGTCGGCCGCGAAACCCACAAGATGATGCTCGACCACTACCAGCAGACCAAGAACCTGCTGGTGAGCTACGACGTCAATCCGCTGGGCTTCTTCTGATCCCTGCCCGGTAACGAAAAACGCGGCTTCGGCCGCGTTTTTTATTGTCTGGATGACTGCCATTACTTGTGGGGGCGAATTCATTCGCGATGGGATGCGCAGCGTCCCCCGGCAAGTCCGAAGGCCGGTCCTGCGGACCGGTCAGCGATTGAAATCGCCCCCACAAAAAAAGCCGCAGCCTGGAAACACTTGCGGCCCACGGCGGGACTCGAACCTTGGGGGGCGAATTCATTCGCTGCGCAGGCCGAAGGTCTGCCCCTGGGCCTTGCAGGGGGCTGCTGCGCAGCCCTTGGCGATTGAAATCGCCCCCACAAGGGCGGTCCGGCCCGCTACCAAATCACGAGCGAATCTCCTCCGAAAGTACCATTCGGGCGCCTCCGGGCCGGTGTTTAACTGGACTTGCCGGAATCCTCCGGCGGCATAACAAGAGGATTGCTCCATGTGGACTAAACCCGCCTTTACCGATCTGCGCATTGGTTTCGAAGTCACCCTGTACTTCGCCAACCGCTGATCCGCATCGCCCCGGCCCTGCCGGGGCCCCCGCCCAGGGCTCATCCCATGCATATCCAGATTCTCGGCTCGGCCGCCGGTGGTGGCTTCCCCCAGTGGAACTGCAACTGCCGCAACTGCCGGGGCGTGCGCAGCGGCAAGGTGCGCGCCCAGCCACGCACCCAGTCCTCCATCGCCCTCAGCGCCAGCGGCAGCGACTGGGTGCTGTGCAATGCCTCCCCCGATATCCGCGCCCAGCTGGAAGCCTTTGCGCCCCTGCAGCCGGCGCGTCGTCTGCGGGACACCGGCATCGCCGCGATCATCCTGATGGACAGCCAGATCGACCATGTCACCGGCCTCCTCAGCCTGCGTGAAGGTTGCCCGCACCCGGTCTGGTGCACTGAGATGGTCCACCAGGACCTGACCAGCGGCTTCCCGCTGTTCAGCATGCTCCGGCACTGGAATGGCGGCCTGATCTGGAACCCCATCGACCTCGCCAGCCCGGCCTTCGACATCCCTGCCTGCGCGGGCCTGCGCTTCACCGCCATCCCGCTGCTGAGCAGCGCACCGCCTTACTCGCCGCACCGCGGCAATCCGCACCCCGGCGACAATATCGGCCTGTTCATCGAGGACCTGGAGAGCGGCGGCACGCTGTTCTACGCCCCAGGCCTCGGCCAGGTGGATGACGGCCTGCTGGCCTGGATGCGCCGCGCCGACTGCCTGTTGGTGGACGGCACCCTCTGGCGCGACGACGAGATGCGCCACTGCGAGGTGGGCGACAAGCTCGGCAGCGAGATGGGCCATCTGCCGCAGAGCGGCTCCGGCGGGATGATCGAGGTGCTGGACGGCATTCCCGGCCCGCGCAAGGTGCTCATCCATATCAACAACACCAATCCCATCCTCGACGTCGATTCCGCCGAGCGCGCTGAACTCGGCCGCCACGGCATCGAAGTCGCCTGGGACGGCATGAGCATCGAACTGTAGGGTGCGCCGTGCGCACCATGACCTGTTTCCGGTGCGCACAGCGCACCCTACGAGGACTCCGAGCATGAGCCAGCACGCCATGACTCCCGCGGAATTCGAGCAGGCCCTGCGCGCCAAGGGCGCCTGCTACCACATCCACCATCCCTACCACCGTGCCATGTACGAGGGCCGCGCCAGCCGCGAGCAGATCCAGGGCTGGGTGGCCAACCGTTTCTACTACCAGGTGAGCATCCCGCTGAAGGACGCCGCCATTCTCGCCAACTGCCCGGACCGCGACACCCGCCGCGAATGGATCCAGCGCATCCTTGACCACGACGGCGCCCCCGGCGAGGAAGGCGGCATCGAGGCCTGGCTGCGTCTGGCCGAGGCGGTGGGGCTGGAGCGTGAGCAGGTGCTGTCCCAGGAACTGGTGCTGCCCGGCGTGCGCTTCGCGGTGGACGCCTACGTCAACTTCGCCCGCCGCGCCAGCTGGCAGGAAGCGGCCAGCAGCTCCCTGACCGAGCTGTTCGCTCCGCAGATCCACCAGTCGCGGCTGGATGCCTGGCCGCAGCACTACCCCTGGATCGACCCGGCCGGTTACGACTATTTCCGCAAGCGCCTGAAGGAAGCGCGCCGTGACGTGGAGCACGGCCTGCGCATCACCCTGGCGCACTACCGCACCTTCGAGGCCCAGCAGCGCATGCTGGAGATCCTGCAATTCAAGCTGGACGTGCTCTGGAGCATGCTCGACGCCATGAGCATGGCCTTTGAGCTTGCGCGTCCGCCTTACCACACCGTGACCCGCGAGCGGGTCTGGCACCGGGGGATCGCCCTATGAGCGACTTCAATCGACATCAGGTGCCCAACCTGCGTCGCGGCTTCCGCCTGCAATGGGAGCCGGCCCAGGGCTGCCATGTGCTGCTTTACCCAGAGGGCATGGTGCGGCTGAACGAAAGCGCGGGGGAGATCCTGCGCCTGGTGGACGGCCAGCGCTCGGTGGCGCAGATCATTCTCGACCTGCGCCGGCGCTTCCCCGACGTGCCCGGCCTGGACGAAGACATATTGGCTTTCATCGAGGTGGCCCATGCCCAGTTCTGGTTGCAACTCGAAGCCTGACACCCAGCCGGGGCCGCCGTTCTGGTTGCTGGCCGAGCTGACCTACCGCTGCCCGCTGCAGTGCCCCTACTGCTCCAACCCGCTGGACTTCTCCAGGCAGGGCGAGGAGCTGACCACCGCGCAGTGGATCGAGGTGTTCCGCCAGGCCCGCGAACTGGGGGCCGCGCAACTGGGGTTTTCCGGCGGCGAGCCGCTGGTACGCCAGGACCTGGAGGTGCTGATCCGCGCCGCCCGCGAGCTGGGCTACTACACCAACCTGATCACCTCCGGCATCGGCCTGACCGAAGCGCGCATGGCTGCCTTCAAGGACGCCGGCCTGGACCATATCCAGATCAGCTTCCAGGCCGCCGACGAGGAGGTGAACAACCTGCTGGCAGGTTCGCGCAAGGCCTTCGCCCAGAAACTGGCCATGGCCCGCGCGGTGAAGGCCCAGGGCTACCCGATGGTGCTGAACTTCGTCACCCACCGGCACAACATCGACAGCATCGAGCGCATCATCGAGTTGTGCCTGGAGCTGGAGGCGGACTTCGTCGAACTCGCCACCTGCCAGTTCTACGGCTGGGCCGAACTGAACCGCGCCGGGCTGCTGCCGACCCGCGAACAGCTGCAGCGCGCCGAGCGCATCACCAACCAGTACCGGGAAAAACTGGCGGCACAGAACCACCCCTGCAAGCTGATCTTCGTCACCCCGGATTACTACGAGGAGCGCCCGAAGGCCTGCATGAACGGCTGGGGCAACCTGTTCCTCGACATCACCCCTGACGGCACCGCGCTGCCCTGCCATAGTGCGCGCCAGCTGCCGGTGCAGTTCCCCAGTGTGCGCGAGCACAGCCTGCGCCACATCTGGTACGAGTCCTTTGGCTTCAACCGCTTTCGCGGCTACGACTGGATGCCCGAGCCCTGCCGCTCCTGCGACGAGAAGGAGAAGGACTTCGGCGGCTGCCGCTGCCAGGCCTTCCTGCTCACCGGCGATGCCAGCAATGCCGACCCGGTCTGCGCCAAGTCGGCCCACCACGGCAAGATCCTGGCGGCGCGGGAGCAGGCGGAGCATGCTCCCCTGGAACTGGAGCAACTGACCTACCGCAATGAGCGCACCTCGAACATCATCTGCCGTGCCTGAAACCCGTGCCTTCGGTTTCTGGGACAGTCCCTGGAGCGCGGAGCGGGCAGTCGCCGCCAGCTGCGACTTCTCCGAGCTGCGGGTCGGCGCAGCCGGACTGTTCTGGAGCCTGTTCGACCCCGCCGATGGCCGCACCACCCTGTGGTACTGGCAGGCGGGCGCGGCCCGCTGCCTGACACCCGCCGGTTTCTCCCTGCGCAGCCGGGTCTACGAGTACGGTGGCGGCGCCTTTTGCCTGGTGGCGGACGCAGTGGTTTTCGTCAACGAGGCGGACCAGCAGCTCCATCTCCAGACTCTGGGCGGAGCGCCTCGGCCCCTGACCGGCAACTCCCCGTGTCGCTATGGCGACCTCTGGCCCTGGGAACAGGTCGGTGCCGTGCTGGCGGTGGAGGAAGAGCTGGCGAGCCATAGGCTGGTGGCCATCGCCCTGGCCGATGGGAGCCGACAGGTATTGGCCGAGGGCGCCGACTTCTATGCCGCTCCGCGCATCAGCCCGGATGGCCGTTGCCTGGCCTGGATCGAATGGAGCCGGCCGGCGCAGCCCTGGACGGAAACACGGCTTTGCCTGCGCAGGCGCCAGGATGGGACCTGGGGAACAGCTGAAATCGTCGCGGGCGGGGAGGGCGGCGAGTCCCTGCAGCAGCCGCACTTCGATGCCGAGGGGAGCCTGCATTGCCTCAGCGACCGCAATGGCTGGTGGCAACCCTGGTGTCTGCAGGCGGATGGCCTGCGGCCCCTGGCCGCCAGGCAGGCGGACCACGCATCGGCCCCCTGGCAGCTGGGCGTCTGCAATCACTTGCCCGAGGCTGGCTTGCGCACCTGGCTGGAGAACGGCCAAGGCTATCTGGCCGATGCCGCCGACGAACCCTTGGCTAGCGGCTATAGCCGCTTTCGCCAGCTGGCGGCGGATGCAGGGTGCTACTTCTGCATTGCCGCCGGCCCGGAAAGCAGCAGCGCCGTGCTGGCCATCGACCGTGCCAGCGGCGCCATACGGGTTCTGGCTAGTGGTGGCGCAGGGCTGCCGCCGGAGGAGATCTCCCGGCCGCGGCCCCTGCGTTTCGCCGTAGGGGCCGGAGAGTGGGCCAATGCCTTTTTCTATCCGCCCCGCAACAGCGTCTACCGGGCTCCGGAAGCCCAGCGTCCGCCCTTGCTGGTGTTCTGCCATGGCGGGCCTACGTCCGCCTGCCAGCCGGTGCTGGACCCACGTATCCAGTTCTGGACCCAGCGCGGGTTCGCCGTGGCCGACCTGGATTACCGGGGCAGCAGCGGCTATGGCCGGGCCTACCGGCAGCGGCTCGCTGGTGGCTGGGGAGAGTTGGACGTGGAAGATGCCAAGGCATTGCTTCTGCATCTCGGCGAGCTGGGATGGGTGGACCCGGCCAGGGCCTTCATCCGTGGCTCCAGCGCCGGAGGCTTCACCACTCTGTTGGCCCTGGTGGGGGATACGCCCTTTGCCGGTGGTGCCAGCTATTACGGGGTCAGCGATCCGCGGGTGCTGCGGGAGAAGACCCACAAGTTCGAGGCCGACTACCTGGACTGGCTGATCGGCGACCCGCAGCGGGACGCCGAACGCTATCGGCAACGCACGCCCTTGCTGCGGGCAAGGGAAATCGTCCGGCCGCTGATCTTCTTCCAGGGCGGGCAGGACGCGGTGGTGGTGCCGGCGCAGACCGCCAGCATGGTCGAGGCCCTGCGCGAGGCAGGGCAGCAGGTGGAGTGCCACGTCTATCCCGAAGAGCGGCATGGCTTCCGCCACGCGGCCAATCTGGCCCATGCGCTGGAGGCAGAACTGGCGTTCTATCGGGGGTTGCTCGGTGGCTGAAGGGGGAACCTTGTGGGGGCGATTTCAATCGCTAAGCAGACCGCAGGTCTGCCAATAGGAGCCCAAGGGGGCAGCTGCGCTGCCCTTAGCGAATGAATTCGCCCCCACAAGAGAAGACTGACCACCAGCTCCCAAGGTCTGATTGAAATGGCCCGTGAATCCAGTAGGCTGGGTCCTACTCACCCCATAACTACAAAAAAGAGCCGATTGATGCGTCACGATATCAGCCTGCTTCGCAAGTTCGTTTCTCCCGAGATCATTTTCGGCGCCGGTTGTCGGCACAACGTCGGCAACTACGCCAGCACCTTCGGCGCGCGCAAGGTGTTGGTGGTGTCCGACCCCGGCGTGCAGGCCGCCGGCTGGGTCGCCGATGTGGAGGCCAGCCTCCAGGCCCAGGGCATCGACTATTGCCTCTACACCCAGGTATCGCCCAACCCCCGCGTGGAGGAGGTGATGCAGGGCGCCGAGATCTACCGCGCCATGGGCTGCAACGTGATTGTCGCCGTGGGCGGCGGCAGCCCCATGGATTGTGCCAAGGGCATCGGCATAGTTGCCGCCCATGGCCGCAGCATTCTCGAGTTCGAAGGGGTGGACACCCTCAGCGTGCCCAGCCCGCCGCTGATCCTGATCCCCACCACGGCCGGCACCTCGGCCGATGTCTCGCAGTTCGTGATCATCTCCAACCAGCAGGAGCGGATGAAGTTCTCCATCGTCAGCAAGGCGGTGGTGCCGGACGTGTCGCTGATCGACCCGGAAACCACGCTGAGCATGGACCCCTTCCTGTCCGCCTGTACCGGCATCGATGCCCTGGTGCACGCCATCGAGGCCTTCGTCTCCACCGGCCACGGGCCGCTCACCGACCCCCATGCACTGGAGGCCATGCGCCTGATCAACGGCAACCTGGTGGCGATGATCGCCAATCCCCAGGACATCGCCCTGCGCGAGAAGATCATGCTCGGCAGCATGCAGGCCGGCCTGGCCTTCTCCAACGCCATTCTCGGTGCGGTGCACGCCATGTCCCACAGCCTCGGGGGCTTCCTCGACCTGCCTCACGGCCTGTGCAATGCGGCGCTGGTGGAACATGTGGTGGCGTTCAACTACAGCGCCGCGCCGGAACGCTTCAAGGTGATCGCCGAGACCTTCGGCATCGATTGCCGCGGCCTGACCCAGAACCAGGTGCGCCAACGCCTGGTGGAACACCTGGTGACCCTCAAACACGCAGTCGGCTTCCACGAGACCCTGCGCCTGCACGGCGTCGGCACTTCGGACATTCCGTTCCTGTCACGTCACGCCATGGACGATCCCTGCATCCTCACCAACCCGCGCGAATCCAGCCAGCGGGATGTCGAGGTGGTCTATGCCGAGGCCCTCTGACGAGCAGCGCGAGGCCCTTACCGGGCTGCTCGGCCTGGGCAGCCATTCCGCGCGCAAGAGCCACTATCCCGAGCTGCTGGCGCGGCTGGAGGAGCTGGAGACCGAGCGCAACCGCTACAAATGGCTGTTCGAACACGCGGTGCACGGCATCTTCCAGGCCAGCCTGCAGGATGGCATGCGTGCCGCCAACCCGGCCCTGGCGCAGATGCTCGGTTACGACTCGCCGCAGGATTGCCTTTGGCCGCTGGTGGAACTGGCCGACAAGCTGTTCGTCGGTGGCGCCGCCGAGCTGGCGCGGATTCGCCGCGCTCTGCAACGGGAAGGCGGGTTGTTCGGCTACGAGACACGGCTCAGGCGCAAGGACGGCAGCCATGTGGACGTGCTGATGAACCTCTTGCTCAAGCCTGATGAAGAAGGGTTGGTGGAAGGTTTCGTCGCCGATATCACCGAGCGCATCCTGGCCCAGCAACGCCTGCAGACCCTCAATGACGAACTGGAGCAACGGGTACTGGCGCGCACCCGCGAGTTGCAGGGGCTGAACGAGCAATTGCGCGAAGCGCGGGACGCCGCCGAGGCTGCCAACCTGAGCAAGGACAAGTACCTGGCCGCCGCCAGCCACGACCTGTTGCAGCCGCTCAATGCCGCGCGCCTGTTGGTCTCGACCCTGCGCGAGCGCAAGCTGCCGGCGGCCGAGCAGCAACTGGTGGAGCGCACCCACCAGGCGCTGGAGGGTGCCGAGGACCTGCTCACCGACCTGCTGGACATCTCCAAGCTTGACCAGAGCGCGATCAAGCCGGACCTGGACGTCTACTCGCTGGATGAGGTGCTCGGCCCCCTGGCCTCGGAGTTCCAGAGCGTGGCCGACGCCGCCGGGCTGGGGCTGCGGGTGCGCATTCCGCATCTATGCATCAACACCGACTTCCGCCTGCTGACGCGCATCCTGCGCAACTTCCTCAGCAATGCCTGCCGCTATACCGAGCGCGGGCGCATCCTGCTCGGCGCCCGCCGCCGGGGCGACCGGCTGCGGCTGGAAGTCTGGGACAGCGGGCGGGGAATACCGGCGGACCAGTTGCAGGCGATCTTCCTCGAATTCAACCAGCTGGACGTGGGCCGTGCCGCGGAGCGCAAGGGCGTTGGCCTGGGCCTGGCGATAGTGGACCGTATCGCCAGCATGCTGCTGTACCGGGTGGAGGTGCGCTCGCAGCTGGGGCACGGCTCGGTGTTCAGCATCGAAGTTCCCCTGGCGGAGGCGCCAGCGCAGGTACAGCCGAAGCTGGAAGCGCGGCCGGTGACCGGCGACCCGTTGCCTGGCCAGCGCCTGCTGGTGGTGGACAACGAACCGGGGATTCTCGAGAGCATGGCCGCATTGCTTGGCCAGTGGGGCTGCCAGGTGCTCACCGCGACCGACCTCGACGGTGCGCTGGAGGCGCTGCAGGGCCAGGCGCCGGACCTGATCCTGGTCGACTACCACCTGGACCACGGCGTGGTCGGCTGCGACCTGATCCAGGCCTTGCGCCAGCACTTCGCCCGCGAGCTTCCGGCGGTGATCATCACGGCCGACCGCAGCGACCAGTGCCGCCGCGACCTGAGAAGTCCCGGCGTTCCCTTGTTGAACAAACCGGTGAAGCCCGGCAAGTTGCGGGCGGTGATCAGCCAGCTGATCGGCAAGGCGGGCTGAGGCGATCCCGATGCTTCGTGTGCGAATTCGCTGTGGGAGCGAATTCATTCGCGATAGCAGACCGCAGGTCTGCCCCCGGAATCCTTGGCCACACGGTGCTCCACGCGCACCGCGACAGGGCTAATCCGGACGATTCGTCCCGCCTGCCGGTCGACTTCCACTGTCACCTCTGTCGGCCGGGCGCGCTCGAATGTCCGGAACAACCGTGCGGGTCGGGTTCCCTGTGCTTGAATGAAACTTACCTGGTGCAGCCCAGCGCAGAGCTCAACGAGCCGCCAACTCCATCACCGGCCGACGTTCGCTCTCAGAGCGCCGTTGCGCCTCGCGGTAATGCCCTGGCCGACTACTAAAAGTTACACAGGGTAGACGACGCACTCCCCGGAGTACGCTGAGTAACCTGAGGCTCCGGCCTCTAGCAGCAGGGGGTCTGATGATTTTTCTGCCAATTGAAGGGGCGGGTACGCATATCCCTTTGTTGTGGAGGGTACGCAGCACCGCGCACGGTCGTGGTGCCAGCCGGACCCGCCAACAGCCCGACATTCTCAGCCTGCGCCTGCTCGAAGGTGCCGCTGTGCCTCATGGCCTGGCGAATCAGCGGCAGCGCCGGCGCGCCGCGCGGAGTAGCGGCTAGATGGCCCGGTTGGCAGCAATTCGGCAACCGTCGAAATCGCGCTGGCAGTTCCTGCGCCTGGCCATGCCGTACTGGAATTCCGAACAGAAGTGGAAGGCGCGCGGCTTCTCCCTGGCTCTGCTGCTGCTCACCCTGGCCCAGGTCGGCCTGGTGATCTGGATGAACTACTGGAACCGCGCGCTCTTCGATGCCCTGGAAGCGAAGTCGCTGAGCCGCCTGATGGTGCAGATCGGCACCTTCGTGGTGATCCTCCTGCTCACCGTGGGCGTCACGGCGCTGCATATGCAGGTCAAGCGCTGGTTACAGCTGGATTGGCGCAAATGGCTGACGGCAAAGGTCCTCGACCGGTGGATGGCCCATGGGCATCACTACCAGTTGCAGTTGACCGAAGGCGAGCATGACAACCCGGATGGCCGTATCGCCGAAGACATCCAGGTGGTGACCGGCAGCACGATCGCCCTGATTCACTCGCTGGTCTACTCGCTGCTGATCTTCGGCAGTTTCGTCGGCATCCTGCTGAAGGTTACCGGCAGCGCCAGTATTCCCGGCACCGGCATGCTGGTTCCGGGTTACATGGTCATCCTGGCGTTCGCCTACGCGGGGGGCGGCGCCTTGTTCGGGCTGCTGCTCGGACGGCCGCTGGTCAAGGCGACCAACAAGCTGCAGACCGCGGAGGCGAATTTCCGCTTCGGCCTGGCTCATGCGCGGGAACGCTCCGAGTCGATCGCGCTGATGCAGGGCGAAGAAGTCGAGCGGCGCAGTTCGACGGCCGTTTTCGCCGAACTGGGCCACCGCTGGTATCGGCAGACCCTCGCCTTTCTGGGAATCGTGTCGTTCACATCGGGTTACGGCGTGCTGTTGCCGGTGTTCCCGATCCTGGTCATGGCGCCCCAGTACATTGCCGGCAGCATGACCCTGGGGGTGTTGATGCAGGCCGCGCAAGCCTTCCAGCAGTTGACCTCGGCACTCTCCTGGCCGATCGACAACCTTCCCGAGCTGGCCCGCTGCCGGGCTTCCGCGGACCGGGTGATGAGCCTCTACAACGACCTGCTGCAGCTGGAAGAACAGGCCGCCATGCGGCAGGAGCACCGCATCAGCCTGGCGCAATCGAACCAGGCGCAACTGGTGCTGCGTGACCTGTGCATCTCCAATCCCGACGGGAAGATTCTGATCGAGGGCCTCAACGAAGTGATCCAGCGTGGTGAGCGGGTGCTGATATCCGGCGATCCGGCGATCACCATCGGCCTGTTCAAGGTGCTGGCCGGGTTGTGGCCGTGGGGGCATGGCGAGGTCGCGTTGCCGGCGGGGCCGCCAATCTGTTTCTTGCCGCAACGACCATTCCTGCCGCCTGGCAGCCTGCAATCGGTGCTGAGCTATCCGCAGCCGGTGGGTACCTTCGCTGCCAGTGCCATGCAGCGTGCCCTGGAGTGCGCCGGGATCGCCTGGCTGGCCGCGCGGCTGGACGAGGTCGACAACTGGCACAGCGTGTTGCCACTGCGCACACAGCAGCAGCTGGGCATTGCCAGGTTGTTCCTGCAGCAGCCGTCCTGGGTGTTCATCGAAGAGGCGACCAGTGTCTTCGAGCCCAAGGGCGAGGAGTACCTGATGGACATGCTGCACCGCGAACTGCCCGACGCGACGCTGCTGGCCATCAGTTTCCAGACCGGCCTCGACCGTCACTACCAGCGCAAGCTCCTGCTCAATCACCTGCCGCAGGAGGAGAAGTTCCTCGGTTATGGCACGCCACTGCGGGCGCTAAGAAAAGGTTGAAGGCAACCAGCCGCGCTGGACGCATTCGCGAAAACACCAGGCTGGCGTGGTTTCGGTCTTGTAGCTCCAGAAGAACCAGCCCAGGTACTTTTCGAAGGTCAGCAACTGGGCGGCGGCATAGCCGCGATAGGCGACGTCCTTCTGGAAGCTGTCCATGCTTTCCAGGGCGTGGTTGAACGGCCCCGCGGCCCAGAGCGAGACCACTTTCAGGTCGAGGCCCAGGCTCCATTCGCCGCAATAGGTCGGCAGCCCCAGTTGCTCGATGATCCCGTCGGCTTCGGTTTTCCATAGGCCGCTGGCCTTGTGCACGTGGGTATAGATGTCGCTGTCGATGTCGCAGCGCTCGAAGCACTGGTAGCGATGGATATCGAAGACCACGTTGGAGAATTCCGGCGACTGCATGAAACCCAGGTACTGCTCGAACGGGCGGAAGCCGTCATGGAAGACCACGCTGACCTGCTCGGCCTTGCAGTACCGGCGAATGCGCTGGTAGGCGTCAAGGTTGTAACTTTTCAGGTAATCGGTCGGCACATCCCAGCGCGGTTCGTTGAGCACCTCGATGGCATGCAGGCTGGGCTCGCCGTGATAACGCTCGGCCAGGCGTTCCAGCACATTCAGCGAGTGCTCGCGATATTGCGCCTGGGTGTGCCATTCGCAGACATCCTTGATCCCGCCGTTATCGAAACCGTTCTGGCAGCCGGGGGCGGCGTGCAGGTCCAGGACTATCCTCAGCTGGAATTCGTCCGCCCAGGCAAACGCCCGGTCGAGTACCTCGATTCCACCCTCGACGAAAGGGTGGGGGTTGTCGCCGTAGGTGCGGTGGTAGGGGTAATCCGGGCCGAAGATCCAGTGGCCGAGTGGAATGCGCACGGCATTGATGCCTCGCTCGTGCAGCCAGACGAAGTCATCGCGGGTGATGAAGCTGTTCCAGTGCTGCTTGAGCCTCTCCGGGGCACGTGCGCCCATCTCGGCGCACCAGGTGGTTTCATCGGTGGCCTGCAAGCCTTCGAACAGGCTGGGGGTCATCCATTTCTCCAGAACCAGCCAGCCGCCCAGGTTCACCCCGCGCAGCTTCTTGCCGGGGTTGGCGTGAGTAGGGATCTCTTGCTCCATGACTGCACTCCTATGATCTGCATGAACTGCATGAACAACGAGGACAGAATCACTCCGGGCTCTGGGAAATGCCGGCCCTGTTTCGGCCAATCCCTTGTTGCGCTGCTCCCTTCCCGAGTCTCTGGAATTCTTCCGGATTGCCTGTGCAAGCCTAGGTCATGGGCGGACGGCTGCCAGAGTCGACCGCGACAAACCCACGGTTGGTCAGAGCTCGAGGCGCCGGGCTATCTGCCCGGAGGGGAGTTGTTTCGTTGGGCTTCGCTACGCTCAGCCCAACCTACCGTGGTACCCGAGTCCGTTACCCACATTGCAACCGTAGGTTGCGGCTGAGAGAAACGAAGCCCAACGATCGATGCCGCTGCCCCTGGCAGCTCCCTGCTGGGCCCGGTATCCCTGAGGCTCTATAGGGAGTGGGGAGCGAGGCCCATGGTGGCCCTCAACCAATCGCCTCATAGGGCAAGCCGACATAGTTCTCCGCAATGGTCTTGCGACCGGCCTCGGAGCCCACGTAGTAGTCCAGTTCGGTCTGCTGCATGCGGCGGCCGAAGGCGTCGGTTTCCGGGAAGCGATGCAGCAGCGAGGTCATCCACCAGGAGAAGCGCTCGGCCTTCCAGATGCGCCGCAGGCAGATGGCGGAGTACTGCTCCAGCAACTCGGTGCGGCCCTCGGCGTAGACCTTCAGCAGGATGCGGTACAGGGTGTTGACGTCGCTGGCGGCCAGGTTCAGGCCTTTGGCACCGGTGGGCGGGACTATGTGGGCGGCGTCGCCCAGCAGGAACAGGCGACCGTACTGCATGGGCTCCACCACGAAGCTGCGCAAGGGGGCGATGCTCTTCTCGATGGAGGGGCCGGTGACCAGCTTCGCCGCGGTTTGCTCCGGCAGGCGGCTTTTCAGCTCTTCCCAGAAGCGCTCGTCGGACCAGTCCTCGACCCTTTCCTCAGCCGAGACCTGCACGTAATAGCGGGTGCGGGTGGGCGAACGCATGCTGCACAGGGCGAAGCCGCGCTCGTGGTTGGCGTAGATCAGTTCGTCGCTCACCGGCGGGGTGTCGGCCAGCACGCCGAGCCAGCCAAAGGGGTAGACCCGTTCGAACTCCCTGAGCACCCCGGCCGGGATGGATTTGCGCGACACGCCATGGAAGCCGTCGCAGCCGGCGATGTAGTCGCAATCCAGGCGGAACTGCTCGCCGTCCTGCTCGAAAGTGACGTAGGGCGCATCGCCCTTCAGGTCGTGGGGCTGGACCCGGGCGGCGTTGTAGAAGCTGCGCGCGCCCGAGGCGGCGCGGGCCTCCATCAGGTCGCGGGTGACCTCGGTCTGGCCGTAGATCATCACCGTCTTGCCGCCTGTCAGGCCCTTGAGGTCGATGTGTTCGCGGCGGCCGTCGAAAGCCAGTTCGAAGCCGTCGTGCACCAGGCCTTCATGATCCATGCGCGCGCTGACGCCGGCTTCGCGCAGCAGGTCGACCATGCCCTGTTCCAGCACCCCGGCGCGGATGCGGCCGAGGACGTAGTCCGGGCTCTGGCGTTCGATCACGACGTTGTCGATTCCAGCCTTGTGCAGCAGCTGGCCGAGGAGCAGGCCGGACGGGCCGGCGCCGATGATGGCGACCTGGGTCTTCATTGTTGTTGTCCTCTCAAAGAGTTCCGATGGCGGGTACTAGGCAGTCCCGACTCACCTGGTGTTGTTTTGGCTCCTGTATTTTTGGTGGATGGCTCTTAGGTTTGAAGGCAATATCCAATGACGTTCATGGACTTTTCGCGGATTCGCGCATTCGGAGGCTCCCGTGTCCAGACCAGCCGTCACGCCCGTCCCGGTGTTCAAACTCTACGGTGAGACCGCCGCCTGGCCGACGCCGGACCTGATCCACTGGGAGTCCATCGAAGCGCGCAGCCGTTTGCACGAGTGGGAGATCAAGCCCCATCGCCACGGTGACCTGGTGCAGCTGCTCTATGTGCGTTCCGGCAGCGCCGAGCTGGAGGTGGAAGGGCGGGTGAACCGCATCGACTCTGCGTCCTTGCAGGTGGTGCCGGCCCTCTGCGTACACGGTTTCCGCTTCTCCGTTGATGTCGACGGCCATGTCCTGACGCTGGCCCTGCCGCTCGTGGAGCAGGTGGCCGGCCTGCTCGACAGCCAGGCGCTGTTCACCCCGGCCTGCTTTGCCGCCGGCGACAGCCAGCCCTACCTGGACACTCTGTTCGAGGCCATCAGCCGCGAGTACGCCCAGCAGGCGCCGGGCCGTGAGCTGATGCTGCAATCGCTGATCAGCGTGCTGTTGGTCTGGATCGGCCGGCGCTCTTTGGCGCTATCCCAGTCCGACGCCCAGCAGCACGACCGCGGCCGCCTGCACCTGCAGGAGTTCACCCGGCTGCTGGAGCAGCACTTCCGCGAACACCTGCCCATCGAGCAATACGCCCAGCACCTGGGGATAAGCGCCGCCCATCTCAATGCCCTGTGCCGACGCCTGGCCGGGCAGTCGGCACTGCAGATGATCAACCAGCGCCTGCTGCTGGAGGCCAAGCGCTGCCTGGTCTACACGGCGATGACGGTGAACCAGGTGTCGGACAGTCTGGGCTTTTCCGAGCCTGCGTATTTCTCGCGCTTCTTCAAGCGCGGGACGGGGCGGTCGCCGAAGGAATTCCGCATTGCTCGCTGAGGTGGTGAACCGGTGTGAAACCTGTAGGGGCGAATTCATTCGCCAAGCAGTCCGAAGGACTGCCCATCGGTCCGTCAAGGGGGCAGCTGAGCCGCCCTTGGCGAATGAATTGGCTATGTCTGCGTTAAGTGTTGCTAGAGCGTCCTGAGCCGAGCTGCTTATCGAGTCGGCTGCGAGTCCCTGTTTCGCCTCCCGGCGAGTCACTTCTGGCAGTCGCCCCAGAAGTAACCAAGAACGCTTGCCCCTGCATCCGGCCCGGCTACGCCGGGTGACCAGCCTTCGGCTGTTACTGCGTTTCCCTCGCTCCATCATTGCTCCGGGGGCCCGGCGTGAGGGGCCATCCCTGGCCCCGCACGCCTCTCGCGGCATCCATGCCGCTCCTCCCCCTGCGCAACGCTTCCGCTCGGCCTCCTGACGGGGCAGAGTCGCTGCCCCACCTCTGCTGCACAGGTTCAGACAATGAGCAGGCATCAGGATTGCCGCGTCCTGTCAGGCGCGAGTCACCCCTCTACCTCTGGGAGAGGGGTCGGGGGTGAGGGATGCATCAGCAAGCGAGGAGGCCTTAAAGGCCCGTAGTAGACGCTTCTATTCGGTTCTGCAAGCTAACGCAGACGTAGCCAATTCATTCGCCCCCACAAGGAGAAATCAGGCCTGGTAGCGTCGGGCAATCAGGTGATCCAGCGAGAGCACCCCTGGCCCCTGGCTGATCAGCAACAACAGGCTGGCGGCCCAGATGCCGTGGGTGGGGTAGGCATCGGGGTAGACGAGGGTCTGGATCACCAGGGTCATGCCGAGGAGGGCGAGGGCGGAGAAGCGCGTGGCCAGACCTAGCAGGATCAGCAGCGGGAAGAAGTGTTCGCTGAAGGCGGCGGCGTGGGCAGCCAGTTCGGGGGAGAGGAAGGGCAGCTTGTATTCCTCGGCGAACAGCGGGATGGCCGAGGCCGAGAGGTGCGGCATGCCCAGCTGGAAGGTGCCATCCACCAGGTCGATGGCCAGGCCTTCTACCTTGGTCTGTCCGGACTTCCAGAAGATCGCGGCGATGGAGAAGCGGGCGACGAAGGCCACCAGGCTGTAGGGAATACGCTTGCACAACTCGATGGCCTGGAGCAGCAGTTTCACCGGCAGGTGACTGTGCTGGATTCGGATGGTGGCGTTCATTGCGACTGACTCCCGCTATCGAGGGTGATCTGGGTGATGGCGCCGCCTGCAAGGAGCTGCGCCAGTGCGGTGCCGAGGTCGAAGCCAGGCTCGATGGCCAGCGCCGCGCCCACCGCCTGGCCGAGGGGGACGCCGGCGCCCAGGCCGCGGATGAAGGCCGTGGCGCCCGCACCGATCCGGCTGACTTCCACCTCCAGGCCGCGGCGCAGGACCAGTGCGCACTCGGCCTGCGTGGGGCCGACGCTGGCGATGTCCAGCAGTCCCTGGTGGGCGGCCCAGAGCGAGGCGATGGCGTAGGGCGAACTGATGGTCGCTACCGAGGGATGCAGTCTCAGGCGCATGCCCGGGAGACTCTCGGGGTCACCAAGGGCGGCGGCCAGTTCCGCAGTATCCAGGGGTGGCAGGTCAGCGGCGTGGTAGGCACGTACCCGCAGCAGTTCCAGCCGGGCCACGTCGGCCAGGTAGGGCAGGCCGGCGGCCGGAGGGTAGGCGGCGATGAAGTCGGGGAAGCCTTCTCCATAGACCGCCAGCAGGGGCGAAGGTGGCGGCTCGGCCTGGACATGGTGACGGGCCAAGGCGTGAAAGAACTCCTCGCCCACCAGTTGCTGCACCACCGGGAAGCTATCGGCCAGCGCGCCGACCAGCGAGGCCAGTACATTGTTGCGGTAGACCGCGAAACGCCGCGCCGGGTCGGAGCCATTCCAGGTGCGCAGGCCGGGCGGGCAGGGCAGTTGCGGGTCGAGCAGGGCGTCGGCAAAGGCGTGCTGGTTCATGCCGCCACCTCCCGCCGCAACAACCGTTCGGCGCAAGCGGCTTCCTGCGCGAGCAGGGCAAGGGAGGGGATGTCGTTGTCCCGCTCGATCAGGGTGGGCAGCGGGCCGAGGCGCTCCAGGGTTTCGGCGTAGAGGGCCCAGACGGCGGCGTCCACCGGCGAGCCGTGGTGGTCGATCAGCAGACGGTCGCCGGCGGCGTCGCTGTCCTCGGCGAAGCCCGCCAAGTGGATTTCGCCCGCCGCGTGCAGGGGCAGGGCGGCCAGGTAGGCGCGGACGTTGCGACCGTGGTTGATGCAGGACACATAGGCGTTGTTCAGGTCCAGCAACAGGCCGCAGCCGGTGCGCTGGACGACTTCGGCGATGAACTCGGCCTCGTCCAGGCTGGAGCTTGCGAATTCCAGGTAGGTGGCCGGGTTCTCCAGCAGCATCGGCCGCTTCAGGCGCGTCTGTACCTCGTCGATATGGCGGCAGACCCGCGCGAGGCTGGCCTCGTCGTAGGCGAGCGGCAGCAGGTCGTTGAGGAAGACCTCGCCGTGGGTGGACCAGGCCAGGTGTTCGGAAAAGGAGGCCGGCTGGTAGCGCTCGATCAGCGCGGCCAGACGGTCCAGGTGGGCTTCATCCAGCGGCTGGTCAGCGCCTATGGAGAGGCCGACGCCATGGATGGACAGTGGGTAGTCCTGGCATATCAGGCCCAGATAGTGGTGGAAGGGACCGCCGTCCACCATGTAGTTCTCGGCGTGGATCTCGAAGAAGCCGAGGGCCGGGCGGGTGTCGAGGATGTCCCGGTAGTGCTGGGACTTGAGCCCGATGCCCGCCCGCGCCGGCAGGCGGCCGGCAGGAGCGTGGGGGCTGGGGGAATGTGTCATGGTCAGCGCTCCTGCCGGGGACGGTCAGCCTTTCTTCTCTTCCTTGAAGGCCTGGAGCTGGCCGAAGCCGGTGGGCGAGCTGGGGGAGGCGGTCTTCTCGCAGGTGCCGGCCGGCACGTACTTCCAGGAGTTGCCCTGGTAATCCTTCTTCGCGGTGCCCGCGCAGGAGGTGCCGGCGCCGGCGGCGCAGTCGTTCTTGCCTTTCATGGCGACGCCGAAACACTTCTCGTTGTCGGCGGCCTGGGCAGTCATCGGTGCCATGGCGAGGCCGAGGGCAGTGCTCAGGGCAAGGGCGAGGCCGGTTGCAGAGACGACACTGGAAGTCGGGGTTTTCATGATTGTTATCTCCGTTTCTGGTGGGTCGGTGAGGGTAGGGAGGCGTAGCGTATCCAGTCTAGTCAGAGGAGCGGGAATGCCGCCTTCGGAACAGGAGACTGGGCAGGTGGCGGGGCGTTACAGCGCGGCGAAGAAATTTCTGCGCATTGCGCTTCGTCGCGTCTCTCGCCCTCCTGTCAATGCTGCCGCCGCAGCGTCTTGACTCCTGCCGGACGCCCACGAAACTCAGGCAGCGGCAAACAGAAAAAGCACATCCAGTAACCATCAGCCCTGCATCAGCAGTACTGGCAACGATGACTATTGCTTCGGCTAGGGGAGGCAGTCATGTGTCATTCCGTGGAGGTCAGTGGGCTCTATACCGTCGAAGGGAGTCGGCAACTCATCAACTATCCCGATGCCGATGCGGCATTGCCCATCCATGATCCGCTGTGCGGCGTGGTGTGGATTCCCTGGGGGCGCCGCAACGAAGAGCAGGGCGAGCTTCCTGTCACCGGCTGGCTGCTGGATGACGGTCCGCTGCCGGAAGACTGGAGCCGCTACAGCCCGGCCACCGTACTGGCGCGGGTGACGCGTTTCATGGAGATGACCCTGGACGGCGAGCCATGCTGGTTCGAGCTGGCGGACGGCAAGTCGCTGCAGTGCGTGCTGCTTCGCCATGGGGACGAGCAACGGGTCTATGTGGTCACTACCCAGCCACCAAGCAACCAGCACCGCAGCTGGCCGATGACCAGGGGGCATTCGAGCCGTCGGCTGGCCTGACCCCGACGCCACCCGCTTTTTGTGGGGGCGATTTCAATCGCTAAGCAGGCCTCAGGCCTGCCAGCCTCGGCATACCATTCTGTTTTCGTGAAGACTTTCTTCTCGATTATTCGTTTTACGTGAATCGGTCGCTGCCTTACTTTCACCGCAAGACTGATCGCGAGCCCCGACCGGCTCTCACGTACAACGAGGACAGCATGAACCTGCCTGCCGCCATTTCCCGGAACCCCGCCACCGGCGAAGAACTCGCCCGTTATCCCTACCAGGACGCCGCTGCCCTGGAGGCCAGCCTGGCTTCCGCCCAACGTGGCTTCCAGGCCTGGAGCCAGTTTAGCGTCGAGGCCCGTGCCGAGGGCCTGCTGCGCATGGCCAAGGCCCTGCGTGCCAATGCCGAGACCATGGCGCGGATGACCACCAGCGAAATGGGCATGCCCATCAGCCAGTCCCGTGGCGAGATCGAGAAGTGCGCCAAGCTCTGCGAGTGGTACGCCGAGCACGGCCCGGCCATGCTGGCCGACGAACCGACCCTGGTGGAGGACGGCAAGGCTGTGGTCGCCTACCTGCCGCTGGGCCCGGTCTTGGCGGTGATGCCCTGGAACTTCCCGATGTGGCAGGTGATGCGCGGCGCGGTGCCGATCATCTTCGGCGGCAACGGTTATGTGCTCAAGCACGCGCCCAACGTGATGGGCTGCGCCCGCCTGCTGGCCACCGCCTGGGCCGAAGCTGGCTTGCCGGAAGGTGTGTTCGAGGTGATCAATGTCGAGCCCGCGCTGGTCTCGGTCGCCATTGCCGACCCGCGCATCGCCGTGGTCGCGGTGACCGGCAGTGTCGGTGCGGGCGCCGCAATCGCTTCCCAGGCCGGCGCGGCGCTGAAGAAGTGCGTGCTTGAGCTGGGTGGCTCCGACCCCTTCATCGTCCTGGCCGACGCCGACCTGGATGCCGCGGTGAAGGCGGCTGTCACCAGCCGTTTCAATAACGCTGGCCAGGTCTGCATCGCCGCCAAGCGCATCATCCTCGAGGCGCCCATCGCCGAAGCCTTCACCGAGCGTTTCGTAGCCGCGGTCAAGGCCCTGCAGATCGGCGATCCCCAGGCCGATTCCACCTTTGTCGGCCCCATGGCCCGCTTCGACCTGCGCGACGAGCTTGACGGCCAGGTCCAGGCCACCCTGGCCGAGGGCGCGACGCTGCTGCTGGGCGGCCACAAGCTGGACGGCGAGGGCAACTACTACGCACCCACCGTGCTGGCGGACGTGACCCCGGAGATGACCTCCTTCCGCAAGGAGATCTTCGGCCCGGTGGCCTCGCTGATCGTTGCCCGGGATGCCGAGCACGCCATCGAGCTGGCCAACGACAGCGAGTTCGGCCTGGGCGGCGCGCTCTGGACCGCAGACCAGGCCCAGGCGCAGCAACTCGCCCGGCGCATCGTCAGCGGCGCGGTGTTCATCAACGGTTTCACCGCCTCCGACCCGCGTGTGCCGATTGGCGGCGTGAAGAAGAGCGGCTATGGCCGTGAACTGTCCCACTTCGGCCTGCGCGAGTTCCTCAATGTGCAGACCATCTGGCGAGATCGTTGCTGAGTTGGTGGGGTGAACAAGAAAGGGCTGCCTGAGGTGGCCCTTTTCTTTTTTTTGTGGGGGCGAATTTATTCGCTAAGGGCAGCGAAGCTGCCCCCGGGAACGATCAGGGCAGACCTTCGGCCTGCTTAGCGATTGAAATCGCCCCCACAATGTCTTGTGCCTGCGAGCCTCAGCCGATCTGCTCCAGGATATCCCGCACCCGGTCCAGCGCCGGGTCGAGGTCCAGGGTTTCGATGGCGCCGTAGCCGAGGAACAGGCCATTGCGCGGCGGGGCCTTGTAGGAAAAACCGGCGAGGCCATAGAGCCCCACGTCCACCTTGCGCGCCAGGTCCACCAGCAGCGGAATGTCCATCGGCACCTTGGCCAGGGCGGCGATGTGGAAGCCGGCCACCGAGGGCACTAGCTCGAACCAGGGCGCCAGGTCGTCCCGGAAACGCTCGAGGATGCGTTCCCGGCGGCTGGCATAGATGCCGTGGCAGCGGCGTATGTGCTTGAGCAGGAAGCCTTCGTCGATGAACTTGGCCAGGGTCCACTGGGTGAGGGTGGAGCAGTGCCAGTCGGAGAGCTGCTTGGCGGCAGTGACGGCTTCGATCAGTGCCGGCGGCAGGATGCAGTAGCCCAGGCGCAATTCCGGCTGCAGGGTCTTGGAGAAGGTGCCGACATAGGCCACGGCGCCCTGGCTGTCGAGGCTCTGCAGGGTGTCGGTGGGGCGGCCTTCGTAGCGGAACTCGCAGTCGTAGTCGTCTTCGATGATCACCGCGCCGATGCGCAGGGCCTTGTCCAGCAAGGCTTCACGCCGCGCCTGGCTCATGGCCATGCCAAGGGGGAACTGGTGCGAGGGGGTCACGTAGATCAGCCGCACATGGTCAGGAATGGCGTCGACGCAGATGCCCTCGGCGTCTACCGGCACGCCGATCACCTCGGCGGCCTGGGCAGCGAACAACTGGCGCGCCGGCGGGTAGCCGGGGTCTTCCACTGCCACGCAGCAGCCGGGCTCGATCAGTACGCGGGCGAGCAGGTCCAGTGCCTGCTGGGCGCCGTGGCAGACCAGCACATCCTCAGCATTGCAGCGCACGCCGCGGGAGAAGGCCACGTGGCGGGCAATAGCGTCACGCAGGGCGGGCAGGCCGGCGGGCTGGCTGTAGAGTCCGCGCGACCTGGCCGTCTGGCGCAGGGCGTGCTGGACGCAACGGCGCCAGTCGTCCTGGGGGAACTGGTTCCTGGTGGTGGCGCCGCCGATGAAGTCGTAGCGCAGCACCGCGTCCATCGAGGGATGACCCAGAGCGGTGGAGATGTTCCGCCATTTGGCGACGATCGCCGCGCTGGCCAGGGATTCGTGCCCCTGCTTGCGGATTTGGCCAGCGGCCTGGGCGTTGACGAAGGTGCCGACACCCACCTTGCCGGTGAGCAGGTTGTCGTAGGTGAGCAGGGCATAGGTGTCGGCCACCGTCTTGCGGGAGATGCCCAGTTGCTCGGCCAGCAGGCGCGTCGGCGGCAGCTGGGTGCCGGCCTTGAGGCGACCCGACTCTATGGCCTCGCGCAACTGACGATACAGTTGCCCGGACAGGTCCTTGCTGCCCTGGATGACGACGTGCAGTTCCATGCGTGGGCTCCGGCGGGGGATTGGCAAGAAAATACCGCAATTGCAGGCTGTCTTCCGTGGCGCGGCCAGTTTTTTGTGGGGGCGAATTCATTTGCTATGTCTGCATTAAGTGTTGCTAGAAGGTCCTGAGCCAAGCGGCTTTTCGAGCCGGCTTGTAGTTTCTGTTTCGCCTCCCGGCGAGTCTCTTTTGGCAGTCGCCCCAAAAGAAACCAAAAGGGCTTGCCCCTGCATCCGGGTTTGGCTTCGCCAAACTTCCCTCGCTCCATCATTGCTCCGGGGGGCCGGCGTGAGGGGCCATCCCTGGCCCCGCACGCCTCTCGCGGCATCCATGCCGCTCGTCCCCC
>NZ_SSOJ01000153.1:0-68880 GCF_029871205.1 Pseudomonas sp. BN417 | reverse complement strand
TCTCGCGGCATCCATGCCGCTCAACCCCCTGCGCAACGCTTCCGCTCGGCCTCCTGACGGGGCGGAGTCGCTGCCCCACCTCTTTCGCACAGTTTCAGGCTACTGGTGGCTTCAGGATTGCTGCGCCCTGTCAGGCGCGAGTCACCCCTCTACCCCTGGGAGAGGGGCGGGGGTGAGGGATGTGTCAGGCCGGTGTGGAGGCCTGAAAGAATCGTGCTAGACGCCTCTATTCGGTGCTGCAACAGCTAACGCAGACATAGCCAATGAGTTCGGCCCCACGACATAGGCCGGCAGCAGGACTGCTGCCGTGCTTCTCCTGTGGGGGCGATTTCAATCGCAATGGCCAGCGAAGCTGGCCCCAGGTGAGTCCCCAGGACGGACCTGCGGCCCGCTTAGCGAATGAATTCGCCCCCACAGAGGAGAGCCATCCGGCTCACCCCTTGCCCTTGGTCCGCGTCGAGTTCGGGCAGGCATTCTTCTCCAGGTACTGGATGATGATGCTGCCCAGGTCCTGCCCGGTGGTGGTCTCGATGCCTTCCAGGCCGGGCGAGGAGTTCACTTCCATCACCAGCGGGCCGTGGTGGGAGCGCAGGATGTCCACGCCCGCCACCGACAGGCCCATGACCTTGGCCGCGCGGATGGCGGTCATGCGCTCTTCCGGGGTGATCTTGATCAGGCTGGCCGAACCGCCACGGTGCAGGTTGGAGCGGAACTCGCCGGGCTTGGCCTGGCGCTTCATCGCCGCGATCACCTTGTCGCCTACCACGAAGCAGCGGATGTCGGCGCCGCCGGCTTCGCGGATGTATTCCTGCACCATGATGTTCTGCTTCAGGCCCATGAAGGCCTCGATCACCGACTCCGCCGCCTTCTCCGTCTCGCAGAGCACGACGCCTATGCCCTGGGTGCCTTCCAGCACCTTGATCACCAGCGGAGCGCCATTGACCATGCGGATCAGGTCGGGAATGTCGTCCGGGGAGTGAGCGAAACCGGTCACCGGCAGGCCGATCCCCTTGCGCGACAGCAGCTGCAGCGAGCGTAGCTTGTCCCGCGAGCGGCTGATGGCCACCGATTCGTTGAGCGGGAACACGCCCATCATCTCGAACTGGCGCAACACGGCGCAGCCATAGAAGGTGACCGAGGCGCCGATGCGCGGGATCACCGCGTCGAAGCCTTCCAGCGGCTGGCCGCGGTAGTGGATCTGCGGTTTGTGGCTGGCGATGTTCATATAGGCGCGCAGGGTGTCTATCACCACCATCTCGTGGCCGCGCTGATGGCCGGCCTCCACCAGGCGGCGAGTCGAATACAGGCGCGGATTGCGCGATAACACGGCGATTTTCATTGGGCACCCGGAACGGAAAGAGTCGGTTTTTCTTGTACGTAGGTGAGGGCCGGATTGACCACCAGCTGCGCCTGTACCAGGGCCTTGGAGCCCAGCAGTACGCGGTAGCGCATGGTCTTGCGGCAGGCCAGGGTGAACTCGATGGGCCAGACCCGATCGCCAAGCGCCACCTGGGTACGGATGACATAGCGGGTCTGTGCCTGGCCGTTGGAACTCTTGATGGTCTTCACCGAGACCACCTGCGCCTCGCAACGGTGCCGCCGCTGCACCAGGGTGCCGAGGTGCGCGGTGAACCGGACCCAGCGCTCGCCGTGCTTCTGGAAGGGCACTATGTCGCTGGCGTGCAGGGTGGAGGTGCTGGCGCCGGTATCGATCTTCGCGCGCAGGCCGACCATGCCGAGTTCCGGCAGGGCGATCCACTCACGGAGGCCGATCACGGAGAGATGGTCGAAAGTCTTCACTGCAGGCTTTCCGGTAAAGTTGGCGCATTCTAGTGGGCCCATGTGACAACTGCACCTGGGCCCTGGCTGAGCTTAGACCGGGCTGGCCAATGGGGCAGGCCGGGCGAGATGGAAATGAGTCATGAGTGAAAAAGACCGCAAAGACGATGACAAGGTGCGCCTGGACAAATGGCTCTGGGCGGCGCGCTTCTACAAGACCCGCGCCCTGGCCAAGGCGGCCATAGAAGGTGGCAAGGTTCACCATCGTGGCGAACGTTGCAAGCCTTCCAAGGAGCCGCGGGTCGGCGACGAGTACGTGATCCGCGCTGGTTTCGATGAACGCACCGTGGTGGTTCGCGCCTTGTCCGTGGTGCGTCGCGGCGCCCCCGAAGCCCAGGCGCTCTACGAGGAAACCGCTGAGAGCCTGGCCAGGCGCGAGGAGGCCGCCGCGATGCGCAAGGCCGGCGCCCTGGGGGTGCAGACCGAAGGGCGACCGACCAAGAAACAGCGGCGGCAGATCTTCCGCCTGTCGGATCAGTAGGTCAGGAAACCATGCCCGTCGGACGCTGGACGGGCCAATGCCGAACAGGTAACACGCGGAACCCCCGTCAGCTGTGACTCCAGCAGCGCACCGAGGGATTTACCGAGCAGGCTCGGATGGGTGATCCGCTCCAGGGTCTCGCCGGCCGCTTGGCCAGCAGCTTCATGACGCGCTGACCAGCGGAACGATCCTCGGCAGGCCGATACCCTGGTAGTGCAGCCCGGCCGCGGTCACCTGTTCAGGGTTGTAGAGGTTGCGTCCATCGATGACGAGGCGGTCGCGCAGCTTGCTGGCCAGGAATTCGAAGTCCACCACGCGGAAGGCCTTCCACTCGGTGCAGATCACCAGGGCGTCGGCGTCTTGTACGGTGTCGTCGCGGGTGGCGCAGAGCACCAGGTCGTCGCGATAGCCGTAGAGGCGCCGGCACTCGGACATGGCCTCCGGGTCGAAGGCGCGCACCGTGGCGCCCTCGTGCCACAGCGCTTCCAGCAGGTAGCGTATCGGTGCCTCGCGCATGTCGTCGGTGTCGGGCTTGAAGGCCAGGCCCCACACGGCTATCGACTTGCCCTCGAGGCCGTCGGGGTAGTGCTTCTGCAGCTTGCGGAACAGCACCTGGCGCTGTTCCTCGTTGACCTCGTGCACGGCCCTCAGCAGACGCAGCTGGAAACCGTTCATGTGACAGGTGTGCAGCAGGGAGCGCAGGTCCTTGGGAGAGCAGGAACCGCCGAAACCGCAACCGGGGTGGATATAGTGGAAACCGATGCGCGGGTCGGAACCTATGCCCTTGCGCACCGACTCGATGTCGGCGCCGACCTGTTTGGCCAGGTTGGCCAGCTCGTTCATCAGGCTGATGCGGGTCACGAGCATGGCGTTGGCCGCGTATTTGGTCAGCTCTGCGCTGCGGTTGTCCATGAAGATCAGCTTGTCGTGGTTGTGGCAGAAGGGTGCGTAGAGCTCGGCGAGCTGACTGCGAGCCACTTCGTCCTCGCTGCCGACGATGATGCGGTCGGGACGGGCACAGTCGTTGACGGCGTTGCCTTCCATGAGGAATTCGGGGTTGGATACCACGCGTACCTTCAGGTGCCCCTTGCCCAGTTCGACCAGGGCTTCGCGCGCCGTCTCCAGCACCCGGGCGGCAGTGCCGACCGGTACCGTGGACTTGATCACCAGGGTACGGTCGACCTCCATGTGGCGCACGACCTCCCGAGCCACGCAGAGTACGCGGCGCAGGTCGGCGGAGCCGTCTTCATCCGCCGGCGTGCCCAGCGCGATGAAGATCAGCTGCCCATGGGTCACAGCATCATCGGACCGGGTGCTGAACGACAGCCGCCCTTCGCGCAGGTTGTTGTCGATCAGGGCGGACAGGCCCGGCTCCTGGATCGGTGGCACGGCCTTTCGCAGTTGCTGGATCTTCTTTTCGTCGATATCGACGCACAGGACCCGATGACCGACGTCGGCCAAGGCCGCGGCCTGGGCAAGACCGACGTAACCGGTCCCGAATACGCTGACATCCATGGAGCAAGCCTCAGGAAAGAATGGACTGCACGGTTTCAGATATAGGTGACGTACGGAGGGCCGGTGGTGGGGAAATGGCCGCTGGCGGGTCGCCAAATGTGAAAGTGCCACTATTTCCTGGAAAGCAAAGTCCTTGGATTTCTACTGGTTAGGGCGCCTTTTTCAATCTGCTTGTTCGACAGAAAATCGGCGATTGTGCGGACGCCCGGTCGAATCTGCCGAATAATTGGCGCCCCTCTTGGATGCCTCGGTCTTTGTCCTTAATATTCTGCCATCCCGGAGTCGCTTGGCTGACTCTGCCTTCCTTCCCGACAGCCCGGCGTCCGTCCGTGCTGTACCTCGCTACGGCCCGCCGATATGCACGAATACGACTTCACTCAACGCTTTCTCTTCGACAACACCGACGTGCGCGGTGAAATGGTCTTCCTGGGCGAGAGCTACGCCCATGTGCTGGCCAAGCACCCCTACCCGGAACCTGTCGCCCAACTGCTCGGCGAAATGCTCGCCGCAGCGTCCCTGCTGGTCGGCACCCTCAAGTTCGATGGGTTGCTCGTGCTCCAGGCACGCTCCTCCGGCGCGGTTCCGTTGTTGATGGTGGAATGCTCCAGCGAGCGCGAGGTGCGCGGCATCGCCCGTTACCACGCCAGCCAGGTCACCCCGGGTGCCGGCCTGCACGAGCTGATGCCCGAAGGCTCGCTCACCCTGACCGTCGATCCGAAGCAGGGCCAGCGCTACCAGGGCATAGTCGCCCTCGAAGGCGCCACCCTGGCCGAATGCCTCTCCGGCTACTTCGACAATTCCCAGCAGCTGCCCACCCGATTCTGGCTCAATGCCGACGGTCGCAGCGCCCGGGGCATGCTGCTCCAGGCGCTGCCCGCCGACCGCCTGAAAGACCCTGAGGCGCGCGAGGCAAGCTGGCAGCACCTGACTACCCTGGCCGACACCCTGACCGCCGAGGAACTGCTCGGCCTGGACAACGAAACCATCCTTCATCGCCTCTACCATGAGGAAGCGGTGCGCCTGTTCGATCCGCAGGCCATCCATTTCCGCTGCAGCTGCTCGCGCCAGCGTTCGGCCAATGCGCTGGTCAGCCTGGGTCAGCACGACGCCGAAGCCCTGCTGCAGGAAAGTGGCGGCACCGTGGTGATCGACTGCCAGTTCTGCAACCAGCGCTACAGCTTCGACGCGGCGGATATCGCCCAGCTGTTCGCCGGTGGCGGCAGTGGCGCACCATCGGAAACGCGCCACTGAAATGAGGTAGTGTGCCTCAAGGGTCGCTGTATGACCGCGGTGCGATTATCGGTCATGAATATGCCAGTCTGACAGGAGGTTTCTACCCAAAGCGGGCTTTTCTGGCATAATCGCGCGCACTTTTTTCGCGGTAGCGGGTCCCAGTACCCACTACAAATCGTTTGGAGGACTCGGCCTTTCGCCGACGGGGAACCACATGACGCAAGCCAATAACGCCGTGTACACCGATATCAGCGCCGCGCAACTGGTCGAAGAGGCCATTCGCCGTGGCGAGGGTGAACTGGCCGCCAACGGTTCGTTGGTAGTGAAAACCGGCCACCGCACCGGTCGTTCTCCGGCAGATCGTTTCATCGTTCAAGAGCCGAGCACCGACGCCAAGATCGCCTGGGGCAACATCAACCGCCCCTTCCCGGCGGACAAGTTCGATGCACTGTGGGCCCGTGTCGAAGCTTATGTGACCGAACGCGAGCGTTTCGTCTCCCATGTGCACGTCGGCTCCGATCCCGAGCACTACCTGGCCGTCAAGATGACCACCGAGACCGCCTGGCACAACCTGTTCGGCCGTTGCCTGTTCATCAATCCGGAACAGTACAACCCGCAGTCCCGCCAGGAATGGCAGATCATCAACGCGCCGAACTTCGTCTGCGAGCCGGAGCGTGACGGCACCAACTCCGACGGCTGCGTGATCCTCAACTTCGCCGCCAAGAAAGTGCTGATCGCCGGCATGCGCTACGCCGGTGAAATGAAGAAGGCCATGTTCTCCGTGCAGAACTTCCTGCTGCCGGAAAAAGACGTGCTGCCGATGCACTGCGCCGCCAACGTGGGCGAAGAGGGCGATACCACCCTGTTCTTCGGTCTGTCCGGCACCGGCAAGACCACTCTGTCCGCTGACCCGAGCCGCTACCTGATCGGCGACGACGAGCACGGCTGGGGCGTGGGCACCGTGTTCAACATCGAAGGCGGTTGCTATGCCAAGTGCATCGACCTGTCCGAGAAGAACGAGCCGGTGATCTGGAAAGCCATCCAGTTCGGCGCCGTGCTGGAAAACGTGGTGCTGGATCCGGAAACCCGCCTGCCGGTCTACAGCGACGACAGCCTGACCCAGAACACCCGCGCCGCCTACCCGCTGGAGCTGGTGGAGAAGCGCGTCGAGGCCAACCGCGCCGGCGAGCCGAATGCAGTGATCTTCCTGACCTGCGACCTGACCGGTGTCCTGCCGCCCGTTTCCATCCTGAACAACGAGCAGGCTGCCTACCACTTCCTGTCCGGCTACACCGCGCTGGTCGGCTCCACCGAAATGGGTTCCGGCGGTGGCATCAAGTCCACCTTCTCCACCTGCTTCGGCGCGCCCTTCTTCCCGCGCCCGGCCGGCGAGTACGCCGAACTGCTGATCAAGCGCATCAAGGGCTTCGGCTCCAAGGTCTACCTGGTCAATACCGGCTGGACCGGCGGTGGCTACGGCGTCGGCAAGCGCTTCAACATCCCGACCACCCGTGGCGTGATCGCCGCCATCCAGAGTGGCGCGCTGATCGGTGCCGAGACCGAGCACCTGGACATCATCAACCTGGACGTGCCGAAAGCCGTTCCGGGCGTCGACACCAACCTGCTCAACCCGCGCAACACCTGGGCTGACCAGGCTGCCTACGACGAAGCCGCCAAGACCCTGGCCAAGCAGTTCGTCGAGAACTTCAAGAAGTTCGACGTCTCCGACGCCATCAAGAACGCCGGCCCGCAGCTCTAAGCCGCACCGCGTCCTGATCGAAGAAGCCGCCTCCGGGCGGCTTCTTCATTTCCGGCCCATCCTACGAATCTGAACCTGTAGGAGCGAGCTTGCTCGCGAACCGGATTCAGGCAATTCGCGAGCAAGCTCGTTCATACAATGGCTCTCCCTAGGATGAGAGGTCCGCTGATGGCAGGTACAGGAGAGACCCCCATGCACGACACACTCGAACGCGTCTTCGGCTTCCGCCAGTTCCGCCCCGGCCAGGAGGCGGCGGTCAGCGCCGTGCTGGCCGGCCGCTCGGCCGCCGCCATCTTCCCCACCGGCTCCGGCAAGTCCTTGTGCTACCAGTTGCCGGCCCTGCACCTGCCGCACCTGACCCTGGTGGTGTCGCCACTGCTGGCGCTGATGCAGGACCAGCTCGCCTTCCTCCATCGCCACGGCATCGCCGCCGCCAGCATCGACTCGGCGCAAAGCCGCGAGGAGGCCAGCGAGGTCATGGCCAGGGCGCGCTCCGGCGAGCTGAAGATCCTGATGATCTCGGTGGAGCGCCTGAAGAACGAGCGCTTCCGCAGCTTCATCCAGCAGGTGCCGATTTCCCTGCTGGTGGTGGACGAGGCGCACTGCATCTCCGAGTGGGGTCACAACTTCCGTCCCGACTACCTCAAGCTGCCCGAGTACCAGCGCCAGTTCGGCATTCCCCAGGTGCTGCTGCTGACCGCCACCGCAACGCCGGCGGTGATCGCCGACATGCAGCGCAAATTCGTCATCGCCGATGCCGATGTGATCACCACCGGCTTCTACCGCGAGAACCTCAACCTACTGGTCGAGCCGGTGGCCGGCGGCGACAAGCTGCGCCGCCTGGTGGACTGGCTGGCACCACGCGCCGGGCAGCCGGCCATCGTCTACGTGACCCTGCAGAAGACCGCCGAAGAGGTCGCCCTGCGCCTGTCCCAGCGTGGCATCGCCGCCAGCGCCTACCACGCCGGCATGCCCCATGAGGCGCGGGAAGCGCTGCAACGCCAGTTCATGGCCGGCCAAGTGAACATCATGGTCGCCACCATTGCCTTCGGCATGGGCATCGACAAGCGCGATATCCGCCAGGTCGTGCACTACGACCTGCCCAAGTCGGTGGAGAATTACAGCCAGGAGATCGGCCGCGCCGGGCGCGACGGATTGGCCTCGGATTGCCTGGTGCTGGCCAACCGCGACAGCCTCAACGTGCTGGAGAACTTCGTCTATGGCGATACGCCGGAGCTGGTCGGCATCCGCCTGGTGCTGGAGGAGCTCAAGGCCGCCGGAACGGGTGGGGACCGCTGGGAGCTGATGCTTAACGCGCTGTCCGAACAGAGCAACATCCGCCAACTGCCGCTGAAGACACTGCTGGTGCAGCTGGAGCTGCGCGGCATCATCGCGCCGCTGTTCGCCTACTTCGCCGAGTACCGCTTCAAGTACCTGCTCGAACCCGAGGCGCTGGTGCAGAAATTCGAAGGCGAGCGCCGGCAGTTCGTCGAGGCCCTGGTGCAGACCTCCACCCGCGCGCGCACCTGGTGCACGGTGGATTTCGACAGCCTCTATCGTCAACACCAGGCCGAGCGCAGCCGCGTGGTGAAGGCCCTGGACTACTTCCAGGAACGCGGCTGGATCGAGCTGGAAAGCAAGCAGATGACCGAGGTCTATACCCTGCTTAGCCCCGCCTTCGACCTGGAAGCGCTGAGCGGGGAGCTGCACGCCTACTTCCACCAGCAGGAAAACAGCGAGATCGCCCGCATCCACGCGATGCTCGCCCTGTTCGCCAGCGAGAGCTGCCTCAGCGCCCGGCTGGCCAACTACTTCGGCGACCGCGAGGTGCCTGAGCGCTGCGGTCACTGCTCGGTCTGCCGGGGCCAGGTGGCGCGCCTGCCCGAGCCGCCATCCTTGCCACCGCTGGAGCGCCAGGATTTCCACGCCCTGTGCGGTGCCTTCATCCGCCGTCACGAAGAGCAGAAGGGCATGCCGCCCAGCGCCGAGTGCCTGACCCGCCTGCTCTGCGGCATCACCGCACCGCTCTTCACCCGTCTCAAGGCGCGCAGCCTGCCGGGTTTCGCGGCGCTGGAGGCCTACCCTTACGCCGCGGTGCGCGACTGGGTGGCACGCCAGACCGGCTGAAAAGGCTTTTGTAGGGGCGAATGAATTCGCCCCTACAGGAAAATCTCGCCCCCAGGAAAACCGGGCCATGCGGATTTTTCGATCGATTCCATCGTTAATCGGTGTTGGTACCGGGGGCGCTGCCTGCTTAGGATGGCGCCAGTTTTTTACCTCGCCTCTCCAGGAGCTTTCCATGCATATCGATGACGCCATCCGCAGCCGCCGTGCCATCAAGGGCTATGACACCAGCCACAGCCTGAGCCGCGAGGAGAAGGACGAACTGCTGCAACTGGCCCTGTTCGCGCCCACCGCGTTCAACCTGCAGCACGTGCGCCTGGTGGAAGTCAGCGACCCGGCCCTGCGTCAGCGCATCCGTGATGTGGCCTGGGGCCAGGCCCAGGTGACCGAGGCGTCCATGCTGGTGCTGGTCTGCGCCCGCCTGGATGCCTGGGAAAAGGACGCCGCCCGCGTCTGGGCCGAAGCCCCGCAGCCGGTGCAGGACTTCATGGCCGGCGCCATCGACACCTACTACCGCGGCAAGCCCCAGGTACAGCGCGACGAAGTGATGCGCAGCTGCGGCCTGGTGGCCCAGACCCTGATGCTCGCCGCCCGCGGCAAGGGCCTGGATAGCTGCCCCATGGACGGCTTCGACTTCGACGCCGTGGCCGACCTGATCCGCCTGCCGGAGAATCACGCCATCGGCCTGATGGTGGCCGTGGGCAAGCAGGCCATCGAAGCCAAGCCGCGCATCGGCAAGCTGGCCTTCGACGAAGCGGTGATCCACAACCAGTTCTGATGGTCTCCGTAGGTTGGCGCTGAGCCCGCGAAGCCCAACATGGAGTGCGCAGCGCTCCCCCTCATTGCTTGCATTGGAGCGTTGGGCTTCGCTTCGCTCTGCACCAACCTACGAAACGCCGCCGCTGCCTTGCGCAGCGGCGGCGTTTTCATATGCGCCCGATGGCCAGCAGCCGCTCGATGAGCCATTGCAGGGCCTCGTCGCCTTCGCGCTGGGCCACGCTTACCAGGTCCAGGTGGAAGGGATCGAGGGCAAACGGCAGGGGATGCACCTGCAGCGGCAGCAGGCGCGCGAAGTGCTGGGCCAGTCGCGTTGGCAGCACCACGGTCAGATCGGTGTCGGCGACTATGTGGGCGGCCTGCAGATAGTTGGGCGTGGTGTAGACGATCTCCCGCGCCAGCCCCTGTTCTCCCAGCCACTGATCGACCATGCCTTTGGTCTGGCCTCCGTGCACCCAGAGGTGGCGTAGCCTGAGGAACGCCGCGAGATCGGGCGCCTGCTGCAAGGCCGGATGGTCCTGGCGGGCCACCAGGCGCAGGGTTTCGCTCATCCAGCGGCGACTGGAAAAGCGCGTGGGAATGCTCTCGAAGCGCCCCAGCACCAGGTCCAGTTCGCCCTGGTCCAGCGCCTCGGCGGGCAGGCTGGGGGAGAGGTTGCGGATGGCGATCTTCACGCCCGGCGCTTCCTCGGCCAGCTGCTGCAGCAGGCGCGGCATGCAGATCAGCTCTACGTAGTCGGTCAGCGCCACGGTGAAGCGCTGGCGACTGCGTGCCGGGTCGAAGCCTTCGCCAACCACCAGGCTCTGCTCGATTTGCTTGAGCGCCGCGCGAATCGGCGTTTCCAACGCCAGGGCCCGAGGCGTGGGCTGCATGGCACGGCCCACACGCACCAGCAGCGGGTCGCCGAGCAGTTCGCGCAGTCGGTTCAGTGCGTTGCTCACGGCCGGCTGGCTGAGGGAGAGGCGTTCCGCTGCGCGGGAGACATTGCGCTCGCGCAGCAGGGCGTCCAGCACGCGTAGAAGGTTGAGGTCGAAGTTCGAGGTATTCACCTGGCGAATTCCCCTTATCACAAGACTAAATTTCAAAAATAGTACCGGCTTCCTTATGGTGATGGGCGATTTCATGAGGACGCGGCCCTGGCTGCGGCGGAGTCACCGTAGGAGCGAGATGGACGCCGAGTTCTTGCTCGCGAACCCCGCGGGGCATTCGCCAGCAAGCTGGCTCCTACAGGGTGGCCGCGTTCGTCAGCTCTGCCACAACAACAAGAGGACGACCGATGACCCAGAGCACATTCAATATCCAGCGGGCCGCCGTGATCGGCGCCGGCACCATGGGCCGGGGTATCGTCATGAGCCTGGCCAGCGCCGGCCTCGAGGTGAGCTGGCTGGACAACAATCCGTCGATGCTCGCGCAAGCCCGGGGCGTCGTGGCCGATACCTATGCCCACAACGTGCACCAGGGCCGCATCAGCGAAGCCCAGGCCACCGAGCGCCTGGCGCGCATCATTCCGGTGGAGGGCATTGAGGCCCTGGCCGATGTGGACCTGGTGATCGAGGCCGTCTTCGAAAACCTCGAAATCAAGCAGGGCATCTTTCGCGAGCTGGACGTCCACCTGAAACCGACGGCGATCCTCGCCAGCAATACCTCGGCCCTGGATATCGACGCCATCGCCGCCGTCACCCAGCGCCCGCAGCAGGTCCTCGGCCTGCACTTCTTCAGCCCTGCACACATCATGAAGCTGCTGGAGATCGTCCGCGGCGCACACACGGACCCGGCCGTGCTGGCGGCCGCCCTCGACCTGGGCCGGCGGATGGGCAAGGTCAGCGTGGTGGCCGGCAACTGCAAGGGCTTCATCGGCAACCGCATGCTCCACACCTACGTGCGCGAGGCGCGAATGATGCTGCTGGAGGGTGCCTACCCGCACCAGGTGGACGGCGCCCTGCAGGGCTTCGGCTTCGCCATGGGGCCGTTCCGTATGTACGACGTGGTGGGCATCGACCTGGAATGGCGCGCCCGCGAACTGGCCGGCAAGGGCCAGGACGTCCCGGCGGTGCAGGTGGACAACCGCCTCTGCGCACTGGGCCGCTTCGGCCAGAAGGCGCGCATGGGCTATTACCGCTACGCCGAGGGCAGCCGTCACGCCGAGCACGACCCGGAGGTGGATGCCCTGGTCCTGCAGGTCTCCGAGCAGCTCGGCTTCGAACGTCGCGACATCGGCGCCGAGGAAATCCTCGAGCGTTGCCTGCTGGCCCTGGTCAATGAAGGGGCGAAGATCCTCGAAGAGGGCATCGCCGCCTCCAGTGCCGACATCGACACCGTCTACCTCAACGGCTATGGCTTCCCGGTCGACAAGGGCGGGCCCATGACCTGGGCCGACAACCAGGGTCTGCCAGCCATTCGCACACGCCTTGAGGCCTTGGCCGAGCGCTTCGGCCCCCATTGGCAGCCAGCGGCGCTGATCCGCCGCTTGGCCGATTCCGATCGCCACTTCACCGATTTCCAACAGGAGGCCTGAACATGACCTACAAGGCGCCCCTGCGCGACATGCGCTTCGTGCTCCATGAACTCTTCGACGTTGCCACCCACTGCGAGCTGCTGGGCAATGGCCTGGACCGCGAGCTGATCGACGGCGTGCTGGAAGAAGGCGCGCGCTACGCTGGGGAAGTGGTATCGCCGCTGAACCGCACTGGCGACGAGGAAGGCGTTACCCTGGAGCAGGGCGCCGTGACTACGCCCAAGGGCTTCCGCGAGGCGTACCGGCAGTACTGCGACAACGGCTGGGCGAGCATGACCGGTCCGGTCGAGTACGGTGGCCAGGGTTTCCCGCAGATGGTCGCGTTCAATTTCCACGAAATGCTGATGGGCGCCAGCCTGTCCTTCCGCGTCTACTCGGGCCTGACCGAAGGCGCCGTGCTGGCGCTGCACAAGCACGGCAGCGAGGCGCTCCGCGAGGCGTACCTGGGCAAGATGGTGAGCGGACAGTGGACCGGCACCATGTGCCTGACCGAACCCCAGGCCGGCACCGACCTGGCCCTGCTGCGCACCCGCGCCGAGCCCCAGGCCGACGGCAGCTACAAGCTTAGCGGCAGCAAGATCTTCATCAGCGGCGGCGAGCAGGACCTGTCCGAGAACATCATCCACCTGGTGCTGGCACGCTTGCCGGATGCACCCGCCGGGGTGAAAGGCATCAGCCTGTTCCTGGTACCCAAGTTCATCGCCAATTCCGATGGTACGCCGGGGAACAGGAATGACCTGTCCTGCGGCGCCATCGAGCACAAGATGGGCATCAAGGGCGCTGCCACCTGCGTGATGAACTTCGATGGCGCCACCGGCTGGCTCATAGGCGAAGCCAACCAGGGCCTGGCCTGCATGTTCACCATGATGAACGACGCGCGTTTCCAGGTCGGCCTGCAGGGCCTCGGCATCGGCGAACAGGCCTTTCAGGGCTCGCTGTCCTACGCCCGCGAACGCCTGCAATCGCGCGCCCTGCGCGGCCCGGCGGCGCCGGAGAAGCCGGCCGACCCGATCATCCACCACCCCGATGTGCGACGCATGCTGCTCACCCAGAAGACCCTGGTGGAAGGCAGCCGCATGCTGGCCGCCTACTGCGCGCGCCAGCTGGACCTGGAGCACGGCCATCCGGATGCCGAGCAGCGCAAGGCGGCCAGCCGCCGTGCGGCGCTGCTGATCCCCATCGTCAAATCCTTCCTCACCGACATGGGCCAGGAAGTGGCCAGCCTCGGTGTGCAGGTCTACGGCGGCCACGGCTACATCCGCGAGTGGGGCATGGAGCAACTGATGCGCGACAGCCGCATCACCCAGATCTACGAAGGCACCAACGGCATCCAGGCGCTGGACCTGATCCGTCGCAAGCTGATGGGTGACGGCGGCGCGGAACTGGCCGCCCTGCAGGACGAATTTGCCGCCCTCGCCGACGCCCAGGCCAATCGCACGGAACTGGCCGAACTGGCCGGTGCGGTGCTGGCGCGCCTGCAGGAGTGGCGTGCGCTGACTGCCGCCCTGCTGGATCGCGCGCGGGAAAACCCCGAGGAAATCGGCGCCGCCTCGGTGGATTTTCTCCAGTACTCGGCCTATGTGTTGCTGGCAGGCTTCTGGCTGCAGGCCGCGACCCGCGCGCAGGATGCCCTGGAGGCCGGCAGCGGTGAGGCGGATTTCTACCAGGCCAAGCTGCACAGCGCGCGCTTCTACCTGCGCCGTGTGCTGCCGCGTGCGAGCAGCCACCGCGAAGCCCTGCTGGGCGGCGCGGATTGCCTGATGGCCCTGCCCGAGGCGCATTTCGCCTTCTGACGATGCGAGCCCGGCGCGCCGCATGACGGCGGCGCGCCCCGACAACAAAGGAGGACGCCCAGATGCAGCCCTTCAGCTTCGCCACCACCGCGCAGATCCTCTGCGAATCCGGTTCCGCCGTGCGCCTGGCGGAGCTCTGCCACGAACGCGGCGCCAGCCGGGTGCTGCTGGTCACCGACCCGGGCATTACCCGTCTCGGCCTGCTCGACGAGATACTCTCCGGCTTCGCCGCCGCCGGCCTGACGGTGGCGGTCTACGACCAGGTCCAGGCCGATCCGCCGGAATCGGTGGTGCTGGAGGCCGTGGAGCTGGGGCGGACCCTGGGTGCCGAGCTGGTAGTGGGCTTCGGCGGCGGCAGCTCCATGGATGTGGCCAAGCTGGTGGCGCTGCTGGCGCATCCGGAGTGCCGCCAGGGGCTGGCGGACATCTATGGCGTGGGCAATGCCCGTGGCAGGCGCCTGCCGCTGCTGCAGGTTCCGACTACCGCCGGCACCGGCTCGGAGGTGACGCCGATTGCCATCGTCACCACCGGCGAGACGACCAAGATGGGCGTGGTTTCACCGCTGCTACTGCCCGATCTGGCTGTGCTGGATGCCGACCTTACCCTCGGCCTGCCGGCGGCGGTCACTGCGGCCACCGGCATCGACGCGATGGTCCACGCCATCGAGGCCTACACCAGCAAGCTGAAGAAGAATCCGCTGTCCGACCTGCTGGCGCGCGAGGCGCTGCGCCTGCTGGCCGGCAACCTGGATGCGGTGGTGCACAACGGTCGCGACCGCGAAGCGCGCCAGGCCATGCTGCTGGGCGCCTGCCTGGCCGGCCAGGCCTTCGCCAATTCTCCGGTGGCGGCAGTGCATGCCCTGGCTTATCCGCTGGGTGGGCATTTCCACATTCCCCACGGCCTCTCCAACGCCCTGGTGCTGCCCCATGTGCTGGGCTTCAACGCCGAGGTGGCGGCGCCGCTTTATGCGGAGCTGGCGCCCCTGGTGCTCGGGCGCAAGCTCAAGCCCGGTAGCGAGGCCCATCTGACCGAGCAACTGATCGTCGAACTGGCCGATTTCAGCAGCCGGAGCGGCCTGCCGACCCGCCTGCGCGAAGCCGGCGTGCCGGAAGCCATGCTTGGACAACTGGCCAGCGACGCCATGTTGCAACAGCGCCTACTGGTGAATAATCCGCGCGAGGTCAGCGAGGCCCAGGCCCTGGCCATCTACCAGGCGGCCTATTGAGCCTTCTGTAGGAGCCAGCTTGCTGGCGAATGCTTCCGTTCGCGAGCAAGCTCGCTCCTACATGAATCAATCCAACCGAACCCAGGGAACCCCATGAGCCAGCCCCAGCACCTGCGCGGTGACTACCGCCATTTTCAGCCCATCACCACGCGCTGGCACGACAACGACGTCTACGGCCATGTGAACAACGTGGTCTATTACGGCTACTTCGACAGCGCGGTGAACGCCTATCTGATCGAGCAGGGAGGGCTGGATATCCACGACGGCACCGTGGTGGGTTTCGTGGTCAGTTCCTCCTGCGACTACTTCGCCTCCATCGCCTTCCCCGACCGCATCGAAGTCGGCCTGCGGGTGGGCAAGTTGGGCAACAGCTCGGTGCAGTACGAACTGGCGATCTTCAAGCAGGGTGAAGACGAGGCCTGCGCCGCCGGACGCTTCGTACACGTTTTCGTCGACCGTGAGAGCAACCGGCCGGTGGCGATCCCTGAGCCGCTGCGGGCGGCATTGGCGGAGTTGCTGGTAGCGGGCTGATCTGCTTCTTTCCCACACAGTCGTCCCACCGCCATATATGGCCTGTGGACAACTTTCAGCATTTCGGCCTGAAACCGCCGGAATGGCGACATCCACGGGGCCAACGGTCCGCCCGGTCTACCCATATCGGGCGCGAATCAGCACAATGCGCGCCAAACCCGAACGTCCCGACCGGCTGCGAGGTGAAACACCGCGCGGCATGGTTATTTCTTTTCCGCTTGATCTGCGGCAGTGAAGGCGGGGCGCCATCGGGATTCAATTTCCACCTGGGGCCGGCCCGTCGTGCGGCCCGAACGTTCAGCGGTACCTGCAATGACCCATGCAAACGGCTCCATCCTGCAACGCTTGAAACGCACCAGCCTGGTGACCCGGATCCTCATCGGCCTGCTCGCCGGCATCGCCCTCGCCCTGACCTCGCCCGAGTCCGCCAGCGCGGTCGGCCTGCTCGGCAAGCTCTTCGTCATGGCGCTCAAGGCCGTGGCGCCGGTGCTGGTGTTCGTCCTGGTGATCGCGGCCATCGCCAACCACAAGCCGGGCGAGCGCACCCATATCCGCCCGATCCTGTTCCTTTACCTGATCGGTACCTTCTCCGCCGCGGTGGTGGCCGTGCTGGCCTCCAGCCTGTTCCCCTCGACCATCGCCCTGTCGACCGGTGCCGCCGACCTGGCGCCGCCCGGTAATATCTCCGAAGTACTGCTGAGCCTCTTGGGCAGCGCCGTGGCCAACCCGGTGACCGCGCTGATGGAGGCCAACTTCATCGGTATCCTGGTCTGGGCCATTGGCCTGGGCATCGCCATCCGCCAGGGCAGCGAAACCACCCGCAATGTGTTCAGCGACCTGTCCCACGGTGTCTCGCTGATCGTGCGCGTGGTGATCAGCTTCGCCCCGCTGGGCATCTTCGGCCTGGTGGCCTCCACCCTCGCGGAGAACGGCGTCGGCGTACTGGCCGACTATGCCCATCTGCTGGCGGTGCTGCTGGGTTGCATGCTGTTCGTGGCGTTCGTGGTCAACCCGCTTATCGTGTTCTGGAAGATTCGCCGCAACCCCTATCCGCTGGTGCTGACCTGCCTGCGCGAAAGTGGCATCACGGCTTTCTTCACCCGCAGCTCGGCGGCGAACATCCCGGTCAACCTGCAGCTGTCCGAAAAACTCGGCCTGCACGAAGACACCTACTCGGTATCCATTCCGCTGGGCGCCACCATCAACATGGCCGGTGCGGCCATCACCATCACGGTCCTGACCCTGGCAGCGGTGAAAACCCTCGGCATCGCGGTGGACATCCCTACCGCCATCCTGCTCAGCGTGGTGGCCTCCATCTGCGCCTGTGGCGCGTCCGGCGTGGCCGGCGGCTCGCTGCTGCTGATCCCGCTGGCTTGCAGCCTGTTCGGCATACCCAGCGAAGTGGCGATGCAGGTGGTGGCCGTGGGCTTCATCATCGGCATTCTCCAGGACGCCGCCGAGACCGCGCTGAACTCTTCCACCGACGTGCTCTTCACCGCGGCGGCCTGCATGGCCAGCGGCGACGTGACCGAGGCGCGCGCCGAACAGCTCGGCTGATCCGTTGCCCGAAACGAAAAAGCCCGGCAGATGCCGGGCTTTTTCATGGGCGCACACTTAGTCGTGGCGATGCTTGCGGTGGCGATGGCCGTCGCCCTTGCTCAGCTCGGTGGCGATGGCGCCACCGGCTGCGCCGCCCAGGCCCGCGCCGATGGCGGAGCCGGTGGAACCGCCCAGCGCGCGGCCGGCTACCGAGCCGCCTGCCGCACCCAGACCACCGCCGATCGCAGCTTCGGTCTTGCGGCCGCTACGCGCGGTCATGGCGCCACCGGCCGCACCACCCAGGCCGGCGCCGATGGCCGCGCCAGTGCTGCCGCCAACAGCGTTGCCAACGACGTTGCCAAGGACGCCGCCGAGGCCGCCGCCGATGGCGTTGTTGGTGGTCTCGCCGGCCACGACGGCTTGGGTCGCCAGCAGGCTGAGGGCGAGGGCGGTTACTGCTTTGCGCATCTTGCTAAGTCTCCATTTCGAAGGGGAAGTCCATGGTCCCGCGGCTTCTCCGGGGGTATCCATGACGCAGGTCGGAATTATGAGTTCGGGAGGGGGGCGGCTGTCGCTCGACCAGGCCTCAGCCCGCAGAAAAAACCCGCTGGAAGCGGGCTTTTTCGGTTAGTGGCGTTGATCAATCATCGTCATGCCAATGCTTGTGCTTGTGCTTGCGATGGCCCCAGGCATGGCCACGGCCCGGATGGTCGCGGTAGGCGCGGCGGTAGTGGCGATGATCGTCGTCGTAGTCGTCATCGTCGTAGCGATTCCGGTCGCCGTATTCGTTGCCCAGCGCACCGCCGGCGCCGCCGCCGAGGGCTGCACCGATCAGGCCGCCAGTGGTGCCGCCCATTTGTCTGCCGACGACTTGACCACCAGCAGCGCCCAGACCGCCGCCGATAGCAGCTTCAGTACGGTTGCGGCGAGAGGCACCTACTGCACCGCCAGCTGCGCCACCCACACCAGCGCCGATGGCTGCACCGGTGCTGCCGCCGACAGCGTTGCCGACCACGGAACCCAGGACCCCGCCCAGCGCGCCGCCAACACCGGCTTCGGTATTGTTGCCTGCGAAGACGCTGCCGCTGGCCAGGCCAAGAGACAGAAGAAGGATCGAGGTGTACTTCATGATGAGGATCGCCTCACTGGTTTTGGTGAGGGGATATTTACCGTAGGAATTAACTTACGCAAGTGCCGGGCGACGAAAAACACTAACTTTTCACATTTTTTTCACTTTCGACTTTAAAGGCAGAACTTTTTCTGTTCTTCGCTGTCGGAGCTCTATTCCAGCCCTCTCCAGTCCTGCCTTTCGGGCTTTCTGCATGCTAGCAAAGTGCCGTGAAAGTTTCGTTTGCGTGGGAACTTTATATAGCGTTTGAAGCGATGTTTCAAATTGTTTCTCGGAAATAAAGTTCCACGAAACAAAGTTCCCTTATTTCCATTAAAAGTTCATTGCCGCTATTGCGCCCATGTAGGGTGCGCCGTGCGCACCGGATACTCCGTGCAGGATTACCGGTGCGCGCAGCGCACCCTACGGGGCGGCCCGCATCCTCAGTGGATGCGGCCGTTGTCGCGAGAGGCTTCGAGGCGGATGGCGACGAATTTCGAGGTGGGGGTGTAGCTGCCGTCGCCGTAGCTTTCCAGCGGCACCAGGGGATTGGTCTCCGGGTAGTAGGCGGCGGCTTGGCCGGTGGGGATGTCGAAGGCCAGCAGGCTGAAGCCGGACACCCGGCGCTCCACACCGTCGTCCCAGAGGGTCACCAGATCCACCTTCTGCCCTGGCTCGAAGCCCAGGCGGCGGATGTCCGCCTCGTTGGCGAAGACCACCTCGCGCTGGCCGCGCACGCCGCGGTAGCGATCGTCCAGGCTGTAGATGGTGGTGTTGTACTGGTCGTGGGAGCGCAGCGTCTGGAGGATCAGATGCGGCGTCTCGCCGGTGCTGCGGACCTTCTCGTGGAGCAGATCCGCTGGCAGCGGGCTGGCCGTGAAGTTGGCGCGGCCGCTGGAGGTACTCCACTGCCGGGCGTTGGCCGTGTTGCCCAGGTAGAAGCCGCCCGGATTCTGTACACGTTGGTTGAAGTCCTGGAAGCCGGGGATGGTGTCGGCGATCAGTTCGCGGACGCGGTCGTAGTTGGCAACCATGGCGTCCCAATCCACCGGGTGATCGCCCAGGGTGGCCTTGGCAATGCCGGCGATGATGGCCGGTTCCGAGCGCATCTCGCGGGAGGACGGCTCCAGCTGGCCATAGGACGCATGGATCATGCTGAAAGAGTCTTCCACTGTCACCGCCTGCGACCCTTCGGCCTGGCGGTCGATATCGGTGCGGCCAAGGCAGGGCAGGATCAGCGCCTCGCGGCCGGTGGTCAGATGGCTGCGGTTGAGCTTGGTGCTGATCTGCACTGTCAGTTCGCAGTTCTGCAGGGCGGCGTGGGTGCGCGGGCTGTCCGGCGTGGCCTGGGCGAAGTTGCCGCCGAGGCCGATGAAGACCTTGGCCTGGCCTTCGAGCATGGCGTTGATCGCCTCCACCGTGTTGTGGCCGTTCTGCCGCGGGACCTTGAACTGGAAGCGCCGCTCCAGGGCATCCAGCAGCGCCGCCGGCGGCCGGTCATTGATGCCCATGGTGCGGTCGCCCTGCACGTTGCTGTGGCCGCGCACCGGGCAGAGGCCGGCACCGGGGCGACCGACGTTGCCGCGCAGCAGTTGCAGGTTGACGATTTCCTGGATGGTCGGCACCGAGTGGCGATGCTGGGTGATGCCCATGGCCCAGCAGATGATCACGCTGCGGGCATCGCGGTAGATGCGTGCGGAGATCTCGATCTCGTCCAGGGTCAGGCCCGATTGCTGCTCGATCCGTTCCCAGGGCGTGGCATCCAGTTCCGCCAGGTAGGCGTCTACGCCCTCGGTGTGTTCGGCGATGAAGGCGTGGTCGAATACCGCAGGCTCGCCCTTCGCCTGGGCTTCCCGCTCCCACTGCAGGAGGAACTTGGCGATGCCGCGCAGAGCGGCCATGTCGCCACCCAGGGCAGGGCGGAAGAACGCGGTATTAAGCGGCCGCGAGCCATTGCTGAGCATTTCCAGGGCGTGCTGCGGGTGCTGGAAACGCTCCAGGCCGCGCTCCTTGAGCGGATTGAAGCAGACCACCTGGGCACCGCGCTTCACCGCCTCGCGCAGGGGTTCGAGCATGCGCGGGTGGTTGGTGCCGGGGTTCTGGCCCAGTACGAAGATGGCGTCAGAGTGTTCGAAGTCGTGGAAGGTCACGCTGCCCTTGCCGACACCGATGCTCTGGCCCAGGGCCACGCCGCTGGCCTCGTGGCACATGTTCGAGCAGTCGGGGAAGTTGTTGGTGCCGAAGGCGCGGACGAACAGCTGGTAGAGGTAGGCCGCCTCGTTGCTGGCCCGGCCGGAGGTATAGAACTCCGCCTGGTGCGGGCTTTCCAGGCCGCGCAGGTGACGGGCAATCTGCGCGAAGGCGTGTTCCCAGCTGACCGGCACATAGTGGTCGGTCTGGCTGTCGTAGCGCATGGGCTGGGTCAGGCGGCCCTGGTACTCGAGCCAATAGTCGCTCTGCTCACGCAGTTGGCTGACGCTGTAGCGGGCGAAGAAGGCCGCATCCACCCGGCGCTTGGTGGCTTCCCAGTTAACCGCCTTGGCGCCGTTCTCGCAGAACTTGATGCGGCCGTCCTCGGGGGAGTCACCCCAGGCGCAGCCGGGGCAGTCGAAGCCGCCGTTCTGATTGGTCTTGAGCAGGGCGCGGAGGTTCTTGAATGGCTGTTTGCTGTCCAGCCAGAAGCGGGTGACGCTTTTCAGCGCACCCCAGCCGGCCGCGGCGCCTTTGTAGGGTTTGTAGCGGGGTTCTACGGGTTGCAGGCTCATTGGCTCGATGTTTTCGGTTGCGGCGCCGGGCTGTAGACCCGTGGTGCGCTGTGGTGGGGCAGATGGATGAGGTTGAGGTGGTGCCGGCGCGCCCATTCCACCGTCAGGGTGGTAGGGGCGGAGAGGCTGACCAGGGTGGACAGGCCGGCGCGCACCGCCTTGTGGATAAGTTCCAGGCTGCAGCGGCTGGTGACCACGGCGAATCCGGCGCGGGGGTCGAGGCCTTCCCGCAGCAGGGCGCCGATCAGCTTGTCCAGGGCGTTGTGGCGGCCGATGTCTTCGCGGCACAGGCGCACCTCGCCAGTGGCATCGACGAAGAGCGCGGCATGCAAGGCGCCGCTGCGCCGGGCGAGGTCCTGGGCGGCAGCGATGCGCTGGCGCAGGTCGACGAAATGTTCGGCCGGCGGCAGGGGCGCGGGGGCCAGGGAGCGCAGTTCGGGCAGCGCCTGTTCAAGCGCTTCCACGCCGCAGAGGCCGCAGCCGGTGGTGCCGGCCAGGTTGCGACGCTGTTCCTTGAGGGACCAGAAGGCACGGTTGCCGATGTCCACCTCGGCATGCAGGGCGATGCCTTCACCTTCGACCTGGACATCATAGATCTCGTCGATGGCCTGTATCACGCCATTGCTCAGGCTGAAGCCGGCGACGAAGTCCTCCAGGTCGCTGGGAGAGACCATCATCACGGCGTAGCTGATGCCATTGAAGGAGATGGCCAGGGCACATTCCTCGGCCAGGACGGCGTCTTCCACACGGGCATCGCCGTCCAGCTCGGCATAGGTATAGCCGGCCGGGGAGGGAGGGGTATCGACTTTGGTAAGTTCGCGCTTGGCGTCTGGGCGTGCCATGGATCTGCCCCTGCGACGGAATGACTCAGCCATCCTAGGCCCGCCTGGCACGGGCGTCTAATCGCTATTCCCGATGCGCTGATCGAGCGCGTTTATCACGAGGTCGGATCGAGCCCCAGCAGGGCCTTTGCCTCGGTGAAGCAGGCATCCGCCAGCGCCGAGCGGGGGGCGCTGCGGCGCAGGATCAGGCCCAGGGGCGCGAGGGTGCGGGCGTCCTCTATGGGGGTTAGCGCCAGGTGCTCGGTGAAGTCATCGAGGCCGCTATCCAGGGGCATGATCGCGCAGCACAGGCCGGCGCTGACGGCCCGCAGCAGCTGGTGCACGGCGTCGGTTTCCAGGCGTGGCTGGGGTGACAGGCCGCGGCTGCGGAATCCGTGGTCGATGGATTGGCGGAAGTGCATGCCGCCCGACAGCAGGCCGAGCGGCAGGTCGATCAGGCTTTCCCAGGACAGCGCGGGGGCCTCGAAGCTGAAGTGGCGACGGTCGTGCAGCAGGCCCATGCGCGTCTTGGCCAGTTCCAGGCTCTCGAAGTGCTCACGGTCGAGGCGGTCCAGGTAGGACAGGCCCAGGTCCAGCTGGTTGCGTGCCAGGCCTTCGAGAATCTGCTCGGAGCTCAAGGAGAACAATTGGAAGCGCAGGCTCGGGTGCTCGCTGGAGAACGCCTCCACCAGGCGCATCGGATCGAAGCCGGCCAGCGGCACCACGCCCAGGCGCAGGGTACCCACCAGTTGGCCGCGGCAGGCAGCCGCCTCGGCATAGAGGCCGTCGTGGGCCGCCAGCAGGGTGCGCGCCCAGGCCAGCACGCGCAGGCCGGCATCGGTGAAGCCCTCGAAGCGCTGGCTGCGAATCACCAGTTCCAGGCCGAGCTCTTCCTCCAGACTGCGCAGGCGCATGGACAGCGTCGGCTGGGTCACGTGGCAGCGCGCCGCGGCTTGGCCGAAGTGGCGGGTTTCCTCCAGCGCGATGAGGAACTTCAGTTGCTTGATGTCCATGGCGTTTCCTCTCGGCGTGCGGATGCCGGTTCAGAGTCCCAGGATCAGTGAGCGGTAGCTGTCCACCGCGGCGAATTCCTCGGTGTCCTTCGGGCCCTTGCGGCTGTCCGGCTCGCGCACGGCCAGCAGTTGCGCGACGCCATACTGCCGGGCGCTGCGCAGGATCGGCAGGCTGTCGTCGATGAACAGGCTGCGCGCGGGATCGAAGCCGAAGTCCTGCTGCAGGGCCTGCCAGAACTGCTGGTCTTCCTTGGGGAAGCCGTAGTCGTGGGAGCTGATCAGGCGATCGAACCAGGGCGCCAGTTCGACCCGCTCCATCTTCAGCGACAGCGAGTCGCGATGGGCGTTGGTGATCAGCGCCACGCGCTTGCCGGTGCGGCGCAGGGCAGCGAGAAAGAGGTCGGCATCCGGGCGCAGTGCGATCAGGTGGGCCACTTCGCGCTTGAGGTCGCGGATCGACAGCTTGAGTTCGCGGCTCCAGAAGTCCGTGCAGTACCAGTTGAGTTGGCCAGCGTTGTCACGGAACAGCGGCAGCAGTTCGGCGTCGGCCAGTGCGCGGCTGATGCCGTGGTGCTCGGCATAGCGCTGCGGCAAGTACTCCATCCAGAAGTGATTGTCGAAGTGCAGGTCGAGCAGGGTGCCGTCCATATCGAGCAGCACGGTGTCGATCTCGGTCCAGGGCAGTAGGGGCATGGGCGGTGTCGGTCGATTTCGAGGGGGTGTCGCCATTGCATCGCTGGTCGTCGCTGGCATGCAATCTCCAGCGGGGACATTGGGCAAAGGCGGGGTATGATAACCCGCCGGTCATGCCAAGGAGTCCGCTATGCGTCAGAAGCCCACGGTGCTCGCTCGCGAAATTGTCGCCAGCAGCCGCCTGTTCCGTGTCGAGGAGCTGCAGTTGCGATTCGCCAATGGCGTTGAGCGCACCTACGAGCGTCTGGTGGGCAAGGGCTCCGGCTACGGCGCGGTGATGGTGGTGGCCATGGTCGATGCCGAGCACGTGTTGCTGGTGGAGGAGTACTGCGCCGGCACCGACGACTACCAGCTGTCCCTGCCCAAGGGACTGATCGAGCCGGGCGAGGACGTGCTTGCCGCCGCCAACCGCGAGCTCAAGGAGGAGGCCGGATTCGGTGCCCGCCAGATGGAGCACCTCACCGAGCTCTCGCTGTCCCCTGGCTACATGAGCCAGAAGATCCAGGTGGTCCTGGCCCGCGATCTCTATGAAGAGCGCCTGCCGGGCGACGAGCCCGAGCCGCTGCGGGTGGACCGTATCAGCCTGCGCGAGCTTTCGAGCCTCGCCCAGCACCAGCAGTTCAGCGAAGGACGCGCCCTGGCGGCGCTCTACCTGACCCGCGATATCCTGACCCAGCGTGGGGAGTACCCATCGTGAGCCATCCCTTGCTTCCCGCAGTAATCGACCTGGTTTGCCAGGCGGGCGATGTCATCCTGCCTTACTGGCGTGGCGAACTGGATGTGATCGAAAAGGCCGACGCCTCGCCCGTGACCGCCGCCGACCTGGCCGCGCACAAGCTGCTGGCCGCCGGACTGGCGGCGCTGGATGCGAGCATCCCGGTGCTTTCCGAGGAAGCTGCGGACATTCCCCTGGGCGAGCGTGCCAACTGGCAGCGCTGGTGGCTGGTGGACCCGCTGGATGGCACCAAGGAATTCATTGCCGGCAGCGAGGAGTTCACCGTCAACGTGGCCCTGGTGGAAGCCGGGCGGGTGGTGTTCGGCGTGGTCGGCATGCCGGTGGGCGGGCGCTGCTACTACGGTGGTGCCGGGTTGGGTGCCTGGTGCCTGGATGTCGATGAGGACCCCCACGAGATCAGCGTGCGCATCGCCCCTGACGAGGCTTTTACCGTGGTCGCCAGCAAGCGCCATTCGAGCCCGGCCCAGGAGCGCCTGCTGGCCGGCCTGAACGAACGCTTCGGTGACCTGGCGCTGGCCAGTATCGGCAGCTCGCTGAAGTTCTGCCTGCTGGCCGAAGGCTCCGCCGACTGTTATCCGCGTCTGGCGCCCACCAGCCAGTGGGACACCGCAGCCGCCCAGGGCGTGCTCGAAGGCGCCGGCGGCGAGGTGCTGGACCTGGCCGGTGAAGCCTTGACCTACGAGGCCCGCGAGCACTTCCTCAATCCTTCCTTCCTGGCCCTGCCGGTCGCCGCCGAGTGGCGGGCGGAGCTGATCCAGCTGGCGCGGGCGCTGGACTGAGCAACGAGCAACGAAAAAAGGGCCCCGAGGGGCCCTTTTTCATGGTTGGCATTTCGCGTCAGTCCAGCATGTCGGCGAAGCGTTCGTCCTTCTTGTACAGCAGCGGCTTGGCGAAGCCGGGCACCTGGATGCCCTGGCTGCTCAGTTCGATCAGCTGTTCGTCGATCAGGTCATTGCCGAAGTTGTAGATGATGTCGAACTCGCCGAGGCGGGCGCGGCGATCGTATTCCTCAGCGTTGGCGCGGGTCTGCTCGCGTTTCGCGCTGTAGGCAGCGAAGGCGGCATCGCCGTGGCGCTTGCGCAGCATCTTCTCCGCCAGGCGTGGCGAGATGACCACGCCCGTGGCGTTATTGCCGCCGAAGCCCTTGGAGTTGATGAAACAGACGTCCATCTGGCGTTCGCCCAGAGGCAGGTCGCGGGTTTCGATGGCAAGGTGCTGGCGGTGCACATCGTCGGCGACCCGGTCGATGGTCTTGATGCCCGGCAGGATGCCGTACTTGAAGGTGCCCAGGGCGGCGATCACCTGGTCGCCGCTGGCGGTGGCCAGGGAGTGGCCGACGTAGGCCTTGACCGCGGCAACCGGCCACTCCTTGATGCCGAAGGCGCCGGCGACGCGGTCCAGCAGTTCGGATTCGGTGACGCGGTTGGCCGGGGTGCTGGAACCATGGGCGTGGACGAAGCTGCGCTCGCGCACGCCGTCGGCGCCGATCAGCTGGGTGGCGGCGGCCACCGCCTTGGCCAGGGTCAGGTAATTGCCCGGGCCGGGGGCGGAGATGGATTTCTTGAACCCGTCGGCATTGATGAACACGTCGGTCACCGCGCCGTGGATGTCGGCGCCCAGCTCCAGGGCCAGGGCGTCATCCATCAGCACCACGTACTGGCTGGACTCGGCGAGGGTGAAGCCGCAGTTCTCGCCGAAGGGGCGGCTGGCACGGTGGAAGTCCACTTCCTCGCGGCCGCCGACCTGGCGCAGGCCGTCCTCGGTGGCCAGGGCACCCATGGCGCCGTAGCCGTCGATGCACTCCTGGTTGATCGGTGCTTCGGCGTTGCCCACCAGGGCCACGCGGGCGCGGCCGGAGTTGATGAGTTCGATGCCCTTCTGCAGGTTGTAGAGGAAGGTGGCGCAGGCGCCGGTAACGCTGCCGGTGGTGCCGACGCTGCCCAGCACATAGGCGTTGATGAAGTCGGCCGGCATGGTGTTCAGGCCAAGCGGGCACTGCTTGGCGGTGACGCGGCCGCCCTTGAGGCGCGACTGCATCATGCCGCCGAAGCCGTTTTCGTCCAGCTGGCTCATGATGCTGCCGGAGAACACGGCGATCTCGTCGGGTTGCACGCGGTCGACGATGGCCTTCCAGGGCAGGCCGATGGAGCGGATGGCGTCGGTGGCGGCGACCACCGACATCTGCAGGCCGCGCGGGTGGAAGCGCGAGTTGTACAGCTCACCCGGCTCGAAACCGCTGGGCAGTTGGCCGGCGGACTTCACCGGCAGCTCGCGGTAGCTGTCGACCTTGAAGTCGCAATTGCCGTGGATGGCCACGCGCACTTCGCCGTTGTCCAGGGTTTCCACCGACCAGTTGGCCGGCAGCGGCTCGGGCAGTTGCTTGCGCGACGTGGTGAAGCTGAGGGCCTGGCCGTCTCCCACCTGGGCGGTGAGGTTCTTCTGCCAGTGGGCGGCGTCCACGTCCAGGTGCTGTTTCTCGATGCGGCGCACCAGGGTGGAGTCGAGAATCTGCGCGGCGAAGCGGGCTTCGATCGCGGCGAGCGTCAGGGACTGGCCGTCGCCGTCGAGGTACTGGCCTTCGGCAACCGAGACCAACTTCATCATCACGGCGAGGCCTGCCAGGGTTTCCTGGCGTGCCTGGGCGTCCAGGGTCTCGATCACGATACGACGGAAGCCGTGGTGGAACGAGCTTCGCCCAGCCGCGTTATAGCCGCCAAAACCCACAATCACTGGAAGTCGGGACATCTCTCGAAAACTCCTCAAAAAGACCATCTCATGCCGGCGGGCGGGCTTGGCGGCGGGTTGCCGCTCCAGGGTGGCGGCTTTGTGCAGCGTCAAGCATCGCGGGCCAGGTGGCATGAGCCAGGTGGCAGCTCGAATTTAACGGGATGTCTACCTGACGAGGGGTATGACTATCAAGTCACGCCTTTGGTCATTCGGCGGAATGATTGGGGAGATGTTGCAAGGGAGTGAGGACTCTGTGGGGGCGATTTCAATCGCTGGGCAGACCGCAGGTCTGCCCTTCGGACATTCAAGGGTCAGCTGCGCTGCCCTTAGCGAATGAATTCGCCCCCACAGGAGCATGGCATGCTCGTGCCTGTCGCTCAGCGGTACTGGATCCCCGCTGCGCTGGTGCTGACGCTGGTGCCGGCCTGGCCAAGGGCGATGGCTTCGATGTCCTTCAGCGCACCGATCACCGCGGGCTTGCCGGTCTTCTGGGCGAATTCGCTGGCGGCCTGCACCTTCGGCCCCATGGAGCCGGCGGCGAAGCCGAGGCGTTCCAGTTCGTCCGGGTGGGCCTGGGCGATGGCCTTCTGAGTCGGCTTGCCCCAGTCGATGAAGGCCGCCTCGACGTCGGTGGCGATCACCAGCAGGTCGGCTTCCAACTGCTCGGCCAGCAGGGCGGAACAGAGGTCCTTGTCGATCACCGCCTCGACGCCGGAGAGCTTCTTGCCCGACGCGTCATACATGGTCGGGATGCCGCCGCCGCCGGCGCAGATCACCACCGTGCCCTTCTCCAGCAGCCATTTCACCGGGCGGATCTCGAAGATGCGCTTGGGCCGTGGACTGGCCACGACACGGCGGAACTTGTCGCCATCGGGGGCGATGCTCCAGCCCTTTTCCTTGGCCAGGCGCTCGGCTTCTTCCTTGGGATAGACCGGGCCGATGGGCTTGGTGGGCTTCTGGAAGGCCGGGTCCGACGGGTCCACCTCGACCTGGGTCAGGATGGTGGCGAAGGGCACTTCGAAGGGCAGCAGGTTGCCCAGCTCCTGTTCGATCATGTAGCCGATCATGCCCTCCGTCTCGGCCCCGAGGACGTCCAGCGGATAGGGGTTCTTGGCGTCATAGGCGGCACCCTGCAGGGCCAGCAGGCCCACCTGCGGGCCGTTGCCGTGGGCGATCACCAGTTCGTTGCCTGGCGCCACCTTGGCGATCTGTTCGCAGGCGATGCGCACATTCTCCCGCTGATTCTCCGCGGTCATGGCCTCGCCACGGCGCAGCAGCGCGTTGCCGCCCAATGCGATGACGATTCGCATAGTGATTTCCTCCTGAGGGGTGGAATGCGTCCCGGACCGGCGAACGCGTCGCGGTCCGGGGCGTATCGGGACTTACATGTCGGCGAGGGTCGAAACGAGGATCGCCTTGATGGTGTGCATGCGGTTTTCCGCCTGCTCGAAGGCGATGTTGTACGGGGACTCGAAGACGTCTTCGGTGACTTCAATGCCGTTCTTCAGGTTCGGGTACTGCTCGGCGATCTGCTTGCCGACCTTGGTTTCGCTGTTGTGGAAGGCGGGCAGGCAGTGCATGAACTTCACCCGCGGATTGCCAGCGGCCTTCATCATGTCCATGTTGACCTGATAAGGCAGCAGTTCCTTGATGCGCTCGCCCCAGGCCTCCACCGGCTCGCCCATGGAGACCCAGACGTCGGTGTGGATGAAGTCCACGCCCTTGACCGCTTCCTTGGCGTCTTCGGTGAGGGTGATGCGGGCGCCGCTTTCCTCGGCGAATTTCTTGCAGGCGGCGACGTGTTCGTCACTCGGCCACAGGGCCTTCGGTGCGGCGATGCGGACGTCCATGCCGAGCTTGGCGCCGATCAGCAGCAGGGAGTTGCCCATGTTGTTGCGGGCGTCGCCCAGGTAGGCGTAGCTGATCTCGTGCAGCGGCTTGTCGCTGTGCTCGCGCATGGTCAGCACGTCGGCGAGCATCTGGGTCGGGTGGTACTCGTCGGTCAGGCCGTTGAACACCGGCACGCCGGCGTACTTGGCCAGGTCTTCGACGATTTCCTGCTTGAAGCCGCGGTACTCGATGGCGTCGTACATGCGGCCGAGCACGCGGGCGGTGTCCTTCATGCTCTCCTTGTGGCCGATCTGCGAGGAGGTGGGGTCGATGTAGGTGACGTTGGCGCCCTGGTCGTAGGCGGCCACCTCGAAGGCGCAACGGGTGCGGGTGGAGGACTTCTCGAAGATCAGGGCGATGTTGTTGCCCTTGAGGTGCTGTTGCTCGGTGCCGCTGTACTTGGCGCGTTTCAGGTCGCGGGAGAGGTCCAGCAGGTAACGCAGCTCACGAGTGCTGTGGTGCATCAGGCTGAGCAGGTTACGGTTGTGCATGTTGAAGGCCATGATTCTTTCTCCTTGTGGGTAACTTGAAATCAGGCTCCGTCAGAACAGCTTGTGGCTGGCGGGGCAGGCGGCTCCGGGTGGGGAGCCGCCAGGAGTGTCAACTCAGTAATCGATCGGGTCGCGCAGGATCGGGCAGGTCATGCAGTGACCGCCGCCACGGCCGCGGCCCAGTTCGCTGGCGCTGATGGTGACCACCTCGACGCCAGCCTTGCGCAGCAGGGTGTTGGTGTAGGTGTTGCGGTCATAGCCGACCACCACGCCGGGCTCCAGGCAGACCACGTTGTTGCCGTCGTCCCACTGCTCGCGCTCGGCCTCGAAGGCGTCGCCACCGGTTTGCACCACGCGCAGTTGCTTGAGGTTGAGGGCCTCGGCGACCACCGAGATGAAGTCCTTCTCTTCGCGGCGGATGTCGATGCCGTAGGGACGGCTTTCATCCGGGCGCAGCACGAAGGGCACGATTTCCTTGACCACTTCCGGGAAGACGGTGACCAGGTCGCGGTCGCAGAAGGTGAAGACGGTGTCCAGGTGCATGGCGGCGCGGGACTTCGGCAGGCCAGCGACTACCACTTTCTGCACGGCGCCTTTGGCGAACAGCGATTGCGCCAGTTGGCCGATGGCCTGGCGGGAAGTGCGCTCGCCCATGCCGATCAGCACCACACCGTTGCCGATGGGCATCACGTCGCCACCCTCGAGGGTGGACATGCCGTGGTCCTTGTCCGGATCGCCGTACCAGACCTCGAACTCGGCCTCGGTGAAGGTCGGGTGGAACTTGTAGATGGCGCTGGCCAGCAGGGTTTCCTGGCGACGGGCCGGCCAGTACATGGGGTTGAGGGTCACGCCGCCGTAGATCCAGCAGGTGGTGTCGCGGGTGAACTGGGTGTTGGGCAGCGGTGGCAGGATGAAGCTGGAGTGGCCCAGGTAGTCGCGGTACATCTTGATGGCGCTGACGCCTTCACTCTCCGGCAGGTCGGAACCGGCGACGCCGCCGATGAGGAACTCGGCGATCTTGCGCGGCTCCAGGCCTTCGATCCAGGAGCGGACTTCATTGACCAGGCCGACGCCGACCTGGTTATTGGTGATCTTGCGATCGAGGATCCATTTCAGCGCTTCCTTGTTCTGCACGATGTCGGTGAGCAGGTTGTGCATTTCCAGGACATCGATGCCGCGCTCGCGCATCTTGGTGACGAAGTCGAAGTGGTCGCGCTTGGCCTGGTTGACCCAGATGACGTCGTCGAACAGCAGCTCGTCGCAGTTGTTGGGGGTCAGGCGCATGTGCGCGAGCCCCGGCGAGCAGACCATTACCTTATGCAGTTTGCCGGCTTCCGAATGAACGCCGAGTTTGACTTTGGACATGGCAGGTCTCCTTACGAGTTACAGGGTCAGGAAGCCGTCGTAGAGCCCGTAGGCCGCCACGATCGCGCCGATGACCACGGCTGCGAAGATCAGCTTCTCGACATTGGTGAACACCGGCTGGCCAACTTCCCGTTTGGCCTTGGCGAACAGAATCACGCCCGGTGCGTAGAGCAGGGCAGAGAGCAGCAGGTACTTCACGCCGCCGGCATAGAGCAGCCAGACGGCATAGATCAGCGCGATGGCGGCGATGACCAGGTCCTTGTTGCGGTCGGAGGCATCCTGCTCGTAGCCCTCGCCGCGCAGGGGCAGCAGCACCGCGTAGGCAGCGGACCAGAGGTAGGGCACCAGGATCATCGAGGTCGCCAGGTAGATCAGCGACAGGTAGGTGCTGGAGCTGAACAGGGTGATGATCAGGAACAGCTGCACCATGGCGTTGGTCAGCCAGAGGGCGTTGGCCGGAACCTGGTTGGCGTTCTCCTTGCGGATGAAGGCCGGCATGGTGTGGTCCTTGGCCGCGGCGAAGAGGATCTCGGCGCAGAGCAGTACCCAGGAAAGCAGGGCGCCGATAAGGGAGATGACCAGGCCGACGCTGATCAGCACGGCGCCCCAGCTGCCGACCACATGCTCGAGCACGGCCGCCATGGAGGGGTTCTGCAGCTTGGCCAGTTCCGGCTGGGTCATGATGCCGAGGGACAGCACGTTCACCAGCACCAGGATCAGCAGCACGATGACGAAGCCGAGCACGGTGGCCTTGCCCACATCGCTTCGCTTCTCGGCGCGGGCGGAGAAGATGCTCGCGCCCTCGATGCCGATGAACACCCAGACGGTGACCAGCATCATGTTGCGCACCTGGTTCATCACACTGCCCAGCTCGATGTTTTTCGAACCCCAGATGTCAGCGGTGAAGATGTCCAGCTTGAAGGCGAACAGGCAGATGAGGATGAACAGGACCAGCGGCACGATCTTGGCGACGGTGGTCACCATGTTGATGAAGGTCGCTTCCTTGATCCCGCGCAGGACCAGGAAGTGCACGGCCCAGAGGACGATCGAGGCGCCGATGATGGCCGCCAGCGTGTTGCCCTCGCCGAAGATCGGGAAGAAATAGCCCAGGGTGCTGAACAGCAGCACGAAGTAGCCGACGTTGCCCAGCCAGGCACTGATCCAGTAGCCCCAGGCCGATGAGAAACCCATGTAGTCGCCGAAACCCGCCTTGGCGTAGGCGTATACCCCGCCGTCGAGGTTTGGCTTGCGATTGGCCAGAGTCTGGAAGACGAATGCCAGGGTGAGCATGCCCACCGCGGTAATGCCCCAGCCAATGAGAATGGCGCCGACATCCGCGCTGGCCGCCATATTCTGCGGTAACGAGAAAATGCCCCCGCCCACCATCGAGCCGACTACCAGCGCAACCAGGGCGCCAAGCCGAAGTTTGTCGGAAGAATCTGACATCGTGCACCTCCATTTGGAGTAGGAACTGTGCTTATTGAGCGCCTGATTGTTCTTACGGCGTTCTGATCCAGATCAATAGCTGGCTAATGAGTCATACGGACAATTTCCTTACTGTCGTAGAGGGAGGGATTACTGCAGATCGCCGCCCAAAGGGAGCAAGATAGAGCGTTTGGCTAGCCATCCAGGGCAGCGCCTAATACACACTAGTCGGTTTTCTAGGGGCTTCAAGTTGCAACTTCCCGGCCCTGCTTCCTATGACGCATCCCCATAATCCTTGGACGAAATGACCGATTTGTGTCGGACATTTCGCTATTTAAGTGACGTTTTTCAGTAGGAAAGTTTTTAAAAATCAGGCAGTAAAAAGCCCGTTCAAAACCCGGCAACTTCCCCTCGAACGACACCCGTTCGTCCGATATCCGAAACATGAATTTGAATCCCGTAGGGTGCGCCGCGCGCACCGCCAATCGGGCGCGGTATATCGGTGCGCGCAGCGCACCCTACGCCTGGGGCAACTCCGCAGTAACCGTAGGATGGGTGGAGCGGAGCGATACCCATCGGCATGGGTGATGGGCATCGCGTTGCTCGCGGAACACCGCCCGACCCCTCCTACGGGGCTGGTGGAAATCGCTTCGCGGTTTCCACCCTACGCGGGAGCTCGCGAGCGTCTCGTGCTTTCCACGGGCATGAAAAAGCCCGGCGCGAGAGCCGGGCTTCGGGCTTCCGGCGGGTAGCCGGGAGGAGCCTCGGGCGTTTGGCCCGATGGCGATCTGGGGAGGAGCCCCTGGCTGGCTTGTGACCGCTTCGGGGGAGGTTCGGCGCCTGGGCTCCGGGCCTCTGGTCCCTGCACACCGCAGGGGCTGTGCAGACAGGAGCAAGCTCTGTGCCATTGGTGTGCGAGCGCTCTATTACGGGCCTTGCGTCCCTGCGCTCGCATGCCTCTAAGCGGTTTCTTGCCGATCAATCCTGCTCATCGGCGGGATTTCCGCCACTGAAGCTGAGGTTGTGCTTGCGCAGTTTGTCCGAAAGGGTCTTGCGCGGCAGGCCGAGGGCTTCGGCCACGCTGCGCAGCGAGCCATGGGGCCGGGTCAGCTCGGCGGCGATCAGGGCGCGCTCGAAGGCTTCCACCTGCTCGCTGAGGCCGCCGGCCACCTGGGGCAGGTCCACCGGCGTATTGTCCAGCGCCAGATCCAGGCCCAGGGCGAAGCGCTCCGCGGCATTCTGCAGTTCGCGCACATTGCCCGGCCACGTGTGGGTCAGGAGCAGGGCGCGCTGGTTGCTGTCGAGGCTGCGCGCGGCCATCCCGTGGCGGCCGCTGGCAGCCTCGGCGAAGTGCTGGAACAGCAGCAGGGCGTCTTCGCCACGTTCGCGCAACGGCGGGATGCGCAGGCTGGCGACATTCAGCCGGTAGTAGAGGTCGGCGCGGAAGCGGCCCTGGTCGGCGGCCTGGCGCAGGTCTTCCTTGGTCGCGGCGATCACGCGGATATCCAGCGGGATCAGCTGATTGGCGCCGAGGCGCTCGACCGCCCGCTCCTGCAGCAGGCGCAGCAGCTTGACCTGGACATCCAGGCTCATGCTCTCGATCTCGTCGAGGAACAGAGTGCCGCCATTCGCGAACTCGAACTTGCCGATGCGGCGTTTCTGCGCGCCGGTGAAGGCGCCCTGCTCGTGGCCGAACAGCTCGCTCTCCACCACCGACTCGGCCAGGGCACCGGCATTGATGGCGACGAAGGGGCCGTCCCGGCGCGCCGACAGGTCGTGCAGCGCACGGGCCACCACTTCCTTGCCGGCACCGGTTTCGCCAAGGATGAGGACATCGGCGTTGGTGGCAGCGAGGGCACCTATCTGTTCACGCAGGCGCCGCATGGCCGGCGACTGGCCGACCAGGCGGCCGCTGAGCTGCTGGCGGTCGGAGAGGGCCAGGCGCAGGCTGCGGTTTTCCAGCACCAGGCGGCGCAGGTCGAGGGCGCGGTGCACGCTGTCCAGCAGCTGGTCGCTGGGGAAGGGTTTTTCCAGGAAGTCATAGGCGCCGGCGCGCATGGCCTGCACTGCCAGGGGCACATCGCCGTGGCCGGTGATCAGCAGCACCGGCAGGTCGGGGTCGCGTTCGCGCAACTGGCCGAGCAGCTCCAGGCCGTCGATGCCCGGCATGCGGATATCGGTGACCACCACGCCCGGCCAGTCCTTGCCGACCCACTCCGCCACCCCTTGGGCGTCGCCCAGGGCCTGCACCTTGAGGCCGGCCAGGTCGAGGGTCTGGCTGAGGGCCTGGCGCAGGTGCGGGTCGTCGTCGATCAGCAGCACCTGGGTGTGGGCATCAAGGGCGTTGGTCATGCAGAGAGGTCCTCGGGAGGCTGTGGAATGACGCCGGGGGCGCCGTTGCGCAGGCGCAGGGTCAGCAGGGCGCCACCCTCCGGGTGGTTGGCGAGCAGCAGCTCGCCGTCCAGGGCGCGCATCAGGCTATCGCAGATGGCCAGGCCAAGGCCAAGGCCCTGGGCGCTGGTCTTGGTGGTGAAGAAAGGTTCGCGGGCATGGCGCAGGGCGTCCTCGGAGAAGCCGGGGCCGTTGTCGCGCAGGTGCAGGTCGACGCCGTCGGCGCTGGTTTCGGTGCTGAGCCAGATGCGCCTCGGCTGGGCCTTTTCGGCCAGGGCGTCGAGGGCATTGGCGAGCAGGTTGCCGAGCACCTGGCGCAGGCGGGTTTCGCCGGCCTGGACCCAGAGCGGCGCGTCCGGCAGGTCGCGGATCAACTCTACGTCCATGGCCCGGCGGCGCTTGGCCAGCAGCGCCAGGGCATCCTCCAGGGCGGGCTGCAGGGCGACGCTTTCCGGGGCATGGCGATCGCGGCGGGCGAAGGCGCGCAGGTGGGCGATGATCGACGCCATGCGCCCGGTCAGTTCGCTGATCTGGCGCAGGTTGCCGCGGGCGTCGTCGAGGCGCTCGTGGTCCAGCAGTACGCCGGCGTTGTCGGCGTAGCTGCGGATGGCCGCCAGGGGTTGGTTCAGTTCGTGGCTGATGCTCGCCGACATGGTGCCCAGGGCCGACAGCTTGCTGGCCTGTACCAGTTCGTCCTGGGCGCGTACCAGTTCCTGCTGGGCCTGTTCACGCTCCAGTACTTCGTCCTTGAGTCGGCTGTTCAGTGCTTCGAGGTCCTGGGTGCGTTCCTGCACGCGCAATTCCAGCTCGTGACGGGCGCGGGCGTCGAGGGCAATGCGGTCGAGGTAATGACGGCGCCGCTGCATCATCAGGCCGAGCAGCAGCAGCAGGGTGAGGAGGGTGGCGCCGCCGATGGCCACGGTGGTAGTCACCTGGCGGTCGATCAGCTGGCGCGGAGCGAGGATGCTGGCGGTCAGGCCAGTCTCCTTGAGTTCGCGGCTCTGGGTGAGCCAGGCCTTGTCGACCAGCTTCAGCGGTGGCGGCGATTGCGTCGGGTATGGCTGGTTGGCGGCGATGGCGGCGCGTTCGGCATTGTCCAGCGGGCGGGTGGCATGGAAGCGCCAGTCGCTGCGCGAGGAAATGATCACCACGCCATTGGCGTCGGTCACCATGAGCTGCTCCGGGGTATTGCCCCAGAGGGTTTCAGCGTCGTCCAGGTCTACCTTGACCACCAGAATGCCGATGATCCGCGCGCCGTCGCGCACCGGGCTGGCGAAGAAGTAGCCACGCTTGCGCGACGTGGTGCCGAGGCCGAAGAAGCGCCCCTGCTTGCCGGCCAGGGCCTCACGGAAATAAGGGCGGAAGGGGAAACTGCGGCCGACGAAGCTGTCGGGCTGATCCCAGTTGGAGGAGCTGAGGGTCAGGCCGGCGGGGCTCATCAGATAGATCACGTCGGCGCCGGTTTCCAGCCGGACTTCGGCCAGCAGGCGGTTGGCCTCGGCCTGGAGGCCGGCGCTCTGCGGCTGGGCCAGCAGGGTGCGCAGGGGCGGCAGGTCGGCGAGGATGGGCGGCAGCACCTCGTAGCGGCGTAGCGTGCCCAGCAGGTTGGCGACGTAGAGGTCGAGGGTCTGGCGATTCTGCTCGGCCAGGGACTCGCTGTAGTAGCGCTCGCTGAAGTGCTGCAGCGGCCAGAGCAGCGGCGCCAGCAGCAACGCCAGCAGCACCAGGCTGCGCCAGCGTGGGCGATGGGGAGTGGGGGTGGTGGTCATGCTGTCACTGTGCGCCGGTCGATGAGGCGCATTATGGCATCAGACTTAGCGGTCAGGAGCGAGGAGGCCGCGGCGCGGGAAATCGTAGGAGCCAGCTTGCTGGCGAAGGTTCGCGAGCAAGCTCGCTCCTACGGGAGCTAGTGTGTCGCCCAGGCACTCGGCCAAGCCCACGTTGATGGGTATCGCTCCGCTCCACCCATCCTACACAGCTGACCCGTAGGATGGGTGGAGCCTGCGATACCCATCGAACCCGCGTGATGGATATCGCCCCGCTCGCGGAACTCCGCCAGCCCCTCTGTCCCCGGATTGCATCCGGGCTACACAGCTGACCCGTAGGATGGGTGGAGCCTGCGATACCCATCGATCCCGCGTGATGGGTATCGCTCCGCTCGCGGAACTCTGCCAGCGCCTCTGTCCCCGGATTGCATCCGGGCTACACACCTGACTCGTAGGATGGGTGGAGCCTGCGATACCCATCGATCCCGCGTGATGGGTATCGCCCCGCTCGCGGAACTCCGCCGGCGCCTCTGTCCCCGGATTGCATCCGGGCTACACACCTGACTCGTAGGATGGGTGGAGCCTGCGATACCCATCGATCCCGCGTGATGGGTATCGCCCCGCTCGCGGAACGCCGCCCGCCCCTCTGTCCCCGGATTGCATCCGGGCTACACAGCTGACTCGTAGGATGGGTAGAGCCTGCGATACCCATCGATCCCGCGTGATGGGTATCGCCCCGCTCGCGGAACGCCGCCCGACCCATCCACGAACTGGTGCGCGCGGCGCAGCCTACCGCGTCAGCGCGGTTGCCGCAGGCACTCCGCCAGGGCGCTGCGCCAGTCCGGCAGGGTCACCTGCCAGTCGCGGGCCAGCTTGCTGCCATCCATACGCGAATTGAGCGGCCGCTTCGCGGGCGTCGGATAGTCGCTGGAAGGGATCGGCAGCAGCCGCGCACAGGGCTTGCCTTCGGCCCGCAGTTGCTCGCCGATGGCGCTGGCGAAGCCGAACCAGGAGGTTTCCCCCTGGTTGGTCAGGTGGTAGACGCCCCAGTTGCGATTGCCCGCCTGCCACTTCTCCACCAGTTGGGCAGTGGCCTGGGCGATGCTGCCCGCCCAGGTCGGCGCGCCGACCTGGTCGTCCACCACGCGCAACTCCTCACGTTCTTGCAGCAGGCGCTGCATGGTCAGCAGGAAGTTGCGCCCGTGCAGGGAATAGACCCAGCTGGTACGCAGGATCAGGTGCGCGCCGCCGACGGCCTGGATCGCCTGTTCGCCGGCGAGCTTGCTGCGGCCGTAGGCGCCGAGGGGATTGGTCGGGTCATCTTCGCGGTAGGGAGCCGGCTTGTCGCCGTCATAGACGTAGTCGGTGGAGTAGTGGAACAGCGGGATGCCGAGCGCGGCCGCTTCTTCCGCAAGTACACCGGGAGCAGTGGCATTGATGGCGAAGGCAGCTTCGGGCTCGCTTTCCGCCTGGTCCACCGCCGTGTAGGCGGCGGCGTTGATCAGCAGGTCGGGCGACTGGGCGCGGATCTGCTGGCGGATAAGCTCGGGCTGCGCCAGATCGAGTCGATCACGCCCCAGGGCGACCACCTCGGCCTTGCCGGCGAGGATCAGCTGGAGCTCGCGCGCGACCTGCCCGTGGTTGCCAGTGATGAGGACCTTCATGGGAACAGGTCCGCATCCTTGAGGGCAACGCCTGCCTGGTCCTTGGCGGACAGGATCGGGGCCCCGGTCAACGGCCAGTCGATCGCCAGGTCCGGGTCATCCCAGCGGATGCAGCGCTCGTGACGGGGTGCGTAGTAATTGGTGGTCATGTAGAGGAACTCGGCCGTCTCGCTGAGTACCAGGAAGCCATGTGCGAAGCCTTCGGGCACCCACATCTGAAGCTTGTTCTCGGCTGACAGATAGGCTCCGGTCCATTGGCCGAAGGTGGGCGAACTGCGACGGATATCCACCGCCACGTCAAAGACCTCGCCCTGCACCACGCGCACCAGCTTGCCCTGAGCCTGTTGCACCTGATAGTGCAGGCCACGCAGCACACCGCGCTGGGAGCTCGAATGGTTGTCCTGAACGAAATCCGGCTTCAGGCCAGTGAGCTCCTCGAACACGCGCGCGTTGTAGCTCTCATAGAAAAATCCGCGCTCATCGCCGAAGACCCTGGGCTCCAGGATCAATACGTCCGGCAGTTCGGTTGCAATAACTTTCATGCGTGTTCACCTGCAAGTTTGAATAAGTACTGGCCATAACCGGTCTTGCCGAAGGCCTTGGCCTGGGCCAGCAACTTATCCTTGTCGATCCAGCCGTTCTGAAAGGCAATTTCTTCGAGGCAGGCCACCTTGAGCCCCTGACGATGTTCGATGGTCTGCACGTACTGGGAGGCTTCCAGCAGGCTGTCGTGGGTGCCGGTATCCAGCCAGGCGAAACCACGGCCAAAGCGCTCGACGCGCAGGTCGCCGCGCTTGAGGTAGGCATTGTTGACATCGGTGATCTCCAACTCGCCCCGGGCGGACGGTTTCACGGCCTTGGCGATCCGGATCACGTCGTTGTCGTAGAAGTACAGGCCAGTTACCGCATAGCTGGACTTGGGCTGCTTGGGCTTCTCTTCGATGGAGACGGCTCGACCTTCGCTGTCGAAGTCGATCACACCAAAGCGCTCCGGGTCGTTCACCCAGTAGCCGAAAACAGTCGCCCCGCTCGGATGGCTGGTCGCGCGCTTGAGCTTCTCGGTGAAGTGCTGGCCGTGGAAGATGTTGTCGCCGAGGATCAGGCACACCGAATCCTGGCCAATGAACTCTTCGCCAATCAGGAAAGCCTGCGCCAGGCCGTCCGGCGACGGTTGCACGGCAAAGGTGAATCGGACTCCGAACTGGCTGCCATCGCCCAGCAAGTCGCGGTACTGCGGCAGGTCATGCGGGGTAGAGATCACCAGGATTTCGCGAATGCCGGCGAGCATCAACACCGAGATCGGGTAGTAGATCATCGGTTTGTCATAGATCGGCAGCAGCTGCTTGGATACGCCCAGGGTGATCGGGTGCAGGCGAGTACCGGAGCCTCCGGCAAGGATGATCCCTTTCATACGGAAGCTCCCAGTCGTTCGCGCTGGTAGCTGCCGTCCTGTACTCGGCGACACCATTCGAGGTTGTCCAGATACCACTGCACGGTCTTGCGCAGACCGGTGGCAAAGGTCTCTTGTGGCACCCAGCTCAATTCGCGCTCGATCTTCCCGGCGTCGATGGCGTAGCGCAGGTCATGGCCCGGGCGGTCCTTCACAAAGGTGATCAGCTGTTCGAAATGCTCGATGCCTGTGGGTTTCTTCGGCGCCAGCTCTTCCAGCAGGGCGCAGATACCACGCACCACATCGAGGTTCTTCTGTTCATTGTGGCCGCCGATGTTGTAGGTCTCGCCGACCTTGCCGTGCGTCACCACTTCCAGCAGGGCACGGGCATGATCCTCGACGAACAGCCAGTCGCGGACCTGCTGACCATCGCCATAGACCGGCAGCGGCTTGCCTTCCAGGGCATTGAGGATCATCAGCGGAATCAGCTTCTCGGGGAAGTGATAGGGGCCGTAGTTGTTCGAGCAATTGGTCAGCAGCACGGGCAGGCCATAGGTGCGATGCCAGGCACGGACCAGGTGGTCGGACGCCGCCTTGCTGGCCGAGTAGGGCGAGCTGGGCGCGTAGGGCGTGGTTTCGGTGAAGAGGTCGTCGACGCCGTGCAGGTCGCCATACACCTCGTCGGTGGAGATGTGGTGGAAACGGAATGCGGCCTTGCGTTCGGCGTCCAGGCCAAGCCAGTAGGCGCGCACGCTTTCCAGCAGGCTGTAGGTGCCGACGATATTGGTCTGGATAAAGGCGGCCGGTCCGTCGATGGAGCGATCGACATGGGATTCCGCTGCCAGGTGCATCACCGCGTCCGGCTGGAAGCGCGCCAGGGCAGCGCCCACGGCCTCACTGTCAGCGATGTCAGCCTGGAGAAACTGATAGCGCGGGTTGTCTGCCACGGTTGCCAGCGACTCGAGGTTACCGGCATAGGTCAGCTTGTCCAGGTTGAGGATGTCGTGGCTGGTATGCGTGAGCACGTGGCGGATCAGCGCCGAGCCAATGAAACCGGCTCCGCCAGTGACCAGAATTCGCATGTCTATTCCCCGAATTTGAAGATGATCGGCATCTAGTGTGGGCTCGCATCTAACCTTGCGGGCGAGCCGGTTGTAAATGCGGGAATTCTACCCCCTGTCTGGGCCAGCCGTTGCATAGAACGCACCGACATGGCCAAAACCTGCCGTGGGAAATGGGCTACTTGCTGGCTGAGACAACCTGGGCCTTGAGTGGGTAATCGTTGACGGCAACTTGCCATCACATTGACCCCCATGGCAGAGTCCGTAGGAAGCGATGAGTAGGAATTTTCCTATGCATCAATCAGCAACGGTGGGCGGGGATACGGCAGCCCACGAATGCTGATGAAGGCCCTGTCCGATTGGCGTCAGCTCTGGTCGGCAGGAGGACTCCAACAGGGAACGTGTGGGGTGAGCGTGGAAGTGAATCAGATTCAGGTTATTGCAGTGACCAGCGGCAAGGGTGGCGTCGGCAAGACCCAAGTGTCGACCAATCTGGCGATCGCGCTGGCGAGAAGGGGGCGCAGAGTCGCGCTGCTGGACGCTGACCTGTCATTGGCCAACGTCGATATCGCCTTGGGCCTGAATGCCAAATTCAGTTCCGCTGACGTTTTTGCTGGCAGGTGCAATCTCGCAGAGATTGTCGAAATCGGGCCGGCAGCCATTCAGGTGGTGCCGTCGGCTTCCGGCGGGGCGCAAACCAGCTCCACCGAGCTTGCGGGGCTCATTCACGCTTTCAGTGAGATCGCCAACGACCTGGATGTACTGGTCATCGACACGGCCAGCGGCATAGACCAGTCAGTCATCAACTTCGCGGTTGCTGCCCGGGAAGTCCTGGTCGTGGTGTGCGATGAACCCACGTCGGTCGCCAACGCATACGCCCTTATTCGGCTGCTTCATCTCTCTCACGGCGTAAGCCGCTTTCACCTGCTCGCAAACATGACGCGTACGCCGGAGGAAGGGCCCTACCTGTACAAGAAAATGCTCAAGCTCACAGAGCGGTCTCTCGACGTGGCCCTGCATTACCTGGGCGCCGTACCTTACGACGAGCAATTGCATGCCGCAGTCCGCAAACAGCGTGCCGTTGTCGAAGAATTCCCCCGATCGAAAAGCGCAATCGCCTTCAAGAAAATCGCCAATCGGGTCTACGGCTGGCCCTTGCCAGATACGCCAACGGGCAACCTGGAGTTCTTTCTCGAAACGCTGCTGTGAGCGAGGCGCCCATGGCACCGTGCAAGACCGCCCGCCTGCTCCCCTCTCCCTCTGGGGCGAGTAGGCACGCATTTGGAGGCACTGCCTCCAGTGCCTACGAGCGACTGAACGCTATGCGTTCAGGCCGGGGGGCGGGGCCGAGGCTGGGGCGGGCTGCGTTCGTATCAGTGAAGCCGGTCCCCGCTCGGAGCGCCCGTAGGGTGGGCTTCAGCCCACCAACCGAGGTCAGCGTGGGCTAAAGACGAGCGCCGCCCGGCCCATCGGGAATGAGGCGAAGGTGCGGTTCCACACCTCGTAGGGCGGACAGCGCTTTTTTTGCGTGTGTGGGCGAATTCATTTGAACGTGGGAAACCACGTCCTGAGTCACCGGCTCTGCCTGTGACGACTCAAGTTGTCTGGCTAGAGCGACGGAGTTGACCAGGTAGGGTGTGCCGTGCGCACCAGCGGTTGAGCGTCGGGCAGGGGCCGATTCGGCTAAAACGGAGCGCCGCCCGGCCCACCGGGAATGAGGCGGAAGTGCGGATCCGCACGTCGTAGGGCGGACAGCGCTTTTTTGTGGGGGCGAATTCATTCGCTAACCGGACCGCAGGTTCGGCCTGCAATACCCCAGGGGGCAACTGCGCTGCCCTATGCGATTGAAATCGCCCCCACAAGTCGAGACGTGGCGCCTATCGCTATGGTTGAGAATTCATTCGTGAAAACCGAGGCCCATGGTTGGGATATCCCCGGGTGCTAGCCGGGCTCCTGGCTACCAGCAGGACTTTTACGAGGCATCCACCTCGGGCTCGCCGGCTTGCTCGACCTGGCCAGGCGACCAGAACCGGCGCAAGACCAGCGTGCAGCCAATGCCGCTCAGCACGCCCAGCACGTTGGCCACGATGTCGGCCAGGGATGCCGTGCGCAGGGGCAGCAGTTCCTGCCCCAGCTCGACGCCCACGGACACCAGGAAGGGCCACAGGAACAGCCACGGCAACCGGGTACGTGGAAAGGCCAGCCAGGCGCTCAGCGTGAGGCAGGCAAAACCCACCCAATGGTGCAGCTTGTCCTGGTTTTCGAAGGCCTCGGGCACCGGATCGCTGCGCAGGCCGGCAAGCAGGATCACCAGCAGCACGGCGCAGAAACCCAGGCGCGCGAGACGGGTGGTCCAGACAGGGTTCATTCCACCACCTTGTCGAAGTTGTTGTGGAACAAGTCGATGTTGCGTCCCTCGGTCAGGGAGTAGAGCGAGTAGCTGCGGCCCAGGGAGGCACCACCGTCACGGGTCAGCGGCGTCCATGCCAGGTTGGCCCGGCGCATGGTGGAGCTGGCCATCAGCTCGTCGAAGGGAATAGAGAAGTAGATGCCCTTGCTGAAACTACCTTCACCGTACTCATCCTGGGTGACGTTTGTGAGAGTCACGAAACCACCGAAGCGCACACCATTGCGGAACTCCCGCGAGAGGTCGACCGTAAAGCCGTAGTCCCGGGCCAGGTAGCGGCCCACGCTGACAGCGGCGAGGATGTCCTCGAAGGGCAAGCGGTAGTAGCCGGTCACATGGCCAGTCATCACGTTGTAGTCGCGCAGGCCGAAGTCCTGCTCGAAGTCGCGCTGTTGCACCCAGTTCCAGTTACCACCAATGGCCCAGCGCTCGCCCATCGGGCGATACAGCAGTTCGCCGCCCACACCCGCGAACATCGATTCCAGGTAGCCGCCATAGACCATGCCGTAGAGGTCCTCGTCCAGCTGACGTGCCTTGTTCAGCTGGAAGGTGGGCATGGTCACATCCGAGGTGGTCATGTACTCGCGCAGGAAGGTGCGCACCCGCGGCAGGTTGCTCGGCGCGGTGTATTTGAAGTCGTCGAAGTTGTTCACCAGGTTCCCGCTGAGCATGCCGTTCCACCAGAGGTCACGCTGGAAGCGGTATTCGGCGGTCAGGTCGGCGGTGAACTGGTAGAGCAGGAAGCCATCCGGGCCGCCGACGTTCTGCTTGTAGCCCAGGCCCAGACCATAAGTGAACGGCGACAGCTCCTGAGCGAACAGCTCCTTTTCCTGGTGCGGCACCGGCGCATTCTGCTCGGTGGTGCGACGCAGGTCTTCCACTGGCCGATCCTTCAGGGCCACCTCGCGGAAGGTCTCGCGGGGCAGGCTGATTTCCTGTATTGGCACACCATTGCGGTTATCCACAACGGTGAACCAGTCGATCTCGTCGTTCACGCTGTTGTCGAGAATGCGTGCAGCGCGGCCCACCGCCTTGGGCTGGTGGAAGTAGCGGGTCTGCTCGCCATAGACGATCAGCTCCGAGTCGCGCTGGGCGATGCGTTCCACGCGGTAACCGGCATTCTTCTGCAGGCGTTGGGCCACGCCTGCCCATTTCACATCCTCAGGCGCCACCGTGGGCATACTCGCCTGCACCTTCTCGGCCGGCGGGTCGAAGGTCTTGGCCGGCGCCTTGCGGGTGGCGAAGTTGGTGTGCAGGGTGATGCCGAACATCGCGGTATTGCCGCGCTCCCAGGCAGCATGCAGGTCCACCGAGTCGCTGGCCTTGAACACCAGGCCCAGGTTGATGGGGGAGTCCTGAACCTGGTTGTTGTCCTGCGGCTCCTTCTGGTAGTCGTTGCCCTCGTACTCCAGCTTGATCGACAGGGGGTCCCACGGCGTTTGGTAGTTCACGCCACCGAAAAAGGACGGACTTCCACGGAAGTACTGGTTGGTGTTGACATCACCCGTCCCAGTAGCCCGGGGGCGTTCATCGAACTTATCGCCAAGGACGATGCTGACGGGGTTGTCGATATCCCCCCGATTGCCGATATAGCCCCAGGCCAGACCCAGGCTAAGGTCGAAATCGCCCAGGCGCTTGTTACCAACAAAGTATTCGCTGGAGAACAGGCCGGTACCACCCACGTCGCGACCGCCCAATGCCACTTCCGGTAGCCAGTGGCTCTCCTTGAGCAGGCGGACCTTGGCATCGATGGCCTTGTCCTTGTAGCTCTGGTCGCCACTGAGGCTTTCAGGGCCGTAATCCCGGTTGCTGATTGCTGTATAGCGGAAGGTGCCCTCCAGCCAGTCGAAGGGCTGGAAGGAGACGCTATAGCGGCTGTAAGGGTCAGTGCGGTTGGCGTTCACCGACAACTCGCCGGCAGGCGCCATGCGCGCAGTGGGCGTCTGCAGCAGGCCAACGCCACCGAAGTCATTCTGGGTATAGCGGGGTTCCGCCTGGGCACAGACAGTGCAGCCCAGCAACAGGCAGGGCAGGAAGTGGCGCTTCATCGGGCCACCTCCAGCGGCTGGGTGCCGATAAAGGCCGCAAACTCCGCATTCAGGTCCGGCGTCGGGTCTTCCATGCCGGCACCGCGCACCGGCACATAAATGCGTGCGCCAGGCGCCGGTGGCGGCGCCTCCTGGCGGTTCCACAGGGCAACGCCCTGGCGCTGCACCTGGCCATCAGGCTGGACCACGAAAAGCTCATCCGAGTCGGCCTCGGCATGCCGGGGGCAGGCCGCCAGGTAGCCCCGCGCGGGTTTGAACGGCTCGAAAGGCAAGCTGCACTCCGCCTGCACGGCGCCCTCCACCCGCACAAAGTCAGGTCTTGGCGGGTACAGCAGGCGGTCGCCGGCGCTGAGCACGGGGTTGTGCTCGCGGTTCAGCTCCACCCTCACCGGGTCGAGCACGGCCAGGCGGCGGCCAGTTACCGGCATCGCCTGCACCTTGTCGGTCAGGCGTCTGGCCAACTCGGCCAGGGCCGGGCGGTTATCCAGCAGCGCATTGCGCTCCAGGGCGGCCAGGTCGAACAGCACGCCGAGCTTCAGGCGTGTCTGCTTCTCGCGCAGCGGGCGATGCAGCCAGGCCGCGCCCAGCAGGTAGGCATTGGGGCTTACCTGTGCAGGCAGCAGCACATCATGGAGGCGTGTTTCTGACGTGATGGAATAGGGGCCGGGCTCGGCGGCATCACCCTCAACCGTTACGGTGGGGGCGGCGCTAGCGGCGCAAACGAACAGGGCGCTGCAAAGCAGCAACCAGGATGCGGGAAGACTCATTGTGCGTTCGGTTTCATCGGGCGCACCTGGATGATGCGCAAAGGCAGCTCGGGGGTTACATGCTGGACGCTGGCCAGGATGAAGCCGTCGGCGGGGTCCACCCAGTACTGGTTGCGGGCTGAAAAGCCCAGGCCGGGTATCTCGATGTGCTCATCGACGCGCAACAGCTCCAGGTCGCGGTCGAGGATGCGAACGGTCTCCAGGCCCTGCTTCTCGAAATGGCTGATCAGGCGGGCGCCCATCTGGTAGCGCCCGGCAAAATCCACCTGGCGCTCGGCGCGCAGGCCATCCGGGATGCGGTGCAGGCCGGTGCGAAAGGGCGATTCGCCTATAAAGTGCGTACCGTCCAGGTTGTCGTTGAAGCCCACGGAGCGGATGGCCAGGCCGTCCTTCATCATCAGCACCTGTTGGGTCGAGGCAAGCCAGAACTCCACCCCTTCCTGCAGGCGCACCAGTGCCATCACCGCCTCCCCGGTGGGGGCGGTGATCACGATCTGGTAATAGGGAACGGCATCGACCTGCTCGCGAGTCAGCTCCAGGGGCTCAGGCCCCTGCACGGCAGCCTTGAGAGTATCCAGGCTGGCCGTCATCAACGGGTTGCAGGCACTGAGTAGAGCGGCCAGGGGCAGCATGGCCAGGCGCGTTATCTTCACGTCACTGGCTCTCAGTTGCTGTTGTCGCTCATGTCATCCTGAATGGCGACCCCGGTACGCAGCAGGTTGGCGGTGGGGAACACCTGGCTGATAAAGCGGTTCCAGCGGGTGACATCGGCTGGGCCGACATAGACCACATCCTGCGGCTGCAACTTGAAGTGCTCGGCCAGGATGAAGGCGGAAGGAGACTTGAGGTTGAGCTGGTAGACCTTGGCGACGTCGCGCTGCAGGTCATCCACCCCACGGATCACATAGACTTCCTTGCCGCTGGAGGTTTCCTGGCGCAGACCGCCAACGCTGCCCAGGGCATCGGTGAGGTTCATGCTGCTGCCCTTGAAGAACAGGGCGCGGGCGGCATTCACCTCGCCCAGCAAATAGACCTTCTTGTTGTCGTTGTAGGGCAGGTGGAGCTGGTCGCCGTCCTTCAGGTAAATGTTGTGAAGGATCGAGTCTTTGCGGTTCAGGGTGTCGAGGTCGATGACATATTCGCGACCGTCGCGCTTGAGCACCAGGCCGGAGATATCGGCAGCGTTCGCAACAACAGCGCCCTGTCCGACGGCATCCAAAAGGCTTAGGGGCGTATTGGTGACCGGTACGGGGCCGGTCTTGCCAAAGGCGCCGGAGAGAATCACCTTCTGGCTGGCAAAACGCAGCACGCTCACGTCCACCTGCGGTTCGGCTACCACTCTGGTGAGCTGGGAGGCGATCAGTGCGCGCAATTCTTCGATGGTTTTGCCCGCGGCTTCGACATTGCCCGCATAGGGATAGAACAGCGAGCCATCCGGGCGCACCAGGCGGCCGTTGGCCTCGATCTGCTGTTGCGGACCGGAAGGGGCTGTGAGCTCTGGGTGATCCCACACGGTGATGTAGACCAGGTCACCCGCGCCGATGCGGTACTCCTCGGGCTGATAGCTCAAGAGCTCCGGCGCCAGCTTCGCACCGTTCATGCCGTTCTCGATGGCCACCAGCTTCGGTGTAATGGGAACCAACTCGATACGGCTGCTTTCCGGCGAACCTTCGCGCACCAGGTTGCCGGAATCCATGTGTTGGCCAGGGGAGAACATACAGCCTTGCAGGGTGAGGCCAAGCAGCATGGCCAGGGGAAGTGCGCGAGTCATGGTCAGGTGGTCTTGTGCAGTAATACAGGCCTGACCGCAGGTGGCAGCGCCGGTATCAGAGGTAAAGGGTCATGTTTTCAGGTTGATGCCGTAGCCAGCAGGAGCGTGCCGTGAGGCTATGCGCAGTAGGGCGCAAGGAAGCTGGGCTTATGTGACGATCAACCGGGGCCGGAAGTTACAGCCCGAATGCGAAACCTCCCAGCACAGCTGGGAGGTATCAGGGTACAGCGGCTAAGCGCAGGGCTTAGTTGGTGGTGCCGGTGGTGCCGGTGGTACCAGTGGTACCAGTGGTGCCGCCAGTGCCCGGGGTGTTGTCGTTGCCGCCGCCGCCGCTATTGGAAGCGGCAACACCGGCTGCAATGGCTGCTGCGCCGATTGCCAGGCCGGTACCCACAGTAATGCCGCCGGCAACCGGGGTGGACAGGCTCAGGCCCTGGGTGGCGCCAGGTTTGTTGGCAATGGCGTTGGAAGCCTTGGAAGCGTTTTGGGCGCCAGTTGCCGATTTGGTCGCGGCGTTGGCGGTGCCGGTCTGTGCAGCACCAGCGGCGGGGGGGGCGGCCATCAGCGGCGTGCTGAGGCTGGCGATAACGGCAAGTGCCAGAAGTTTTTTCACGTTCATGCTCCTTTTGTGAGCGGATGTCCCTAAGGAACGGTTGGTGTCAAAGGGTATGGATAAATAGTGTGCATTGCAAGCCGGGAGCCGCGCTGAACTTGGCTCGATGGGGCTTTTGTTCGGCTTAGGCCCTGCCGTACTTGTCCTCGAAACGCACAATATCGTCCTCGCCCAGATATGAGCCGGACTGCACTTCGATCAGTTCAAGCGGGATAACGCCCGGGTTTTCAAGGGCATGAACCTGCCCAATCGGTATATAGGTCGACTGGTTTTCGGTCACGAGGTAGGTCTGATCGCCATTGGTGACCTTGGCGGTGCCGCTGACCACAATCCAATGCTCGGCGCGGTGATGGTGCATTTGCACCGACAGCTTGGCGCCTGGCTGCACGGTGATGCGTTTGACCTGGTAGCGATGGCCGTTGTCGATGGAGTCGTACATACCCCAGGGGCGGTAAACTTCGCGGTGGTTGATGTGCTCTTCGCGTGCGTCGGTTTTCAGCTGTTCAACGATCTTCTTCACGTCTTGTACATGGTCTTTGTGGGCAACCAGGACAGCATCCTTGGTTTCCACAATGATCAAGTCTTCAACGCCTACGGTTGCAACCAGCCGGTTGTCGGCATGCACATAGGTGTTCTTTGAGCGCTGGTCCAGCACGTCGCCTTTGAAGACGTTCCCTTGCTCATCCTTTTCACTCACATCCCAAAGCGCGGACCATGAGCCGATATCACTCCAGCCAGCGTCCAGCGGCACCATGACCGCATCCTGGGTTTTCTCCATGACGGCGTAGTCGATGGAGTCCTCAGGGCATTCAGTGAAAGCTGCCGTATCAACGCGGGTAAAGTGCAGATCTTCTGAGCCGCCGGCCAAAGCCTTGCGGCAAGCCGCAAGAATGTCAGGGCGGAACTGCTGCAGCTCTTCCAGATAGCGGCTGGCGCGGAACATGAACATCCCGCTATTCCAGTAGTAGCTGCCAGTGGCCAGATAATCTTGAGCAGTCGCCAGATTCGGCTTTTCCACAAAGCGGCTCACTGCAAAACCACCGTCGCCTACCTTGCCGCCGCGCTCGATGTAGCCATAGCCCGTTTCCGGGTGGGTGGGCACGATGCCGAAGGTGACCAGCTTCCCCGCTTCCGCCAGAGGCAAAGCGGTTTGAATGCTGGCCTGGAACGCTTCTACGTCCTGAATCAGGTGATCCGCTGCCAGCACTAGCAGAATCGCATCGTCTGCTTCTTCACAAGCTTGCAACGCAGCCAGCGCAATAGCCGGAGCGGTGTTGCGGCCAACCGGCTCGAGCAGGATCTTGGATTGTTCCAAACCCAGCAGCCTCAACTGCTCTGCGGCCAGAAAGCGGTGTTGCTCGTTGCAGATCAGGCGAGGAAGGCCGCTACCCAAACCTTCAAGGCGCTTGATGGTTGCCTGCAGCATTGAGAGGTCAGCGTCAGCCAGCGGCAGAAACTGCTTGGGGTTGAGTTGGCGCGACAGGGGCCAAAGGCGCGAGCCAGAACCGCCAGCCATGATTACTGGGAGAAACATATTGAGCATCCTTTAATGTTCTTTGGCGAGTTACTACAGGGCGTCCAGGTATGCCCTGGTGTTGTCATGGACCTCAGCACTCAAGCGGGCTTCAGCGGGCGTCCACCAGCGGTACCGATCATGCTGAGCGTGCGGTGGCTGCAGCGTTTCCGTCGCCGGTAGAACGATTCGATAGCCAAGCACGATGTAATGCGTATCCGGGCCATCGCCTTGGTCGGCGAAAATGCTGTCGGAATAGAAGTGCTCATACACGCCCAGTAATTGGGCCTTGCAGCGTTGAAAGGGGCGGCCAAGCTCTACGTCGGTAAGTCGGCTGAATGCCTCATCCAAAGACTCGTTCTTCAGGATTCGCCCGCCAGGCACGAACCAGAATCCCTGGGCAGGCCGGTTAAGGCGTTGGCCGAGGAGAATGGATCCCTCCTGGTTCTGCACCACGAGATCGATCGACACCAATGGAGTCGATGCCACCACCGCGCGGAATGTTTCACTGTTAAGCCACATCTGTGTCAAACCTCGGCCAAAACGCGCTTCAGGATCTTGTCCTTATCGAGAAAGTCGCGCGCATACTCAGTGGCAACAACGTTCGGCGACGGCATTGCCAGAGCCTGCTCGATCCCGGTGATCAATGCAGCGACTGACTCCGGTTCAACCAGCGTTGCGATGCCTGGATGCTCACTGCAAAGCAAGCCCAAGCTGGTATCCGGGTCAGCTGTGATCAAGGCATTGCCGCCCACTGCGAGGATATTGGTCAACTTTGACGGAAGTACTGCGTCGGCAGCCCCCCTTTTCTGGATGACCAGATGGCAATCTGCCGATGCCAGCAGCGATGGCAAGTCCTCATAGGGTTGCAAGGGGCCGAATACCACGTTGTCCAGCCTCTTTTGCTGCACCAGATCCAGCAAACGTGCTTTCCCCGCGCCCTCACCAACGATCAGAAACACGAGGTCGTGTCGGTGCTGCAGTCGCTCGGCCGCTTCTATCACGGTTTCCAGCCCCTGCTTTTCCCCGATGTTGCCGGAATAGAGCAGCACTCTCTTGCTCAAGTTGACATCAAGGCGCTCAAGCAGGGACGGAGAACGATCGATGTCTCTAAAGCGAGCAACCTCTGACCAGTTCGGAAAGAAAAGCAGGTCTTCTGGCGCGACGCCCTTCTGCCGAGCACGCTGCAACATGCCACTGGAGATGGTCGTTACCCTATCGAAGGCACGCATAACCGTCCGTTCCACGGCGAAGGCGAATCGCTTGAGCATTCCGCCTCGTGCAATACCAAGCCCGAACAGTGCATCCACTTCATAGTCCTGGATGTGCAGCACCGACTTAGCGCCGGTCAGCTTGGCCACGAGAAGAGCCTGTGGTGAACAGAACAGGGTCGGCACCACCAGCATGACCAGGTCCGGTTTCCAGCGGAGTTGCGCCAGCATCGCCAGTGACGAGGACAAGGAAAAGCTGACCAGATGCAGTATGCGTTTAAGCGCACTGGGCTTTGCAGGCACATAAAGCGGGCAGCGGATGACTGTTACACCATCCTCTGTGCTTTTCATGAAGCGCCTCGAGTCGAATCCTGGGCGAACCTTCCACTCGGGGTAGTAGGGCGGGGCAGTCACCACCCGTACTTCATGTCCTTGCTCGGCGAACCAGCGAGCCATCTCACCGCTGTACTTGCCGATTCCTGTGAGCTCTGGGCTGTAGTTGATGCCATACAGAAGGATCTTCATCAGCGCGTCCGTGCTTGGCCTACGTTCTCGACATACCAGCCAAAGGCATTGCGAAGGCCATCCTCCAGGCTGATGCTGGCCTGCCAGCCAAGCGCTTTCAGGCGCGACACATCCATCAATTTCCTTGGTGTGCCGTCTGGCTTGCTGGCATCGAAGGTCAGCCGCCCATTGAAGCCGGTAACTTTCGCAATGGTCTCAGCCAGCTCGCGAATGGTGCAGTCCTCGCCAGTTCCAACGTTGATATGCGAGAGCATCGGCTGGGTATTGGCCTGGTAGGTAGTGCTGTCCAGTTCCATGACATGGACGCTGGCTGCCGCCATGTCGTCCACATGCAGGAATTCGCGCATCGGCTTGCCACTACCCCAGATCACCACTTCCTCGTCGCCACGCTGAGTCGCTTCATGGAAGCGGCGAAGCAACGCCGGAATTACATGGCTGTTCTCGGGATGGTAGTTGTCGTGCGGACCATACAGATTGGTCGGCATCACGCTGCGGTAGTCCCGATCATACTGGCGGTTGTAGCTTTCGCAGAGTTTGATCCCCGCAATCTTGGCAATGGCGTACGGCTCATTCGTTGGCTCAAGAATGCCGGTCAGCAATGCATCTTCGCGCATCGGCTGTTCGGCATGCTTGGGATAGATGCACGAGGAGCCCAAAAAGAGCAGCTTTTGCACGCCGCTCTGGTGCGCGGCATGGATGATATTGGCCTCGATCATCAGGTTCTCGTAGATGAACTCGGCCGGGTAGGTGTTGTTCGCATGAATACCGCCCACCTTGGCAGCGGCCAGGTAGACCTGATCGATCCGTTGCGATGCAAAGAAGTCTTGCACCGCCTTCTGGTCAAGCAGATTCAACTCGTCACGAGCCGCGGTAATGACGCGTCCGTAGCCCAAGGCCAGCAGCTTCCGAACGATCGCGGAACCGACCATCCCCCGGTGCCCGGCAACGAGGATGGTCTGATCAAGATCACGCGCCATCATCAGTTCTCCACTGCTACCGGTACTTCGTGGCCGTGCTCTTTAAGCAGTGCATGGCGCTTAGCAACCTTGAGGTCTTCGCGGACCATCTCGGCGCACATTTCCTGCACGGTGATTTCCGGGACCCAGCCCAGCTTCTGCTTGGCCTTGGTGGGGTCACCCAGCAAGGTTTCGACTTCAGCGGGGCGGAAGTAGCGCGGATCGACGCGAACAATCACATCGCCGACTTTGAGTGCCGGTGCATTATCGCCTTCGATGCGCTCAACGACGGCGATCTCGTCGACGCCCTGGCCTTCGAAGCGCAGGGAAACGCCAAGCTCGGCGGCCGACCAGCGAATGAATTCACGCACGGAGTACTGCACGCCGGTCGCGATCACGAAGTCATCCGGCTGCTCTTGCTGCAGCATCATCCACTGCATGCGGACATAGTCCTTCGCATGGCCCCAGTCACGCAGGGCATCCATATTGCCCATGTACAGGCACTGCTCCAGACCTTGCGCAATGTTGGCCAGGCCACGGGTGATCTTGCGGGTTACGAAGGTCTCACCACGGCGCGGCGACTCGTGGTTGAAAAGGATGCCGTTACAGGCATACATGCCATAGGCCTCACGGTAGTTCACCGTGATCCAGTAGGCGTACATCTTGGCCACTGCATAGGGCGAGCGCGGGTAGAAAGGAGTGGTCTCCTTCTGCGGAATTTCCTGCACCAGACCGTACAGCTCGGATGTGGACGCTTGGTAGAAGCGAGTCTTCTTCTCCAGCCCCAGCAGGCGAATGGCTTCGAGGATTCGCAGCGTGCCCATGGCATCGACGTCAGCCGTGTATTCAGGCGCCTCGAAGCTCACCGCAACGTGGGATTGCGCCCCCAGGTTGTAAACCTCGTCGGGCTGAACTTCTTGAATGATACGGGTGAGGTTGGAAGAGTCTGTAAGGTCTCCGTAATGCAGTACGAAGTTGCGGTTGTCAACGTGCGGGTCTTGATATATGTGGTCGACCCGTTGAGTGTTGAAGGAGGACGCACGACGCTTAATGCCATGGACTTCGTAGCCCTTTTCCAGCAGAAATTCTGCGAGATAGGAGCCGTCCTGGCCAGTGATGCCGGTAATGAGGGCTTTTTTCAATTTCTAATCCTTTTCTTTTGAAAATTTGGCTTGCTAGATTTGCTTAGATTGAATTGGGTAGTAGTTGGCGATATACGGAAAGTGTTTCTTGATAAGTCCTTTCCCAGCTAAATTTTTCCGCTTGGCTTATACCAAGCGAAATTAATTTTTCTCTATATTCAGATTGCTCTAATTTCTCTAGGGCAGACTTTATTTCGTCGGGGGTTCCCCTTTCCATCAGAAGTGCTGCGTCGCCAGCCACTTCTGGTATAGATGACGAATTTACTGCTATCACTGGACATCCTGCTCGCATGGCCTCTATAACGGGAATGCCAAACCCTTCATAGAGAGATGGGTATATCAATGCAATGGAGTTGTTGTATTGACTATTTAGTTCGCACTCGTCTATATAGCCAAGGTGCTTGTACCGACCAGGGATGTTTTTTTCAAGTATTTCAAACTCCTCTTTTGTGAAGGGACCTCCACCTACGCAAGAGATGGATATCTCGTTTAGCATTGATAGAGCCTTTACTACGCTTAAGAAGTTCTTGTATCGCCCACGCTGCCCAACAAAGAGCACTTGATTTTTCAGTGCTCTTTCTTTCGCTGGGTAGAATCCACTGGATACTCCATTGTGGACCACGAATATTTTTTCAGGCGTTATGTCAGGCAGGAGGTCCAAGAGGTCATTTCTTGTATTGTGCGATACGCATATTATTGCGTCAGAATTTTTTATTGCGTGGTTTTTTTGGGTTGAGTGAACTAATTTTCGCAGTCCGCCAACAAATTTCTCGTAAGTAAAATCATGAACTGTTGTTATGATTCTGAGATTGTCTTTTTGGGCAGGGATTCTGTAGTAGGTGGAGTGAAATATCGACGTGTGCTTGGGATGCTTTAGTTTGCAAGGACGATATCTTTCCAGGGGGCGGGGTCTTGTTTGAATATGCCCGGGCGATGTTTCTGTTTGGTCATAGCTTATTTTGGTAAATGCAATTTTGTCTCGTGTTAACCGCTGCTCTAGCTCTCTGAATAATATGCTTATTCCGCCGGTCCGCTGTAGGGTTGCTACGATGTTATCTATGAATATCATGATTAACTTTTCTATGCGCTAAAAGAGATAAGGTGATTATCGATATTTTTAGGATAAAAAGGGTTGAGTATAGTGCCAGTGAGAACTTTAATTCTGGAGGTTCGTCGATCGCCTTGTTTATAAAGGCGTAAAAGAATGCAAAATATAAAAGTGAAGCTGCTACTGCGGTATTCAAGTACGCTTTCTTTGTGCATGCAAGGTAAGGAACCAACCCTGCCGAGCTTATATTTGCGGCATGAGCAATAAGCATTGCAACGATTATTTTGTTCTGGATTTCGCTAATATTTGAACTTGAAAAGAGCCCTAGGTAAGTTTCGGAAAGAAGCAGCATTGCTGTGCATAGAATAGTTGCTAGACCAAAATTGGTTACTATTCTTTTGGGGAGTGGCCAGCCCCCTTTCAGTTTTGTTATTTCTACAGACTGATTATTGTTGAGAAGTACAAAGGGAATAGCCAAAAAAAAGGATATTCGACTCAATAGGGCCATCGTTTCATAACTTTCCTGAGGTAGGAAAATTTTTGAGAGAATTAGGTCTCCAGAAATTATTATTGAAGATGCGATTGCCGCAAAACTCAGGCTTATAGAGCTTGTTATAAAGCTCGTTATGCTTGATTTTTTCTTGGAGTTTGACTCTTTCTTGCTGGGGTAAAGTGCAATCAAGCAGACAAGAAAAATTGCCAGAGCACTGTAAAGCACCAGCAAGTGGCTTTCTATCTCCGAAGAACTTATTGGGCGGAGGAGAAGTAGGAGGAAACAGGCTGTATTGATCCCTCCGCCGCGAATGAATTCATAAACATAAGCTGACTTTTCATATTTTATGATGTTGGAGAGATAGAAAGTTATCAACGAGATGAGAGTGGCAAGCAGCAGGTTCTGCGTGGTTAGAACTTTATTGGTTATACCTTCGTAACCTTCAATGGCCAGGCATGATATTACGAAGACTGCAATGGTAGTGAGTAGCCCTGCTATCTTTTTGTTTTTATTGAATGACTCCGAGTAGTACTCTCTATTGATCGATATTTCAAAGCCAAGAAGGCAAATTGCTGATGCAATGTTGATAAAGGAAATAGAGAATGCGTACTCTGAAAAGGCGGCCGCACCATAATTCTTTCCAATTATGATTGCGCAGGCCAATGCAGAGGCAATGTTTATTCCGCGTGCGGCGGCGGATTTTGCAACTTTAATTATCATTAAAGAAATTGCGTGCTAGTTGATTTTTTTTAGCAGAAGCGTCTTGCTGGTCTTTGAATTTTTTGTCGGTTAATTCATTCATTTTTATTAGCGCGTCGCTAACATTTTCTGGGATATTCTCGATATCAAGTATTGGGACATTTCCTTCCATGCAAAAGGCAGCGGTTTTCGTAGTTCTTGATATGCCAATTAGCGGAACGTGCCCGTGCCCCAGTATTAACGCATGCAATCTCATGGCAATTAGCAGTCTGCTGTTTCGGATTTCCATGATTGCTTCGTTTATATCCGAGGGAATGATAATCCTGTCCGCGGGGATGCCGAGGCTTTGGTATAGAGAGAGTTCGTCTGACTCTCGTCGCTCCATTGCGATATAGAATAGATCGCTTTGGTTTTGGTTGAAGGCTTCAGTTATGCCAGAGTGAATTTGTCGAAGCTTTTCTTCGTCAAGATTTTCCAGAACTAAGGAAATAAGAACCTTTTTTTGAGTGGCAATCGCTGTGGGGGACGGTAATAAGTATGCTGGGTCTGCATATACTTGAGTAGATTTATTTGGTGATATGGATTTTATAACGTTCTCGGATGCTTGGTCTCTAAGGTTTAGCTTGCCCAGGAGTGCGATAGCAGTTTTTGCGTAAGCCTTTCCTAGTTTCGTATTTAGTTGGTCGGCTCCAATAGGAAGGGTCGTGACTCTTTTTGAGAGAAGCTTGGACGCTATGACGGACTGCAAGAAGAAACTAAGCACTCCGCTTATTAGGCCGATTCCTAATTTGTCTTGGATGAGAGAGCCGCCCCCGATATATACGGTGTCAGAAGATGCCATCTCTTTGCAAATCTGAAACCACGATCTTATTGATCTCCGATTAAAAACTATTTCCGGAATTCCATATTTTCCTAGTGTTCCTGACTTGACTGTTGTCGCTGAGACTGTCTGGTACTTCTTTCTTAATTCAAGGTATGTGGCAACGGCGATGGCTTCGTCGCCTAAATTATATCCAGAGAGTCCGATGATTAGTGCTCTTTTCATTTCTTCGCTTTCTGTGAGGTGCTTTTATGATTTCTACAACTTTAATGATGGCTGCGAATAGCAAAAGTGCCGTCAGGTAAGTGAAGATTTTGTTCGTTGTGTGGTATAGGTCGCCTCGCAAAAATTGAAAGGCACTCCACGAAATTGCTGGCGTCAAAAATACCAAGAGACTACTTCGAGATGAGATATCTATTATGAGTTTTACTAGTAATGAGCCCAAGATAACGGTAAATAGCGCGCCAATTACATTGCTGTTGTAAAGGAGTTCATTAAGGCCGCCCAATGAGATCTGCGAATTCTGATCTATCCAGCGATATGTAACAAATTCTTGGGTGTAGGTGGCATTAGCTCCATAACCTTTATCGATGCCGGCGGCCTCAAGGGTTGATCGCGGTAAAAATGCAATTAGGCTGGTGGGGATGGTGTTTTGTTGTGAGTTCCGCTCAAGAATGTTTAGTCCGTTTTCTGATTGCGGAATTTGCTCGGTTTCGAATATCGTTGAGAGCACACCTTGTATTTCGGTGTCCGAGTGAATTCTTGTGCTCATGGCGAACTGGGTAAGTGCTATTGCCGAGAGTGCCAGTGCAGCAATTATTTTCTTGGTTAGCCTAAATCTTTTTGAGTGATAGTTATTTATGAAGAGAAAGATGAAAGCAAATTCAACAAGAGTTGCTCTCGCGCCAGTAAGGATTATGGCGACCAAAAGTGGAGCGGCATCGAGCAGAAGTCTGGTGGGTCTAGGGTTTGAGGCGTATCGGCAAGATATTATTAGTGAATAAATGGAGATGCATGCGGAAATAAGTGCGTTTTCGGTGGTTGTGTCGGAAAAAATAAGTGATCGAGCTGCGAGGTTTTGAAAATATTCACTAAATCCGTAGCTATAAATTTTTCCGGCGAGCCAAAATAGAGAAGTATAAATTAGTGCTCTGGATACGTTTAGCGGAATCGGATGGGAGAATGTTTCGGATGTTTTAATTATGTTATCAGATATTTTTTTATTTCGTGCATTGCTGTTGATGGATAGTATTGCGATTACAATGGCTGCACTTGCGCAGTAATAGAATGAAAGAAGCGCCAAATTTATTGTGGTGAACTTAAAGTGCAGGCCTGATATTGTGAATGAGTTCGTATAATTTGTTGTTGAGTATAGGGTGTCAAAGAAATAAAATATAAAGAATGTGGCAATAAATATGGATTCTGCCGAGTAGGGGTTGTGTCTGATTCTATTCCTTAGCTTTGATATTATAATGGCTAGGGGAAGAAATGATATTAGCAAGGATGTCGTAGTTAGAAATATTTCTGCCATGGTGCTAAAGGGGCTTGTATTCTTTTGGGTTAATTTTGGGGCTGCTCTCGCGGCTACTAATTCAAGAGTGCAACTTCAAGTCTCTGAATAGTGCAGCTTTACTATCATTCTCACTATGACCCAGCCGGATCTAGGTCGACTAATGTCGCATACTTGCGACGCAACTCGCCTGTCCTTCTGTTCTGCGCGGGCGGAATAGCCACCGGCTGCAGATATCGACGCCGTAAGTTCTGCGTCACGATAAAAGCATTGGCGGTAGCGGTAGGAGCGGGTGACCGGCTAGGAGTCGAGGATGACCGTGAGGATGGGCCAGTTGATGGTACTTTGGCGGCTCCCTTCATCCACGGCCCTACTTTCAGGCGGAGGGGAAAAGGGGGACGGGAAGACGTTGCGTGGTGAACGATGCATTCCCGTTCGTTGCGGTAGAAGCTGAAAGCTAGTGGGCGCGCTCTGCCGATTTTAGTCTCAATGTCCGCGTTCTGAAACAGGTCGCAATCAGCCAGCAGGCTGTGCTGGTCATCCATCAATAATTGATGGTAAGAGCCGGTTACGCCGTTGGTGGCGCCGTGGTGCTGGATATCCGGGTAACGCATGGGTGTCAGTCCTTTAGCTCGTTCCTGAGCCCGCTCCGATCCTGGGGCGGGTGCCGTAAATCATGCTAACGAGGCAGGTATCTGCGAGGCAGACCCTCTCTGCTGATAAGGGGCAGGAAACGATTCATTCGCGAGCAAGCTCGCTCCTACCGGAGTCGAGCAGGCGTTCAGGATTAGTAGATGTCCTTGGATAGCAGGGTGAATGGCGTTTTGATCAGGATCTTGAGATCCAGCCAGATGGACCAGTTGTTGATGTAGGCCAGGTCCAGCTCTACGCGTCTTTCCATCTTGTCGATTGTTTCCGTCTCGCCCCGGCTGCCGCTGATCTGTGCCAGGCCGGTAATGCCAGGCTTGATGCGGTGACGGGCCATGTAAGCGTCGATCTTGCCGGTGTAGTAGTCGTTGTGCGCGACGGCGTGCGGGCGCGGGCCCACCAGGGACATGCGGCCTTGCAGCACATTGAACAACTGTGGGAGCTCGTCGATGGAGGTGCGGCGGATGAAGCGGCCAACGCGGGTGATGCGTGGGTCTTCACGGGTGGCCTGCTTCACCTGGGCATCGGCATGCACGCGCATGGAGCGGAACTTCCAGACCTTGATGACCTTGCCATTCCAGCCATGGCGCTTCTGTTTGAAGAGTACCGGGCCCGGAGAGGACAGCTTCACCGCCAGGGCGGTGCCGAGCAGAAGCGGGCTCAGGAACAGGATGGCCAGCAGGGCGACGCTGCGGTCCAGTGCGGCCTTGGTCAGCGCGCCTGTGGGGTAGCTGGTGAGCGGGCTTTCGTTGAGGTTGATCGCGGCCAGGCCATCGATATCCGTTACCGAGTGGTTGAGCAGCTTCAAGCTTTGCAGGTCGGGGATCCACACCACGTCGACGTTGGCATCGAGCAGGTCGATGTAGAGCCCTTCAATCTGGTCCGCGGCGGACAGGGGCAGGGCGATGTAAAGACGGCGCACCTTGTGGGTGGCGATCAGTTCGCGCAGATGGCTCAGGTTGCCGACGATGGGGTAGAGGCCGTCATCCAGGTGAGGGTGATCGTCGGCGGTCACCAGGCCCACCAAGGGCTCGTTACGCTTGCGCACCAGCTTGTCGGCCAGCTCCTGGGCCAGGTCTCCGGTGCCGATCACCAGTGAGGTGCGGGCGGATTGAAGCTGTTGGTGGTAACGGCGGGAGAAGGCATGCAGGGGCAGGAACAGGCAGGCCTGAATGATGAATCCGGCGCCCGCCCAGGTGATGATGATCTCGCGGGAGAACAGCTCGCTGGTCTTGGTGAGGAAGGCGATCACCGTCAGGCCGGAAAGCAGGACCAGCCAGCCGGCCAGCAGCCGACCCAGGCCTACCACGTAGCCATGATGCTTGTGGTAGACGCGCATCAGCGAATAGGCCGGCACGGAACCCAGCAGGGTGTACAGGGCGAGGATGCGGTATTGGGTTTCGATATGCCCAGTCTTGCCCATGGCCAGGGCACAGAGCAGCAATGTTAGCATGCCGATTGCGGCTGCCCACTGGCCCCAGAACGTCAGGCCGCGCGCGTCCGGTGTGGTGTTTTCCCGCTTGCTGATCAGGTTGATCTGGCTGGTGCGCGTACCGGCGGCATTGTGGCGGGCCTTGATGGCCTGTTGGGGAGCGCCTGGCGCGGTGCGGCGTTGGGCCTGGGGCCGTTGAGCTGCTGCCTGAGTGTGTGTGGGCACGACTGTTACCTGTCCTGGGGGCGACGCTACGATCGGGAAGCTAGCCTGCCTTCCTGGGGCTAGCGGTGTGGTTTCAATACGAAATTCCGCGGTGCTTCCTTGTCTGTTTCCGAACCTTGTCCGGGTTACCCTGGGCTTGTGGCCCTGCCTTGTGTTGCTCTGGATTTCGGATTTGGTCCGATCGTGCTTTTGGCACGCTACCGCCCCAGGGTTACTCGTCGATTCCCTGAGAACGATCGCCACAGGCGATGGCTTGCCTCGGGCATGGCCCGAAGCGGCAGTGGTTGGAGTGGATGAAAGCGGGCGTACCGAGTCTGTGCTCGGCTAGCGCTTTGCAGGGGAGAGTCATTCCCTGACGACGTAACTGCCTGTAGGCAGTTGCCTTACATCCTGCGGGAAGAGGCCTTGCCTGTTCCTGCGTGGGCATTCTACGGATTCATCCGAGATTGTGAAGAGCGTCAACCTACACCGCTCGTCGAAAAGTTGACGTTTCAAAAATGTGTCTATCTTGCGGATGACCGGTGAGTCAGAAATATGCCTACGACATGAATGGCATATTTCCTACGCGCTAATCCGACGCATTCCCCAGGATAAAGTTCCGACGGACGGCGTCTTTTTTTGAGGCGCTCGTTAAGAACGCCCACACCTTGGTCGGCGGAATCGTCAGAGCTTGTCGATGCTATCCAGCGGGACGCTCAAGGTGTGCTGGCGTTGCAGGAGTTGCAGGAGGATAAGTACGCGCTCGGTTCCGTCCTTGGCCAGGAAGATGGCCTCCAACTCCTTCAGGTTGCCGCTCTTGATGCGGACGCGATCGCCTGCGCTCAGGTCGGGTTCGGGGAGTAGGGGGGAGGTGAGGCGTTGCTTCAGGTCTTCGACAAGCTCATCGGCTATGGCTGCCGGCTGGCCACCGAAGCACACCAGTTGGCTGACGCCGCGAGTGGAGCGGATCGGGAGCCAGTTGTCATTCACCTGGTCCAGTTGAATGAACAGGTAGCCGGGAAAGAGTGATTCAACGTGCTGCTGTTTTCGACCAGCACGCAAGCGCGTTACGCAATGGGTGGGCCGGAAGCAGGTGAAAGCTTGGCGATGCAGGTGCTCTTGCGCGCGCGCATCTTGCTTCGGCTTGCACTGGATCAGGTACCAGCGGGGGGCTGCAAGTTGGCCTTCCATGCAATTCACCTCCCTTCTCGATCTGAGGCTTGGCTACTTGTCCCCTCTCCCGTTTGCGGGAGAGGGGACTGGGTGGGCTTATGCCTTGTCCGATTTGTACTCGTACTGGTAGTAGGCGTAGTTGCCGTAGTAGCCGTAGGCCGAGGCCTTGCGCTCAACGGCGTTGAAGATGGCGCCCTTGAGGTCGATACCGTTCTGTTCGAAACGGCGCTTGGTCAGCAGGATTTCCTTGGCGGCGTTCATACCGAAGCGGGTCACGATCAGGCTGGTGCCGGCCTGGCGGCCCACCAGGGCGGCATCGGTAACCGCCAGAATCGGCGGGGTATCGATGATCACCAGGTCGTAGCGGCTGCTGGCCTGCTCCAGGAACTGGGTGAAGTTGGCGTGCATCAGCAGTTCGGAGGGGTTTGGCGGAATTTGGCCACGGGTGATCAGGTCCAGGTTTTCCACTTCAGTGCGGGTGGTCGCCTTGTCCAGATCGATACGGGCGGCCAGCAGGTCGGAAAGGCCATTTTCCGCCTCCTGGCGGAACATCTTGTGGACGTAGCCCTTGCGCATGTCGGCATCCACCAGCAGAACCCGCTGCCCGGTCTGCGCAACGATCACGGCCAGGTTGCTGGACACGAAGGACTTGCCCACGGTGGGGCTGGGGCCGGAGATCATCAGGATATTGTTCTTCGCCTCAAGGGTGGCGAAGTGCAGGCTGGTGCGCAGGCTGCGCAGGGATTCCACCGCCAGGTCGGCCGGGTTGGTCACGGCCAGCAGGTGCGAGCTGCTGTTGGTGGCGTCTTTGGTTTTGCCCTTGAAGTTCAGTTCGTGGGTAGCCTGCACCTTGCTGTGGGGGATGGAGGCATACACTGGCAGGCCCATCTGCTCGATCACGTCCGGGTCTTCCACGCCACGGTTCAGGGCTTTGCGCACCAGCACATAGGCCACCGCAATTAGCCCGCCCAGCAGGGTTGCGATCAGAACAATTAGCGGCTTCTTGGGCTTTATCGGTTCTTCGATGTTGGCATCGGCGGCGTCAATAATGCGCACATTACCCACAGTACCGGCGCGCAGGATGTCCAGTTCCTGGGACTTGTTCAGCAGCTGGGTATAGATCTCTGTGCTCACCTGCACGTCGCGGGTCAAGCGCAGCAGTTCCTGCTGGGTTTCCGGCAGGTTTTCCACCTTCTTCATCAGGTCGCGCTTGGTCTGTTCCAGCTGACTCATCTGGGTGATGAGCGCCTGGTAGCTGGGGTGCTGCCGGGTGAAGCGGCGCTCCATTTCAGCACGCTTGAGCTTCTGCTCGGAAATCAGGGTTTCCAGGGACACGATCTGGTCCAGCACCGCCTTGGTTTCGATGGTGATGTCCACCGAGCGGGCACTGGTCTGGTAGGTGTTCAGCTTGGCTTCTGCCGCTTCCAGTTGCTTGCGCACCTCCGGCAGCTGGCCCTGGAGGAACTCCAGGCTCTGCGCGGCTTCGGCGGAGTTGCGCTGGACGTTCTGCAAGACATAAAGGCGGCTAACTTCATCCAGCACCCGGGTGGCCTGCGCCGGGTCTTCGCTTTCCAGGGAGAGGCCAATGATGCCGGACTCCTTGCCCTTTTCACTCGCCCAAAGGTCTTTCTGGTATTGGAGAATTGTGCTTAGGCGGCGTTGCTTGGATACGCTGAACAGGGTGCCCGGATTGGCATCCAGCTTGGCGATCTGCACTTTGAAGCCATTCTGGTCCAGTTGCTCGCCGACGTTGCCGCTGAGCAGCACTTCATCATCTTCGTTCAGCAAGGTGAAGGCGCCGTTGCCGTCGGCTTGCAGGGTCAGCTCTTCGCCGAGGTAGACCTCCGGCACCTCCAGCTGGAAGACGTCCAGTACTTCGCCACCCCAGGCATAGCTGATAAGACCAAAGACCGGTTCGGCTACTTCGTGCTCGCCGACCGGCTGGAAGCGCCGCGCCACGAACTGGCCGAACAGCGGGAAATAGTGGGGCTCGACGATGATGTCGAGCTTGAGGTTTTCCACCGCCTGCCCCAGGACGGAGCGGGACTTGATCAGCTCTATTTCGGTGACGGCCGCCGAGGTGCCGCCAAACATCTCGGTCATTTCCGACATGCCGGTCATGGCTGCCAGACCGCCTTTCTTTTCCTCCACCTGCACCAGGGCGTTGGCCTGGTACACCGGCGGGGTCAGCACGGCATAGGCGGCGCCAAGCACGGTGAAGAAGGAGGTGATGCCGACGATGAGCCACTTGCTGTCGAGCAGGGTGCCGAGCAGTGCGAGCAGGTCAATGTCGTCTTCGTCGTGGTTGTCTTGGACGGGCAGGCTGTTTTGGCTGGTCATCTGGAGCGCTTCTTCAAAGGGGTCAGAGTTTTTGCGACCAGCTTTCGACGCCTTGCGCCATCAGCTGATAGACATGTTCGAAGGCAGGTTTTTGCTGGCGGTAAGGGTCAGGGATTTCCTGATTGCCCTGCCATTTGCCGAGAAGGAAGGTCTTGCCGCGTGCTTCTGGCGCCAGTTGCGTGATCCGCTGGATATGACCCTGCTCCATGGTGAGGATCAGGTCGTACTGGCGCAGCATTTCGCGGGTCAGTTGGCGGCCCTGGTGGTCGGGGTGGTCCCCGCCATGCTCACGCAGCACTTCGAGTGCGGTGGCATCCATGGGCTTGCCCTCCAGGGCATGGATGCCCGCGGAGGCGACGGCGATCCCGCGCGGGGCGAGTCTGGATACGAGCAGGGCTTCGGCGGTCGGGCTGCGGCAGATATTGCCTACGCAGACAACCAGGATGTTCTTGAACATAAGGGCCAGCACGGGTTGCAGGGTCGTTTTTTTACAGCCGCGCGGGTGTGCTGCGAAGGAGGAAAGCGGATTCCGTTCCAGCATCCCGATACGGCATCCCCAGAATTTCGCAACTGCTGGGGAGCGTGAAGGGGGGCAACTGTAGGGGGGGCGGGGATGAGGGTCAAGACTCCTTGGTCGCTTTCTGCCATAGGAAAGAGCCTCGGTCCGAGATATTGGCCCTGGGCAGGGGGGCAAATGTTTGGTTCTTCACGGATTTCCGGGGAAGGCGGCTTTAATTTTCATGAAAAAGAAGTCGCTGTCCCGGTAGCCGTAGGCCATGCGCTTAATCACCTTGATGCGGTTGTTGATGCCCTCCAATTGGCCGGTATGCATGGGCCAGCGCACCCGGCTGAGGATGCCGCGCCAGTAGCCACTCAGGCGTTTGGCAAACAGCATCAGCGCCGGGATCTGGCTTTCCTCGGCATGGCGTAGCCACTGCTTCCAGGTCGCCCGCCACTGCCAAACGCTGGGGGCCGTCCACAGCCCCTTGAGCTGGGCCTTCATCAGGTACACGGTCATCAGCGTCTGGTTGGCGTTCAGCAGTTCTTGCAGGTGGATCTGCTGCTCGGGCTGGCGCAGGTTTTCCGGATTGCGCAGCAACAGCCAACGCGCCTGCTTGATCACGCGGCGCGCCGGCTTGTCGTGGCGCAGCCGATTGGCCTCATCCACCCGCACCCGATCGAGCACTTCGCGGCCGTATTTGGCCACCACATGGAACAGGTCATAGACCACCCGGGCATGCGGGCAGTGCTGGCGCACCTCCAGGTCGAAGGCGGTGTTCATGTCCATGGCCACCGCCTCGATGCGGGCGCAACCGGCCGGCCCCAGGGCTTCGAAGAATGGGCGGATGGCCTCGCGGCTGCGCCCTTCGCCGATCCACAGCACCCGCCGGGTCTCGGCATCCAGCACCACGCTGGCATAGCGATGCCCCTTGTAGAGGGCGAACTCGTCCATCACCAGGCGCCTCGGTACGGCCGGCGGCAGCGCGCTCAGTTGCGCCTGCAAGCGGCGTCGCTCGAGCAGGCGCACGGTGCCCCAGTGCAAGCCGAACAGCTCGGCGACATGCCGCGTCGGCAGGCGTGCGCACCAGAGCGCCACCGCCTCGGCCAAGCGCCGGGTCAGGCGGGCATGGCGTCCCAGCCAACTGACCCACTCGGCCCGCCGGCCACAGCCGCTACAGGCCAGGCGCCGCAAGTGCACCCGCAACCGCACCGGACGTCCCAGGATGGGCAGGTCGCGGATGCGCCGCGTGCAGTACTCGTGCACGGCCGGGCAAGGCTGCTGACAACCGCCGCAACGGGGCACCCGCCGCGGATCGGGCCTCAGCTCGATCTGCAGCGCTTCGGTTTCGGAATCGATGGAGACAACAGAAAACCCCTCCCAGAGTGGGGGGAAAGCGGTAGCATTCGGCATCAGAACGGCGGTTTCGGTTTAAGGGTTTGCTCGCACAAACATCTTCAACCAAATCGCCGTTCTTTTTTCAGGGCTCCCCGGAAATCCGCGAAGAACCAAATGTTTGGCCTGGGGTGGGGCGTGGGGACATTTGAACTCGGAAAACCACGTTTCAGGACGGGGTCATGAATAACCGGCTCTGCCCGTTACTTAAGTTGTTTGGATAGAGCGACGAAGTCGACCAGGTAGGGTGCGCCGTGCGCACCAGTGGTTGGGTATGGCGTCGGATCTGATCCCGGGATCGGTGCGCACGGTGTTCAGCCGGGTAGGGTGGATAGCGCTTTTCTATCCACCAGCGAGGCGTGCAAGACACCGATGGTGGAAATCCCGAAAAGGATTTCCACCCTACGCGCTGGCTCGCCGCCGAATTTGTAGGAGCGAGGGGGACGCCGAGTTCTTGCTAGCGAAAGGTCGTGCTCGGACTCTTCGCGAGCAAGCTCGCTCCTACATTAAATGTAGGGGCCGCTGGGTCATTTGATGGTGGCGAGGCGTCGCTCATCTGTTGGCTGCAGTTTCGCCTGGAGCAGCATCCATTCCCGCTGGATGACCGAATAGGGAATGAACACGCTGATTCGCTGGGCCCCCTGCAAGCCCGGGTGGTGGCTGACGTCGTTGAGGTTTACCGAGTAGATGCCCATGTTGATGCCGACAACGCTGCCGTCTTCGGCCATCACCGGGCCACCCGACATGCCCTTGGCGATGGGGGCGTCATGAATGGCGTAGAGCTCGCCGCTGTCTTCATTGGTATTGAGGAAGGGCGCCGGATAAACCTTGCCATGGCTGCTGCCGCCAACCAGATAAGGGCTGGAGCCCGCGGCAGTGATGTTTTCGCCCGGTTGCGCGGTGCGCCACGTCGGTATTTTGCCGTCGGCCTTGTGCCGTATGAACACCAGGTCGCAGCCCGTACTGCAGCGGTACTTCTCGTAGGGAATCAGCGGCGTGTGGGCAGTGGTGACGGCGTATTCCTCGTTCCACTGCACGGCCGAAGCCATATAGAAGTAGGGAAGCGGAAAGCCCGAGAAAATCGAGAAGTACGTATCTGTGGTGGGACCTGAAATATCAGGTTTGACCATTCCGTTGCATCCTGCACACAAGGCTCCTGCCATGAAGATGGCGGCAATCTTGCGCATGGTGGCTCACCGACGTTTGGCGTTAAGAGGCGCCTCTCCTGGCTGGGTTATGTCCGCCGGTGCCCCTGTACTGCTTCATCAGGTAAAGCCCGTTGCCATCACTTATGGGTGACGAACGGTAGTCGCATTGGATCGCGTCGATATAGGTCAAATAGCGTTTGGCCATATGACCGCTGGTCCGGATTGCCCGGATGTTGGAGTGTGGTGCGCGGCTGGCAATTTGCTGCTACGGCTGCAAAAGGTGCGTCGCGCCAAGGGGTTGCGTCGCTGCTAATTCGTATACAAATCAATCCAGAAGGATCAATGGGCCAATTTGTAGTTCCCGCTAGTCGTTATTTTGGCGGGGCTTGTCGGCCCGCCCGCCATTTGCTCCTGCTTGGCTTTTAGACGGAAGGACATGTGGTCGCCGCGTGCTGGATGGCTGATGCCGAAGCATGGCCACCCACGGGTAGTGCGACTCGACCGGCGTATTCAAACCCTGCCGCGGCGCTACCTGTTACGACTCCATGTGTCTGGCTAGAGCGACGGAGCTGACCAGGTAGGGTGCGCCGTGTGTTCAGCCGGGGGACATAGGTAACGGGTGTCGGGAGACATAGGTAACGCTTCTAGGCTTGCGGAATCCTTCGAATTGGAGTTCGAGCGATGCCGTGGCAGGAGTGCAGCACCATGTCGATTCGACGCGAGTTCGTGCGGTTGGCCGAGCAGCCGCAGAGCAACGTGCGCGAGCTGTGCCGGCGCTACGGCATCAGCCCGAAAACCGCCTACAAATGGCTGCAGCGCCACCGCGAGCACGGTGAGGCGGGGTTGCAGGACCGCTCGCGGCGGCCGCAGCACAGTCCGGGGCGCAGCGACCCCCGCTTGGAGGAGGCGGTGGTGCAGCTGCACCGCCGGTTCCCGTTCTGGGGCGCCCGCAAGCTGCGCAGCCTGCTGCCGGCCGAGTTCGCGCGGCCCCACCACAGCACCATCGACGCCATCCTCCGCCGCCAGGGCTGCCAGGTGCGCTACCACGCCGAGACGGCCGAGGTCCCGGCGACGCAGCGGTTCGAGCACGCTCAGCCGAACGAGCTCTGGCAGATGGACTTCAAGGGCCACTTCCATCTCAACGCAGGTGGCTCGCCGCGCTGCCACCCCTTGACGCTGTTGGATGATCACTCGCGCTTTGCCCTCTGCCTGGAAGCCTGCGAGGGCGAACGCCTCGAACTGGTGCGGCCGCACCTGATCCAGGTCTTTCGCCGCTATGGCCTGCCACGCCGGATCACCGCCGACAACGGCCCGCCCTGGGGCTCGAACATCGCCGGCGGACTGTCCGCCCTGGAGGTCTGGCTGATGCGCCTCGGCATTGAGGTCAGCCACAGCCGCCCCCACCATCCGCAGACCCAGGGCAAGCTGGAGCGCTTCCACCAGACGCTCAAGCGTGAAGTGCTGCACCGCGCGTTTCGCGACTTGGCGCACTGCCAGCAGGCGATGGCGCACTGGCGGGAGCAGTACAACCACGATCGCCCGCATGAGGCGCTGGGCCAGTTGCCGCCGATCACGCGCTACCAGCCCAGTCGGCGCAGCTACCCGGAGCAACTGCCGGAACTGGACTACGAAGCGAGCGACCGGGTGCTCAAGGTCGGGCGCATCGGACAGATCAATTTCCAGGGCCGCCGCGTGTTCGTCGGCGGGGGGTTGTACGGGGAGCGCGTCGCGATCCGCCCCACCGCCGTCGAGGGCGTCTACGATGTGGTGTTCATCCACAAGACCCTGCGCCAACTCGACTTGAGGCAACGCGTGACATGATCATCAACCCGTTACCCATGTCTCCCGACAGGCGTTACCCATCTATCCCGGCTGAACAC
>NZ_SSOJ01000152.1:30074-44408 GCF_029871205.1 Pseudomonas sp. BN417 | reverse complement strand
AGGCCGCCGCGCGAGGTTTCCTTGTACTTGTCGTGCATGTCGGCACCGGTGTCGCGCATGGTGCGGATCACCTGGTCCAGCGAGATGAAGTGCTCGCCGTCGCCGCGCAGCGCCATCTGCGCCGCGTTGATCGCCTTCACCGCGGCGATGGCGTTGCGCTCGATGCAGGGCACCTGCACCAGCCCGCCCACCGGGTCGCAGGTCAGCCCCAGGTTGTGCTCCAGGCCGATCTCCGCGGCGTTCTCCAGCTGCGCCGGGGTCGCCCCCAGCACTTCCGCCAGCCCCGCCGCCGCCATCGCGCAGGCCGAGCCCACCTCGCCCTGGCAACCGACCTCGGCGCCGGAGATCGAGGCGTTCTTCTTGCACAAAATGCCCACCGCCGCCGCGCCGAGGAAGAAATTGACCACGTCGTCCTCGTTGGCCTCGGGATTGAAGCGCATGTAGTAGTGCAGCACCGCCGGGATGATCCCCGCCGCGCCATTGGTGGGCGCGGTGACCATGCGCCCGCCGGCGGCGTTTTCCTCGTTCACCGCCAGGGCGTAGAGGTTGACCCATTCCATGGCGCTCATGGTGCTGCCGATCACGTTCGGCTTGCCCAGCTCCTGCAGGCTGCGGTGCAGTTTGGCCGCGCGGCGGCGCACGTTGAGCCCGCCAGGGAGGATGCCTTCGTGGCCGAGGCCGTTGTTCACGCATTCCTGCATGGCGTCCCACAGTTTCAGCAGCCCGGCACGGATCTCCGCCTCGCTGCGCCAGGCCTTCTCGTTGGCCAGCATCAGCTCGGCGATGCGCAGGTTGTGGCGCTGGCACAGCACCAGCAGCTCTTCGGCGCTGGAAAAATCGTAGGGCAGCACGGTGGCGTCCTGATCCAGCTGGCCGGCCTTGGCCTGGGCCTCGTCGACGACGAAGCCGCCGCCAATGGAGTAGTAGGTGTCGCGGTGCAGTTCACCGGCCGCGCCTTCGACGATCAGGGTCATGGCGTTGGGGTGGTAGGGCAGGTTTTCCTCGAGCAGCAGCAGGTCGCGGTTCCAGTCGAACGGCACCGGCTGGCTGCCGTCCAGCAGCAGCTCGCGGGCCTCCTGCAGCGCCGCGATGCGCGGGGCGATCTGCTTCGGGTCGACCTTATCGGGCCATTCGCCCATCAGCCCCATGACCGTGGCGCGGTCGGTGCCGTGGCCGACGCCGGTGGCCGACAGCGAGCCGTACAGGCGCACCTCGACGCGGCGCACCTGCGCCAGCAGGCCACGCTCGCGCAGCGCCGTGGCGAACAGCGCCGCCGCGCGCATGGGGCCCACGGTGTGCGAGCTGGAGGGGCCGATACCGATCTTGAACAGGTCGAACACGCTGATAGCCACGGGACTACTCCGGGAAGGATCACTCTTGGCGCCATGATCGGCATTTCGCCGAACAGAGGACTTCCCACACCGACTTGCTCGTATCCAAATACGCCGTGCCCGATCCTTTAGGCTGACGCGGGCAATGTGGGGGCGAATTCATTCGCTAAGCAGGCCGAAGGACTGCCCTGCAAGATCCCCAAGGGGCAGCTGCGCTGCCCATAGCGAATGAATTCGCCCCCACAGAAAAAGCTGCCTCGAAATCCCCCGCTTCCCTACACCACCCGCGACAGATAAGTTCTGCGTGCGACCTGGTCGGTAGTCAGGCAATGCGTCTGGCACGCATGATCCGGGCGCCCGGCGGGCGCGGCCTGCAGCAGTCCGACAGCCACGCGAGTCCGGAAAAACGACAATAATTCCTGCAGTGGACGGACCCCTTCCCATGACTCGACCCACCACTACGCTGCTGGCCGCTTCGGTACTGGCCATTTCGATCTGCGCCACCCAGCCGGCCCTGGCCGCGGCCGACCCCGAACGCTGCTCAACCGTGCATTTCGCCGATGTCGGCTGGAGCGACATCACAGTCACCACCGCCGTCACCCGTCATGTGCTGAGCGAACTCGGCTACGTCACCAAGGTCAGGCGCCTGTCGGTACCCGACACCTACAAGGCCCTGGGCGAAGGCAAGATCGATGTCTTCCTCGGCAACTGGATGCCGAGCATGGAAAACGACATCCGTCCCTACCTTGAAAAAGGCACGGTGGAGAGCCTCGGCGCCAACCTCACCGGCGCCAAGTACACCCTGGCGGTGAACCAGGCCGCCTGGGAAGGCGGCATCAAGAGCTTTGCCGACCTGGCGAAGTTCAAGCAGCAGCTGGACGGGAAGGTCTACGGCATCGAGCCCGGCAACGACGGCAACAAGTTGATCCAGAAGATGATCGCGGGGAACGCTTTCGGCCTGGGCGACTTCAAACTGGTGGAGTCCAGTGAAAACGGCATGCTCTCCCAGGTGAAACGCGCCGAGCACCTCAAGCAGTGGGCGGTGTTCCTCGGCTGGGAACCGCACCCCATGAACAACCAGCTGAACATGCACTACCTGGAGGGCGGGGACGACTGGTTCGGCCCGGAATACGGCGGCGCCACCGTCTACACCAACGTGCGCAAGGGTCTGACCCAGGAATGCCCGAACCTCGGACAGCTGCTGAAGAACCTCAAATTCAGCCTGGCCATGGAGAACCACCTGATGGGGGCCATACTTAACCAGAGCACCAACCGCCGCCGCGAGGCCAAGACCTGGCTGAAGGCCAATCCCGACACCCTCGCCGCCTGGCTGAAGGGCGTCACCGCGCGCGATGGCAGCCCTCTTCCGGCGACGCTTGCCGGCGCCGAAGCGCCGTGACGAGGCGTATCCCGTGATATCCACGAGCCATGTCGCCACCCAACATATGAAGGTCGCAAACCGACAATTGCCAAGGCCTCAAGGCTTTATCGTTGAGTCACCCGATTTCGTCGCTGTCGGCTCCCGTGGGCCGACAGACCGCGAGCACTCCGCTCCGGACCGAAGAACACAAGCGGCAACCTCAACCCGAGCAGAGGTAGGCCTAATAAGAAATTTCGGAAGTACGCGCACCTCGGCTCGAGGTGCAGAACCCGCCCAGGGACTGGGTTTCGTAGCACTGCCAGAGGGCTGTCAGGTTCTCGAAACATTGTTATCCACACAGGCAAGACAGTCGGCATCACCAGGCTGGGCGTCGTCGAGCGCCCGTTCTGGCTCCGTGTAGCTGACCTGGATGTCTACTGAAGGGGAAATATCCCATGCAGTCTGGAAAGATCGTGGTTCAAAACCTCTACAAGGTTTTCGGGCAACAACCACAAGAAGCAATCGATTTACTCAAGCAGGGCTGGAGCAAGGAAAAGATCCTCGCCGAGCGCGGTGCCGTGATCGGCGTCAGCGACGTGTCCTTCAGCGTCAACGAAGGTGAAATCTTCGTGCTGATGGGCCTGTCGGGTTCGGGCAAGTCGACTCTGATCCGCCTGATCAACCGCCTGATCGAACCCACCGCCGGGGATGTGTTCATCGACGGCCAGAACGTCGCCAAGCTGCCCAAGTCGCAACTGATCGACCTGCGCCGCCGCGACATGAGCATGGTGTTCCAGTCCTTCGCCCTGATGCCTTCGCGCTGCGTGCTGGACAACGCCGCCTTCGGCCTGGAAGTCGCCGGCAAGGGCAAGAAGGAGCGCGAGAAGCGCGCCATGGAAGTGCTGGAGCAGGTCGGCCTGGCCAGCTTCGCGCACAAGTATCCCCATGAGCTGTCGGGCGGCATGCAGCAGCGCGTCGGCCTGGCCCGCGCCCTGGCGGTCGACCCGTCGATGATCATCATGGACGAGGCCTTCTCCGCCCTCGACCCGCTCAAGCGCCGCGAGATGCAGGACGTGCTGCTGGACCTGCAGAAGAAGCACAGCCGCACCATCATCTTCGTCTCCCACGATATCGAGGAAGCCATGCGCATCGGTTCGCGCATCGGCATCATGGAAGGCGGCAAGCTGATCCAGGTGGGCACGCCCCAGGAGATCATCGAGAACCCGGCCAACGACTACGTGCGCAACTTCTTCAACACGGTCGACACCAGCCGCTACCTCACCGCCGGCCAACTCAAGTCCGACAGCGTTCCGCTGTTCGTGCACAACGGCAAGGCCCCGGACGCGCAGATGGTCTGCCAGAAGCTGCAGGCCATGGACAAGCACTACGCCTTCATCGTCGACGAGAAGAACAACTTCCGTGGCTCCATCAGCCTCGAGAAGATTGCCCTGCTGGTCGAAGGTGGCCGCACCCTGGACCTGGAGCACAGCCTGCTCAAGCACATCGACCCGGTACCGGAGGACCTGCCACTGGACAGCGTCATCCAGCGCCTGGTGATCAATGAAGGGCCGATCCCTGTGATCGACCAGAGTGGCCGCTACTGCGGCGCGATCAGCAAAGGCCGCCTGCTGAGCCGCCTGCGGGGAGAATGACGATGAGCGAGAAACTGGATCTGGGCAGCTGGGTGAATGACGTCGTCCAGCACCTTCTGGAAAACTACAGCGGCGCCTTCGAAAGCGTCGGCAACGTGGTCAGCGGCTTTTCCGAGCTGATCGAACGCTTCCTGATGTGGCCGCCGGCCTGGGTGCTGATCGCGGTCTTCGTCGGCCTGGGCTTCTGGCGTATCGGCGCCAAGTTCGCGGCCTTCACTGCGGTCTCGCTGATCCTGATCGTGATGACCGGCTTCTGGGAACAGACCGTGGTCACCCTCGGCCTGACCTTCTCCTCGACCTTGATCAGCCTGCTGCTCGGCATCCCCCTGGGGATCTGGGCGGCCAGGAGCGAGCGCGTGGCCGTCATCATCCGCCCCGTGCTGGACTTCATGCAGACCATGCCGGCCTTCGTCTACCTGATCCCGGCGGCGATGCTCTTCGGCCTCGGCCGCGTGCCCGGCATCATCGCCACGGTGATCTTCGCCATGCCGCCGGCGGTGCGTCTGACCGCCCTCGGCATCCGTCAGGTGAACAAGGAAATCGTCGAAGCCGGCCAATCCTTCGGCTGCACCAGCTGGCAACTGCTATACAAAGTGCAGCTGCCGAATGCCATGCCGTCGATCATGGCCGGGGTCAACCAGACGATCATGATGGCGTTGTCCATGGTGATCATCGCGTCGATGGTCGGCGCCGGTGGCCTGGGTAACGACGTGCTCGCCAGTATCCAGCGCCTGGACATCGGCCTGGGCTTCGAAAGCGGCATGGCCGTGGTGCTGCTGGCGATCATTCTCGACCGTATCACCGAAAGTTTCGGGACTCGTCAAACCGCGACTCGTGGCAAGCCCTTTGGCTGGCTGAGCGCCAAGTTGCAGCGGCAGCAAGCGCAATAACCAACGCTTCACCTTTCAATGTCAGGGAGTCGCTAATGAAAAAAATGAAAAAAGTCGCTGCCTTGGGCCTCTTGGCCTGCGCGCTGGCCCAGGGTGCCTGGGCCCAGGAGCCGCAGAGCTGCAAGCAGGTCCGCTTCGCCGAGATCGGCTGGGCCGACATCGCCGCCACCACCGGCGTCGCCATGGTGCTGACCGAAGGCCTGGGCTACACCCCGCGCAAGATCATGGCCTCGGTGCCCATCGCCTTCACCGGGGTGAAGAACAAGCAGATCGATGTGTTCCTCGGCTACTGGGCCCCCTCCATGGACGCGGTGATCGAGCCCTTCACCAAGGACAACGGTGTGAAGGTGCTGCCGACCCCCAACCTGGAAGGCGCCAAGTACACCCTGGCGGTACCGACCTACGCGGCTGAGGCCGGCCTGAAGAGCTTCCAGGACATCGCCAAGTTCAAGGACCAGCTGGATGGCAAGATCTATGGCATCGAGCCGGGCAACGACGGCAACCTGCTGATCGACAAGATGATCAAGGGCAACCAGTTCGATCTCGGCAAGTTCCGCATGGTCGAGTCTTCCGAGGCCGGCATGCTGGTGCAGGTGCAGCGCGCGGTGAAGAAGAAGGAGCCGGTGGTGTTCCTGGGCTGGGCACCGCACCCGATGAACACCCAGTTCGACATCACTTACCTGGCTGGGGGCGATGACGTGTTCGGCCCGGACTACGGCGCAGCCAAGGTCTACACCGTGGTGCCGCCAGACTACGAGCAACGCTGCGCCAACGTCGGCAAGCTGCTGAACAACCTGCAGTTCACTGTCGAAACCGAAAGCCAGCTGATGGAGAAGATCCTCGAGAAGGAAGACCCGGTGAAAGTCGCCACTTCCTGGCTCAAGGCCAATCCGGCCGCGCTGGACAAGTGGCTGGCGGGCGTTACCACCTTTGACGGCCAGGACGGCGCCGCCGCCGTGAAGAAACACATCGGCCTGTAATCCCCCGGGCTCCGCTCCGGAGCCCGTTTCCTTGCAATTCGCCAATCGTGGCCCGGCAACGGGCCGCGAGGGGCACAGTCGCGAAACCCGCCTCAGAACGGGCCATCGACCACGTAGTTGGCTGCCAATCCCACCTGATGGAGCAATACGTATGCGCAAGTTGAAATCCCTTTGTCTGCAAACGCTCGGCGTCGCCGCCCTGGCCCTCGGTATGGGCACCGCCGGTGCCGCCGATAAACCGACCCTGAAGATCGGCTACGTCAACGGTTGGGACGACAGTGTCGCCGCCACCCATGTGGCGGGCGAAATCCTCAAGGAAAAACTCGGCTATGGCGTGGAGCTGAAACCCGTCGAGCCGGCGATCATGTGGCAGGGCGTGGCCCGCGGTGACCTGGACGCCACCCTCTCCGCCTGGCTGCCGGCCACCCACGGCGAGTACTACGCCAAGCTGAAGGACAAGGTGGTAGTGCTGGGCTCCAACTACAAGGGCGCCAAGATCGGCCTCATCGTGCCTGACTACGTGCAGGCCAAATCCATCGAAGACCTGAGCAAGTACAGCAAGGACTTCGACGGCAAGATCACCGGCATCGATGCCGGGGCCGGCGTGATGCGCCGCACCGAGGACGCCATCAAGCAGTACAACCTGGACATCAAACTGATGCCCAGCTCCGGCCCGGCCATGGCCACCGCCCTGACCCGCGCCGAGAAGGCCCAGAAACCCATCGTGGTCACCGGCTGGATCCCGCACTGGATGTTCGCCAAGTGGAAGCTGCGCTTCCTGGAAGACCCGAAAAAGGTCTATGGCGATGACGAGCACGTCGACACCGTGGTCAACCCTGGCCTGGAAGCCAAAGCCGCCGACGCCACCGCGTTCCTGAAGAACTTCTCCTGGAGCGGCGAGGAAGTGGGCGCCGTGATGCTGGCCATCCGCGAAGGCGCCAAGCCGGAAGCGGCCGCCAAGGACTGGATCGCCAAGAACCCCGAGCGTGTGGAAAGCTGGCTGAAGTAAGCCCCTGCCGCATGGCCAACCCCCACCGGCCTTCGGGCCTGTGGGGGTTTGTTTTTTCGCTGGGGCAGATTCCCTGTGGGGGCGAATTCATTCGCTTTGCAGGCCGCAGGTCTGCCCTGTGGATTTCCATGGGGCAGCTGCGCTGCCCTTAGCGAATGAATTCGCCCCTACATTGCAATCACCCCGACCTGGACCTCGCCGCCGCCCCCGATCGACCCCATCGATTGATCGATCAATCAAATTCCCCCTAGACTGCGCGCTTCCCATTCCCACACAAAATGATGGAAGTACCTGATGCCCAAGGTCGGAATGCAGCCGATCCGCCGCTCGCAGTTGATCCAGGCCACTCTCGAATCCGTCGACCAGGTCGGTCTCGGCGATGCCAGCATCGCTTACATCGCCCGTGTCGCCGGGGTGTCCAACGGCATTATCAGCCACTACTTCCAGGACAAGAATGGCCTGCTGGAAGCCACCATGCGCCACCTGATGGCCGCCCTCAGCTCCGCCGTGCGCCAACGCCGTACCGCCCTGCGCGACGACAGCCCGAGGGCGCATCTGCGCGCCATAGTGGAAGGCAACTTCGACGACAGCCAGGTCAGCGGCCCGGCGATGAAGACCTGGCTGGCCTTCTGGGCGGCCAGCATGCACCAGCCGTCCCTGCGCCGCCTGCAGCGGATCAACGACCACCGGCTCTACTCCAACCTCTGCTGCGAACTGCGCCGTACCCTCGACATCGACGACGCCCGCTCCGCCGCCCGCGGCCTGGCCGCACTGATCGACGGCCTGTGGTTGCGCGGTGCGCTCTCGGGCGATGCCTTCAACACCCAACAGGCCCTGCAGATCGCCTACGACTACCTCGACCGGCAGTTGGCCAAGGCGAAGACCGAAGTCCCGGCCTGATCCCCGTTCCCCACAAGAGCACGACCCACCCACAAACAAAAAAGCCCGGTCCATCGGACCGGGCTTTTTCATTCCAGCAGGGACCTCAGTCAGGCCGCTTCGCTGCGCAACACCACCCGAGGGACCGCAGCCGCGTCGCTCGCCGCCAGGTCCGCCTTCATGGTTTTCAGCAAGGCGAACATGTAGAGCAACAGCACCACCGAGAAGGGCAGGCCGGCCAGCACCACCACCGTCTGCATGGCGGTGAAGTTGCCGGCGAACAGCAGGCCGATGGTCGCCAGGGTCACTACGACCGACCAGAAGATACGCAGCCAGTTGGGTGCGTCCTCGTCCAGGTCGCCTTCCTCGCGGGACAGGTTGGCCAGCATCACCGAGCCTGAGTCGGCCGGGGTGAGGAAGAGCACGAAGCCCACGCAGATCGACAGGCCGATCACCGCCTTGGCCCAGGGGTAATGCTCCAGCAGCAGGTAGATGGACATGGCCGGTTGTTCCAGCGCCGCCTTGCCCAGGTCCGCCGCGTTCTGGTTCATCACCAGGTCGATGGCGCTGTTGCCGAACACCGAGAGCCAGGCCAGGGTGAAGCCCAGCGGGATCAGCAGCACACCGCAGACCAGTTCGCGCACGGTGCGGCCGCGGGAAATACGGGCCACGAACATGCCGACGAAGGGCGCCCAGGAAATCCACCAGGCCCAATAGAACAGGGTCCACAGGCCCATCCACTCTTCGCTCTTGCCGGACTGGCCGGTGTAGACGTAGAGGTCGAAGGTCTTCAGCACGAGGCCGTTGAGGTAATCGCCCAGGTTTTGCACGAAACCGTTGAGCAGGTGCAGGGTCTCGCCGGCCAGCAGCACGAACAGCAGCAGGCCGCTGAACAGGATGATGTTCAGGTTGGACAGGCGGCGGATGCCCTTCTCGATGCCGGATACAGCGGCCAGGGTCGCCACCGCGCTCATCACCAGGATCACCGCCAGCAGCGCGCCCTGGCTATGGGGCAGACCGAACAGGTACTCCAGGCCCGAGGACACCTGCAAGGAGCCGATCCCCAGGTTGGTCACCAGGCCCAGCAGGGTCACGAAGATGCCGAAGCAGTCCACCGCGTTGCCCACCGAACCCTTCATCAGGCGCTCGCCGAACAGCGGGTAGAGCGCCGAACGCAGGGCCAGCGGCTTGTTGTGGCGATAGGCGAAGTAGCCGACCGCCAGCCCCACCAGCGCATAGATGGCCCAGCCGTGCACGCCCCAGTGGAGGAACGTCAGCTGCAGCGCCTGGCGCGCGGCGGACTGGCTGCCCGGCTCGCCTTCCGGCGGGTTGTACAGATGGTCGATGGGCTCGGAAGCGGCGAAGTAGAGCAGCGAAATACCGATGCCCGAGGAGAACAGCATCCCGGCCCAGGCGCCGTAGCTGAAGTCCGGACGGCTGTCGTCGGCGCCCAGGCGCAGATGGCCATAACGGGAGAAGGCGACATAGAGGACGAAGAACAGGTAAGCACCGATGGCCAGCATGTAATACCAGCCGAAACTGCGCGAGAGCCAGCTCTGGGCCTTGCCGAGCCAGGCGCCGGCACTATCGGGGAAGGCGATCAAGGCAACCGTGAGCAGCAGGATGAGCGCGGTGGATCCGAAGAACACGACCGGATTCAGGCGCACCTTGCCATGGTTTGTTGTTATGGAAGCTGTACTCATTTGGAGTTTCCAGGGCAGTGAAAGCAGGCGCCTGGTAGGCGCAACGACAGACCCGCGCCAGCGGCCGGCGACGGGTGGAATCCGCCGGCAGATGGCCTGGAATCAGGTGCGGCGAACTGCCGCATCCCGTTCCATGGTGCGCATCGTATTCTTTGTTGTTTGAACGTTCAATAAAAATAAAGTAGGCTGGATTTCAACCTATCCGGGAAAGGCCCGGTAGAGGAGGAAACCCCAATGCCCAAAGTCGGAATGCAGCCCGTGCGCCGCACCCAACTGATCCACGCCACACTCGAGGCGGTGGACCAGGTCGGCATGGGCGACGCCAGCATTTCCTACATCGCCAAGCTGGCCGGGGTCTCCAACGGCATCATCAGCCACTACTTCCAGGACAAGAACGGCCTGCTGGAAGCCACCATGCGCTTCCTCATGAACGATCTGCAGGGCGCGGTGCGCAAGCGCCGCGAGGCCATGCGCGACGAGAGCGCGCGTGGCTACATCCGCTCGATCATCGACGGCAACTTCGACGAGACCCAGGTCAACGGCCCGGCCATGAAGACCTGGCTGGCGTTCTGGGCCAGCAGCATGCACCAGCCGTCGCTGCGCCGTTTGCAGCGCATCAACGACCTGCGCCTCTACTCGAACCTCTGCTGGCAGTTCCGCCGCGAGCTCGATGCCAGGAGCGCACGCGCCGCAGCCCGGGGCCTGGCCGCCCTGATCGACGGCCTCTGGCTGCGCGGCGCGCTGTCCGGCGAAGCCTTCGATACCGAGCAGGCCCGCCGGCTTGCCTACGAATTCCTTGATCAACAACTGGCCAAGCAGGCGGCTTGAACCGCCCTGCCGCCTTGCGAACACAAGACCTAGAGAGGACAACCACCATGGCCCGATTCGAAGAACAGAAGCTCTACATTGGCGGTCGCTACGTCGACTCCACCAGCGGCGCCAGCTTCGAGACCGTCAACCCGGCCAATGGTGAAGTCCTGGCCAAGGTCCAGCGCGCCAGCAAGGACGACGTCGAGCGCGCCGTCGCCAGCGCCGTCGAGGGCCAGAAGGTCTGGGCCGCGATGACCGCCATGCAGCGCTCGCGCATCCTGCGCCGCGCCGTGGACATCCTGCGTGAGCGCAACGACGAACTGGCCGAGCTGGAAACCCTGGACACCGGCAAGCCGCTGGCCGAAACCCGCGCGGTGGACATCGTCACCGGTGCCGACGTGATCGAGTACTACGCCGGCCTGATCCCCGCCATCGAAGGCGAGCAGATCCCGCTGCGCGAAACCAGCTTCGTCTACACCCGCCGCGAGCCCCTGGGCGTGGTCGCCGGCATCGGCGCCTGGAACTACCCGGTGCAGATCGCCATGTGGAAATCCGCCCCGGCGCTCGCCGCCGGCAACGCCATGATCTTCAAGCCCAGCGAAGTCACCCCGCTGACCGCGCTGAAACTGGCCGAGATCTACACCGAAGCCGGCGTGCCGGACGGCGTGTTCAACGTCCTCACCGGCAGCGGCCGTGAAGTCGGCCAGTGGCTGACCGAGCACCCGCTGATCGAGAAGATTTCCTTCACCGGCGGCACCTCGACCGGCAAGAAGGTGATGGCCAGCGCCTCCAGCTCCTCGCTCAAGGAAGTGACCATGGAACTGGGCGGCAAGTCGCCGCTGATCATCTTCGAAGACGCCGACCTCGACCGCGCCGCCGACATCGCGGTAATGGCCAACTTCTTCAGCTCCGGCCAGGTCTGCACCAACGGCACCCGCGTGTTCGTCCCGCGTGCCCTGCAAGCCCGCTTCGAAGCCAAGGTGGTCGAGCGCGTCAAGCGCATCCGTCTGGGCAACCCGGAAGACGCCGACACCAACTTCGGTCCGCTGACCAGCTTCGCCCACATGGAAAGCGTGCTCGGCTACATCGAGTCCGGCCGCAAGGAAGGCGCGCGCCTGCTGATCGGCGGCGAGCGCGTCATCAACGGCGAATTCGCCAAGGGCGCCTATGTGGCCGCCACCGTGTTCAGCGACTGCACCGACGACATGACCATCGTCCGCGAGGAAATCTTCGGCCCGGTGATGAGCATCCTGGTCTACGACACCGAGGAAGAAGTGATCCGCCGCGCCAACGACACCGAGTACGGCCTGGCCGCAGGCGTGGTCACCCGCGACCTGGCCCGCGCCCACCGCGTGATCCACAAGCTGGAAGCCGGCATCTGCTGGATCAACACCTGGGGCGAGTCCCCGGCCGAAATGCCGGTGGGCGGCTACAAGCAGTCCGGCGTCGGCCGCGAGAACGGCCTGACCACCCTGGCCCACTACACCCGCATCAAGTCGGTGCAGGTCGAGATGGGCGACTACTACTCGGTGTTCTGACCGACGCCGGCCCGGACGAACGCCCGGGGGCGCATCCAGCGCCCCCCGGATTTCATCCGGGCCACGACTCGACACCGACCCTGGTAGCCCGGATGCAATCCGGGGAAGAGAGATGCCGCGCCCCGGAGCCGTCCGGGTCATTTAGCAGGTAAGTCATATGTCACAAGAATTCGATTACATCATCGTTGGCGCCGGCTCCGCCGGTAACGTCCTGGCCACCCGCCTGACCGAAGACGCCGACGTCAGCGTGCTGCTGCTCGAAGCCGGCGGCCCTGACTATCGCCTGGACTTCCGTACCCAGATGCCCGCCGCCCTCGCCTTCCCGCTGCAGGGCCGCCGCTACAACTGGGCCTACGAGACCGACCCCGAGCCCTACATGAACAACCGCCGCATGGAGTGCGGCCGTGGCAAGGGCCTGGGCGGCTCCTCGCTGATCAACGGCATGTGCTACATCCGCGGCAACGCCATGGACTTCGACAGCTGGGCCAAGGCGCCGGGCCTGGAAGACTGGACCTACCTGGATTGCCTGCCCTATTTCCGCAAGGCGGAAACCCGCGACATCGGCCCCAACGATTTCCACGGCGGCGACGGCCCGGTGAGCGTGACCACGCCCAAGGCCGGCAACAACCCGCTGTTCCACGCCATGGTCGAGGCCGGCGTGCAGGCCGGCTACCCGCGTACCGAGGACCTCAACGGTTATCAGCAGGAAGGCTTCGGCCCCATGGACCGTACCGTGACTCCCCAAGGTCGCCGCGCCGCCACCGGCCGGGGCTACCTGGACCAGGCACGCAACCGCCCTAACCTGACCATCGTCACCCATGCCCTGAGCGACCGCATCCTGTTCAGCGGCAAACGCGCCACTGGCGTGGCCTACCTCAAGGGCAACAGCGACAACCTGATCACCGCCCGCGCCCGTCGCGAAGTGCTGGTGTGCAGCGGCGCCATCGCCTCCCCGCAACTGCTGCAGCGCTCGGGCGTCGGCCCGGCGGCCCTGCTGCGCGACCTCGACGTGCCCGTGGTGCATGACCTGCCGGGCGTCGGCGCCAACCTGCAGGACCACCTCGAGCTCTACCTGCAGTACGCGTGCAAGGAGCCGGTGTCCATCTACCCCGCCACCAAGTGGTGGAACCAGCCCATGATCGGTGCCGAGTGGCTGCTCCTGGGCAGCGGCCTGGGCGCCAGCAACCAGTTCGAGGCCGGCGGCTTCATCCGCACCCGTCCGGAATTCGAGTGGCCGAACATCCAGTACCACTTCCTCCCGGTGGCGATTAACTACAACGGCAGCAAAGGCGTGCAGGAGCACGGCTTCCAGGCGCACATGGGTTCCATGCGTTCGCCGAGCCGCGGCCGCATCCACCTGAAGTCGAAGGACCCGCGCCAGCACCCGAGCATCCTGTTCAACTACATGTCCCACGAACAGGACTGGCAGGAATTCCGCGACGGCATCCGCATCACCCGCGAGATCATGGGTCAGCCGGCGCTCGACCCGTACCGCGGCCGCGAGCTGAGCCCAGGCGCGAACCTGAAGTCCGATGCCGAACTGGACGAGTTCATCCGTACCCACGCGGAAACCGCCTTCCACCCGTCCTGCTCCTGCAAGATGGGCACCGACGACATGGCGGTGGTGGACGGCCAGGGCCGCGTGCACGGCATGGACGGCCTGCGGGTGGTGGACGCCTCGATCATGCCGGAGATCATCACCGGCAACCTCAACGCGACCACCATCATGATCGCCGAGAAGATCGCCGATAAGATCCGCAACCGTAAGCCGTTGCCGCGCAGCACCGCCGCGTACTACACGGCGGGCGACAAGCCGGTACGCGGCAAGCCGCTGCGCCAGCTGTAATCGGCAGCGGTAACGACCAAGGCCCCTGGTGCAGCGCACCAGGGGCCTTTTCATTTCCGTGAGGTGGGCCTATGTAGGGGCGAATTCATTGGCTCTGTCTGCGTTAGCTGTTGTTGCATCGAATAAAACGCCCTAACACGGTATTTTCAGACCTCCGCACTTGCCTGATACACCCCTCACCCCCGCCCCTCTCCCAAAGGGCGAGGGGTGACTCGCGCCTGACAGGGTGCGGCAATCCTGATGCCTGCTCATTGCCTGAACCTGTGCAGAAGCGGTGGGGCAGCGATTCCGCCCCGTCAGAAGGCCGAGCGGAAGCGTTGCGCAGGGGGACGAGCG
>NZ_SSOJ01000152.1:272-30024 GCF_029871205.1 Pseudomonas sp. BN417 | reverse complement strand
GGCCCCCGGAGCAATGATGGAGCGAGGGAAACGCAGTAACAGCCGAAGGCTGGTCACCCGACGCAGTCGGGCCGGATGCAGGGGCGAGCGTTCTTGGTTACTTCTTTGTGGTTCGGCATCCCGACGTTTGAAAGAAGTGACTCGCCGGGAGGCGAAACAGGGACTCGCAGCCCGCTCGATAAGCAGCTTGGCTCAAGACGTTCTAGCAACACTTAATGCAAACATAGCCAATTCATTCGCCAAGGGCGGCGCAGCTGCCCCATCGGGTCTTGCAGGGCACGCCTTCGGCCTGCTTGGCGAATGAATTCGCCCCTACAAGGAACCTGCTACTCCGGCAGCTCCTGGCGGATCATCCAGTGCCCGCTGGGCGGCATCAGGCGGCTGATATCGAAGCGCTGCAGGTTATCCCGGTCGATCACCTCGATTCGTGGGCTGACCCGCCGTGGCGACGGCTTGCCTTCCAGCGCACGCACCGCCAGGTCCACCGCCACCCGCGCCTGGATCACCGGCGAGTCGCTGGGCGCGGCGAGGATGCTGCCTTCAGCGATGGCTTCCAGCACCCGCTCGGTGGCGTAGAGCGACACCACCTGCGCCTTGTAGCGGCTGCCTCTGGCGCGCACCAGCTGGGCGGCGAAGGCGGCGGCCTCGGCGTTGCCGAGTATGTAGTCGAGCTGGGGATCGCGGGCCAGCAGTTGGCGCACCAGCACCGCCTGCCTGGAACGGTCCACCGGGCCGTAACCGGCCGGCACCAGGGTCACCTTGCCGCCAGCCTTGAACTCGGCCAGGGCTCGCTCGGCGTCGGCCACCCAGCCGGCATCCTCCGGCCCCGGCAACCAGCCCACACGGATCGGTCGCCCCTTGCTGTGCTCGCGAATGTAGGCCATGGCCGCGCGGGCCATATCGGCGAAGTCCACCTGGGCCCGCGCGGTGACACCCGGACAATCGATACGGTTGACCAGGTCGATCACCGGCACCTTGTCGCGGTGCAGCAGGGCGATCTCGTCGCAGAGTCCCTGGGCGCTGATGGCGGCGATCACATAGGCGTCGGCGGCAAGCTGGATGCAGCGGGTCAACTGTGCGCGCTGCATGTCCGGGTACTGATAACCACCGGCCTCGTACACCCCCAGTTGCACGCCCTGGCGCTGCGCCTCCTCGGCCAGGCCCCAGGCCACTCCCCACCAGTAGCGGTCCATGCCGTGGGGCAGCAGGGCACAGATGCGCCAGGGGCGGCTCGCCGCTTCCAGCGGACGGTAGCTGGCGTCGCGGCCGTCCACCTGCACCCGCAACGGGAACCAGTCCGCTGCGAGGCAGGGCGCGGCCATCAACCAGCTCAGCAGCAGGAAACAGGGGGTCCGCATTCGGAAGGTCCTATCCGTGGGGAGAACAGCAGGGGCGAATAGTGGCAAGCCTAGCAGCCGGGCACCAGGGCGAATGTCCGCTGGCGGCGCGCCGGATAGCGGCCTAAAGTGCGCAGGGTCGCCCGCGCAAGGTTTTCCATGACCGAACCCGTACTCCTGGACGCCCGCACCGCCCGCCTGCTGCCCTGGCTGGTGGCGGTGGCCTTCTTCATGCAGGCGCTGGACGGCACCATCCTCAACACCGCACTGCCAGCCATGGCCCGCGACCTGGCGGAAGACCCGCTGCGCATGCAGTCGGTGATCATCGCCTACATGCTCACCGTGGCCCTGCTGATCCCCGCGTCCGGTTGGGTCGCCGACCGCTTTGGCACACGACGGGTGTTCTTCGGCGCGATCCTGCTGTTCAGCCTGGGCTCGCTGTGCTGCGCCCTCTCCTCGACCCTGCCGCAACTGGTGGGCGCCCGGGTGGTGCAAGGCCTGGGCGGCGCGCTGATGATGCCGGTGGGCCGGCTGGTGGTGCTGCGCGCCTATCCGCGCTCCGAGCTGGTGCGGATCATGAGCTTCATCACCCTGCCCGGCCTGCTCGGCCCGCTGATCGGTCCGACCCTGGGCGGCTGGCTGGTGGAGTACGCCAGCTGGCACTGGATCTTCCTGCTCAACCTGCCGGTCGGACTGCTCGGCGGGCTGGCGGCCTGGCGCTTCATGCCCGACCTGCGCGGCAGCGGTCCGGTGCGCCTGGACCTGTTCGGATTCCTCCTGTTCGGCACCGCCATGGTGCTGATCACCATCGCCCTGGAAGGCCTGGGCGACCTGCAACTGCCCCATGTGCGGGTGATGCTGCTGTTGCTCGGCGGCCTGGCCTGCCTGGCCGCCTACTGGCTGCACGCGGTACAGGTGGCGCAGCCGCTGTTCGCACCGTCGCTGTTCCGTACCCGCACCTTCGCCGCCGGCATCCTCGGCAACCTCTTCTCGCGCCTGGGCAGTAGTGCGCTGCCCTTCCTCACGCCCCTGCTGCTGCAGGTGGCGCTGGGTTATCCACCGGCGCAGGCGGGGATGACCATGATCCCCCTGGCGCTCTCGGCCATGCTCGCCAAGCCCCTGGCCAAGCCTTTGCTCGATCGCCTCGGCTACCGCCGCCTGCTGCTCGGCAACACCCTGCTGCTGGGCGGCATGATCGCCAGCCTGGCGCTGATCGACGCCAGCACGCCCTATCCCCTGCTGCTCCTGCACCTGGGTGCCCTGGGCGCGGTGAATTCCATGCAATTCACCGCGATGAACACCGTCACCCTGCTCGACCTCGACGACCACCAGGCCAGCAGCGGCAACAGCCTGCTCTCGGTGGTGATGCAGCTGTCGATGAGCCTTGGGGTCGCCGTAGCCGCGGCCCTGCTCGGTGGCTTCGGCATGTCGGAGGCACCCGGCGTGCTGCAGGCCTTCCAGGCCACCTACCTGTGCGTCGGCGTCCTGACCCTGCTGGCCGCGGCGATCTTCTTCCAGTTGCCGCCCGACAGCGGCCGCGCCGTGCGCCGGGTGCACCGCGAACTCGACGAGTGAACGGGGCTGCATGCCCCATCCTGCTAAACTGCGCGCCATTTCGACTTTCAGGCCCGTCCCGTGACCACCACCGCCTTCACCACCCTGCCCCTCTCCGCAGCCACCCTGGCCAACCTGGAGACCCTGGGCTACCGCGACATGACGCCGATCCAGGCCAAGAGCCTGCCGCTGATCCTCAAGGGTCAGGACCTTATCGCCCAGGCCAAGACCGGCAGCGGCAAGACCGCCGCCTTCGGTATCGGCCTGCTGGAGCCGCTGAATCCGCGCTTCTTCGGCTGCCAGGCGCTGGTGCTCTGCCCCACCCGCGAGCTGGCCGATCAGGTGGCCAAGGAAATCCGCCGCCTGGCCCGCGGCCACGGCAATATCAAGGTGCTCACCCTCTGCGGCGGCGTGCCTTTCGGCCCGCAGGTGGGCTCCCTGGAACACGGCGCCCATGTGATCGTTGGCACGCCTGGACGAATCCAGGAGCACCTGCGCAAGGGCACCCTGGTGCTCGACGGCCTCAACACACTGGTGCTGGACGAAGCCGACCGCATGCTCGACATGGGCTTCTACGACAGCATCGCCGAGATCATCCAGCAGCTCCCGGCACGCCGGCAGACCCTGCTGTTCTCCGCCACCTACCCGGCCGGCATCGCCCAGTTGGCCAAGACCTTCATGCGCGATCCGCAGCAGGTGAAGGTGGACGCCCTGCACGACGACGGCCAGATCGAGCAGCGCTTCTACGAGATCGACCCGCGCCAGCGCATGGATGCCGTGCTGCGCCTGCTGCAACAGGTGCGCCCGCAGTCCTGCGTCGCCTTCTGCCACACCCGCCAGCAGTGCCAGGAACTGGAAGCCCACCTGCGCGACCAGGGTGTTTCCGCATTGTCGCTGCATGGTGAGCTGGAGCAGCGTGAGCGTGACGAGGTGCTGACCCTCTTCGCCAACCAGAGCTGCAGCGTGCTGGTGGCTACCGACGTCGCCGCGCGCGGCCTGGATATCGCCGGGCTGGAAGCGGTGATCAACGTCGAGCTGTCCCGCGACCCCGAAGTGCACGTCCACCGCATCGGCCGTAGCGGTCGCGCCGGCGAGAAGGGCCTGGCCCTGAGTCTGGTGGCGCCGGCCGAAGCCAACCGTGCCCAAGCCATCGAGGACCTGCAGCAGATGCCGTTGAACTGGCAGCGCCTCGACGAGCTGGTCGTGAAGAACCGCGAGCCACTGCTGCCGCCCATGGCCACCCTGTGCATCAACGGCGGGCGCAAGGAGAAGTTGCGCCCCGGCGACATACTCGGCGCCCTCACTGGCGAAGCCGGGATTCCCGGCAGCCAGGTGGGCAAGATCGCCATCTTCGATTTTCAGGCCTTCGTCGCCGTCGAACGCGGCGTCGCCAAGCAGGCGCTCAAGCGTCTTAGCGAAGGCAAGATCAAGGGGCGTTCCTACAAGGTGCGGATCATCTGACCCAGTGGCTAGCCAGGCCCCCTATCGAGGGCTGGGCAGGCCGTGACGGGCGAAGATCGCCTGGTAGGTGCCGTCCTCGCGCATGGCCTGGATGGCGCGATTGAAATCTTCCACCAGCTGCTGGTGCCGCGGATGGCTGAGCCGCACCAGGATGTGCGAGCCGCTCTCGGAAAGCGGCCTGGGCAGAAACTCCAGCTGGTCACTGATGCCTTTCAGTTCGCGGTTCAGGTAGAAACGCGCCACCAGCTCGTCCTCCAGGGTCAGCTGCACGCGTCCGGCGGCAAGCATCCGCGCGCCCATCGGGAAGTCCGTCACTGGCACCTTGTGCAGGCTGGCGTCGGCATCGAAGGCTGGCGAATAGCGGTAGTCGCGCCCCACGGCGATGCTGTAGCGCCTGAGGTCGGCCAGGGTACGGTAGTCGGCCGTGCTGTCCTTGCGCTTGAGGAAGAGGATTCGATTGGTCAGGTAGGGCGCGGAGAACTGGCCGAAGCGGGCACGCTCTTCGCTGTACCAGGCGCTGACGAGCAGGTCGTAGTCCCCCTCCTGGAGCCCGCGCAATGCACGCGCCCAGGGCACCTGCACGTACTCGGTGCGATGCCCAGCGCGTTCCAGGGCGGTGCTCACCAGTTCGCAGGCCAGGCCATTGCCCGGCAGGCGGGCGTCGGTGAAGGGTGGCCAGAGATTTGCAGCCATGCGCAGCGTTTCCGCGTTGACGCCGGCACAGGCGAGCAGCAGGGCGAACAAGGCGAAACCAAGGTGTCTTCTCATGCGAGGCGTCTGCGAACGGGTTTGGCCAGCAGGTCCACCAAGCCTGCGCCAATTCCCCGACAGCGGCCAGCGCGAAACGGCACCTGCGTACCTGAAATCAACCCTGGCTCCTGTGGCTCCAGGCACTCGGCGACAGACCAAGCGTCTTGATGCGAGCGGGCGGCTGACAGCGCCCGTCGCAGCCTTTAGGCTGTAGCCGGCAGCACAGCCACACCCGGACATCCGCCCTCAAGGCCCATATGCCCTCGACTCGACTCACTCAATCGCTGCGCCGCCTCTGGGCGCTGGACAAGTTCAGCTACAGCCTGCGCGTTTTCGTCGCCCTGACCGGGAGCATGGCGCTGTGCTGGCAGCAGGACCGCATGGAACTGTTGATTCCGCTGTTCCTCGGCATCATCGCCAGCGCCCTGGCGGAAACCGACGACAGCTGGCAGGGCAGGCTCACCGCACTGCTGGTGACCCTGGGTTGTTTCAGCATCGCCTCGCTCTCGGTGGAACTGCTCTTCCCTTACCCCTGGGTCTTCGTCAGCGCCCTGGCCCTGGCCAGCTTCGGCCTGACGATGCTCGGCGCCCTGGGCGAGCGTTACGCGACCATCGCCTCGGCGACGCTGATCCTCTCCATCTACACCATGATCGGCGTCGACCAGCGCGACGGCGCGCCCACCAATCTCTGGCAGGAACCGGCGCTGCTGGTGGCCGGCGCCGCCTGGTACGGCCTGCTCTCGGTGCTCTGGCAGGCGCTCTTCACCCACCAGCCGGTGCAGCAGAGCCTGGCCAGGCTGTTCCGTGAGCTGGGGCAGTACCTCAAGCTGAAATCCGCCTTGCTGGAGCCGGTGCGCCAGCTCGACGTCGAAGGCCGGCGCCTGGCCCTGGCGCAGCAGAACGGCCGCGTGGTGGCGGCGCTGAACGCGGCCAAGGAAGTCATCCTGCACCGCGTCGGCAACGGTCGCCCGGGCCCCAAGGTGAACCGCTACCTCAAGCTCTACTTCCTGGCCCAGGACATCCACGAGCGCGCCAGCTCTTCCCACTTCCCCTACAACGAGCTGGCCGAAGCCTTCTTCCACAGTGACGTGCTGTTCCGCTGCCAACGCCTGCTGCGCCAGCAGGGCGGCGCCTGCCAGGCACTGGGCCGGGCCATCCAGATGCGCCAACCCTTCGACTACCTGGATGGCGCCCAGGCCCTGGAGGACCTGAACAAGTCCCTGGAGCACCTGCGCATCCAGAGCAATCCGGCCTGGCGCAGCCTGCTGCGCTCGCTCAATGCCCTGGCCAACAACCTGGCTACCCTCGACCGGCTGCTCATCGATTCCAGCAACCCCGACGCCCTGGCCGAAGCCCAGGACAGCAGCCTGCTGGACCGCTCGCCCCAGGGCCTGAAGGACGTCTGGGAACGCCTCAAGCAGAACCTCACGCCCACCTCCCTGGTGTTCCGCCACGCCCTGCGCATGGGCCTGGCACTGGCCGCCGGCTACGGCGTGCTGCACCTGATCCACCCCGAACAGGGCTACTGGATACTGCTGACCACGGTCTTCGTCTGCCAGCCCAACTTCGGCGCCACCCGGCGCAAGCTGGTGCAGCGGATCGCCGGCACCCTGATCGGCCTGGCGCTGGGCTGGGCGCTCTTCGACCTGTTCCCCGGCGCCCTGGTGCAGTCGGCCTTCGCGGTGGTCGCAGGGGTGGTGTTCTTCGCCACCCGCGCCACCCGCTATACCCTGGCCACCGCCGCCATCACCCTGCTCGTGCTGTTCTGCTTCAACCAGGTCGGCGACAGCTATGGCCTGTTCCTGCCGCGCCTGGTGGACACGCTTCTCGGCGCCCTGATCGCCGGCCTCGCGGTGATCTTCATCCTCCCCGACTGGCAGGGTCGCCGGCTCAACCAGGTGGTGGCCAATACCCTCACCTGCAACAGCCGTTACCTGCGCCAGATCATGCAGCAGTACGCCAACGGCAAGCGCGACGACCTGGCCTACCGCCTGGCCCGGCGCAATGCCCACAACGCCGACGCGGCGCTGTCCACCACCCTGTCCAACATGCTCATGGAGCCCGGCCACTTCCGTAAGGAGGCGGATATCGGCTTCCGCTTCCTGGTGCTCTCCCACACCCTGCTCAGCTATCTCTCAGCCCTCGGCGCCCACCGCAGCGAGCAACCCGGCGAAGCCCTCAACCCGGTCTCCGAACAGGCCGCCAGCCAGATCGCCGAGAGCCTCGACTGCATCGCCGAGGGACTGGCCGACCGACGCCCGATCAGCATCCATCGGGACGAGGAGGACGCCCTGGCCAAGGCCCTGGAGCAACTGCCGGAAGACATGGACGACCGCCCGCGGCTGGTGCAGACCGAACTGGGGCTGATCTGCCGCCAGTTGGGTCCATTGCGGACCCTGGCGGCGCATTTGCTGAATGAGGGGAAGGTGGCATGAAAGCCGCTGGCTGGCCTTGGCCCTGCTGTTCTTGTGGGGGCGAATTCATTCGCTAAGCAGACCGCAGGTCTGCCCGGGGACTTCTGGGGGCCGCTTCGCGCCCCTTAGCGAATGAATCCGCCCCCACAGAAAGTCGGCCCTCAGCAGCTTCCTAGGCGAGGTTCATCCATTTCCCAGCCAGCACCAGCCCAATCATTGGCCCACGCCTCATAAAGTCATTGCCTTCTCTACCCCGAGGGCAATGGATATGCCGAGCGACGATCTTCTCCGGGGCCGTATCTCGCGAGCCGGCCAGATCTACCACATCACCACGACCACCGAAGGGCGAGCTCCGTTGTTCAGGGACTTCACCATGGCCCGCCTGGTCATCGGCGAGATGCGTCGCCTGCAAGAACAGAACCTGCTCCACTCCATCGCATGGGTACTGATGCCGGACCATCTGCACTGGCTGCTGCGGCTCAACGGTCCGGTGGCCATAGCCAGCGCAGTCAAGGTGCTCAAGGGTCGCTCCTCCCGACAGTTGGGCCATTTCCTGCCGGGTTCCCAACCGATCTGGCAGAAAGGTTTTCACGATCATGCCCTGCGGAGGGAAGAAGACATCCGCAACGTCGCCCGCTATATCGTGGCCAATCCCCTGAGGGCCGGACTGGTGGAACAGATAGGCGACTACCCCTTCTGGGATGCCCACTGGCTTTGAGTTCCTGTGGGGGCGAATTCATTCGCAAAGGGTCGCAAAGCGGCCCCATGGGACTCGAGGGCAGACCTGCGGTCTGCATAGCGAATGAATTCGCCCCCACAAAAGTCGATCCCACCCGCATAGCCGTTACATCCCCATCAACTCCCGCACCGTCTCCCCCACCGCCCTCACCGCTGCCTCGATGGCCGGAGTGGGCTTGGAGGAGTAGTTCATCCGCAGGCAGTTCCGGTACTTGCCGGAGGCGGAGAAGATGCTGCCCGCGGCGATCTGCACACCCTTGGGCAACAGGGCGCGGTTCAGACGCAGGGTGTCGAAATCCTCGGCCAGCTCCACCCAGAGCATGAAGCTGCCCTGGGGCCGGCTGGCACGGGTGCCTGCGGGGAAGTAGCGCATCACCCAGTCGATCATCCGGTCACGGTTGCTCTGGTACTGGCTGCGCATGCGCCGCAGGTGCGGTTCGTAGTGGCCCTTGCCGATGAACTCGGCCAGGGCCAGCTGCGGCTGGGTGGCGGTGGCGCCGGTGGAGATGTACTTCATGTGCAGCACCCGGTCGAGGTAGCGGCCGGGGGCGATCCAGCCGACGCGAATGCCCGGCGCCACCGTCTTGGAGAAGGAGCTGCAGAGCAGCACGCGGCCGTCGTCGTCGTAGGACTTGATGGTGCGCGGACGCGGATACTGGTAGGCGAGGTCGCCGTAGACGTCGTCTTCGAGGATCGGCACGTCATAGCGCTGGGCCAGGGTCAGCAGGGCGCGCTTGCGCGCCTCCGGCATGATGTAGCCGAGCGGGTTGTTGCAATTCGGGGTGAGCTGGATCAGCTTGATCGGCCACTGCTCCAGGGCCAGCTCCAGCGCCTCCAGGCTGATGCCGTTGAGCGGGTCGGTGGGCAGTTCCAGGGCTTTCATGCCGAAGCCCTTGAGGGTCTGCATGGCGCCGTGGAAGCTCGGCGAATCCACCGCCACAATGTCGCCCGGCTCGCACGTGGAGCGGATGGCCACCGACAGCGCCTCGTGGCAGCCGGTGGTGATGACGATGTCGCTCGCGGGGATCTGGCAGCCGGAATCCAGCGCCAGGCGCGCCACCTGTTCGCGCAGGGCCTGGGTGCCGTAGATGCTGTCGTAGTAGAGGCCGCTACCGTCCTGGCGCCGGCTGATCTGCCCGAGGCTGCGCAACAGCGGTTTCAGGGTGGGGCTGGTGATGTCCGGCATGCCGCGGCCGAGCTGCAGGACATTGTCCTTGGCGCTGCGCTTGATCAGGTCGAGAACGTCGTTCCACTGGGAAACATCCACCGGCCGCTGCGGCGCCCGGCTCACCGCGGGCAGCGCCGGGGTCTGGCGGCGCGGCGGGACGAAGTAGCCGGACTTCGGGCGCGGCTCGGCGAGGCCGCTGTCCTCGAGGATACGGTAGGCCTGCTGCACCGTGCTCAGGCTGACGCCATGCTCCAGGCTCAGGGCACGTACCGAAGGCAGGCGGTCGCCGGGGCGGTAGTAGCCCTGCTCGATGCGTTCGCCGAGGGTCTCCGCCAGCTTGATATAGAGCTTCATGACAGTCTCCCGGGTTGGCACGAACCCGCAAGAGGACCAGTACAGATGGTCCTTGAATTGAAGATTCAGATAGAAAAACACGCAATCTGTATGAAAGAAATATACAGATCGTGAATCTGTATTGAGACCCGTCCGACCGCCATCATGACTCCACCCCAATCACCACTGGGCATGAGGAACGCGATGATGAACGGCCTGAGCGATGTACGCCTGACTCTCCACGCACGGGAACTGGAACGGGAGCAGCGCGACTCTGTATCCCTGGCGCCACCGCTGCCGGGCAACCGCTGGGACCGCTTCTGGATGCGCCTGCATACCCGCCGAGCCCTGCTGGAACTGGATGCTCGCCTGCTGCGCGACGTCGGCCTGACCCGCGAGCAGGCCCAGGAGGAAGCACTCAAGCCTTTCTGGAAACTCTGATTTCGCCCGTACGGATCAGGGCCAGGGCTTCCAGTCGTCGGTAGGCGCCTTCAGCGGCGCCTGCAGGCGCTGGAACGCGGGTTGCGCCTGGAGCTTGCGCAGGGCTTCGGCCAGGCGCTGGTCCACCCACTTGCCGCGCGGGTTGTCCGCCACCAGCCACCTTACCGGGTAAAGGCCGAAGTCCTGGACCCTGAGCTGGGCGCGCAGTCCCAGGCGGTCGACCTCGTGCTCGGTTTCCAGAACCGCGAACACATAGCCATCGATGCGTCCGCGCACCAGTTTCTGCAGGCTGCTCTCGATGCTGTTGCCGGACAGCGCGGGAAAACCCAGCCAGGGCGCATGGGCGCGATCGGTCTCGACCCTGTAGGGATAGGCCAGGCTGCGCAGGGCCGGGTCGACGGTCGGTGCGGCGAGTTGCTCCTGCAGTTCGTCCAGGCGCCAGCTGCGCCCGAGCAGCGGGCTCAGCTGCGCCTGCTGCGCGGCGCCCAGACCGCTGGCAGCCAGGCGCTCGGCGGTGAGCACATGGGCCGGGTCGAGCAACTGGGCGACGCTGAGGGCATTGGCGCGCCGGGTGAAAAGACCGAAGCGCACCTGCCACAAGGTCCCCGAGCCATAGCGCAGCCCGCCCGGCAGGCGCGGCAGGTTGCCGAGAAAAGGCACCTGGAACTCGCACTGCGCGTTCTGCAGCAGGTTGAAGGTGCGGGCGAAGGGGGTGATCTGAAGTTCGAAGTCGATATCCGGCAGCTGTTCATCGAGGGCACGGACCAGGTCCGGCAGCGGGCCGGTGCCGTCCGCCTCGGCCAGCCCCGGCACCTCGGCCACCGCCACCCGCCACTGCTCCGCGGCCGGGAGCGGCTGCACCCAGGCCAGGCACAGGCTGAGACAGAGCATCACGAAGAGGCGCATGGAACACCCGCGGCACGGAGGTACGCCTGAGTATAGGTGCGGGCTCTAGCGCAGCAGGCTGGCCATGCGCTGGATGGCGTCCTGCTGGGCGGAAACCAGGGCCAGGCCGCCGCCGGCATCCAGCGTATCCTGGGGCGGCGCCAGCTTGCGGTAGGCGGCGAGCTCGACGATGGGGGGCAGCAGGGCGAAGCGGCCTTCGTTGCGCAGGGCGTGGTAGAGACCGAGGTTGACCAGGTCGATCAGATCAACCCGGCTGCCGCTGCCGGCGTCCCACTGACCGGCGCTGCGCACCACGTCGATGTAGCCTTCATCCACCGCCCACTTCTTCAGCACGATCACGCCGAGGGACTTGCCGTACTCGCGGCAAAGCCGTGCGTACACATCCGGGGTCGGGACCTGGCTGGCGTCCTTGAACGCCGAGAGCACCGCCAGTTCGCCCACGTCACTGAGCAGGCTGGCCAGCAGCGCGTGGTCCGCCGAGGGGAAGCCCAGGGGCCGTGCCAGCACGGCGCTGATGCTGGCCTGGCGGGTCAAGCGGCCCCAGACGCCGATGAACAATTGCTTGTGCGCGGCACTGTGCAGGGTGAACAGGCTCTTCAGGCTGTGCACCAGGGTGATGCGGTCCACCTCCTGCAGGCCGAGCAGGCGAATCACGTCCTCCAGAGTCTTGGGTGGCAGGGTGGAGCGGAACATGATGCTGGAGGCGTGCTTCATCAGCAGGGCGCTGAGTGCCGGGTCCTTGCTGATGACCTGTTTCAGCCGCGCAACAGTGACGTTGGGATCGGCCAGGGCGCGGCGGATATCCAGGGTGATCATCGGCAGGCTGGGCAGCTGCTCCTCACCGTTCATCAACTGGGTGACCACCCTGCGGTAGATCGAATAATCCGACTCTGCTGCGCTCAATTCGGCTCTCCCTTTTTTTGGCGGGAGTGTAGCCGTCGCCAGCGCGCTCGCCCATGGGCGCTGCAAAGCAATTGGACAGTCTGCTCAGGGCAGCGGCACGCCGTAGGGCTTGGCGAGCCTCTCCAGCCGACCATCGGTTCGCATCTTGCGCAGCAACCGGCCTATGTCGTCACGCAGCTGGCGGTGGGACTCGCCCCTGGGCAGGGCGAAATAGCCGACCTGGGTATCGATCGCCGGATCGAGGCGGCGCACTTTCCCACCAATACCAAGTTCGTCGATGCGTGGCAGGGAGTCCCGTTCGTTGCTCGCCACCAGATCGGCGCGGCCGGCCATCAGCAGCTTGAGGGCAAGTTCGACCGAGGGCGCGACATGCAGGTCGAGCTGGCCGCGCATGGCCTCGAAACGTTCGCCGTAACTCCAGCCATGGATGATCGCGATACGTCTTCCCTGCAGGCTGGCCAGGCTACCGTCCCAGGCGCTGGTGGTATCCCTGCGGGCGTAGAAGACCACGCGGTCGCGATAGAAACCGGGCTCGGCGAACTGGAAGCGCCGCTCCCGCGCGGCGGTGCGATAGGGCCCGACCAGGATGTCGGCGCGCCCCTCTTGCACCAGCTTCTGCGCGCGCGCCCAGGGGTAGACTTCGAAACGCACCTGGTCGCCCAGTTCCCTGGCCACCGCGCGCAGTACATCCGCCCCTAGCCCACTGATCTCGCCGTCGGCTTCCCGGGCATAGATACCGGGGAATTCGGTGCCGACGGCAAGCAAGTCACGGGCGCCGGCGAAGGGGACCAGGCCCAGCACCCAGAGAATGACGCAGAGGATGCGGTAGGTCGGACACATGCCCGCGGACCTCGGTCGGCTGCTCCTCTGAGCCTAGCAGCCGGCGCCCCCCTCAGCCCTCGAGCTCACGCCAGGTGAGATACACCCGCAGGTCGAACTCCAGCTGGTGGTAACCCGGCAGCATGTACTCGCAGAGCTGGTAGAAGGCCTTGCTGTGGTCGCGCTCCTTCAGGTGCGCCAGCTCGTGGACCAGGATCATGCTGAGGAACTCGGGCGCGGCGTCCTTGAACAGCGAAGCGACGCGGATCTCCTTCTTCGCCTTGAGCTTGCCGCCCTGCACCCGCGAGATCGCCGTGTTCAGGCCGAGGGCCTTGTGCACCACGTCCAGCTTGTTGTCATAGAGCACCTTGTCCGGCGCCGGGGCGTTGCGCAGGTGTTCCTGCTTCAGGGCCATGGCATAGCTGTACAGCGCCTTGTCGCTCTGCACCTCGTGGCGCCCCGGATAGCGACGCTCCAGGTAGTCCCCGAGACGGCCGGCCGCGATCATCTGGGCCACCTGCTCCTGCAGGCTGGCGGGGTAACCCCGGAGATACTTGAGAGCGGTCATGGTGCGGCGGTCGACAGTCGAAAAGGGCGACAGTCTACCCGACCGCGTTCCGCCACGGGCGCCGGAACGACCGGTCGCGCCAATCGCCTGCGCAACCTCCGGCACAACGCCCGAAGCGAGAGGACAATGATTCCAGCATTTTTATCCATACCGCTCGTCTGATAATTTATTCTGGATTTTCGCTCCGGGAACCGGACCGCTCCAAAAAACCGGCGCCCGCCGCCGTAAATTTTCCTTATCCATCAAGGACGGGCCTTTCCGCCCGTTGTACGGCACTCAGGCAGAGGCCGATAGCGCAATACTGGCCATCGTGGAAAATATCAAAAAATTGACGCCAACAACGTGACGAGCAGCGCCTGACAGGCGCTCGGACAGGCCTTATAAAGCGCTTGCGAGATGGCCCCAAACGCCTTCGGACGACACGGCGGGCAACTGCCAACAGCAACCTTCACTTTTAGTTCGAGCGCAACTGGCCGGCACGCCGTCACAGCGAAAAGCAGCGACGAGGATACGCAGCGCCCGACTGAAAGTTCTTTTTGAGAACTCAGTCATGATCGACCTCTCTACCTGGAATCTCACGCTGCCCGTCGGCGAACCCGCCATCACCATCGAAACCCCGGCGCTGCTTGGCGGCTACCGGGATCAATTCTTCCAGCCCACCACCGACAGCCTGTTCTTCTGGACGCCGGTCAACGGCACCACCACCGCCAACGCCAGCTACCCGCGCACCGAACTGCGCGAGACCTACGCCGACGGCAGGCTGCGCAACTGGACCTACGCCGGCGCCGACAATGTGCTGAGCGCCAACCTGAGCGTGAGCCAGGTGCCTTCCACCGGGAAGGTCGTGATCGGCCAGATCCATGCCTACGGCAGCACCAGCCCGCTGATCAAGCTGGAGTACCAGTTCAAGACCAAGACCAACACCGCGAACATAGTCGCCAAGGTGCGCAACAGCCCGAACGACGAAACCAGCACCGTGATTCCGCTGCTCAGCGGCATTCCCCTGAACCAGCGCTTCAGCTATGTGATCGACCTGTCGCCCAATGGCCAGCTCAGTGTCATGGTCAACAGCAGCCTGTGGAGCCAGCAGCTGAGCTCGGAATGGGCCCCCAAGCCGCTGTACTTCAAGGCTGGGGTCTATGCCCAGGACAACACGGGGTACGAGACCGAGGCGGGGGCGGCGACCTTCTACAACCTGAAGATCGAGCATCGGGGGCTGTGAGCAACCCTCTCCCCCAGCCCCTCTCCCTTCAGGGGCGAACAGGCACGCCTTTGGAAGCACCGCTTCCGGTGCCTGCGAGCGCCTGATCGCGAAGCGATCACGGCTGGGGCGCGGAGCGGGGGCTGGGGGAGAGGGCAGACGGCTCCAGGCACCGTGCCAATGCCTTCGCATCCGTCAGCGCGCAAGGCTCATCCCCCAGGTAACTCCGATAGACCCTGAGCAGGTCGGCCTCACCGATCCGACAGTTCCCCGCCGGGCACTGGCTGGCGAACTCGAAACGTCCGGCCGGCGGGGTTGCCAGGCGGATCTTCAGCGACGGCCAGCCGGATGGCTTGGCCGCCGAGGGCGTGAACAGCCAGTCGCCCTTGCGCTGCACCAGGGCGCCGCCCGCCTCGGCGTAGTCGAAGACGAACATCAAGGTGCGCGAGGTCTTGGTGGTGCAGTCGGTGCGGTCGAGGCACTGCTGCGGGTCGCTGGAAACTGGCTCCGGCGGAGGCGCGGGAGCCACCGGCGGCTGGCCGGCACAGCCCGCGAGCAGCAGGACGAAGCCCATCGTCAGGGGCAGGCGCATCGAAAACTCCTTGTGCCGGATACGAAAGAGCCCCGCATTGCGGGGCTCCTCGTGCAGGCCGTGGGATCAGTTGACCTTGGCGGCCAGCTCGCCTTTGGCGTAGCGCGCGAACATGCCATCCAGGGAGATCGGCTTGATCTTGGAGGCATTGCCGGCGGTGCCGAAGGCTTCGTAGCGGGCGATGCAGATGTCGCGCATGGCTTCGACGGTCTTGGCGAAGTATTTGCGCGGATCGAACTCGGCCGGATTCTGCGCCATGAAGCGACGGATGGCGCCAGTGGAAGCCAGGCGCAGGTCGGTGTCGATGTTCACCTTGCGTACGCCGTACTTGATGCCTTCGACGATTTCTTCGACCGGCACGCCGTAGGTTTCCTTAATGTCGCCGCCGAACTCGTTGATGATCGCCAGCCAGTCCTGCGGCACGGAGGAAGAACCGTGCATCACCAGGTGGGTGTTGGGGATGCGCTTGTGGATTTCCTTGATGCGGTCAATGGCGAGGATGTCGCCGGTCGGCGGCTTGGTGAACTTGTAGGCGCCATGGCTGGTGCCGATGGCAATGGCCAGGGCGTCGACCTGGGTCTTCTTGACGAAGTCGGCGGCCTCTTCCGGGTCGGTCAGCATCTGGCTGTGGTCGAGGATGCCCTCGGCGCCGACGCCATCTTCTTCACCGGCCTGGCCGGTTTCCAGGCTGCCCAGGCAGCCCAGTTCGCCTTCCACGGATACGCCGCAGGCGTGGGCGAAGGCTACGGTCTGCTGGGTCACGCGGACGTTGTAGTCGTAGTCGGCCGGGGTCTTGCCGTCTTCACGCAGGGAGCCGTCCATCATCACCGAGGAAAAGCCCAGCTGGATCGAGCGCTGGCAGACGTCCGGGCTGGTGCCGTGGTCCTGGTGCATGCACACCGGGATATGCGGGAATTCTTCGATGGCGGCCAGGATCAGGTGGCGCAGGAAGGGGGCGCCGGCGTATTTGCGGGCACCGGCGGAAGCCTGCACGATCACCGGGGAGTCGGTCTTGTCGGCCGCTTCCATGATGGCGCGCATCTGTTCCAGGTTGTTGACGTTGAAAGCCGGGACGCCGTAGCCGAATTCGGCGGCGTGGTCCAGCATCTGGCGCATGCTGATGAGTGCCATGGTGTTTCAGTCTCCCGAGTGGGTGGGCTGTCAGATTGCAAAGCCTGCCGCAGGGGCGGGCCGGGTTCAAGTTCCCGGGGAGGAGCGGTCATCCGCCGACCTCGGGGAAAATCAAAATCAGCTCAGGGCGCCGTGCAGCCGCGACCTATCAGGTCGTCAGTGGCTACCCAGTAGACCAGGCCTTCATCACCCTGGGTGTGGAAAGCCAGGTTGCCGTCGCTGTACAGGGCTCCGGAGCCCGACGGCTCCTGCTTCAGGCGGTGGACGATATCGCCGCCACCCAGTCGCAGGTCGACGCTTTCCTTGTCTGCATCGGTGAAGCGCCACAGCACTTCGGTCTGGCTGTCACAGACCCAGCGGGTCCAGTGATCCTCTACCGCCTGCTGGCTGGTGCAACCTGCCAGCAGGGCCAGCGTCGCCAGGGCGAACGGGCCTTTCATCCCTACTCCTTGATGCGGCTCCGCCACATGTCCATCGTCAGGGGCAATGCTGCCCCCCTTCGTTACCATCGCCAGGCGGTTCTCCGCTGCCTTGCGCTTCCACCCGCTGGTCGTCCTGGTTGCCCGGAACTATCACCTGCGGCGGGCTGATCACTTCACAGGCACTGGAAGGCCTACCACCCGCACAACCCAGGAGCGCAGCCCCCAGGATCAGCAGAATCGCAACGTGGCGCATGGCAGGCACTCCTTTTTGCGGGCCCTGTTAAAGGGACCACGGAGCCCTGCCATGGTTTAGGCCGTTTTACTTGGCGCGCTGTTCCAGCACTTCCACGGCAGGCAGCACTTTACCTTCGACGAACTCGAGGAAGGCGCCACCACCGGTGGAAATGTAGGAGATCTGCTCGCCCACGCCGTACTTGTCGATCGCCGCCAGGGTGTCGCCACCACCGGCAATGGAGAAGGCCGGGCTTTCGGCGATGGCCAGGGCCAGGGCCTTGGTGCCGTTGCCGAACTGGTCGAACTCGAACACGCCGACCGGACCGTTCCAGAGGATGGTCTTCGACGACTTCAGCAGTTCGGCGAACTGCGCGGCGGTTTGCGGGCCGATGTCGAGGATCATGTCGTCGTCGGCCACCTCGCTGATGAGCTTGACGGTGGCGGCGGCGCTTTCGGCGAATTCCTTGGCGACCACCACGTCCACCGGCAGCGGCACGCTGACCTTGGCGGCGATGGCCTTGGCGGTGTCCACCAGGTCAGCCTCGTACAGCGACTTGCCGACCTTGTAACCGGCAGCGGCGAGGAAGGTGTTGGCGATGCCGCCACCGACGATCAGTTGGTCGCAGATCTGGCTCAGCGAGTTCAGCACGTCCAGCTTGGTGGAAACCTTGGAGCCGGCGACGATGGCGGCCATCGGGCGCGCCGGGCTGCCCAGGGCCTTGCCCAGGGCGTCCAGTTCGGCGGCCAGCAGGGGACCGGCAGCGGCCACCTTGGCGAACTTGGCCACGCCGTGGGTCGAACCCTCGGCACGGTGGGCGGTGCCGAAGGCGTCCATCACGAAGACGTCGCACAGGGCGGCGTACTGCTGGGCCAGTTCATCGGCGTTCTTCTTCTCTCCCTTGTTGAAGCGCACGTTCTCGAACAGCACCACCTGGCCAGGCTGCACGTCCACGCCGCCGAGGTAGTCGGCCACCAACGGCACTTCGCGGCCCAGGGCCTTGCTCAGGTAGTCGGCCACCGGCTTGAGGCTGTTCTCTTCGGAGAACTCGCCCTCGGTGGGACGGCCCAGGTGGGAGCAGACCATCACCGCCGCGCCCTTCTCCAGTGCCAGCTTGATGGTCGGCAGGGAGGCGAGGATGCGCGCATCACTTTTGACGACGCCGTCCTTCACCGGCACGTTGAGATCCTCACGGATCAGCACGCGCTTACCCTGGAGGTCGAGGTCGGTCATTTTCAACACGGTCATGGGGTCAGTCCTTCACGGGGGCTGGTTGTTAACGAGAAACAGCGGAAACACGCAGGTAGTGGTCTGCGGTGTCGAGCATGCGGTTGGCGAAGCCCCATTCGTTGTCGAACCAGGCCAGCAGGTTGACCAGGCGCGGGCCGGACACGCGGGTCTGGCTGCCGTCGACTATGGCGGAGTGGGGATCGTGGTTGAAATCGCAACTGGCGTGGGGCAGTTCGGTGTAGGCCAGCAGGCCCTTCAGCGGGCCGTTCTCGGCGGCGTCACGGAGCACCTGGTTGATCTCGGCGGCCGAGGTGTCGCGGGCGGTCTGCAGGGTGATGTCGAGGCAGGAGACATTCACCGTGGGCACACGGATGGCCTTGGCCTGGATGCGCCCCGCCAATTCCGGCAGCAGGCGCTCGATGCCACGGGCGAGGCCGGTGGACACCGGGATCACCGACTGGAATGCCGAGCGGGTGCGGCGCAGGTCTTCGTGGTGGTAAGCGTCGATCACAGGCTGGTCGTTCATCGCCGAGTGGATGGTGGTAATGGAGACGTACTCCAGACCCACGGACTCGTTGAGAAGTTTCAACAGGGGCACGCCGCAGTTGGTGGTGCAGGAGGCGTTGGACACCAGTTTCTCGGTGCCGCTCAGGCTGTCCTGGTTGACCCCGTAGACGATGGTGGCGTCGATGTCCGCCTCGCCACCCATGGGCTGGGAGAACAGTACCCGCGGTGCGCCGGCAGCGATGAAGCGCTCGGCGTCCTGGCGATGGGTGTACTGGCCGGAGCATTCCAGCACCAGGTCGACACCCAGGGCGGCCCAGTCGATGCCCTCGGGCTCGGCGTGGCGCAGCACCTTCACGCTATCGCCATTGATATGCAGGCAATCGCCGTCCACCCGAACTTCGCCGGGAAATCGGCCATGGGTGGAGTCGAAGCGGGTCAGGTATTCGATGCTGGCCTGGTCGGCCAGGTCGTTCAGCGCGACGATTTCGAAGTTCGCCCCGTTACTGCGTTCGTAGAGCGCGCGCAGCACGCAGCGGCCAATGCGGCCGTAGCCATTGAGGGCGACTTTGAAGGGGCGATTGCTGGGCATGGGGCGCTCGCAGGGCTGGGGGGAAGGAAACCCTGTAGGAGCGAGCCTGCTCGCGAAACAAAAGCTTCGCGAGCAGGCTCGCTCCTACGATGAGGGTCAGACGTCCAGCAGTTCTTCGGCGGTGGCGACGATGTTGTCGACGGTGAAGCCGAAGTGCTCGAACAGCGCGGCGGCCGGGGCCGACTCACCGAAGCTGGTCATGCCGATGACGCGGCCTTCCAGGCCTACGTACTTGAACCAGAAATCGGCATGTGCGGCCTCGATGGCGATGCGCGCACCGACCTGCACCGGCAGCACGGCCTGCTTGTAGGCGGCGTCCTGCTGGTCGAACAGGTTGGTGGACGGCATGGAAACCACGCGCACCTTGCGGCCGGCGGCGGAGAGCTTGTCCCAGGCCTGCACGGCCAGGCCGACTTCGGAGCCGGTGGCGATCAGGATCAGCTCGGGCTCGCCCTCGCTGTCCTTCAGTACGTAGCCACCGCGGGCGATGTCCGCCACCTGGGCGGCGTCGCGTGCCTGGTGGGGCAGGTTCTGGCGGGAGAAGATCAGCGCGCTCGGGCCGTCGTTACGCTCGATGGAGGACTTCCAGGCCACGGCGGATTCCACCGCGTCGGCCGGACGCCAGGTGTTCAGGTTCGGGGTGCAGCGCAGGCTGGCCAGTTGCTCGACCGGCTGGTGGGTCGGGCCGTCTTCACCCAGACCGATGGAGTCGTGGGTGTAGACGAAGAGCACGCGCTTCTTCATCAAGGCGGCCATGCGCACGGCGTTGCAGGCGTATTCCATGAACACCAGGAAGGTGGCGCCATAGGGAATGAAGCCGCCATGCAGGGCGATGCCGTTCATGATGGCGCTCATGCCGAACTCGCGAACGCCGTAGTACAGGTAGTTGCCGGAGGCGTCGGAGGCCGTCACGCCCTTGCAACCCTTCCACAGGGTCAGGTTGGAGCCGGCGAGGTCAGCGGAACCGCCGAGGAACTCCGGCAGCAGCGGGCCGAAGGCGTTCAGGGCGTTCTGGCTGGCCTTGCGGCTGGCGATGGTTTCGCCCTTGGCGGCGACGTCGGCGATGTAGGCGTCGGCCTTGGCGGAGAAGTCGGCCGGCAGCTGGCCCTTGATGCGGCGCTGGAGCTCGGCGGCCAGTTCCGGATGAGCGGCGGCATAGGCGTTGAGCCGCTCATTCCAGGCAGCTTCGCGGGCAGCGCCGGCGGCCTTGGCGTCCCACTCGGCATAGATCTCGGCCGGGACTTCGAAGGGCGCATGGCTCCAGCCCAGGGCAGCGCGGGTCAGGGCGATTTCGTCATTGCCCAGCGGCGCGCCGTGGCACTCTTCCTTGCCTTGCTTGTTCGGCGAACCGAATCCGATCACGGTCTTGCAGCAGATCAGGGTCGGACGGTCGCCGGACTTGCGTGCGGTCTCGATGGCGGTCTTGATCTCGTCGGCGTCATGGCCGTCGACGTTGCGGATCACCTGCCAGCCGTAGGCTTCGAAGCGCTTGGGGGTGTCGTCGGTGAACCAGCCGTGGACTTCGCCGTCGATGGAGATGCCGTTGTCGTCGTAGAAGGCGATCAGCTTGCCCAGGCCCAGGGTGCCGGCCAGGGCGCAGACTTCGTGGGAAATGCCTTCCATCATGCAGCCGTCGCCGAGGAACACGTAGGTGTTGTGGTCGACGATGCTGTGGCCGTCACGGTTGAACTGCGCGGCCAGGGTCTTCTCGGCGATGGCGAAACCAACGGCGTTGGCGAGGCCCTGGCCCAGCGGACCGGTGGTGGTCTCGACGCCGGCGGTGTAGCCGTATTCCGGGTGGCCCGGGGTGCGGCTGCCCAGCTGGCGGAAGTTCTTCAGGTCTTCGATGCCGAGGTCGTAGCCGGTGAGGTGCAGCAGCGAGTAGGCCAGCATCGAGCCGTGGCCGTTGGACAGCACGAAGCGGTCTCGGTTGGGCCATTCGGGGTTGTTCGGGTTGTGCTGCAGGTAATCCCGCCAGAGCACTTCGGCGATATCGGCCATACCCATGGGGGCGCCGGGGTGGCCGCTGTTGGCTTTCTGCACCGCATCCATGCTCAGGGCACGGATGGCATTGGCACGCTCACGACGGCTGGGCATCGCTTATCTCCTGCAGGTCTGAATAGACGGCTAATCGAAAAAAGGCCGCCATTTTCGCCCAGCCGGCAGGTCGCGGGCAATCACAGATGGTCGCAGTTTCGCCGCAGGCGGTGCGAAAGTCCCGCCGCAGTGGGCCGAAGGGGTCGAGAAATATCCACCGACCGCCGATCAGCCAATATCAAAACTTTTTGATATTGGCATTGCGACCTCGGGGGACGGGGGCTAGACTGCGCCCCCTATGAGCCTGCGCGTACCCCAGATCCGTCATGACGACAGCGACGAGCTGGCCGCCCTGTGCAAGGCCGGCGGCGATCCGCTGCGGCTGAACGTGCTGCGGGTGCTGGCCAACGACTCCTTCGGCGTGCTGGAACTGGCACAGATCTTCGCCACCGGCCAGTCGGGCATGAGCCATCACCTCAAGGTACTGGCCCAGGCAGGCCTGGTGGCCACGCGGCGCGAGGGCAATGCGATCTTCTATCGCCGCGCACTGGCGCAGAACGAGCGGGTCGGCGGCACCCTGCACGCGGCCCTGCTGGCCGAGGTCGACGAACTCGAGCTGCCGGCCGAGATCGGTGCGCGGATAGCCGAGGTGCACGCCCAGCGCGCAGCTGTCAGCCGCGACTTCTTCGCCCGCGCGGCGGAAAAATTCCAGGCACAGCAGGACCTGATCGCAGGACTGCCGCAATACCGTGAAAGTGTATTGGCATTGCTCGATGCCCTGGGCTTTCCCTCCGGCGCCACGGCGCTGGAAGTCGGCCCCGGCGACGGCGGTTTCCTGCCGGACCTGGCCCGGCGCTTTGCCCACGTCACCGCGCTGGACAACAGTGTGGCGATGCTGGAGCTGGCGCGGATGCGCTGTAGCGAGGAAGGCCTCGGCAACGTCGAACTCAGGCTCGCCGATGCCCTGAATGACGAGCAGGCGGCCGCCGATTGCGTGGTGCTGAACATGGTCCTGCACCATTTCGCGGCGCCGGCCGATGCGATGAAACAGTTGGCCCAGCGGGTGCAGCCTGGCGGCAGCCTGCTGGTGACCGAGTTGTGCAGCCACAACCAGAGTTGGGCCAGGGAGGCCTGCGGCGATCTATGGTTGGGCTTCGAACAGGATGACCTGGCCCGTTGGGCCAATGCCGCGGGGCTCACGCCCGGCGAGAGCCTCTACATTGGCTTGCGAAACGGCTTTCAGATTCAGGTGAGGCACTTCGCCAAACCGGACTCACGAAGCGAACTCACCCACCGGTAACTAATAGGAAAACCGATAGATGAGCGAATACTCCCTGTTTACCTCCGAATCCGTGTCCGAAGGCCATCCGGACAAGATCGCCGACCAGATTTCCGATGCCGTCCTCGACGCCATCATCTCCCAGGACAAGCACGCCCGCGTCGCCTGCGAAACCCTGGTCAAGACCGGTGTCGCCATCATCGCCGGCGAAGTGACCACCTCCGCCTGGGTCGACCTGGAAGAACTGGTGCGCAAGGTCATCATCGACATCGGCTACAACAGCTCCGAAGTCGGTTTCGATGGCGCCACCTGCGGCATCCTCAACATCATTGGCAAGCAGTCCCCTGATATCAACCAGGGTGTCGACCGCGCCAAGCCTGAAGACCAGGGCGCCGGCGACCAGGGCCTGATGTTCGGCTACGCCAGCAACGAAACCGACGTGTTGATGCCCGCCCCGATCTGCTTCTCCCACCGTCTGGTGGAGCGCCAGGCCGAAGCCCGCAAATCCGGTCTGCTGCCGTGGCTGCGTCCGGATGCCAAGAGCCAGGTCACCTGCCGCTACGAGAACGGCAAGGTAGTCGGCATCGACGCCATCGTGCTGTCCACCCAGCACAACCCCGACGTGAAGTACTCCGACCTGCGCGAAGGTGTGATGGAACTGATCGTCAAACACGCGATCCCGGCCGAACTGCTGCACAAGGACACCCAGTTCCACATCAACCCGACCGGCACCTTCGTGATCGGCGGCCCGGTGGGCGACTGCGGCCTGACCGGTCGCAAGATCATCGTCGACACCTACGGCGGCATGGCCCGCCACGGCGGCGGCGCCTTCTCCGGCAAGGACCCGTCCAAGGTGGACCGTTCCGCTGCCTACGCCGGCCGCTACGTGGCCAAGAACATCGTCGCCGCCGGCCTGGCCGAGCGTTGCGAGATCCAGGTTTCCTACGCCATCGGCGTGGCCCTGCCGACCTCCATCTCGATCAACACCTTCGGCACGGGGAAGATCAGCGACGACAAGATCGTCCAACTGGTTCGCGAGCACTTCGACCTGCGTCCGTACGCCATCACCAGGATGCTCGACCTGCTGCACCCGATGTACCAGCCCACCGCGGCTTACGGTCACTTCGGTCGCAACCCCTATGAAATGACCTACGGTGACGACACCTTCACCGCATTCACCTGGGAACGCACCGACAAGGCCGAAGCCCTGCGCGCCGCCGCAGGCCTCTAAGCCCTGCCGAAACAGGAAGCCCCGCCAAGTGCGGGGCTTTTTGTTGGGCGCGCCAAAGGTCCTACAAGGCGCAGCCCCATTGGATGGGTCGGGCGGCGTGCCGCGAGCGTAGCGATACCCATCGCCCCACATTCAGCGGCGCCCGAACAGACAACCGGTTCGGCACGCTCCCACAAGCCGGAATACTAGAGTGGTCGCCTCCCCAACGAGCAAGGAGGCTCGCCATGCACCGCTGGATTGCCCTGCCCTTTCTCTGCGTCACCCTCCCCGCCCTGGCCAATGGCTGCCCCGACTGGCCAGCGGGCCGTGCCAGCACCGAGCTGGCCGCACTCGACAGCCGCATCGCCGAATGGGACCTGGCCTATCACGCCCAGGGCCGCTCGGCGGTGGACGACGAACTCTATGATCAGGCCCGCTCCCGCCTGGAACAGCTGCGCGCCTGCTTCCCCGAGGTGGCGCCGCCGGTTCGCGATCCACTGGCGGGAAGCACCGGCAAGACCCTTCACCCGGTGCCGCAAAGCGGCCTGGACAAGCTGCGGGACATCGACGACCTGCGCCGCTGGATGGGCCAGCGGCGCGACCTCTGGGTACAGCCCAAGGTGGATGGCGTGGCGATCACGCTGGTCTACCGGCAGGGGCGACTGGTGCAGGCCATCAGCCGGGGCGACGGCAGCCAGGGGCAGGACTGGACCCGTCAGGCCTGGCGCATCGCCGCCATACCCGGCCAGCTGCCGGCCATTGGCGATGGCGTGCTGCAGGGCGAACTCTACTGGCGGCTGGACGCCCATGTGCAGGCCACCCAGGGTGGCCGGGGCGCCCGCGGCAAGGTGGCCGGGCTGCTCAATCGCCAGGACCTGGCCACGGACGATGCCGCCGGAATCGGTCTCTTCGTCTGGGACTGGCCGGACGGACCGGAGCGGATGGACGACCGTCTGCAGGGCCTGCAAACCATGGGCTTCGCCAGCGTCGCCGAGATGACCCGGCCGGTGCACAGTGCCGAGGACATCGCGGCCTGGCGCCAACACTGGTACCGCTCGCCCCTCCCCTTCGCCAGCGACGGCATCGTCGTTCGCCAAAGCCGACGGCCGGCCGCGCGGCAATGGCGGGCAGAGCCGCCGAACTGGGCCGTGGCCTGGAAATATCCCTTTGCCAAGGCGCTGGCGGAAGTTCGCGCGGTGGAGTTCAAGGTGGGCCGCACCGGCCGGGTCACGCCTTTGCTGCGCCTGGCGCCGGTGGAGCTCGACGGCCGGCGCATCCAGCGTATCGGCCTGGGCTCCCTCGAGCGCTGGCGGAGTCTGGATATCCGTCCCGGCGACCAGGTGGCCATCGCCCTGGCCGGGCTCACCATTCCGCGGCTGGACTCGGTGGTCTTGCGCGCCAGCCAGCGCCCCCGGGTGGAAGTGCCAGCACCGGACCGGTACCACGCCCTCAGTTGCTTCCGCCCCGCCGACGGCTGCACGGAGCAATTCCTCGCCCGCCTGGCCTGGCTGAGCGGCCCCAAGGGGCTGGCCTTGAAGGGCGTGGGACGCGGCACCTGGGCCCGCCTGGAACTGGATGGACTGCTGGAGTGGCTGGAACTGGATGCCCGGACGCTGACGCAACGACCGGGCATAGGCGACCGCCGGGCGGCGCAACTGGTGCAGCGCTTCGACGAAGCCCGCCGCCGGCCGTTCGGCCAGTGGCTGCGGGCACTGGGTATTCCGACGACGACTCCAGCCGCCCTGGTGGGCGACTGGGCGTCACTGAGCCTGCGGACATCGGCGGACTGGCAGGCACTGGCCGGCATCGGCCCGGCGCGGGCCGGTCAGCTCACGGCGTTCTTCCAGCACCCGGAAGTCCGTGAGCTGGCGCAGCGGCTCGGCGCCGAAGACGTAGAGGGATTCGCCGCACCTCAGTAGGCGCGGAACTCCTTGTGGCAGGCCTCGCAGTTGTCTTCCACCTTCTGCACCAGCGGCGCGACGCCCTGGGCGCTCAGCGGACGGGTCTGGGCGGCGCTGGCCAGTTGGCCGGTACTGGCTTCCAGCTCGCGGGCGAGAATCTGGAATCGTTCCTGGCGCTGCCAGACGTCGTCGCGGGCGGCGCTGTCGGAGTCGCCTTCCTTGATCTGCGGGAAGTGCTGCCAGGGCTGGCGGGAAAGCTGGTCGAGCCTGGTGGCATCGGTGGCGAAGCGCTGGTCGTCGAAGGCGATGCGGCCACGCAGCATGCCGCCGAGGTCTTCGCTGGTGCGGAGCATGTCCTTGAAGATCGCCTGGCGCTTGCCCAGCGGCGAATTGGGGTCCACGCCACCGCAGGCGGCAAGGCCCAGGCAGACGGCGACAACGATCAGGAGCTTCTTGGCATTCATCGGCAGGTCACGGGTCAGGCTGAAAGCGGGCGACAGTATCCCCAGCTGTCCGGCAAATACCAAGCCTGGCGACAGTTTGTCGCAGACCAGTGAAAGCGCGGTCCGCCCGCGCCAGCTCGCACTTACAGCCAGGACAGGGCCATCGAGCCTGGAGGAAAAAACCGATGAACAGACGCCTCCCCTGCCCCTTGCCAGCCTTCTCGCCGGCATCGTATTGGCCCAGGCCCGTGCCGAGCAGGACCTGCAGCCCCGAGCCGCGGGTACCGGACGGCCGGCTCGCCCGGACGACCGGCAGCCCGGCCAAGGCGCGGCCTATTCCTTGAACTGGTCCTTGATGAAGGTGATCTCGGTCTTGCCGTGGGGCGCCGGCAGGCCGTCAGGGCCGATATTGACGAAGACCATCTTGTCGATGGTGAGGATGCTCTTGCGGGTGATCTTGTTGCGCACTTCGCAGCACAGGGTGATGGAGGTGCGGCCGAACTCGGTGGCGGTGATGCCCAGCTCGATGATGTCGCTCTGGCGCGCCGAACTGACGAAGTTGATCTCGGAGATGAACTTGGTGACCACGCGCTGGTTACCGAGCTGGATGATGGCGTAGATGGCCGCCTCCTCGTCTATCCACTTCAGCAGGCTGCCGCCGAACAGGGTGCCGTTGGGGTTGAGGTCTTCGGGCTTGATCCATTTGCGCGTATGGAAATTCATACATCGTCCTCTTGGTAGTGAGATGCCGCGCATGATGAAGGGCTGGGCGCGGCGTGTCGCGGCACGGCTTTCAATGGGAACCATAGAGGCCCTGGCGGGCGACGGAAAGCCTTGGGCTTGCCCGCCGGCATCGTTATAATCCGCAGGCTTCAAACGGCCGGCACAGCTCCGGCCGCTCCCGCCACCCGTCCGAGGGGCGCTGCAGCAAGTGGTGCCTGTTTCGAATCTTGCGGACCTCAGAGTATTTCTGCGGCACTCGACCAGATTCGAATCAGGCTCCGCCTGTCAGGCTCGGATGGGGCGTAGACCCGGTCGGCCCCCGTCCGATCGACAAACGCATCAACGGCGCCCATTCGCACATTACGAATGGAGACTCATACATGAGTGCTGTCATGACGCCTGCCGATTTCAACGACTACAAGGTCGCCGACATTTCCCTGGCCGCCTGGGGCCGCCGCGAGCTGATCATCGCCGAATCCGAGATGCCCGCCCTGATGGGCCTGCGCCGCAAGTACGCCGGCCAGCAACCGCTCAAAGGCGCGAAGATCCTCGGCTGCATCCACATGACCATCCAGACCGGCGTGCTCATCGAGACCCTGACCGCCCTGGGCGCCGAAGTGCGCTGGTCCTCCTGCAACATCTTCTCCACCCAGGACCAGGCCGCCGCCGCCATCGCCGCCGCCGGCATCCCGGTATTCGCCTGGAAGGGCGAGACCGAGGAGGAGTACGAGTGGTGCATCGAGCAGACCATCCTCAAGGACGGCCAGCCGTGGGACGCCAACATGGTGCTGGACGACGGCGGTGACCTGACCGAGATCCTGCACAAGAAATACCCGGCGATGCTGGAGAAGATCCACGGCATCACCGAGGAAACCACCACCGGTGTGCACCGCCTGCTCGACATGCTCAAGGCCGGCACCCTGAAAGTCCCGGCGATCAACGTCAACGACTCGGTGACCAAGAGCAAGAACGACAACAAGTACGGCTGCCGCCACAGCCTGAACGACGCCATCAAGCGCGGCACCGACCACCTGCTGTCCGGCAAGCAGGCTCTGGTGATCGGCTACGGTGACGTGGGCAAGGGCTCGGCCCAGTCCCTGCGCCAGGAAGGCATGATCGTGAAGGTCTCGGAAGTCGACCCGATCTGCGCCATGCAGGCCTGCATGGACGGCTTCGAAGTGGTTTCGCCCTACAAGAACGGCCTGAACGACGGCAGCGAAGCCAGCGTCGACGCCGCCCTGCTGGGCAAGATCGACCTGATCGTCACCACCACCGGCAACGTCAACGTCTGCGACGCCAGCATGCTCAAGGCGCTGAAGAAGCGCGCGGTCGTCTGCAACATCGGTCATTTCGACAACGAGATCGACACCGCCTTCATGCGCAAGACCTGGGCCTGGGAAGAAGTGAAGCCGCAGGTGCACAAGATCCACCGCACCGGCAAGGACGGCTTCGACCCGCTCAACGACGACTACCTGATCCTGCTGGCCGAAGGCCGCCTGGTGAACCTGGGCAATGCCACCGGCCACCCGAGCCGGATCATGGATGGCTCCTTCGCCAACCAGGTGCTGGCGCAGATCCACCTGTTCGAGCAGAAGTTCGCCGACCTGTCGGCCGCCGACAAGGCCGCGCGCCTGACCGTCGAAGTACTGCCGAAGAAGCTGGACGAAGAAGTGGCGCTGGAAATGGTCAAGGGCTTCGGTGGCGTGGTCACCCAGCTGACCCGCCAGCAGGCCGACTACATCGGTGTGACGGTCGAAGGCCCGTTCAAGCCGGACAGCTATCGCTACTAACCGCAGCCCCAAGCTTCAAGCCGCAAGCTGCAAGTCGAGCCAGTCTCGCTTGCAGCTTGAAGCTTGGAGCTTGCCGCTGAGAAGGGAACCTTCTCCATGTCGCAAGAACGCCGTTACAGCTTCGAGTTCTTCCCCGCCAAGACCGAAGCCGGGCACGAAAAACTCATGGCCACCGCCCGTAACCTGGCCACCTACCAGCCGGACTTCTTCTCCTGCACCTACGGTGCCGGCGGCTCCACCCGCGACCGCACCCTGCAGACCGTGCTGCAGCTGGACGGCGAGGTGAAGGTGCCCACCGCACCGCACCTTTCCTGCGTCGGCGACAGCAAGGCCGAGCTCAGCGCCCTGCTGGCCCACTACAAGGATGCCGGCATCCAGCGCATCGTCGCCCTGCGCGGCGACCTGCCGTCCGGCATGGGCATGGCCAGTGGCGAGCTGCGTTTCGCCAACGAATTGGTGGAGTTCATCCGCAGCGAGACCGGTGACCACTTCCACATCGAAGTCGCCGCCTACCCGGAAGTGCACCCCCAGGCGCGCAGTTACGAGGCGGACCTCGCCAATTTCGTGCGTAAGGTCAAGGCCGGCGCCAGCAGCGCCATCACCCAGTACTTCTTCAACGCCGACAGCTATTTCTACTTCGTCGAGCGCGTACGCAAGCTGGGCGTGGATATCCCGGTGGTGCCGGGCATCATGCCGATCACCAACTACAGCAAGCTGGCGCGCTTCTCCGATGCCTGCGGCGCGGAAATCCCGCGCTGGATCCGCAAGCAGCTGGAGGCTTATGCCGATGATGTGCAGAGCATCCAGGCCTTCGGCGAGCAGGTGATCACCGAGATGTGCGAACGCCTGCTGCAGGGCGGCGCCCCGGGCCTGCACTTCTACACCCTGAACCAGGCCGAACCCAGCCTGGCGATCTGGAAGAACCTCAAGCTGCCGCGTTGAGATTGCAGGGTCGATGAAAGGCCGGGCCGAGTCCCGGCCTTTTTTTTGGTTCTTTGCGGATTTTCGGGGAGGCATTGGATTCGTGCTGGATGGGCAAGATTGTCGGATAGCCATTGATTGGCGCCGTGCAG
>NZ_SSOJ01000152.1:0-223 GCF_029871205.1 Pseudomonas sp. BN417 | reverse complement strand
GCTTCGCGCTCAGGCGCTCATCGGCACCGGAAGCGGTGCTTCCGAAAGCGTACCTCTTCGCCCCGCAGGCGGGCGAGGGGTGACTCGCGCCGGCGAGTCTGCTGCCATCCTGAAGCCTGGGCCGTTCTGAACCTGAGCAAATTTGGTGGGGCAGCGGCATCGCCCCTTCAGGAGGCCGAGCGGAATCGTTGCGTAGGGGGACGAGCGGCATGGATGCCGCGAG
>NZ_SSOJ01000151.1:127286-132604 GCF_029871205.1 Pseudomonas sp. BN417 | reverse complement strand
CGGTCGAGAATTCGCGGTTCAGCCGGTTCGGGATATCCGGCCGTTCAATCGTGGCCTGCTTGTAGGCGTGCGAACCCGGCTGCTTGCTGACCAGGCCCAACTCACGCATCAACCGACGCACGCGGAAACGGCCGATTGTCACGCCGTCTTCGCGCAGCATGCCCAGGATGCTGCGGCTGCCGGCCGAGCCGCGACTCTGGCTGAACAACTGGTTGACCTGGCTGCGTAGCGCAACGCGGCGAGCATCGACACGCCGCCGTCGAAGACGGTGGGCGTAGTAGCAAGACCGCGCCACATCGAAAGCTGAACAGACCACTTCCACCGACTCCAGCTCACTCAATTGGTCTATCAGCGCGTACGATCGAGTTCGTCCGACATCAAGAGAGCGGTAGCCTTTTTTAGGATCGCTTTCTCCCGCTCCAGCCGGTTGATCCGGGCTTCCAGCTCCTGGATCTTCTGCTGTTCGGGCGTCAGCGCCTTGCTCTTCGGGGTCACGCCTTGGCGTTCCGCCTGGAGCTGTTTCACCCAACGGCGCAAGGCCGAATCCACCACCCCCAGCGAACGGCAGGCTTCGATATGGCTGTAGCCTTGGTCCAGCACCAGGGCGGCGGCCTCTCGCTTGAACTCGGCGGAGAACGTACGTCGTTGCTTGCTCATCAGACACCTCTCTAACGGCGAGGATTCTCGCCTAAATCGGTGTCCGGGATCAGTAGACCACTACAACTTCATCCTGCCAATCGGAAAATGAATCACTCCGTAGGTTGCGGCTGAGCGAAGCGAAGCCCAACGTTTCGTCGCCCGGGACAACTCTGGCGTTGGGCCGCGCTTCGCTTGGCGCCAACCTACAAAGAGCGCAATGCAAAAAAGGCCGAACCTATTCAAGTTCGGCCTTTTCGTCGCATCAAGCGATCAGCGCAGCGGCTGGCCCTTCATCTCCGGCATGCGGATGTACACCACCAGGCTGACGGCGCTCACCGCCACCAGGTAGATCCAGAACAGGTGGCCGAAACCGGCCCCGGATACCGCCGTCATGACGTAGGGCGAGGTTCCACCGAACAGGGTGACCGACAGCGCATAGGGCAGCGCGATGCCGGTGACGCGCACCTCGGCCGGGAACTGCTCGGCCATGGTCACTGCCGAGGCGGCGCCGAAGCCGGTCATGATCACCATGGAAACCGTCTGCAACAGCGCGACTTCGACCAGGCTGATGCCCTCATAGAGCAGACCGAAGCTCGGCCAGGCCCAGAGGATGGAAGCCACGGCGAAGGCGATCAGTACCGGCCGACGGCCCACGCGGTCGGCAAGCTTGCCCGCCAGCGGCATCAGCAGCAGCGACACGCCCACCGCCACTACGCCGGCCAGCAGCGTTTCGCGGATCGACATGCCGGTGACCAGATGGACCTGGGACGGGTAGCTCACCATCCACACGTAGTTCAGCAGGTTGCCGGCCATGGCGACGCCGATGACCCGCAGGACGTCCTTGCGGTGGCTGGTAAAGATGTCGCGGATCGGGCGCTTCTGCACAGCCTTTTTCGCCACGCGGGACTTGAACACCTCGGTCTCGCGCACCGACAGGCGAATCCACAGGGTGAGCACGCCCATCAGCGCGGCGATGATGAAGGCGACACGCCAACCCCAGTCCTCCAGGGCGGTATCGCTGCCCACCGAGGCCAGCACGAAGCCGAGCAGGAAGGACACCAGGGTGCCGGCGTTGATCGCGAACCACTGCCAGGACCCGGCGAAGGCACGGCGATCGGACGGCGCCGATTCGATGAGGAAGGCCGAGGCGGAGCCGAATTCGCCACCGGCGGAGAAACCCTGGGTCAGGCGCGCCAGGACCAGGATGATCGGCGCGGCGATGCCGATGCTTTCATAGTTGGGGCAGATACCGATGACCAGCGAGGCCAGGGACATCAGCAGGATGGACAGGGTCAGGCCCTTCTTGCGGCCATAGCGATCGGCGAACACGCCGAGCACCGCACCGCCGATGGGCCGCATCAGGAAGCCCACGGCAAATACCGCCAGAACCGAAAGCAGGGCGGTAAGGCTGTTGCCGGCCGGGAAGAACTGCTTGGCAAGAATGGATGAGAAGGTGGCGTAGATCACCCAGTCGGTGTACTCGACTATGGTGCCCAGGGTGGCGGCCACGATGGCCTTCTTCTCGGTCTGATTCAGCTTGCGGCCGGTATCGGCCGGGCTGGCAGCGGAGGTGGATTCAGGCATGAGGCCACCGATCACACTATCGTCGTTAGTCATAGCTTCGCTCCCGTGAGCACACTTCTTGTTGTTGATCGCCCGAAGGCGCCTTCTTCTGGTTAGCGAGCAAGATGAAGCCCGGCGACAGGCCGGTGAAGCGAGATTTCCGCGCTGTTCGCTTGACTCAAACTCAAGCATGGGTCCAGGCAGGATGCCGGCTTGCGTCGCACGGGCGATTGATATTTTCTCAAATCATGACGGCCTAAATTTCCTTTGCAGCGGACCCGTCCAGGGCCGAACCTGCCGCCATGCCCGGGGCGTCGAACAAGAGCGGCATCCCCATACAGATCCGGGCGATGAACTGAGGAGACTCGAAGATGTTCCTGAAAGTTGAGAGCTACGTCGGCGGACGCTTCCTGCCACCCGCCGAGGGCCGCTACGTCGACAAGATCGACCCGCGCACCGGCGAGAAGCTGGGCGAAGTCGCCAACAGCGGCGCCGCGGAAGTGGAGCTGGCGATCCAGTCCGCCCAGGACGCGCTGCCTGCCTGGCGCGACATGCGGCCTTCCGAGCGCGGCCGCATCCTGCTGGAGTTGGCGCGCATCGTGCGCCGCAGCGAAGACCGCCTGGGCAAGCTGGAAAGCGCCGAAACCGGCAAGCCGGGCCGCGAGATGGCCACGCTGATGGACCTCACCGCCCAGTACTTCGAGTTCTATGCCGGCCTGGTCAACGTCATGGACGGTGAAGTCATCAACCAGGGGCCCAACTACCACGTCTATACCCGCCGCGATCCGTTCGGCGTGATCGGCGCCATCCTGCCCTGGAACGCCCCGCTGCATCAGGCCGCCCGCGCCATCGCGCCGGCCCTGGCCACCGGCAACACGGTGGTGGCCAAGCCCTCCGAGCACACCTCCGCCTCCCTGGTGGAACTGGCCCGCATCGCGGTGGAAGAAGCTGGCCTGCCTGCCGGTGTGTTCAACGTGATCGTCGGCAAGGGCAGCGTCATCGGCCCGGTGATGGCGCGCCATCCGCTGATGCGCAAGATTTCCTTCACCGGCGGCCTCACCGCCGGCCAGGAACTGGGCCGCATCGCCGCCGAGCGCATCCTGCCGTTGACCCTGGAACTGGGCGGCAAGTCCGCCAACATCGTCTTCGACGATGCCGACCTCGACGCCGCCGCCAGGGGCGCCACCACCGCGTTCACCTGGAACAGCGGGCAATGGTGCTGTGCCGGTACCCGCCTGCTGGTCCAGGAAAGCATCCACGACCGCTTCGTCGAGAAGCTGGTGGCCCAGGTCGCCGCCCTGCGCGTAGGCCCGGACTTCGACTGCACCTCCGGCCCCATCACCACCCGGTCGCAATTCGAGAAGATCCAGAGCTATTTCGAGATCGCGGAATGCGAAGGCCTGAAACCCGCCATCGGCGGCAAGGTGGCCAGCGGTGATCACCTCGGTAACGGCTGGTACATCGAGCCCACCGTCTACACCGGCGTGACCAACGAGATGACCCTGGCCAAGGAAGAGATCTTCGGGCCCATCCTCTGCGTCATTCCCTTCAAGGACGAGGCCGATGCCCTGCGCCTCGCCAATGACAGCGAGTTCGGCCTGGGCGCCGGTATCTGGAGCCGCGACATCGGCCGCGTGCACCGCATGGCCGCAGGCCTGGAAGCCGGACGCATCGTGGTCAACGAGTACAGCGGCGGCTTCGTCCAGACCCCTTGCGGCGGCTTCAAGCAAAGCGGCTATGGCCGTGAGCAAGGCATCGACGCCCTCTCCCACTACACCCAGCTCAAATCAGTGATCATCCGCCTCTGAAGCTAGCCCGGCGCCTCGACAAACCCCGCCCCGTGCGGGGTTTTGTTTCTTGCGCAGGCACGAGTCATTCGCGCTTACGGGGCCTCGGAACGGGCGAAGGGCAGACCGACGCCCCTTCTCTCCCAAAAGTAGGCCTCGGACTACAGCCGCGTCCGCCCAATAAACCGGTCCAGTCCGACAATCCCTGCCGGCCGCTTCTGAAATACAGGTCAGCACGCCTGTGAAAACCTCACACCTCGTCCATGGAGCCCTATCAAGGAGGCACGGCATGATGGAGAGGCTGGTGAAACGGTCGATTTTCAACCCCGTCAACGAAGACCAGGTGGAAGATCCCTTCTTTGCCGTCAGGAAGGTCGACAGGGTACTGGGCGCCCCCTGGCGACTAACCGGGCTCGAGGCCTTGCTCCGCGAATGCGGCACCGACTACCGCGACAGCCAACGGCCGTACTACCGGGACCAAATTCTCGAGAAAGTTCGCCGCGGCGACTGGCTGCTGGTCAGCCGGCGCCCCTTCAAGCCGCTGAGCGGCAAGCAGCGCTCCTGGACCGATGATCTCGGCTTTTTCGGCGGTCAGCCTACCGCCCCCGCCGAGTCCAAACTCCCGCCCGATTGGAAACCCTTCACACCCACCCTACAGGCCAGACTGCGCGTCGCCCTGCGCATCGGCGTGTTCTTCGACGGCACCTACAACAACGCCGCCAACGCCGCCCAGGGCCAGCTCTGCGGCGCCCAGCACGCCATCACCGAGGATGACCTGGACGCCAGCTGCAAGCCCTATATGCGCGACCCGGAGAGCAGCTATGGCAATGGCGTGACCAATATCAAGCTGCTCCACGACCTGTATCCCGAAACCCAGAAGCTGCCGACCAGCGCCAAACAAGCTCATCGTCGGGTCTATGTCGAAGGCATTGGAACCCGTGCAGGCGAAGAGGACAGCCCGTTCGGAGCCGGAACAGGACGTGGTGCCACTGGCGTGGAAGCGAAGGTGCGGGACGCATTCAGGTATGTCCGGAGAACATGCTACGACTTCATCGACGAAAACCCCGAGTATGAAATCGAATCACTGACCATCGACATCTTCGGCTTCAGCCGCGGCGCAGCGGCGGCTCGCCACTTCGCCAACCAACTGGCCAAGGGTCGCAACGGCCCGCTGGGCATGATGTTCCCCGATACCACCAGCACCTTCAGCAAGGACCTGAGCGGCCGCTACGGGCAGGGAGTACAAGTGGCCTTTATCGGCCTGTTCGACACCGTGGCCTCCACCGCCGGCCTGGCCAACCTGGGCAATGTGCGCAGCGCCAGCACCCC
>NZ_SSOJ01000151.1:0-127236 GCF_029871205.1 Pseudomonas sp. BN417 | reverse complement strand
TTCGATATGGCTGTAGCCTTGGTCCAGCACCAGGGCGGCGGCCTCTCGCTTGAACTCGGCGGAGAACGTACGTCGTTGCTTGCTCATCAGACACCTCTCTAACGGCGAGGATTCTCGCCTAAATCGGTGTCCGGGATCAGTAGACCACTACAAAACCTCAGATGAGGGGCCGGAAGTGCAAAGATCCGTTATAGCGGCTTGAGTCGTTCAATTACTCGGAGCGAGGGTTACATCTGGCATATTGCGGCCCTTATACAAGGCGCTACGCCAGAAATGCATGGACACTTCAGACCATCCCTAACTCAAATGCCCAGACAAGCTTCATCTAGACTTACTGAGCGGGACTGGAAGCTAAAGGCGAGTGGAGTGCTAGAAGGCAGATGTCCATGCCCTTGGTGACAACGGTCCGGCATCAAGGGTTGTGTCTTGTTCCATCAAGGCGGAATACGCGGTTCTCGGAGGGTCAGCGATGCTCGACTACCTATGCCACCGGCTACCCAAGCCCTGGTGGCTAGGGGCGTTGCTGAGCGCGGCATCTTTCTCCACCCCGGCCGAAACTATTGTGACCTTGTTGGTCGACGAGAACTACCCGCCCTATGCCTACCGGGCAGCCGATGGAACGGCCACCGGTATATACCCGGACATCCTTCGTGCGGCTGAGACACAGCTGCGTGGTTACCGCTTGAGTCTGCAACCCACGCGATGGCGACGTGCGTTGGCCGAGGTCGAGGCTGGACGAGCACTGGCGGTGGTGCCACCCTTTTTCCGACCACAGGAGCGGCCGTTCATTGGCCGCTATTCGACACCACTTCTGGAAGAACAGGTGGCGGTGTTCTGCCGCCACTCGGTATTTGCTAAGCGCCCACGCCAGCTCTGGCCTGAGGATTTCCAGGGACTGCGCTTCGGCGTCAACTTAGGCTCGCTCTCAGGGGGCACAGCGTTCTGGCAGGCGAAGTCGAACAAGCTGATCAAAGTCGAGGAGGCTCCTGGAACACGCTCCAACTTACTCAAGATGCTGCGCGGACGGATCGACTGTTTCGCCTTTGACCGCATATCCACGCTCAGTGTGTTGGCCGAGCTTAAGCGCAGCGGAGATTACGACGAGGCCAGGGACGGGCGTATCGTAGAAGGACCGATTCTGAACAAGGACACCGCACACGTCGGCTACACCAACCGCGACCAAGGCCGCTTCCCTTTCAAAGAAGATTTCGCTACACAACTGGACACGGCACTCGACGCGATGCGGCGCGCTGGGGAGGTTGACCGAATCATCCAACGCTATACGGATTGAAGGATTCGTGCGAGCCGATGTCGGTCGATTACTGCTGGCTCAGCAGTTTGCGCAGCGGTACGCCATCCTTCAGCACTGGCGACTTGATGACGATATAGCTGAAGTACTTGGATATTCCGATGTTCTTGTCTAGCAAGCCCTCCATAACCTCCTGATAGTGCTGAATGCTGCGGGTCATGAAACGTGCCAGATAGTCGTAGCCTCCGCTAATCAAATGGCACTCCAATACCTCATCGACCAATCGAATGTTGGACTCGAATTTCGCAAAGTCTTCGCGCTTGTGGTCGCTCAAGGTTATCTCGGTGAACACCGTTACTGACTCGGTAATCTTGGCCAGATTGAGGTGGGCACTGTAGCCGGAGATATAACCTGCCGCCTCTAGCCGCTTGACCCGCTGCAAGCATGGGCTGGCTGAGAGTCCTACGGCATCGGCCAGGCTGACGTTGGTTATGCGGCCGTCTTTTTGCAACTCAACCAGGATGTTGATGTCGATCCGGTCCAGCTTGACTACACCTTCCATCGCCTACCTCTCGAGTAACCGATTCGATCTTTCTAACAAATTCAGCGACGCAATGACAGTTGATGTTGCGCCACCAAGTCGGCCATGCTGCTAGCGCAAAAGTCCGCATTCGCCGGTTGGGCATACTCAGTCTCGTCGCGACGGATAAGACAAAGGTCTACCGACGCTGGCGTGTTAGCTGACGGGGCGGAAACCAGCAGGATATCTTTGGGTTCCAAGTCATTGGCTGATAGCCAGGCGGGATCCAACAGCGGATTGACGGACCGAGACAAGAGATCTTCGGGAGGGATCCCCAGGCGCTCGCAGAGCGCATCGCGGTCGGCATTATCGCGATCGCCGTACACTAGCAGTCGATAGAACTTGCGCAGGTACAACATCGCGCCGGGCGCGTCCTCGAACAGCGACCAGTCGCCAGTCGAGCGAGCAAACGTCATGCCCTCCTCCCAGCTGCTTTCGAGCCCCAGGCGTTGCGCCAACTGACGGTGCGCGAAGCACAGCAGACCGCCGAAGCCGAGTTCGCCGAAGCGTGGATAAAGCGACTGGGCAACCTGCCTGAACTCGGCCAGTACCTCCTCCTTACTCAGTGAACCTGGGTGATTCTCGAGCAATGGCTGCAAGGCCACCCAGATACCGGAATCTCGATCGACCAGAACCTCGTCGCAGTCGACCAGCAATGCACGATAGTCAGTCAGTTCCATGGCCTTTCTAGGCTCCCTCGCTGCGTTTCATGAATATGAATCCCTGACAGCCTCGGCCGATGCCGCATGCCTGCATCGACCGAGGTCTGGGCTTAGTTCAGAACACGCTCCAGCGCTGCCTCGAGGATATCCAGCGCCTCATCGATTTGGGCCTCTTCGGTGACAAGCGGCGCGAGGAAACGCAGTACGTTACGGTGTACGCCGCACTTGATCACCAGCAGGCCGCCGTTACGGGCCTCATCGATGATTTTCTGATTGAGCTCGGGGTCGGGGCTGCGGGACGCGTCGTTCTTGACCATCTCAATTGCCAGCATGAAGCCAGTTCCGCGCACGTCGCCAATCTGCGGATAACGCGCCTGGAGGCGCAGCAGTCCCTGACGCAGGCGCTCGCCTAGCTGGTCGCCACGGGCCAGCAGTCGCTCGCGCTCGTAGGTCTCGATCACCGCCAAGGCCGCCGCGCAAGCCAGAGCATTGCCGCCGTAGGTGCCACCGAGGCCACCGGGGGTCGGCGCGTCCATGATCTCCGCCCTGCCGACCACACCCGAGATCGGCATACCGGCGGCCAGACTCTTGGCCACGGTGACCAAGTCAGGTTGGATGCCGGCATGCTGGAAACCGAACCATGTGCCGGTGCGGCCGAAGCCGGCCTGAACTTCGTCGAGGATCAGGACGATGCCGTGCTGCTCGGTCAGCGCCCGCAGCGCCTGGAGGAATTCCGGCGGCGCGGTGAGGAAACCGCCGTCGCCCTGTACCGGCTCGATGATGATGGCCGCGACGCGCTCCGGCGAGACTTGCGTGGCGAATAGATCGTTGAGGGCGTTCAGCGCCATCTCGCTGGTGAAGCCGCGATAGGCATTCGGGTAGGGGGTGTGGAAAACCTCAGGCGCCATGCCGAAGTTCTGCTTGTAGGGCAGGCTCATGCCGGTGAGGGTGGTTCCGAGCAGGGTGCGACCATGGAAGCCGCCACGGAAGGAGATCACCGCGGGGCGCTTGGTATGGGCGCGGGCGATCTTCACCGCGTTCTCCACGGCCTCCGCACCGGAGGTGAACAGCGCCGCCTTGTGCGCAATGCCGCTGGACCCGCCGACCAGCTCACACAGACGTTGTACCAGGTCGAGATAGGGCTGATAGGCCACCACCTGGAAGCAGGCATGGGTAATCTTCTCCAACTGCGTCTGTACCGCTGCGACCACTTGCGGATGGTTGTGACCGATATTCATCACACCGATGCCGCCGACGAAGTCGAGGTAGCGCTTGCCGTCGACATCCCACAACTCCGCACCCTGGGCTCGATCGATGACCAGCGGATGGGCGGTGACCAGGCCACGCGGCACGAACCGATCACGCTGTTGGAGCAGATAAGGGGTTTCTTCGCATTTGCTGTTCATGGCATCTCCCATAGTGAGCCGAGCAACCGGGAGGCGGCTGCGATGCTGATGAGGTTAAGCCTTCGCGGCAAAGTTCTAAGCCGAACTTGGCCGCCGAGAAATTCGGATCAACTGTTTTCCTCCCGGCAAACGGCAGAATCGGCCACGGCATGGAATCTGCCGGATTCGACCCGAGACAACTCGGCATGCTGCGTTCAGCGAGGCCATTTCGACATTTACTGCTCTGACGCTGCGGCACACTGGATGCCTTCGCATACAGGAGGAAATGCCCATGGCACTGCTCTACAAAGCCGACCCGGTGCGCGGCGAAAGATGGCAAGCGCTGTTCGCTGAACAGGCGCCGGATATTGAATGGCGTGCCTGGCCGGATATCGGCGACCCGCACGACGTCCGTTACCTCGCGGCCTGGCAGGCACCGGAAAATCTCGACTCATTGCTACCGAACCTGCAGGTGCTTTTCGCCCTATCGGCTGGTGTCGATCAGCTCGACCTGGGCCGCCTGCCACAGTCCTTGCCGGTGGTTCGTCTGCTCGATCCAGGCATCACCAAGGGCATGTGCGAATACGCCAGTTTCGCCGTGCTCGGGCTACACCGGGACATGCTGCGCTACCGTCAGCAACAGGCCGAGAAATGCTGGCAGGCGCACCGGTTGGTGCCGGCACACCAGCGCCGGGTCGGGGTGCTGGGCCTTGGTCTGCAGGCGCGGCAGATACTCACCACCCTGCAGCCCTATGGATTCGCCCTGTCCGGTTGGGCTCGCAGCCTGCACCACATCCCCGGCGTCGACTGCTTCGCTGGCCCCGATCAACTGCCGGCCTTCCTCGGCCAGTGCGACATCCTGCTCTGCGCCCTGCCGCTGACCGAGCAGACCCAGGGGATTCTCGACCGCGAACTGTTCCAACAGCTGCCCAAAGGCGCCGCGCTGGTCAACATGGGGCGCGGTGGCCATCTGGTAGAGGAGGATCTGCTCGAAGCCCTGGATAACGGTCAACTCAGCGCCGCGGTGCTCGACGTACTGCAGCAGGAGCCTGCCGGGCCGGATCATCCGTTCTGGCAGCACCCGCAGATTCTGCTGACCCCGCATATCGCTGCGATGACCCAACCGGAAAGCGCCTTTTCTGTGCTGCTGGAGAATATCCGTCGCCATCAGCGCGGCGAACCCATGCTCGGGCAGATCTACCGCAAGCAGGGCTACTAGTTCCCTGCTTGAACAACTTGCCCCCGGGCGAGTGCATCCCGTTATGACGTATGCCGAGGCGGGCGACGCCTCGGCATACGTCATTGGGTGATTACAAAAGCCACGACGGTCGTACACCGCCAAACGCTTAGCAAACTCCACGCACCGGAGCGAACCTGACACGAGTTCGAACCCGTCTTCGCTCGCAGAAAACAATTCTGCTGAATCTACATCGCGCTACGGCGGCGTCCCCTTCTTCTTCTGAAGTAGAACAGCAGTAGATACGGGCCGGGCAAATCATAATAAATCAAATGCCAATGATTCGCATTGAATATAAAATTCAAATGAAATCAATGCCCTCCCTATCGAAGGACGCTACCCACAATGCGCCATACCACCCTCGGGCTCTTCCTCCTGCATACGCTCTCGCCTGTCGCATGGGCCGAAGACCCGCCCGTTGAACGGGCTCCCTCTGCGCTGCAACTCGAGTCGACGACCATCAGCTCCTCCGCCGACAATTCGGAGCGCGCCGACGGACCTGTGGACGGCTACCGGGCTACACGATCAGCCAGCGCGACGCGCACCGACGTCGCGCTCCACGACACGCCCCAATCGGTCAGTGTCGTTCCCCGGGATGCGATCGAGGACAGCGGCGCGACTCGCCTTCGTGATGCACTCGACTATGCCGGAGGGGTCGGCCGGGCCAACAATTTCGGCGGCCAGGGTCTGACGACCTTCACCGTGCGCGGCTTCACCACCGGCGAGTTCTACCGTAACGGCTTTCCCATAAATCGGGGTTACCCCAATGCTCCGGACGCCTACACCATCGAGCGCCTCGAGGTCTTGCGGGGCCCCGCCTCGACCCTCTATGGTCGAGGAGATCCGGGCGGAACCTTCAACGTAATCACCAAGCAGCCCCAGGCCGAATCACGAGTGACGCTCGGCAGCCAGATCGACGATCAAGGTCTGCACCGCGCAACGCTCGACGCCACCGGCGCCCTGGATGAACCAGGCGATCTGACCTACAGACTGAACCTGCTGGGCGAGGGTGGCGACAGCTTCCGCGACGGTGTCGAATCGGAGCGTTACGGCATTGCACCGGTATTAAGCTGGCAGCTCTCCAATGCGACACGGATCGTCCTGGAGGGCGACTTCATGCGCAACAACCATCCGCTGGATCGCGGCCTGACCCGTTTCCCCAACCAGATCGGCAACCCCTCACGCGATATCAATGCCTGGGAGAGAGGCAGCGATAACCTCCTGCACAATGACAATGCCATGGTGCAACTGCGCTTCGATCATTGGCTCAACGACAGCTGGATGCTTGCCGGCGGAGTTCAGCAGTTGAACGGGACGTTGCAAGGCAATGCGGTCGAAGCAAATGGCCTGCAGGCCGACGGTCGCACCATGGGACGCAACTTCAACTACCGCAAGCTGGAGTGGGATGACCGCGACGTGCAGTTGAACCTAACCGGATACTTCAACGCGCTGGGCCTTGAGCACACGCTACTAACCGGCGTGGAGTACGAGGACTTCCACTACAAATCGCTCATTCGGCGATCCAGCGGAGCCCTCGGTTCCTATCCGATCGACATCTTCGAACCGGTATCGGGCCAGCCGCGCCCTGCTCTGACCCGCACTACCACCCACGACAACGAAAAGCTGCAGACCTGGGCTCTTTTCGTGCAGGACCAGATAACCCTCACCGAGCGACTCAAGCTTCTCGCCGGCGTGCGGATCGAACGTTTCGAACATGACTATCGCAACTATTTGCCGGGAAGTCGCAGCTGGGAGAAGGCCGACAATGCCATAACGCCGCGGGCCGGGCTGATATACGACCTGACCGACAGCCTGGCCGTCTACGTCAATGCGGCGCGCTCCTACAAGCCTAACAGTGGCGCGAGTCGTCTCGGCGCAGGCTTCGACCCGGAGCAAGGCAAGTCCTACGAAGTAGGCGTGAAGTGGGAAGCACTCGACGGACAACTGAGCGTCGACGCCGCGGTTTACCACATCGTCAAGCAAAACGTCCTGACCCTGGACCCACTCGATCCGAGCTTCAGCGTCGCGGCCGGTGAGGTGCTCAGCCGTGGCTTCGACCTGAACCTGGCCGGCAACATCACGCCCGAGTGGCGCATGATTGGAGGCTACGCCTTCGTAGATGCCGAAGTCAGGAAAGACAACAACCTGCCATCTGGAACGCCTTTGGCCAACATTCCACGCAACAGTTTCAGCCTGCTGAACATGTACGAACTCCAAGACGGTGCCGCTAAAGGCCTGGGGCTGGGCGTGGCGGTGAAGTACGTCGACGAGCGCGTCGGACAGACAAGTGCGACCACCTACGACATGCAGGGCTATGGCGTGGTCGACCTGCTGAGCTTCTACAAGCTCAATGAAGATGTCCGACTGAACCTGGATGTGAAGAATCTGTTCAACGAGGAGTACGAGGAGGGGGCGTTCAACTTCTATGCGTACCCCGGCGCACCGCGCACCGTTCAGTTCGGCATCGCCTACACCTTCTGACCGACACGGTCGGCTCTCTCAAGCACGGCCAGGCGCAGTTGCCTGGCCTCGGCGGCAGCACGAGTCATCCGAGCGCCCTCCGACTGGACAGCTACATGCCCGCAGCCTGCAGCTGAAGTGGATAGATCGCATCATAACCAGTCACGATGCGATAGATGACGCCCTCTCGCTCGAGATCAGTCAGGACGGCGTCGAGGCGCTTCTTGAAATCTTGCTTGTACGGATAGGCCTGCGGGTTGGTGCGGGTATAACCAAGATGCCCAGACTCACCGGAAAGCCAAGGGCCTTCGATCACCCAGCCAAGACCGTGCTGCCCGAAAACGCCGTCGCTGTGCATTTGCTCCAGCTCCCAGAGCACTGCACGGCGGTCGTTGATATAGGCATCCAGGCGGCCGCGATAGAGCATGGCCAGGCTTGTTCGGTTGTCCTTGACGTAGATCTGATGCAACTCGCCCCTGGCAAGCATGCGCTGGTAATCCCGATTGAGGACATTGATGAAGCCCCTGTTCTGGCCGATGCGCAGGCCGCCGTAGGCTTGCGGAAACTGCTCGTCCGGAAGTTTCCGGGCCACCTCGGCGCGCAAGAAGACCACCAGCTTTTCCCGCAGTATGGGCCGCGAATAGTCCATCCACGGCCGCTCGCTGGGCCGGTAGTACGGCGGATACAGGGCAAAGGCCCGGCCCTTGGACAATTCCCTAAGCGCGCGCGCCCAGGGCAAGGGACGTATATGTACGCGATACTCGGGCATGCGGGCGAAGGCCGCACGCAGAATATCGTGGTAGAGCCCCTTGGCCTGGTAGCCCTCGGCATAGCTGTAAGGCGGATAGCCGGCGTCACAGAGAATGGTCACCTCGATGGGCGGGCTCGCCCAGCTACCGGCATTCAGCCCGCACGCCAGCATCCCGACCAACAACCTACGCATATCCAGTCCCTTGAACGGCACGGCCGCCGCCGAATCTCACGCAAAAAAAAGCCCGCAGTGTGAACGGGCTAAGAGGGTTACGAACCAGCTGATTAGACAAGGATTTCAGAGCGCCGATGCGATTGCGGCCCCGACATCTTGGGTCGAACCTTGTCCACCAAGATCGGGGGTGATCGGCCCTTCGGCGATGACCCGTTCGATAGCCCTGAGGATTCCGTCGTGGGCGGCCCGGTAACGCTCGTCGCCATTCCCGAGGAAGTCCAGCATCAGCGCGCCGGACCAGATCATCGCAATGGGGTTGGCGATGTTGCGTCCGTAGATGTCCGGCGCCGAACCGTGCACCGGCTCGAACAGCGAGGGGAAACGCCGTTCCGGATCCAGGTTCGCCGACGGCGCGATGCCTATGGTGCCGGCGCATGCCGGGCCCAGGTCCGAGAGAATGTCACCGAAAAGGTTCGAGGCTACCACCACGTCGAAGCGATCGGGCTGCAGCACGAAACGCGCGCAGAGAATGTCGATGTGCTGCTTGTCCCAACTCACTTCAGGGTACTGCTCGGCCATCCGCTCGGTGCGTTCATCCCAGTACGGCATGCTGATCGAGATACCGTTGGACTTGGTCGCCGCGGTCAAGCGCTTGCGCGGTCGAGTCTGCGCCAGGTCGAAGGCGAACTTGAGAATCCGGTCCACACCACGGCGCGTGAACACCGACTCCTGCAGCACGAACTCATGCTCGGTGCCCTCGAACATCTTGCCGCCCACCGAGGAATATTCACCCTCGGTATTCTCGCGGATCACCACGAAGTCGATGTCGCCCGCTTCGCGACCGGCCAGCGGACACGGCACGCCCGGGAACAGGCGTACGGGACGGATGTTCACGTACTGGTCGAAGTCGCGGCGGAACTTGAGCAGCGAGCCCCACAGCGAAATGTGATCGGGCACCTTGTCCGGCCAACCCACGGCACCGAAGTAGATGGCGTCGTAGCCCTTGAGCTGTTCGAACCAGTCGTGGGGCATCATCTGCCCGTGCTCCAGGTAGTAGTCGCAGTTAGCCCACTCGAGCACTTCGATGCTCAGATCCAGATCCCACTTACGAGTAGCCTGTTCGAGCACCCGCAGCCCTTCGGGCAGCACTTCCTTGCCGATGCCATCGCCGGCAATCGCAGCAATTCTGTATGTCTTGCTCATGCGTCAGTCCCCTAGAATTCGCCTCAAGCGCCCAGCAGCCCACCGATATGGAAAGCCTTGATTTCGAGATACTCGTCCAGCCCGTACTTGGAACCCTCGCGGCCCAGGCCGGACTGCTTGACGCCACCGAACGGCGCCACCTCCATCGAGATCAGTCCGGTATTGAGTCCGACCATGCCGAACTCCAGCGCCTCGCCGAAACGCCAGGATCGACGCAGATCCTGAGTGAAGAAGTAAGCGCCGAGGCCGTACGGGGTGGCGTTGGCCATGGCCAGCGCCTCTTCTTCAGTGCTGAAGCGCATCAGCGGCGCGACCGGCCCGAAGGTTTCCTCGTTGGCCAGCAACATGCCGGCATGGGCCTCGCCGAGCACCGTCGGTTTGACGAACTGGCTGTCGCCTTCTGGCGTACCCCCGCAGAGCAGGCGGGCCCCCTGGCTCAGGGCATCGTCGATGTGTCGGGCGACCTTGCTCACTGCCGCGGCATTGATCAGCGGACCGATGGTGACAGCGGACTCCATTCCATTGCCGACCCGGAGCTTGCCCACCTCCTCCACCAGGCGCGCAGCGAAGCGCTCGTAGATGCCGTCCTGCACCAGGATTCGATTGGCGCAGACGCAGGTTTGCCCGGCGTTGCGGAACTTGCTCTGCATCACCCCGGCGACCGCCTGTTCGAGGTCGGCATCGTCGAACACGATGAAGGGCGCATTGCCGCCCAGCTCGAGGCTGAGGCGCTTGATCTGGTTGGCGCTCTGGCGCATCAGCAAGCTGCCCACGGCAGTCGAACCGGTGAAGGAAATCTTGCGCACGGTCGGATTGCTGGTCAGTTCCTCGCCGATGCCCGCCGGCATGCCGGTAATCACGTTGAATACCCCTGCAGGGATGCCAACGCGCTCGGCCAGCACTGCCAACGCCAACGCCGACAGCGGCGTCAGATCGGAGGGTTTGACCACGATCGGGCAGCCAGCCGCCAGGGCTGGCGCGCATTTGCGGGTAATCATCGCATTGGGGAAGTTCCACGGCGTGATGGCCGCGCACACACCGACCGGCTGCTTCAGGGTAAGCAGGCGACGATCGCCGCTAGGCGCGGGAATGGTTTCGCCATACACCCGGCGAGCCTCCTCGGCGAACCATTTGACGAAACTGGCGCCGTAACGAATCTCGCCCTGGGCTTCAGCGAGCGGCTTGCCTTGCTCGCAGGTCATGATCAGTGCCAGATCGTCGAGATTGTCGAGCATGGCCTCATACCAGCGCTCGAGCAGGGCGGCACGCTGCGCGGCGGGCCGTGCTCGCCAGGCAGGCCAGGCACGTTCGGCCGCTTCGATGGCGCGGCGAGTTTCGCTGCCCTGCAGAGCTGGAACCCGGGCGAGACACTCGCCGTTGGCAGGGTTGACGACATCGAGAGTGGCGTCATTGTCGGCGCTCACCCACTGGCCATCGATATAGGCACGTTCCACCAACAGGCTGGGATCTTTCAGACGATTCTTCAACATGGTCGAGTCCTGTTCCGAGACAGACTTCAGTCTATTGAGCCGAGGCAGACGAGGATGCTGAAAGCGCCGCTAGAGCGGTGACGGATGCTGAAATTCATCCGCCAACGGCAGGCTCTGCCGATGCTCCGCAACAGACACGCCGGGCGTCGACTCAGATCACGAAGTGCCTGACCATATCGCTCATCTCCCCGGCGAGATCCGCGAGTTTGCGGCTGGACAGCTGAGTCCGATCGGCTCCACTGGAAGTCAGCGCGGCGACCTCGCGAATATTGAGCAGATTCCGATCCACCTCGCGCGCTACCTGGGATTGCTGCTCGGTGGCGCTGGCGATGCACAGGTTCCGTTCGTTGATTTCGGTGATGGCGCCGACGATGCGCTGCAGTGCCGCACCAGCGGCGCGGGCCACCTCCAGGGTCTCCCGGGTTCGCCCATCGCTGCTGCGCATGGCCCGCAACGCCTCCTGACTACCCTGCTGCACCGCGCCAATAATGGTTTCGATCTGCCGGGTAGAATCCTGGGTGCGCCGGGCCAATGCCCGTACCTCGTCGGCCACCACGGCAAAACCGCGGCCGCTTTCGCCGGCCCGCGCCGCTTCGATCGCCGCATTCAGGGCCAGCAGGTTGATCTGCTCGGCGATCGCTCGAATCACGTCTAGCACCGAACCGATATCGTCGATGCGGCCGGCCAGAGACTGCAATGCCTGCGCAGTGCACTCGATATCGCCGGCCAAGGCCTCGATGGCATCGACCGTGCGGATAACGCTGTCCTGCCCCTGACGCGAGCAATGGTCCGCGGAGCGCGACACCTCGGAGGTGGACACCGCGTTGCGCGCCACCTCTTCGATGGCCGTGGTCAGCTGTGTCACGGCGGCAGCGGCCTGGTCGAGTTCCTCGCACTGGCGCTGCAGACCGCAGGAGGCCCCCTCCGTCACCGTGCTCAGCTCGCCCGAAGCCGTGGCCAACTGCTCTGAAGAGCAAACAATCTGCCTGACGGTGACGCGCAGATCGGTTTGCATACGGTGTAGCGCCTGCAGGAGACGAGCCGCTTCGTCGCGGCCGCCACTCGCCAGCGGTTGGCTCAGGTCACCCTTGGCGATACGCTCGGCGGCAGCCATGGCCTCACTCAACTGGGCAAGCAAACGCATAACGATCAATGCGGCGATAGTGCCACCAATCAGCAACAGTGCCAGCAGAGCGGCGGACATGAGCAGGGTGTGGTGGCGGTGTTCATCACGCCGCTCGCCCAGCCTCTTCTCGAGATCCATCAGCGCGGAGTCGCCAATCGCCTGCAAGCCGTCGATCGACCGAGCATAAGCGGCCAGGTAATCCGCCACCGGGTACGTCAGCTTCAAACCGGCACCACCGCCAGCAAAATCCAGTTCTATGGCCGAGATCAACTCTTTGTCGGTCAATGCCAAGGCTTTCTGGATCTGCGGACGCAGCGAAGCCAGCGGTGCCTCCAGCATGGCCGCGAGCGCCGGATCGGCGGCAGCAGCCTTGGCGAACGCGCGGCTCATCTTCTCGGCGCTGGCCAGCGCCTGGGCACTCAGCCCCATTAGGGCGCCCTGCTGCTCCGGCAGAATGTAACCCTGGGCCAGATACTGGGCGCCGTAGCTACGCAGCTGGCCGAACAGCTCGGCGGTCTGCGGCATCTCGATCAGCGCTGCGTCGATCAGCGCAGCGCTTTCCAGAAGCGGATCCAGCGCCAGCTCGAAGTGATCGAGCAAGGCATCTTCCATCAGCAGGCTGGACGCGATCAGCTGCGCATGCTGTTGCAGGCTCTGCCTGGCGCCGAGATCGCCCTGGCCGATCTTCTCGGAAAGGGTGCGCCATTGCTCACGCACCTGCTGCCAGGCGGCCAGCAGATCCGCTTCGACATCAGCTGCGTGCAGTGCCCGCTCGCTCGCCTCGACGGCACGTTGCAACTCGGCCTGTTTAGCCTGGCGGGCCTGCTGCAGGCTGCTGTCGCCGCCGAGCATGCTGGCGGTCAGGTCGCGATGTTGCTGGGTCAGCGCGACCAGCTGCAGCAGCGTCCGCACCGGCAAGACGCCACGCAATTCACGCTCGGCTTGGTGGCCGCTTTTCAGCGCGCCGACCAAGTACAGAGTGGTCGGCACCAGGACCAGGGTGAAGGCCAATGCACCGAGCAAGACGAACTTGGCGGAGAAAGAAAGGCGTTCCATAGCTTTCATGGCAGGGTTTCCAGAAGCGCTCGGAACTACGAGGAGCCTTAGCAGTCCCGCTTTATGGTTATAGTTTTTTGCCCACGACTGTCGCCTGCGTAGCCGCGCGGCCCGCCTGCGGGCGCGAGGCGGCCGTAGCAGAGTGGCGGCGCTACACCTTCAGCGAGCCCAGCAGCCCATCGAGAAACCGCTCGCCGGCGTCCATCTGGCTCAGCTCGACGAATTCGTCGGGCTTGTGCGCCTGCTCGATGGAGCCGGGGCCGCAGACCACCACCGGCACATCCAGGCGCTGGTTGAACAGACCGCCTTCGGTGCCGAAGGAGACCTTGGCGGTGCCGGTCCCCGGCGCTGCGAACGCCTGCAGCAAGCGCACGGCTGCGACGCTCGGGTGGGTATCGAGGCCGGGATAGACGTTCAGGGTTTCGATCTCGATGGCCGCGACGCTGGACAGTAGCCTGGCCTCCGCGACGATGACCTGCGCCTGCTCGCGCATCTGCTCGATGAACTGGTCGAGGTCGTCGGCCGGCAGATTGCGGACCTCGAAATCCAGGGTGCACAGATTCGGCACGATGTTCAGCGCCTTGCCGCCTGCGATCTGCCCGACGTGCACGGTGCTGTAAGGCACGTCGTAGGCCGCATCATGAGCGCCCTGCTGTTGCAGGCGGTGTTGCCCCTCGCGCAGCGCGGCGATGAAGTCGCACGCCAGGTGGATGGCATTGGCCGAGCGCGGCGCCAGGGACGAATGCGCCTCCTGGCCACGGCACAGGGTGCGGTAGGAACCCTTGCCCTTGTGGCCGAGAACGAACTGCATCTCGGTCGGCTCGCCGACGATACACAGCATCGGCCGCACAGGCGCCAGATGCAGCACATCGAGCAGGCGCCGCACACCCACGCAGCCGATCTCCTCGTCATGCGAAAGGGCCAGTTGCAGGGGCCGGGTCAACGGCGCTTCAGTCGCGCTGAGCATGGCGTCGACGGCCAGGGCGATGAAGCCCTTCATGTCGCAGCTACCACGGCCGTAGATGCGCCCATCGCGCACCGTCGCCTGGAACGCCGGCACCGTCCAAGCCTGACCGGCAGCCGGCACTACGTCGGTATGCCCGGACAGCAGGATGCCTGGCACATCGCGCGGGCCAACGCTCGCGAACAGGTTGGCCTTGCGCTCGCTCTCGTCCTTGACGATCAGCGAATCGATGCCCTTGCTCGCCAGCAGCTCGCGGATATAGTCGATCAGCGCCAGGTTCGATTCCGAGGAGACAGTATCGAAGGCAATCAGCCGTTTGAGGATTTCCAGTGCGCGGGGTCTCATGACACCCTCCTCTGCTGCTCGGTGTAATCGGCGAAGCGGCCAATTCCGAAGGGCGCGATCGAAGTGTTGGTGCCACCGGTACTCATCAGCTCGGCCATCACGTCGCCCACGCCCGGGCCGAGCTGGAAACCATGGCCACTGAAGCCGAAGGCGTAGTACAGACCCTCGACCTTGCCGCTCGGCCCCATGATCGGCAGTGAGTCCGGCAAGTAGCTCTCGATACCGCTCCAGGTGCGGATGATGTTCAGGTTGGCCATATCCGGTACGAGCCGGCGCATCAGCTGCAGCTGCTTGAGGAGGCTGCGCGGATCGAAATGGGCGCGTCGGTTGAGCATGTCCGGCTTGGTGTGACTGCAGCCGCCGATGATGATGTTGCCGCGCGGGATCTGTCGGAAATACAGCTCTTCTTCAGGGATCTTGGTGTACACGCCGATCACAGTCTTCAGGACATAGGGCACCGGCTCGGTGACCGACATCTGCGGGCCCTTTGTGATCAGGGGCACTGGCTCGCCGAACTGCGCGGACAGTTTCTCGCCCCAGGCACCGGCCGTGATCAGTAGCTGCTCGGCACGGTACTCGCGGCCATCGCTGGTGCTGACCCGGAACGCCCCGCCGACCTTCTCCACACGGGTCACCTCGGTGTGCTCCTCGACCATTGCGCCGGCGCGCCTCGCGGCGAGGGCGAAGGCGGGTGCAGCGAGGCGCGGGTTGGCATGGCCGTCGTGCGACGCATAGGAGCCGCCCTTGACCTCAGGACCGAGGAACGGGAAACGCGCGTGCAGCTCGCGCCCGCTATAGATGCGCAGATCCAGCTCGCGCGCCTCGGGTGCCGCTGCGTAGGCCTCCAGCTCAGCAATCTCGTCCTCGCGGTAACAGACCCGCATATGGCCGCTGGCGATGAACTCCAGGTCATCGTCGATCAGCTGCGGCAAGCGCTTCCACAGAGCGAAGGAGCGGTTGGTCAGCTCCAACTGGCCGAGGAAACGTCCCTGGCGGCGGACGTTGCCGAAGTTCACCCCGCTGGCGTACTGGCCGATCACGTCCCGCTCAAGCAGGACCGCCGAACGCCCATGCTGACGCAGGAAAAATGCCGAAGCCGCGCCCATGAGGCCGCCGCCGACAATCAGTACATCGGTCTGATCAACGCTCACGGTGCCACCTCCTCGCCCGGCTTCAGTTCCTCGGTCAACATCGACAGCGGCTTGACCGGTGCCTGGCCGCGCTGACGGCCGACCAGCTCGACATCGACGCCGGCGGTCGCGGCGATCACTTCGGCGCCGGCCTGGGAGCAGTAGCGGCCCTGGCAACGGCCCATGCCAACCCGGCTGAACGCCTTGGCGCGGTTGACCTCGGAGGCGCCCTTCTCGTACACCGCGGCGCGCAGTTCGCCGGCGCTGATCATTTCGCAACGGCAGACGATCGCCTCGTCCGGCAGCGCACTGGCTTGTGCCGCTGGCCAGGGAAAGGCCTGGTAAAGACCTTGACTGAACTGCTCCATCACCGCCAAGGCGCGACGGTGAAGTGCGAGCGCCTCACTACTCACGGGTTGCCGCATGTCCTGCAGCAGCGCCATCGCCGCCAGGCGCCCGGCGTGCTCGGCGGCATCGGCGCCGCGAATCCGCATACCGTCGCCCGCGGCGTAAACGCCCTCGACCGAGGTGCGGCCCTGCTCGTCGGTATCCAGCAGCCACTGCTGCGAAACCTTATTGAAACGCATGCGACAGCCAGCCAGGTCAGCCAGCTGCGTCTCGGGCCGTAGGTGATAGCCCAGCGCCAAGGCATCGCATTCGACCTGCAGATCATCGCCAGCGGCAGTTCGCACGTGCACGCCGCTGACACCCGACGCGGCGTCGCCGAGAATCCGCTGCGGCTCGACGCCGAAATGAACGGGAACCATGGCTCGGTGGAGCTGCGCCAGCAACTTTATCCCGGTGAATAGCACCCCAGGGCGTGCTAGCAAATTTGGCAGCGCCACGATGCGCCTGCGCAGCGGCGAGGTATCGAGCACCGCGGCTACCTCGCCGCCGGCTTTCAGGTACTGACTGGCAACCAGGTACAGCAGCGGCCCGCTGCCCATGAACACCACCCGGCGACCGATGGAAACCGCCTGGACCTTCAGCGCAATCTGCGCCCCGCCCAGGCTGTAGGTGCCTGCCAACTGCCAGCCCTCGATCGGCATTATCCGGTCGGTGGCGCCGGTACAGAGAATCAGCGCGTCGTATTCCACTGTCGAATGCCTGCCCTGGCTGACGCAGCACAGCTGGCCCGGCGTCAGCCCCCAGACCAGGGTGTCGGGCCGATAATCGATCTGTCCGCGCAGGCGATCGAAGGCCTGGTGCAGCGCCCTGGCCTTATCCGCCTCGCTGCCGTACAGCGTGGCGTAGTCGCGGCTGAAACCTTCGGGCTGACGGCGATAGATCTGCCCGCCATCACGGCGGTTCTCATCCAACAGGATCGGCCGGATTCCGGCTGCAACCAGGGCTTCGGCACAGCGAGTTCCGGCCGGGCCGGCACCGACGATCACCACCCGACAGGCCTCCTTGTGCAGGCCTTTCAACCGCGCAGTGGCCATATCGCCTCCGGTTGCCTGGTGACGATGTCCAGTCCTTCGCAGACTTCGCTGGAACAGGCGCGCAGACGCTCACCGCTGCGAGTCCAGACCCAGCAGTCCTGACAGGCGCCCATCAGGCAGAAGCCGGCGCGGTTACCCGGATCGAACTCCGACTGGCGCAGCGCTGGCACTCGGGTCAGCAGAGCGACCATCAGCGTATCGCCCTGCAACGCCTCGATGGGCTCGCCATCGACCATCAGCTTCACCGTTGGCCGGTCACGCTCGGCCAACCGCACGAAACGTCCGCTCATGCATAGGTACCCACGAGCTTCAAGCTGTTCGCACCGTGCTGCGCCTTTAGCAGCTCAGCGCCGCTGCGATGACAGAGGACCTCACTGCCACCGGCGATGCTGTTGCGCGGCGGTGCGCTGCGATTGCACAGGCCGTCGACTCGCATCGGGCAGCGGTTGAGGAACGGACAGAGCTTCGCCCCGGCGGCCGGCCCGCCGATCGGCGGTAGCGCGCCGCCGCTGGCCCCGCAGTTTTCCAACCAGCCCTGGCGCATCTCCGGCACCGAGTTGATCAGCAGGTCGGTGTAGGGATGGAAAGGCACCTGGGCAAAGGACTGCTGGTTGCCGGCCTCGACCTTATGGCCGCTGTACATCACCACGATGTCGTCGCACAGCGCACGCACGGTGGAGATGTCGTGGCTGATGAACAGGTAGGAGACCCCCAGTTCGCGGCGCAGATCGCGCAACAGCTCCAAGATCGCGGCGCCCACCACCGTATCCAGCGCTGAGGTCACTTCGTCACACAGGATCAGATCCGGTTCCGCCGCCAGAGCTCGCGCCAGGTTGACACGCTGCTTCTGGCCGCCAGACAACTCGCCGGGCAGGCGTTGTGCGATGCTTGCGGGCAGCTGCACCAGCTCCAGCAGCTCGGCCATTCGCCGTTGCTGCTGCGCGCCCTTCATACCGTGGTAGAAACGCAGCGGACGGCCAAGGATATCTTCGATGCTGTGCTTCGGATTGAGCGCGGTATCGGCGTTCTGGAACACGTACTGCACACGACGGAACTGATCGCGAGTGCGGCCGGCCAGCGAACGGCTGAGCGGCTGGCCGTCCAGCAGTATCTGCCCGGCAGACGGCTCGGCCAGGCCGGCGATGGCTTGCGCCAGAGTGGTTTTCCCCGAGCCCGATTCGCCAATCACGCCCACCGCTTCACCGCGGCGGATCTTCAGATCGACGTCGTGCAGCACCTTCTTCGTGCCGTAGCAGATCTCCAGGCCGCGCACCTCGAGCAGCAGGCCCTCTTCCGCGGGAGCGATCTCCTGTTCACCTACATTGTTCGCCGCCGGCTTCATGGCCGCCAGCAGGCTGCGGGTATAGGGATGCTTGGGTTCTTCGAGGATCTGCTCGGTGCTGCTGTTCTCCTGGATCTGGCCGTCGCGCAGGACGATGATGCGGTCAGCCATCTGCGCCACGACCGCGAGGTCGTGGGATACGTAGATCGCCGTCGTGTCGCGTTCGCGCACCACTTGTTTGAACGCGCGCAGCACTTCGATTTGCGTGGTCACATCCAGCGCCGTGGTCGGCTCATCGAGAATCACCAATGCTGGATCTGTAATCAGCGCCATGGCGGCCATCAGACGCTGCAGCTGCCCACCCGATACCTGGTGCGGATAGCGCGAGCCAATCCGTTCTGGCTCCGGCAGCGCCAGCGCCCGGAACAGCTCAACGGCCTTGGCCTGAGCCTGTTGCCGCGACAGCACGCCATGGATCAGCGCGCTTTCGATCACCTGCTCCATGATGCTTTTGGACGGGTTGAACGCTGCGGCTGCGCTTTGCGCGATATAAGCCACGGTACGTCCGCGCAGCTTCGCCAGCTCGGCATTCGACAGCTTGAGCACATCGACGTCGCCGATGCGCACCGATCCACCGACGATACGGCAACCAGCGCGCGCGTAGCCCATCAGCGACAGCGCGATGGTGCTCTTGCCCGAGCCGGACTCTCCGATCAGCGCCAACACCTCGCCTTTGTTCAGGCTGAAATCGGCACCGTGCACGATCGGTACGTCGATACCCTCTTCGTTGCGTGCGGCGACACGCAGACCGCTTACCCTGACGATTTCGTTCATCTCACTTCTCCGTCTCGCGCTTGGACCGCCCGCCGAAGCTGTCGATGAGCAGGTTGACCCCCATGGTCAGGGTGGCGATGGCGACCGCCGGGACTAGCACGGCCGGGGCACCCTCGCCCAGACCCAGGATATTTTCTCGCACCAGCGACCCCCAGTCGGCGTCAGGCGGCTGGATGCCCAGACCGAGGAAGCTCATCGCGCTGAGCAACAGCACCACGTACACGAAGCGCAGCCCGAAATCGGTCAGCACCGGGCGCAGCATGTTCGGCAGCACCTCGATGAAGATGATGTAGGGCATGGCTTCGCCTCGCGTGCGTGCGACCCGGACGAAGTCCATGGTCATCACGTTCACCGCCACCGCGCGGGCGATACGGAAAGAGCCCGGCATGTAGGCGAAGGCGGCCATGACCAGCAGCAGCGGTACCGAAGAACCGAACGAAGCCACCATGAGCAGGGCGAAGATCTTGTTCGGGATCGCGATCAGCGCATCTTGGGTGCGACTGATGAGCGCGTCGACCCAGCCACCGGAGGCGGCTGCCACCAGGCCCAGCACCACGCCTGCGCTGCAGGCGAGCATGGTGGCCAACAAGGCCACACCGATGGTGTAGGGTGCACCGTTCAACAGCCGACTGAGGATGTCTCTTCCCAGGTAATCCGTGCCCAGCGGGTACTCCAGACTGAGCGGGCCGAAGAAGTCTTCACTGACCAGGGCGTTGGCGTCGTGGGGCGCGATCAGGGGGCCAATGAAGGCCATCAGGGCCCAGAAGCAGACGATCAACAGACCAATGACGCCGCCGACAGATAGCGAGAAGCGACGTTTGCGGGGCGCAACGGCAGACGCCTTATCGTTCACCAGTCCTTTCGTAGGCAATGCGTTATCTCCGCCGCTCGCTCCGCTTGGCTTCGGTGTATTACGGTTCGCTTTCATTTACGCAGCCTCGGGTTGGAAAGAATTGCACAGAGGTCAGCCAGCAGCACCAGCACCAGAAAGCCAAGGCAGAACATCATCACGCATGCCTGTACCAGCGGCATGTCTCGAGTAATCACACCGTTCACCATCAGCGTCGCGATGCCTGGATAGTTGAAGATCGCTTCGACGATCACCACGCCACCCAACAGATATGAAAGGCTCAGCGCCACGGCATTGGCGATCGGTCCGATGGCATTAGGCAATGCATGACGCAGCACCACGCGGATCGGCCGCGCCCCTTTGAGCACCGCCATTTCGACATAGGGGGCGCCGAGCTGATCAATTACCGCGGCCCGAGTCATGCGCGCCATTTGCGCCGTCAGCACGCAGCACAGGGTCAACACCGGCATGGCGTACACGCGGACCAGCTCACCGAACGTGTGGACATCGACGTTGCGCGACAGCGCCGACAGCCAGCCCAGCTTCACCGCGAAGATCAGCACGGCGACGGTGGCGATCAGAAATTCCGGCACGGAGACGGCGAACACCGCCAGCATGTTGCTGTAGCGGTCGAAGATCGAGCCGCGGTACATCGCCGAGAGGATGCCGATGGTCAGCGCCAGAGGCACCGAGACCAGCGCGGTGATCGCTGCCAGTCTCAAGGTATTGGGCAGCCGGCTGGCGATCATCTCGTCGACCGCCATGCCGTTGACCAGGGAGATACCGGGATTGCCGGTGACCAGTCCGCCCAGCCAGTAGAGGTAACGCAGGTACACCGGCTGGTCCAGGCCGAGCTGCGCACGCAGGGCCGCCACCGCCTCCGGGGTCGCTTCCTGACCGAGCTGCTCCTGGACCGCATCACCGGGCAGCAGGCTGGTGAGGAAATAGACCACCAGCGAGACGATAAGCAGCGTGAGCACGCCGACAGCCAGCCGACCAATCACAAGGCGCGCAATTGTGCTGTTCATAACTGAACCCTTTTCTTCTTTGGCGCCACCTGCACTGCCCTGCAGGCGGCGCCTTGGTTATCGAACCAGCGCTCAGGCATCCAGCCAAACGTGTTCGGCGAACATGTAGCCCATCAACCCACCGAGCGGATGGGGAGAAAGGCCTTTCAGCTTGGCGTTGTGGCCATCCAGGCTGCTGTTGAACTGCGGAATACCGACACCACAACTCTCATGCACCAGAACCTGCATATCGGCATACATCTGCTTGCGTTTGGCGTCGTCGGTTTCACCACGAGCAGCACGCAGCAACTGATCGAACTTTTCGTTTTTCCAGCCCGATTCGTTCATGCCGGCATCAGACTGGAAGAACAGACTGAACAGCAGATCCGCAGTTGGACGTGCACCGACGTTGCCGAAGCCCAGTGGGTGCTTCATCCAATGGTTAGACCAGTAGCCGTCCGCTGGTACCCGCTTGATATCAAGCTTGAGCCCGATCTGTTGGCCAGAGAGCTGCAGTAGCTGAGCGATGTCCAGCGAACCGGTAGCGGCTTCGGAGGCCACCAGTTGCAGGGAGCGTCCAGCCATGCCGGATTTCTGCAAATGGAACTTGGCCTTCTCCGGGTCGAACTCACGCTGCGGAAGACCAGTGAAGTAGTAGCGGTTGCTGGGGGCGATTGGCTGATCGTTGGCGATCTTGCCATAGCCACGGAAGGCGACCCGATTGATCTGCTTGCGATCGAGCAGATGCTTCATGGCCAGCACGAATTCCGGGTTCTGCACCGGCCCCAGTTCTTCGCGCATTACCAGGTTGGTGTAGCCACCGGTCGGGGACTCCATCAAAGCGACGTTGGCATTGTCGAGGATGCGTGATACCGAACGAGGGTTGACCGGGTTGATCAGGTCCACATCACCGGCCAGCAGGGCACTGATGCGCGCTGCCTCGTCCGGGATGGAGAAGAACTCGATCTCGTCGAGATAAGGCAGGCCGGACTTCCAGTAACTGTCGTTGCGCTTGCCGATCGAGCGCACGCCCGGCTGGAACTCAACACATTTGAATGGCCCGGTGCCATTAGCAATGCTGAAGTCCGTAGTGCCGTCTCGCACGATGAGGAAGTGTGTGGTGCCGAGGATGGCCGGCAGGTCCGCATTCGGGCTGCCCAGGATGATCTGAACCTCGTGGGGACCAACAGCCTTCACTTCACTGAACTGCTTGGCGATGGTCAGTGCCTTGGAACCCACTTCGGGCACTTTATGGCGGTTCAGCGAATAGACCACATCCGCAGAGGTGAACGGCTTGCCATCGTGGAAGACGACGTCCTTGCGCAGCTTGACGGTCCAGGAGATCGCGTCACTCGTATCGAACGACTCCGCCAAGGCCATGCGCGGCACCAACTGCTCGTCCAGCGTGGTCAAGCCATTGTAGAACATGTTGTGACGACAGTAATCGGTGTAGTTCGCACCCTTGGCCGGGTCCAGCGTATCGGCGGTCGAGCTGGTCGCACTGGCTACCTTGATTCGGCCACCACGCTTGCCTTTACCCGTGCCTGCGGAGGTCGAGGCGAACACCTGGCCGGCCGAGCCGAACAGACTGCCGGTGCCCGCGACAGCCACTCCCGCCAGCCCGAGCATACGCAGCGCTTCACGGCGCGACATGCCACGATTGAGTCCTTCGAAAATGCGTTGGCTTTCCGAACCACTGATCAGCTGGGATTCGGTTTTATTCTTGTTGTCAGTCATATCATTCTACCTGTCGATAATGAGAGGGCTCGAATGCCCGCGGTTGAGCGGAGCCACCTAGAAAAGCAAACGACGGTGAATCAACAATCTCGCTAGTGTGGGTAACTCTCCTTAACCACGTACGCGCTTAGTGCAAGTAGTCCTGAACCCGGTAGTAGGCGCCCACCAGCGGCAGGAACCACGGCTTGCCGAAATGACCGGGAATCGCCGGCCAGTTCAGCTCGCCCCAGGGATTAGCCTCAGTCTTGCCGTCCATTACCTCAGCCATCACCTGGCCCATGTGCACCGACATCTGCACTCCATGGCCGCTGTAGCCCATGGAGTGGTACACCCCGCCATGCTGGCCAGCGCGAGGGAAACGGTCGGAGGTCATATCCACCAACCCGCCCCAGCAGTAATCGACTTTCACCTGGGCCAACTGCGGAAACATCTGCGCCAACGCTGCTTGCAGAACCTTGCCGCTCTTCACGTCGGAGCTGCCGCCGGACATGGCGAACCGGGCCCGCCCGCCGAACAGGAGGCGGCTGTCCGGGGTGAGGCGGAAGTAGTTGCCGATGGTGCGACTGGTGACATAGGAGCGCCGCTCCGGAAGAAGCCGTTCGAGCAAGGCTTCGGGCAGCTTCTCGGTCGCGATGATGAAGCTGCCCACCGGCACGATACGGCGCCGATACCACCCCAGGCCGCCATGCTGGCAGGCCCCGGTGGCCATAAGCACCTGTCCCGCCTGCAGGCTGCCGCGAGTGGTATCGACCCGGTAGCCACCCGTGACGGCCTTCCAGCCCTTCACGGTGGTCTGCTGATAAATCAGTGCACCATGTCGCGCAGCCGCTTCAGCCAGGCCGATGCCGAAGCGGCCGATGTGCATCTGCACACCGTTGCGCTGCAGCAGTCCACCATAGAACTCGGTCGAGTCGACTTCGCTGCGCACCTGGGCGGCGGACAGCAGCTCGACCTCGGCATCGACTTCCCGGCGGATCAGCTCGCAGGTCCGCGCCAGCCCTTCGTAGTGCTGGGGCTTGGCGGCCAGCTTGAGCTTGCCGTTGCGCGTGAGATCACAGGCGATTCGCTCCTGCTCGACCAGCGAGACCACGCTCTGCACCGCACTCTCGTAGGCACGGTAGTAGCTGCGCGCCCGCTCGGTACCGAGGCTGGCAGCCAGCCCAGCGTAGTCATGGGCAACTCCAGTGCTGCAATGACCACCGTTGCGCCCGGAGGCCTCGCCGATCACCCGCCCGGCTTCCAGCACCGCCACGCTGGCCCCTTTCATGGCCAGCGAACGGGCCGCCGACAGACCGGTGAAACCACCTCCGACAACAACCACATCGACCCGAGACGGAAGTGTTCCCGTCTGCGCCCCCGTGAAGGCGGGTGCCGTGTCGAGCCAGTAGGAATCGCTGTGCATCTCCAGCTCCTCGTGCGAAGTGGCGATCAGAGACCGACCAGGGCAGGCAGACCGCCGATATCGGAGATCTGCTGGTAGCTGTAGCAGGTATTGCCCGGCTGTTCGTGGCCACGGGCGACGAAGGCCTTGTTCTTGATCTTCATGTCGTGGGCCGACATCAGGTCGTAGCGGAAGCTGGAGGAAACATGCAGCACGTCCTCCGGACCGCAGCCGAGGTTGTCGAGCATGTATTCGAAGGCGGCCAAACGCGGCTTGTAGGCCTGGGCTTGTTGGGCGGTAAATACCTTATGGAAAGGTACGCCCAGCTTGTCGACGTTGGACATGATCTGCCCGTCCATCGCGTTGGAGAAGATCACCAGCGGGATCTTGCCGGCGATCTTCGACAGGCCGGCCGTCACATCGGCATGCGGGCCCCAGGTCGGCACGGCATCGTAATAAAGCTGGCCTTCACCACGATACTCGACACCCCAGCGCTTGCACACCCGAGCGAGGGCGGTCTTGAGGATTTCATCGTAGGGCCGCCAGTCGCCCATTACCTGATCCAGGCGATAAGCGGCGAAGTCCTGGACGAACTGGTCCATCTGTTCGGCGGGCACGCGATCGGCGAACAGCTCGCGGGTCAGAGGCCCCATCTGGAAATTGGTCAGAGTACCGTAGCAGTCGAAGGTGATGTACTTGGGTCGAAGAAAGCTCATGGCGCAGTCCTGATGTCTTGTTGAAGTTATTGCAGTCAACATCGACTCCACTGGAGAAACTCTGACGTCGCGCTGCACTGCCTGATCATTACAGCACTGTGAACCCAGCAGATGAGGTTAAAAGCGCCGCCCCCTTGATACAAAAAACCGTTTTACAGGCCCACCTCAGCAGACTTTGCCGATCGCACTTAAAACGTGCAAAACCGCGGCCCATGCGCCTTTCACAGTTCCACACAAACGGAAAAGGCGCCCATTGGGCGCCCTTGTGGGTCACATCGCAGCAGAATCAACCGATATCGATCAGCACACTCTTGTGCCGTAGATTGGCCTCGAAGGCCTCGCTGCCAAGGTCCTTACCAATACCCGAACGCTTGTAGCCTCCGGTGGGCAGTACATGGTCGTCGCTGCGCCCGTAACGATTGACCCACACCGTGCCGACCTCAAGACCGCGGATCAGGCGCAAGGCGCGATTGAGGTCGGCGGTGTGCACCCCGGCCGCCAGGCCATAGGTGGGGTGCTCGGCCAGCTGCAGCGCCTGCTGTTCGTCTTCGAAGGTCTGAATGGTCAGCACCGGGCCGAAGATTTCTTCGAGCACCGCCGGGTTGCGGCTGTCCGCCACGCTCAACAGGGTGGGCTGGTAGTAAGCACCGCCGAGGCCGTCGATCGACCCACCACCTTCAAGCACTTCGGCGCCGGCCTGGCGTGAACTCTGGACGATCCCGTCGATCCGCTCGGCCTGCTGACGCGAGATGATCGGCGACAGGCTCGTCTGCGCCGACCAGGTATGGCCGGGGCGCAGTTCGCGGAAATAGTCCCGCAGGTACTCGACGAAGGGCTCCAGGATCGAGCGCTCGATGATCAGCCGAGAACCGGAGACGCAGACCTGTCCGGCGTTTCCGGTGATGCCCTTGGCAACGTTGAGGGCTGTCTTGCGAAGGTCCGGAACATCGGCGAACACCAGTTGCGGGCTCTTGCCGCCGAGCTCGAGGGTGACCGGCTTGGGCCCGAACTTGGCACAGGTCGACATGATGCTCGCCCCGGTGGTGGTGGAGCCGGTGAAGGTCACCTTGCTGATTCGCGGATGGCGGCACAGGGCATCGCCGGTAAGCCGGCCGTCGCCCTGCACCACATTGAAGATGCCTGGCGGGATGCCTGCCTGCACTGCCAATTCGGCGTAACGCAGGATTGAAAATGGCGTGAGCTCCGACGGCTTGAGGACGACGGCATTACCAGCCGCCAGGGCGGGTGCGACCTTCCAGTTGGCCATGCTCAGCGGGAAATTCCACGGGGCGATGGCACCGATCACCCCATAGGGTTCGGCGATCTGCATCCCGAGACGATCGCGCTGGGTGGCCGCCACCTGCCCGCCATGCTTGTCCGCCAGCTCAGCGAAGAAGCGCAGCACCTCAGCCACATAGGGAATGTCCCAGCCCAGCACATCTTTATGCGGACGGGTCGAGCCGACCGCCTCCATCGGCGCCAGCGTCGCTGCATCGGCCTCGATCAGGTCTGCCCAGCGGCGCAGAACACGGCAGCGCTCGCGCGGCGGACGGCTCGCCCAGTCGCTGCGGCAGAACGCCTGCCAGGCGTTCTCCACCGCCTCGTCGACGAGCGCCACGTCGGCGATGGGCAACGGCGCGTAATACTGGCCGTCGGACGGGCGCGCCACGTCCAGCCCCGGCAGGCCGTCGCGATAGGTTCCGCCGATGAAATGGGCACTGCGTACCTTGACGATGCTGGGGTCGAAGCTGTTCATAAGGGACTCCGGAAAGGGGCCGAACACCGGTTCGGCAGCGAATTACCAGGCCTTCATCGTAGAAAAAATCGGCCGATATTTGCTGCCGACCTTGCCCCCCGTTTGAGCAGTAGCTGCGGCCTGTCGGGCCTGCATTCGCGCAATCTACCGAAAGTCCTTTTAAGCCCGCAGCTTCGTACGGTGGGTTAGCCGCCTGTTGCGTTTGTCGATCGACTCGCTGTGCCGGGTGCGGCGTAACCCACCATCGGCGCAACGCCATCCATCGCCTGGTGGGTTACGCGGCGCGCGACCTTCAGCTGCGTCTGGAAGAACGGCATTCGGCGCCGCTAACCCACCCTTGGGAGCGGCGCTCGGCACCTCGTGCCCAAACGGCAACAGCCCCTTGTGATGCATGGCGCCGAACCTCCAACACCACTCGATCAATCCCAGTCCGGCCTACCACTTGCGATGGTATTCAACGGATAGCCGCGTTGATCGAGCGGCTGACGCAGCACGATCCGGCTGGCAAACTTCTCGATGCCGATATCGTCCTCCAGCAGCCGATCCATCAGTGCCTGGAACCAGGTAATGCTGGGTGCCACGATTTTCAGCAGGTAGTCGTAACCGCCGCTGACGTTGTAGCACTCGACGATCTCCTGATACTTGCCGACCCCGGCTTCGAACTTGCGGAAGTCACGGGGTCGATGGCTGCTGATGGTCACCTCGGAAAACACCATGACGTGGCTGCCCAGCTTCTCCAGCGCGATCTCCGCACGGTAGCCGCGGATGACGCCGGCATCCTGTAGACGCTTGGTGCGCAGCAGGCACGGACTCTCACTGAGGGCGATGGCCGCCGACAGATCGACATTCGAACAGCGCCCCTCGCGCTGAAGGTGCACGAGAATCTTGATATCGAACGGGTCGAGGGAAGCCGTAGGTCGCATGTCGATTACCTTCGAGGCCGGTTAACCCGCCTTTGCAGATTGCGCTTCAGTCAGCGCTGCATCGAGCGTCTCGATTACCATACCGGCTTGTTCTGCCGTCAGCACCAACGGCGGTCGAATCTTCAGCACATTGTGTCCCATCGCACAGGCGCTGAGCAGGACACCCTTGTCGCGCATCAGATTGACCACCCGGGTGGTGAGCTCGCGGTCGGGGGCTCGCGTTGTGCGGTCCGCGACGAGTTCCACACCGACGAACATGCCCGCACTGCGTACATCACCGATGGCCTCGTGCCGGTCGGCAAGCGCCGCGATACCGTCGCGCAGGACCTTCCCGACCCTGGCGGCATGCTGCAGCAGGCCTTCCTTCTCGATCGTATCGAGCACGGCCAACGCTGCCGCGCAGGAGACGGTGTTGCCGGCGAAGGTATTGAAGTACCTGGAATTCTTGCCGAACTCGGCCAACACCTCAGCGGTGGCCAGCAGCCCCGCGATGGGTTGCCCGTTGCCCATCGGCTTGCCCAGGGTGACGATGTCGGGGATCACGCCATGACGCTGGAAGCCCCACATGTGCTCGCCCGTCCGGCCGAAGCCAGGCTGGACCTCGTCGGCGATGAAAATGCCACCGGCACGCTTGATCGCCTCGACCGCGCCCTTCAACAGGCCCGCTGGCTCAGGCAGGATGCCGTCACTGGTGAACAGCGAATCGACGATTAGTGCCGCCGGCTTGATGCCGTGACGCTGCAGATCGGCGATCGCCGCCTCCACATCGCGGGTGAAGCGTTCGCAGAGATCGGCACCCTCGGCATGGTAGAGGCGCGGCGCCGGTACCAGGCGAACGTGGGCCCCGAGATCGACCGTCACGCCGAGCGAAGGCGAGAACTTCGACACCGCATCGGTGAAGCCGTGATAGGCGGTCTCGGTGACGATCACGCCGGTGCCGCCGGTGCGCACCTGGGCGATGCGATAGGCGACGTCGTTTGCCTCGCTACCCGTGCAGGTCAGCATCAGATACGCGAGCTCGGTCTCGGGCACCGTGGCGAGCAGGCGCTCGGCCAGTTCGAGAATGGTGTCGTGCAGATAGCGGGTGTTGGTCGCCAGCGTCTGCACCTGCCGGCAAATGGCCTCGGTCACGGCCGGGTGGCAATGCCCGAGCGAGGCCACGTTGTTGTACACGTCGAGGTAACGGCGCCCCTCCGGATCGATCAGCCACACGCCCTCGCCGCGCACGATATGCAGCGGGTGCTCGTACATCAGCCGATAGGCCGGGCCGAGCAAGGCGTCGCGCCGCTCGATCATCGCCGCGGTTGCGGGGCTCAGTTCGGCGCGTCCGGGGATATAGGCGTTGACCATGTTGAGGTCAGTGGTGCTCTTCATTGGTTTGTCCTTTGCGTACTTCGGTGAGTAATAGGTCGCGCGCCTGATCGCGGGAAAGATCGGCCATCAGCGACAGCGCCTCCCACGAGGCGGGGTTGTGGCGCATGATGTAGGCGCGGTTCTCCGGGTAGCGCCTGGCCCGCCATTCCGAAATCAACACGGTGATCAGGTGACGTGTGGCCATGAGATCGGCAACGACCTCCTGCTCCATTTCGCTGAGCGGCAGCGTGGCGTGATAAGCGCCGACGAACTGCGCCGGCCCCTCGAACGGATCGGCGCTGCCAGCCATGTGAAAGGCCGCCGCCGTGGCGACCTCCCCCACCAGCGGGGCATGCAGCATGTCGCCGAAGTCGATGATCCCCACGATGCGCTGATGGTCCTCGGGTGCGACCAGCACGTTGTAGAGGTGGTAATCGTTGTGGATGACCTGCGACCTCAGCGAGGGCAGACGCGGCAGCACATGCTCGGTGAAGCGCGTCATGAACGACTCGGCGAGCGCGCGGCGCGGGGCGTCCTCGATGGCATCGAGCTTGGCTGCCAGGCGCTGCGCCGCGGAAACGTTCCACAGCAGATCGTGCGTCGCCGAAGGGTGGCTGAAATCGCGTAATGCGAGGTTCAGCTTGGCGAGGAACGTCCCCATCGCCCGCCGCTGCACGGCGGTGCGCGGGGTCTCGCGGATCTGCACGCCGTCGAGATAGGTCAGCATCCGCACGCTGGTCTGCACCCCGCCGGCCAGCGCTACGCTGTCGCGCGCACGCCCGCCAAGCGTGCGCACCACCCGCGGCGCCGGCAGGCCGGGCGCAACGCGGGCGATGTGCTCGAGCGCCGCGATCTGAAAATCCACCACCGCAAGCGGCTCCGATGGATTGCTGATCTTGACGACGTAACGCCTGCCGTCGGCCGTCTCCAGGCAACAGTTCTGGTCGCGTTCGCCCACCAGTGATTTAACGCTGCCATCGATGCCGTAGAGACGGCGAACCAGGGCCCGCACCTCGTTCGGGGCGAGGCTGGGTGCCGCCGTGCTCAACGCCGCTGCCGCCATCGGACGATTGTCTGCCATCACGCGCCCCGTTTCATCGGGGCGGTCTGGGCCAGGCAATCGAGGCCGAGCAAACCGGGAAGCTGGCGAATATCGGTCAGGCGGTTGACACCATAACCGTCGCAGGCAGGCGTGTGACCGCGGTCGATGAAGGCCTTGGCCATGAATCCGAGATCCGACGCGGTCATCAGGTCGTAACGGAAGCACGACGAAACGTGCATCATCTGCTCCGGCCCGCAGCCGAGCTGATCGAACATGTATTCGAACATCTGCGCCCGCGGCTTGTAGGCGCGAGCTTCTTCGGCGGTGTAGACCGCGTGGAAAGGCGCCTTGAGGTGGGCGACGCTGTGCGGGATCAGATCGACCATCGAGTTCGACAGGATCACCAGCGGAACATGCGGAGCAATTGCCTCGAGCGTCTCGACGACGTTCGGGTGCGGCTGCCAGGTCGGCACGGCCTCGTACAGGGCGAGCGCATCGGAAGGACGATATTCCACGCCGTGCTTCTTGCACGTGCGTTGAATGGAGTTCTCCACCACATCGAAGAACGGCTTCCACTCACCCAATACCTCATCGAGACGGTAGAAGCGAAAACTGTCCAGGAAGGCCGGCATCCGCTCGCTCGGAACGCGATCTTCGAAGAGCTTTTTCGCGGTCGGGCCCATTTCGAAGTTGATGAGCGTGCCGTAGCAATCGAAGCTGATGAATTTCGGTTTGTATGTCACTTGAGCGATCTCCAGGATGTGGATGACGGGTTGGTGACTACAAGTCTATGAATATCAGCACTACGGAAATGCTCTATTGCCGGGTGACTCAGGCAGATTCCTGCTCGATCCAGAGCACGCTGGCAGGATCTGCGGTCCTCCTTTGAAGGGCCGTGATCGGCCGGCCTGGCGTAGTCACACCCACGTCTTCGGATAGGGGTAGCAGCTGCGTTGGCCAGTAGGTTTTTTCGGGCAGCGCGACCCATTCTTTTCCTGCTCGGCAAAACAAAACGCCCCTCCATCAAGGAAGGGCGTTCGGCATTACGCAGCACCACGGTTTCGTATGCGGACTGTCCATTGCCTAGGCAGAGGCGTAGACCTCGGCCAGATCGCACAGGTCCCAGTTGCCACCGGTCAGCACCACGCAGACCTTCTCATCCGGCCGGACCTTGACCACGCCCGCCAGCAGTGCACCGATGCCGATCGCGGCGGCGGGTTCGGCAATCAGTTTCGCGTCCTTGGCCAGGGCGCGCATGCCTTGGACGATGTGCTCGTCCTCCACCAGGACGATCTCGTCGACGTAGCGCTCGATGATCGGATAGGGGTTCTGCCCCGGCACACTTATACGCAAGCCATCGGCAATGGTGTTCTTCAAGGGCAGCGTGGTGCGTTCCTTGTTCAACCTGCTGTGATAATACTTGGGCGTCAAGGCAGGTTCTGCGCCGACAACCCGCACCGATGGCCTGGTTTCCTTGATAGCGGTGGCGATGCCGGAAATCAGGCCGCCGCCCCCTATTGGGATGATGACGGTATCCACATCCTGCAGATCTTCCAGGATCTCGCAGCCGATCGTTCCTTGCCCTGCCATCACCAGCGGGTCTTCAAAGGCGTGGACGACCGCGTAGTGGTTTTCCTCAGCGATTTCATACACCCTCTTCCACCGGGCAGCGGTATCGCCATCGAAGAGGATGACCTCCGCCCCGAGGGCTTCGGTATTGGCGATCTTGATTTTAGGGGTGGTCACCGGAAGCACCAGAATCGCTTTCACGCCCAGCATTCGGGCAGCGTAAGCGAGCCCTTGGGCGTGATTGCCGGAAGACGTGGCAATGATGCCGTTAGCGATCTCTTCCCTGGGTAGCGAGAGCGTCTTGTTCAGCGCGCCGCGAATTTTGAACGCCCCTGTGATCTGTAGGGTTTCGGGCTTCAGATAGAGCTGACAACCGGCGGCTTTCTCTATCTTCTCCGCGCGCAGTAGCGGCGTATGTTTGATATGGGGTTTCAGCCGTTCCTGGGCTTCTCGAATGTCCTGAATAGTTGGATGGTTGCGCATGTAATTTCCTCTCCCCGTACTGCCGAAAAATCAAAACTCAAAAGAACGCAAAGAAAGTTCCAACGTTGTTTTCCAGTGCATTGCGATAAATCTTTTCGGCGGTGGTGTTGTCCTGTATGGCCATGCCCGTGGAATCGAAGATGGTGATTTCTTCATCGTTCTCCCGGCCCGACTTTCTGCCCAGCAGAATCTCGCCGAGCTCGCCGTGGATATCGTCCAGGGCGATGATCTTCTCGTTCAGCGGATGCCAGGTTTCCCCTTTTTCGATGCACTGCGAGATCGAGTCGTTGACTATCTTGGCGTGCCTGAATATCTCGGGCTCGAATTCCTGCTTGCCTTTCATATCCGTGCCGATGGCGACGATATGAGTGCCAGGTTTCACCCAGCTCGCTTCCACCAGCGAGCCCTTGCCACGGGTGGTGGTGATCAGGATGTCGGCCTGCTCGACCGCTTCCTGCTTCGAATCCGCCAGGATCACTGGGATACCGAACTCGCCTTCGATATCCGCCTTGAAGCGCTCGCGCGTTTCCGGGCTTCTGCTCCAGGCATGGATCTCTTCGATCTGCATCACCAGACTGATGGCGCGAATCTGCATCCGCGCCTGGTTGCCGGTACCTATGCAGGTGACCTTCTTCGCGTTCTTTCTCGCCAGCGCCTTGACCGAGACGGCTCCCGAGGCTCCGGTCCTGAGACCGGTGAGCAGGCTGCCATCCATCACGCAGATCAGCGCGCAGCTGTTGGCATCGAACAGCAGAACGCTGCCCATGCCGTTGGGCACGCCATGCGCGGTCGGGTTATCGAGAAAGCCGCCGGAAGAGGCTTTCATCGAGATGATTTCATTGGTCTTGCAGTAACCGACCTTGAAGTCGATCTCGCCGCGCGGCTCCGGCAGATGTATGCCAATGTAATCGGGCTGCACCACATGCCCGCCGCTGAAGGCCTTGTAGGCCTCTTCCACCGCGCCTATGACTTCCTTCATGGATATCAATCTGCCGACTTCTTCTTTGCTGAGCAGCAGTGTTTTCATCTACGGGGCCTCGTCGTTCTCTAATCGGGGCAGGGATTCGTGCAGGCTTGATCGGCGCGAATTACTCGAGAGTGCAGTGCCGATTTGCTGCGCTCAGTATGCCGCCGAGCAATCGGCAGAAAATTTCGGATACCAGGCGAATGCGCAACTTTCGATTATTTTTATCGCCACCGGCGAAAGCTATCGCTCCACTCCTGCAACTCACGCATCGCTCCCCAAGCCCTCAAGCAGGCATTCCCGCAACTGCAGAACCTGGCGCCCCCAGCACCGCAGCAGAAACTTCCGAGGGCAACCTCGAAAACACCCGATTCTGCGATTGCACACTGCCAATACGACAGCCCCCACCGGGGCGCGATGCCTAAGATTAGGATCAGCGCAACGGCATGGATGACTGCCGGAGCCTGGTCTGCCGCGCCGAATCGAGCGACAAGGCGGCAGACCCGATTTTCAGTTTCGATCATCCGCTCTGGTGCGCATCGATCAGCTTATCGGCGCGCGCCGACACGGCCTTGCAGCCGCCTTGCAGCGCTGGTCTGCACCGCTTTCTGCGAAGCCGTAAAACAACAGATTCCAGGCCAGGAGAACAGAATGCCGGCTCCCTTGATCACCATGCAGTCCAGTCCGGAGCTGCCGAAAAGCGCCGATGTCGTCGTCATCGGCGGCGGCATCATTGGCGTATGCGCCGCCTATTTCATGTCGCGCCAGGGCATGAGTGTTGCTCTGGTGGAGAAGGGACGTATCGGCGCAGAACAATCCAGCCGCAACTGGGGCTGGTGCCGCCAGCAGAACCGCGATGCGCGCGAACTGCCGTTATCGACCAAGAGTCTCGCGCTCTGGGAGGAGATCACCGCTGACCTCGGGGAAGACCTTGGTTTCCGCCGCTGCGGTTTGTTCTATCTCTCGAATAGCCAGGCTGAACTAGACGGATGGTCGAGATGGCGCGACTTCGCGCTGACCCAGGGGGTCACGTCCCACATGCTGAGCAGCGCCGAAGCCACACAACGCGGCGCGGCCACCGGCAAGCCCTGGTTGGGCGGCGTGTTCTCGCCGTCCGATGGCATCGCCGACCCGGCGCGGGCGGCGCCGCTGATCGCCAAGGGAGTGCTCAAGCATGGCGGGACGATCCACCAGTTCTGCGCCGCCCGCGGCGTCGAGACCGAGGCGGGTCGGGTATCGGGAGTCATCACCGAAAAGGGCGTGATCAAGACCCGCCAGGTGGTGATGGCCGGCGGTGCCTGGGCCTCCTCCTTCTGCGCCCAGCTTGGCATTCGCTTTCCGCAGGCTTCGGTGCGCTCCTCCATCCTTTCGGTCATGCCGGGAGTCCAGGGGCTTCCCGATACGCTGCATACCAGCGAGGTGACCGTCACCCGGCGCGGCGACGGCGGCTATACCCTGGCCATTTCCGGACGTGCCTGCGTGGATCCGACGCCACAGCAACTGCGCTTCTCTTCGTACTTTCTGCCGATGTTCGCCAAGCGCTGGCAGATGCTCTCGCCGGGCGGTCTGCAGGGTTGGCAGTACGGGCATGAGACGCGCAGCAAATGGGCGCTCGACCGCCCCACACCGATGGAGCGGGTGCGCATCCTCGATCCGCGCCCGTCGGAATCGATACTGCGCGATACGCTGGCCCGCGCGCGCCGTCTACTGCCCGCCCTGGGCAGCGTACCGGTTCAGGCAGGCTGGGCCGGCTATATCGACAGCACCCCCGATGGCGTACCGGTCATCGATGAGGCGCAAAACCTGCCAGGCTTCATCCTGGCCGCCGGCTTCTCGGGTCACGGCTTCGGCATCGGCCCCGGCGCCGGGCGCCTGATCGCGGAACTGGCACAGGGGCAGACGCCGTTCGTGGACCATACCCAGTACAGCCTCGCACGCCTGAACAAAGGCGTCTGGGGCAAGGTCTCGGAGTTCTGAGCACCTCGCCGCTCTGGCGGGAGCCTCGCTCCCGCCTCCTCTGCCTCTTCGTTATCGACCGAGCTGCTCGAACCTGTGAGCGCGTATCGGACTGACTTGGGCAACCCTGCCCCTCCTCTGCAATCCGATCCAGTTGGCTGAAACGCGGCAGCCCCGGCGTGCCGCTCGGGACAGTCACGCCCCATAAGGAGAGCAGAAGAGCCGGGGGCCAATTGGTAAAGCGCCTGCGGATCGCTATCGCGCAAGCGCCGACCACTAAGGCTTATTTGACGACGTACAGCTTGCGAACGTAGACGCTGCTCTCCCAGGCGCAGGGTGTGCCCTGGGCCACGAATACCGTATCGCCGGTATTGACCTTCAGCTCGACGCCGTCGACGAGCTGCAGGGTGACGCTGCCTTCGATCAGGTGCATCAGCTCATGCACCTTGTGCGGACGAGCGTGACGCGTGTAGGGCGTCGAATCCCAGACACCGATGAGCAGATTGCTGGTGGTATCCACGAAGGCGTTATGGGAACGGCATTGCGGGGCGGGGCTGATCAGGATCTGCGCATCTGGCCCCTGCGAGGGATTCAGCGCCGCGCGCGGATCGAGCGGGGTCAGGCCGGGCTTGCGCTCGTCGCCCTGGCTCAGTGCGCAGAACGCCCATAGGCTGCCGGCCTGCGCCTGCACGCGCAGCGCCGTGCCACGACCTATCACCACGCTGTCTCCGACACCCAACTCGAGCGTCTGCTGCTCGTCCTGCAGCCCGACCTTTCCGGCGTGGACAACCAGCATTTCAGTGTGCGGGTAATCCTCGACGACTAGCTCTCCACTTGCCTGGACGGTGCCAGCGGAAATGCCATCGTTGCCCTGATAGGCCACTTGGCGAACGTCGCCGAAGGGATCGGACGAACTCAGGGAGGCGGGGGGAAACGCTGCAGCAGGAATGCCGTCGGCGTGCACCAGCAGCGAAGCAATAGGGTGTGACATCGATAGTGTCTCCAGTGGTGGGGAGTAGATGAGGCGCGCATCGGCGACTCATGAAGGAGTTCGAAAAGAAGGTTTGGCACCGGCTTGGTGGGCTCCGCTGCCAGGTCTCCATGCTAGGAAATATCACCCGATATTTGCTGCGGACTTCCCACCCCGCTCGAGCATTAGCTGCTGCCTGAAAATCCGAAACTTATGTAATCCACCGAACTGATCCGCCCCCCTTGCCAGCCCTTATTTGCAGCTGAGATATAGCCACCGCGCTCGGGGGGGAGGACGGGTGCGGTCCTCGCCGGTCAGCCGCGTTCTAAGTCGATTGCAATGACCGAACGAGCCCAACGTCCTCACACCTCGAACCGACGCGATTCATCTGAGCTGCCATAAAAGCGTTGTCCCCCATCTGGGCAATGAACACTAATAAGATCAATGGAGTACTCCATGAGCGCCCTTAAACCGAGCTGTCTCGCACTGGCGATAACCGCCGTCTCGCAACTGGCCGTAGCTGGCCAGGAACAAGCCAAAGGCTTCATCGAAGACAGCAGCCTTACTCTGCTCAATCGCAACTTCTATATGAACCGAGATTTCCGTCACGGCGGCAGTAATAGCCAGGGGATCAACCGCTCGAAGCCTGTCAGCGAGCGCAATGGTTATCGTGAGGAGTGGGCGCACGGAGCCATGCTCAACTTCACTTCCGGCTTCACCCAGGGCACGGTCGGGTTCGGCGCGGATACCTTCGCCTACGGGGGGGTCAAGCTTGATACCGGTCGCGGGCGCGCCGGCGCTGGCCTGCTGCCGATCAGCAATAACCAGACTGCTGATGCCGAAGTACCTGATGCTTTTGGTGAGATCGGCGGCGCAGTGAAGATGCGGGTCTCCTCCACCGTACTGAAGTACGGCGAACAGCGCCCGACCGCACCGGTATTCGCTATGGGCGACAACCGTCTGCTGCCGGAAGTGGCGACCGGCTTCCAACTGTCCAGCAGCGAGCTCGACAACCTCCTCTTCGAGGCTGGCCATTTCACCGCGTACAACGGCAGAAACTCGACCAACTCCGACGACAAGCTGCTAACCACGTACGGCGGCGTAGAAGCGGACAGCGTCGATTTTCTCGGGGGATCCTACAAGGTCAACGACAGGCTCGTCTTCATGGCCTACGCCAGCGAAGCCGAGGAGGTCTGGCGACAGTACTTCGGCAGCGCCTCGTACATCCTCCCGCTTGCCGACCAACACGCCCTGTCGTTCGGTCTGACTGCGTACAAGACCAGTGACGAAGGAGAAGCACGTGCCGGTGAACTGGACACTACCAGTTGGTCGGCCAAAGCCGCGTATGCTTTCGGCCCGCATAAGCTGACTCTGGCCTATCAGAAAATCGATGGCAACGAAACCTTCGACTACATTGGCGTCGACTCGATCTGGCTGGCCAACTCCGTTCAGTACTCGGACTTCAACGCCCCCAACGAGCGGTCGATGCAGATCCGCTACGACCTCAACATGGCAAGCTTCGGCGTGCCTGGCCTGACCTTGATGGCGCGCTACATCAAAGGCGATCAGATCGACTTCACCAAGGCTGATCCGACTGGCACCTCTTTCCGCGCCGGAGCGGACGATGAGCATCACTGGGAGCGCGACCTGGAAGCCAAGTATGTGGTCCAGGAAGGAGCTGCCAAGGACCTGTCCTTCCGCGTGCGCCAGGCCACCCATCGCTCCAGTTCGTTCGACAGTGATATCGATGAGGTACGCCTGGTCATCGAGTACCCCCTGAGCATCCTGTAAGCACAATCGCCACTTTATTCTGCCAGGGATCGGCGAGTTCTTTTCGAAGGCATCCTCCACGCTCCTTTGCCTCCAGACGCCCAACCGGGCGTCTTTTTTGTGCCCGACCGTACACTTGAAGGCGGTTACGTGACGGCCGAGGCTATTCGCACGGCTGTCGCCTCCTTGCTGATTACACCCTGCTGATTCAAATAGCCCAATGTCGAGTATCAATCATGGATGAAACATGGCTCGCCACGGACACCACCGAAGGTGAGTCCATACCTCCTGGAGGGCTGCAACCGTGTGCCACAAAGGCAAAATCTCGCCCGGCATTTACTGCCGATCCCAGCGCCCGTACGAGCAGTAACTATGGCCTGCACAACTGTCCGCTTGGCGAATATGCCAAATTAACCGGCACCTATTGCCACGCTTCGGCGCAGGTGGGATACAGGCTCCATCGAACACGCAATCAAAGCCGTGCGGCCCATTCACGGAGACCTGTCATGCCCGACTCGCAGAATCATCGGTATACCTATCGCCCCATGACCGCCGCCGACGTGCCGGCGGCCCATGCCTTGTCGGTGCAGCTCAAATGGCCGCACCGCCTGGACGACTGGGCCATGCTGCAACGCGTCGCTGAAGGGTTCGTTGTGGAGGATGCCGGTCGCCTGATCGGAACGGCTTTCTCCTGCCGGCAAGGTGACTACGCCACCATCGGCCTGGTCATCGTGAGCGATGACTATCAAGGTCAAGGTATCGGTCGCAAGCTGATGGAGCAGGCCCTGCAAGCCTGCGGCTCGGCAACGGCGATACTCAACGCGACGCTCGCTGGCGTGCCGCTGTATGCCAGCCAGGGCTTTGTCGAGTTCGGCGAGATTCATCAGCACCAAGGTCACGTGCAATACATTGCGCGCCCTGCCCTGGCGGCTGGCGAACACTGCAGAGTTTCCGGCGTCGAGGACTGGCCACAGGTATTCGAACTGGCCCATGCGGGCAGCGGCCTCGACAGAACCCGCGTATTCCAGGATCTCCAAGATGCGATCGAGCGGACGACCGTCATAGAGCGCGATGGCCGATTGCGCGCCTTCGCGATGCTCCGCGCCTTCGGCCGTGGCCACGTCATCGGCCCAATTGTCGCGGAGACGCCGGAACAGGCCAAACATCTGATCGCCGAGCTGCTTGACCACGTCCAGGGGGAATTCGTGCGCCTGGATGTCTTGGCGGACATGGGGCTCGGCGACTGGTTGAGCGATGCGGGATTGCGGCACGTCGATAGCGTCGCACAGATGGCCCGAGGAACGCCGCCCGTACCCCTTGGTGGTGTCCGGCAGTTCGCGCTAGTAACCCAGGCCATCGGCTAATCCAGTCGTCAGATAACCACCAACCGCAATCGGAGTCTGCGCGATCCAGATCCGCAGGCATCTGGCCACCGGGGCTAGCCTTCAGACCTTCACTACGGAGTAACCATCATGGGTATAGGCGGCATCAGTATCTGGAAGCTTCTGATCATCCTGCTGATCCTGATCATGTTGTTCGGCACTAAGCGCCTGAAAGGACTGGGATCGGATCTGGGTGAGACGATAAAAGGCCTGCGCAACTCCATGGGCAACGACGACGCGCAGGCCTTCGAGACTGCACCGGGTCAAACCAACGATGCGCATCCGCACAAGATCGAAGACCCGATGCAGAAACACTAAAAGCTTCGTGCAGCTGTGCAGCTCACCCCCCGAGCGGCCCATTTGTGAATTATCACGGGCTATTGGGGCAGACTTCACGAGAGACCTCCCCCTCTACTCATTCATGTGTTCCGGTCACCGGCGGCAACACCACCAGTTTCCAACCACTTAACTACGCCACAGTAGGTTGCTGCCATCCTGAAACCCGCAGGCTAGAGTGCGTCCGTCGTGGTAAGTCCCACGACCGGGCGTGAGAACCCGGATGTTGTCCAAGGCGCGGTAGCGCCGTAGAGCAGAGCCAATGTTTACGCATAGTGCTACAGCGCTTCTATGGCGGACCGTGTAAGGCGGGCTTTTGCCCGGCCGGTTTCCTTGGACGCCGGATTCTCACCCTTGCACGGTCCGCCTCCTATGCTCGTGAGAAGGCTGGTAGGTGAACTGGTCAAACCATTCCGAACGGCGGTTCGAGTTTCTCTTGGCTACAGTGGGTGGTAGCCCGTCGCTGTACTGATGCGGCCTGATTCAGTTGTAGCGTTGCATCAGGCAATGACTGATGCACCTGGGCTGTCAGGTAGAAGGTCGCTGGAATCCGCTCCGACTTCGGGCTGCGGAACAGGTGATCCAAAAGACTCCGTGGATGAGCGGAAGGCAAATACCTGGATCTCGATCAGATATCCGCCCAGGTCACTCTCGACGCAAGCACGTACCGGCTTGCGGAATCCTTCTTGCGCTTGCCACACCATTGAGAGGAAACAAGGATGCTCGCCGACCGAATGAGGGTGCGCTAAGGTGCGCGACTCACCTATCAGACTGTCGAAAGCCCCATGAGCGACAACCACTCCCTCTCTGACTATCAAAGCGTTCGCCAACTGGCGATCCGCTCGCTGTTCGAAATCTTCGAGCAGTTCAGCGAAGGCACGGTGATCGTCGACCGCGAGGCACGCATCGTCTGGATCAACCAGCGCTACGCCCAGCGCTTCGGCCTGGACAGCGCCGAGCAAGCCATCGGCCGGCCGGTGGAGCAGGTGATTCCCGGCAGCCTGATGCGCGAGGTGGTCAGCAGCGGCCGACCGGTACTGCTGGACATCCTCGACATGGCCAAGGATCCGCTGGTGGTGATGCGCGTGCCGATCCGCGACGACGCCGGCGCGGTGATCGGCGGCATCGGCTTCGCCCTGTTCGACGAGCTGCGCTCACTCTCGCCGCTGTTGACCCGCTACCAGCGCATGCAGGCCGAGCTGGCCTCGACCCGCTCCCTGCTGCAGGCGCGCCAGGCGAAATACAGCTTCGGCCACTTCATCGGCACTAGCCCGGCCAGCCTGGAGGTCAAGCGTCGCGCCCGACGCGGGGCGGCCAGCGAGGCACCGGTGCTGCTGCTGGGCGAGACCGGCACCGGCAAGGAGCTGCTGGCCCATGCCATCCATGCTTCCTCGCCGCGCGCCGACAAGCCCTTCGTCAGCATCAACGCCGCGGCGATTCCCGAAACCCTGCTGGAGGCGGAGTTCTTCGGCACCGCGCCTGGCGCATTTACCGGTGCCGACCGCAAGGGCCGCCCCGGCAAGCTGCAGATCGCCCAGGGCGGAACCCTGTTCCTCGACGAGATCGGGGACATGCCGTTGGCCCTGCAGAGCAAGCTGCTGCGCGTGCTGCAAGAAAAGGAGTTCGAACCGGTGGGGTCCAACGAGGTGCTACGCAGCGACATCCGCCTGATCGCCGCCACCTCCATCGACCTCAATGCCGCCGTGCGCGAAGGGCGTTTCCGCGCCGACCTGTTCTACCGCATCAACGTCCTGCCCATCGAGATTCCGCCGCTACGCAAGCGCCTGGAGGACCTGCCGGCGCTGTGCGAAGCCATACTCGACGGCCTGCGCGATGACCATCAGACGCTTTACGAACTGGACGCCGACGGTCTGGCCCTGCTGGCACAGCACGCCTGGCCGGGTAATGTGCGCGAGCTGCGCAATCTGCTGGAACGCACCGTTCTGCTCGGCGACCGCCCGCAAATTGATGCCGCCGCGCTGCGCTCGGCCCTTGGCACGCTGCAACCACTGCCGGCAGCGACGAGTGCGCCTTCCGTCAGCCTTGCTGCCGGCCAGGACTTCTACGCCGCGCGCGAGGGGTTCGAACGTCAGTTGATCCGCAGCGTGCTCGCCGAACAGGCCGGCAATGTCGATGCGGCCGCACGGCGCCTGGGGCTGGGCCGTTCGACGTTGTACAAGAAGATGGCCGCGCTGGGCCTTTCGTCTTGAATTAGAGACAAGTCTCCAAATAGAGACAGCCAAGACTTCCATGTAATGGTGGGGCTCCAAGAGGTGCCAGTGCGCAATTCGTCTCCGCTTGGAGAATTACTTGGTACCCCAAGACTTTCGAATCAAAAAATAATACTTAAAAATCAAATAGTTACATAATTGGCACGATCCTGGCTATGTCGTCTATCGCGGCCCTGTCCGCATAGCCGACATAACAACAATCAACGCAGTCCGATTGCGAACTCCACCCCACGGGACACCACGGCACGTCCCGCTTCGCACTCGGCCTGGCGCCAGGAGATTCTCCGATGAGCCGTTCCACGCTCAATCATGCTGTCATTATCGCCACGCTGGGCGCCAGCCTCAGCCTCTCACCCCAGGTCTTCGCCGAGTTCCTCACCGACAGCAAGGCCAGCGTCGAGCTCCGCAATTTCTACTTCAACCGCGACTTCCGCCAGGACGGCGCCGCCCAGAACAAGGCAGAAGAATGGGCCCAGGGCTTCCTGCTGCGTTACGAATCCGGCTACACCGACGGCACCGTCGGCGTGGGCGTGGATGCCCTCGGCCTGCTCGGGGTGAAGCTGGACTCCAGCCCCGACCGTACCGGCACCGGCCTGCTGAAATCCGACCGCGAGAAGCCCAACCGCGCCCAGGACGAATACGGCGAGCTGGGCGTGACCGCCAAGCTGCGCGCCTCGCAGAGCACCCTCAAGGTCGGCACCTTGCTGCCCAAGCTGCCGGTGGCGCTGTACAACGACAGCCGCCTGCTGCCGCAGACCTTCCGGGGCGCCTGGGTGAATTCGGCGGAGGTGGACAATCTCAGCCTGGACCTCGGCCGCTTCGACCGCATCAACCTGCGCAACTCGTCCGATAACGAAGAGATGGCCGTGTTCAACGGCGGCAACCGCAACATCGTGCTGGGCCGGACGAAGACCAGCGACCAGTTCGACTTCGCCGGCGCGACATACAAGTGGTCGCCCACCCTCAGCACCGCGTACCACTACGGTGGCCTCGACGGTGTGTACAAGCAGCACTACCTGACCCTGAACCACCTGCTGCCAATCGCCGAAGGACAGTCACTGAAGAGCGATATCCGCTGGGCGCACAGCACCGACGACGGCGGCAGCAATGTGGATAACGATGCCTTCGGCGCGCTGTTCACCTATGCCCTGGGCGGCCACGCCTTCGGCCTAGGTTATCAGCGCATGAATGGCGACACCGGCTTCGCCAACATCAATGGCACCGACGCCTACCTGGTGAACCTGGTGCAGATCAACGACTTCGGCAACGAGGACGAGCGCTCCTGGCAAGCACGCTACGACTACAATTTCGCTGCCCTGGGGATTCCCGGTCTGACCTTTATGACCCGTTATTTGTCGGGCGATAACGTCGATCTGCGCGGTGCGGCCGGCGAAGGCAAGGAATGGGAACGCAACACCGACATCGCTTATGTGGTGCAGAGCGGTCCGTTGAAGAATCTTGGCCTCAAATGGCGCAACGCGACCGCGCGGAGCAACTTCGGCAGCGACCTGGACGAGAACCGTCTGATCCTCAGCTACGTCCTGCCGCTCTGGTAAGCCCTCGCCAAAACAACAAGAACCACTCGCGGCACCCAGCCGCACTAACTGGAGATTCATTCGATGAGCGTGGTCATCGCCCTCGCGGCCCTCGCCCTGCTGATGCTCGCCGCCTATCGCGGCTACAGCGTGATCCTCTTCGCCCCCATCGCGGCCCTGCTCGCGGTACTGCTGACCGATCCGTCCGCCGTCGCCCCGGCCTTCACCGGGGTGTTCATGGAAAAGATGGTTGGCTTCGTCAAACTCTATTTCCCGGTGTTCCTGCTGGGCGCAGTGTTCGGCAAGCTGATCGAGCTGTCGGGCTTCTCGCGCTCCATCGTCGCCGCCGCCATCCGCCTGCTTGGCACCAGCCAGGCGATGCTGGTCATCGTGCTGGTCTGTGCATTGCTCACCTACGGCGGCGTATCGCTGTTCGTCGTGGTGTTCGCGGTCTATCCGTTCGCCGCCGAGATGTTCCGCCAGAGCAACATCCCAAAGCGGCTGATTCCGGCGACCATCGCCCTTGGCGCCTTCACCTTCACGATGGACGCGCTGCCCGGCACCCCACAGATCCAGAACATCATCCCGACCACATTCTTCAGCACCAATGGCTGGGCCGCCCCCTGGCTGGGCGTGATCGGCAGCCTGTTCGTGTTCGCCATGGGCATGCTGTTCCTGCGCCGCCAACTGAACAAGGCCCAGGGCGCCGGTGAAGGCTACGGCAACGACCTGCGCAACGAGCCGGAAACTGCCAGCGACCTGAAACTGCCCAACCCGCTGCTGGCGCTCTCGCCGCTGGTGCTGGTGGGGGGTGCCAACTTGCTCTTCACCCACTGGATTCCGCAGGTCTATGGCAAGGTCCACAGCCTGCAACTGGCCGGCATGGCCGCGCCGGTGGCCAGTGACGTGGCCAAGTTGACTGGCATCTGGGCGGTGCAGGCGGCGCTGCTGCTGGGCATCCTGATGGTGCTGGTGAGCAGTTACCGGGTGATCCGCAGCAAGCTCGCCGAAGGCAGCAAGACCGCGGTTTCCGGCGCCCTGTTGGCGGCGATGAACACTGCCTCGGAATATGGCTTTGGCGCGGTGATCGCCTCGCTGCCAGGATTCCTGGTGCTGGCTAACGCGCTCAAGAGCATCCCCGATCCACTCATCAACGAGGCCATCACCGTTACCACCCTCGCCGGCATCACCGGCTCGGCGTCCGGCGGCATGAGCATCGCCCTGGCGGCCATGTCCGAGCAGTTCATCGCCGCCGCCCATGCGGCCGACATCCCGCTGGAGGTGCTGCACCGGGTGGCCTCGATGGCCAGCGGCGGCATGGACACGCTGCCGCACAATGGCGCCGTGATCACCCTTCTTGCGGTCACTGGGCTGACCCACCGCGAGGCCTACAAGGACATCTTCGCCATCACCCTGATCAAGACACTCGCCGTGTTCCTGGTGATCGGCACCTTCTACGCGACCGGCATCGTCTGAGTCGAACCCTACCAGGCAGCCGCCTGCGCGCGGCTGCCGTGACCGACAGGAGAAACCCATGAACCTCAATGGCAAGACCGCTCTGGTCACCGGCTCCACCAGCGGTATCGGCCTGGGCATCGCCCATCGCCTCGCCGCCGCAGGTGCCAACGTGGTGGTCAACGGCTTCGGCGACATCGACGCGGTGGTTGGCGAGCTCGCCATCCACGGCGCTCGCATCGGCCACCATGGCGCGGACATGTCCCAACCCGACCAGATCGCCGAGATGATCGCCTACGTCGAGCGCGAGTTCGGCGCCCTCGACATACTGGTCAACAACGCCGGCATTCAGCACGTCGCCGCGCTGGAAGACTTCCCCGTCGAGCGCTGGAACGCGATCGTCGCCATCAACCTGTCCTCGGTGTTCCACACCACGCGCCTGGCGCTGCCGGGCATGCGCCAGCGCGGCTGGGGGCGCATCCTCAACATCGCCTCCACCCACGGCCTGGTCGCCTCGGCGGGGAAGAGCGCCTATGTCGCCGCCAAGCACGGGGTCATCGGCCTGACCAAGACCACCGCACTGGAAACCGCCACCACCGGCATTACCTGTAATGCCATCTGCCCCGGTTGGGTACTGACGCCGCTGGTCCAGCAACAGATCGACGCGCGTATCAGTGCCGGCGCCAGTCCGGAGCAGGCACGTCACGACTTGCTGGCGGAAAAGCAGCCCTCGCTGGACTTCGTCACCCCCGAGCAACTCGGCGAGCTCGCGTTGTTCCTTTGCAGCGACGCCGCCGCTCAGGTCCGTGGTGCCGCCTGGAACATGGATGGCGGCTGGACGGCTCAATAATTGTCGATGCAGGAAAGGGAACGCTTTCTACTCCCCGTCAAGGCTGCCGCAGAACTGCACGCCTTCATGCTTGGCAACTTGCTGGATCAAATGGTCGAGCCGGATGGATTCCAGCCAGCCGGATGGTCGGCCACCACCAGAACGACTGTATCGACGTGCTGTGGAAGGTCGCAAACGCGCCGCAAGGCTCCCGCCTGCTGACTCTGGCATGGATGATTGAATGCCTGCGGCCTGATACCCCCTCCCTGTGCTGGAGTTGCCGGGCGAGCAGGACCGAAATGGGTTTCGACGCCGGCTGCCTGAAGATCAAGGTCACCCCGCAGCTGGCTACCGTCCTGGCGAGCTGCCGCGATGACGTGCTATCGCCCTGCCTGATCCACCGCCGCCCCGAGCGCAAGAAGAAGCGCGACGGCAAGATCCACTGGACCCAGGCAGACGAGCGCCTCCTTACCCGCGCATTCAAGGACGCCAGGGACGAAGCCGGGTGCTGCAGGAGCTGGAAGGAAGAGGAGATGCAGGCTTTCCGAGATCCGCGCCCTCTCCCCACACCTCATAAGCGGACGGGTAAGGACGGGCAGAAGATCTGCCGGACATACCAGCGAAGATATGGCGCGCTATTACCAGAAAGACCAGGCCGCACGGCATTCGCCATGACACATTTAGCTTTAGCGCTGGGCCCACGGGGATTCCAACGACCTCGATGAGAACCGGCATTATTCACAGAGGATACGCCTAGGAGGCCATTAACTTCATCTCGAGTCCCTTTTGCGCTGAAGTGGACGAGGTAGCTCTTCGCTCTGGACCATTCACAACCGTGGACCTCCTAACAGATTGCAGGCGCCAGAACATGTGCATGTGCAGTTTCCGGAAAGCTTCCTGATGGGCGCCCGTGGCTTCGAGTCTTCGAGAGCGCCCCTGCGCTCTTCGGATAGCGCTGCCTCACTTCGGTCAAGCCATTCACCCCGGCCGCAACGAACGTCATGCACCAGAAAGCAGCGCAACGCCTCTTTCAGGGGCGCAGACCACACGAAAAAGCTGGTCGTAATCCACCTGGGTGCATTGCAGCCTCACTGAAATGGCGGTCTTCCAGAGTTGGCACGGCATTCGCTTCGTCCAATGAGTGCAGGAGTAATCCGGACCACCGGAAAGCGGCACCACAATCTGACAATGGATGACTAGGGTTCCGGCTCGCGCAGCGAGTGACTGGTCCGAGAGTCATCGACCTCCAGCGAGGTTACACGGCGGGACAAAAGCCCGGGAGACGAGAGCGACAAGTGCCGCCCGACTCCTGCCCGCCCGACAACCGACCTGGAGATTGTCCATGCGCAAGCCCCTTCTGACCGCCCTGCTCGTCGCCGGCCTCGCCACTTTCAGCCTCGGCGCCAGCGCCGCCGCGAAGAACAGCTTCAACCTCTGCTGGACCATCTACGCCGGCTGGATGCCGTGGGAGTATGCGGCCAGCCACGGCATCGTCGACAAGTGGGCGAAGAAGTACGGCATCGAGATCAAAGTCACCCAGCTCAACGACTACATCGAGTCGATCAACCAGTACACCGCAGGCCAGTTCGACGGCTGCACCATGACCAACATGGACGCCCTGACCATCCCCGCGGCCGGCGGCGTGGACTCCACCGCGCTGATCGTCAGCGACTTCTCGAACGGTAACGACGGCATCGTCCTCAAGGGCGAAGGTAAATCCCTGGCCGACCTCAAGGGCATGAACGTCAACCTGGTGGAACTCTCGGTCTCCCACTACCTGCTCGCCCGCGCGCTGGAAAACGCCCGCCTGACCGAGAAGGACGTGAAGACGGTGAACACCTCCGACGCCGACATCGCCGCCGCCTTCAACACCGACGACGTGCAGGCAGTGACCACCTGGAACCCGATGCTCTCCGAAGCCCGCGCCAAGCCGGGCACCACCGAGGTGTTCAACTCCAGCCAGATCCCCGGCGAGATCATGGACATGATGGTGGTCAACAGCGCCGTCCTGAAGGACAACCCCGCCCTGGGCAAGGCCCTGACCGGCGCCTGGTTCGAAACCGTCGCGCTGATGCAGGGCGACAGCGCCGAAACTCGCGCCGCGCTGGAACACATGGCCAAGGCCTCGGGCACCGATCTGGCCGGCTACCAGAGCCAGCTCGCCACCACCAAGCTGTTCGCCACGCCGAAGGAGGCCCTGGCCTTCGCCACCAGCCCGAAACTGCCGGCGACCATGGACAAGGTCGCAGCCTTTTCCTTCGCCCACGGCTTGCTGGGTGAAGGTGCCAAGAGCGCCGAAGCCGTCGGCATGAGTTTCGCGGGCGGCCTCTCCACCGGAGATGCACAGAACCTGAAGCTGCGTTTTGACCCGACCTACGTGCAGATGGCGGCGGAAGGGAAGCTCTGACCTATGCACCGTTTCCCCTCGTAGGGCGGATAACGCGCTCCGCGTTATCCGCCCTACGAACCGACTGGTACGAAGCATGCGCCTGATCAACCGAACCCCCGACCGCAGCGGCCGCCTGTTCCTGGTGCTGCTGCCCTTCGCCCTGCTGCTGTTCGCCTATTTCGCCGGCTCGGCATCGCGGCTTGCGGAGAACCCCAACGACAAGCTATTGCCCAGCGCCGCGCAGATGGCCGACGCGGTGAACCGCCTCGCCTTCAGCGAAGACAAGCGCACCGGCGAAGTGCTGTTCTGGCAGGACACCGGCGCCAGCCTGCAGCGCCTGGGCGTGGGCCTCTCCATCGCCGCCCTGCTCGGCCTGGTGCTGGGCATTGCCGCCGGCAGCGTGCCGCTGTTCGGCACGCCCTTGTCGCCGCTGCTCACGGTGCTGTCGATGATCCCGCCGCTGGCGATCCTGCCGGTGCTGTTCATCGTCTTCGGCCTGGGCGAGTTGTCCAAGGTGGTGCTGATCGTCATCGGCGTCGCGCCCTGCATCGCCCGCGACATCGAACAGCGCGCACGGGAAATCCCCCGCGAACTGCTGATCAAGGCGCAGACCCTGGGCGCCAGCACCTGGACGCTGATCTTGCGCGTGGTGCTGCCGCAACTAATGCCGCGCCTGCTCATCTCCCTGCGCCTGATGCTCGGCTCGGCCTGGCTGTTCCTCATCGCCGCCGAAGCCATCGCCTCCACCGACGGCCTGGGTTACCGCATCTTCCTCGTGCGCCGCTACCTGGCCATGGACGTGATCCTGCCCTACGTCGTGTGGATCACTGCCCTGGCCTGGCTGATGGACTGGGCGCTGCGCGCGCTCACCCGCCGCGCCTTCCCCTGGTACGAAGGAGGCAAGGCATGAGCTTCATCCGCGTTAAGAACGTCTGGCAGGAATACGACGGCAACGTGGTGCTCGAACGCCTCAACCTGGAAGTGCAGGAAGGCGAGTTCTGCACCCTGGTCGGCGCCTCCGGCTGCGGCAAGTCCACCTTCCTGCGCCTCCTGCTCGGCCAGGAGCGCCCCAGCCGCGGCGAACTGCTGCTCAACGGCCAGCCGCTGCCGGGCGAACCCGACCCGAGCCGTGGAGTGGTGTTCCAGCGCTACTCGGTGTTCCCGCACCTTTCCGTGCAGGACAACGTCGTCCTCGGCCTGGAACTGCCGCGCTCGCCGCTGCTCGGCCGGCTGTTCGGCGGCGCGAAGCGCGAGGCCCGCGAACAGGCCGCCGTCCTGCTCGAGCGCGTAGGCCTTGGCCATGCGCTGAAGCAATACCCGAGCGCCCTCTCTGGCGGCATGCAGCAACGCCTGGCCATCGCCCAAGCGCTGGTCATGAAGCCGCGCGTGCTGCTGCTCGACGAACCCTTCGGCGCGCTCGACCCTGGCATCCGCAAGGACATGCACGCCTTGCTGCTGGAGCTTTGGCAGGAAACCCGGCTCACCGTGTTCATGGTCACTCACGACCTGGCCGAAGGCTTCAGCCTGGGCACCCGCCTGCTGGTCTTCGACAAGGTCCGCCACGACCCGCAGGCGCCCACCGCCTACGGCGCCCGCATCACCTATGACATCCCACTCAACGCCGACCGCAAGGCTGCCCGCGCCGCCCTGCCCGAACCGCTCGCCGCGCGCCTGGAAACGGCCGCGCCGCTGATCACGCCGGCCTACTGAGGAACCCGATATGAACGAACTGCGCACCACCCTCTATGAAGAAATTGTCCCCGGCGGCGGCCACACTTCCTTCGTGCTCAAGCGTGGCCAGTTGCTGCGCCTGACCGACCTGGAAGGCGGCGGCAACGCCAGCGTGCTGCTATTCAACGCCGCCGAGAAAAGCGAGCGGCTGAATCTGCCCGACAGCCTCAAGTGCCAGCACACCGCCAAGCTCACCGCCGGCCACTGCCTGTACTCGGACATGGGACGCGTGCTCGCCGCCATCACCGCGGACAGCTGCGGTTGGCACGACAGCTTTGGCGGCGTGCTGAACGCCACCGAAGTGCAGGAGAAGTACGGCCAGGGCCGCTACCAGGAACTGCGCAACGGCTTCTTCCGCAACGGCGCGGACAACCTGCTGGTGGAAATGGGCAAATGGGACATGCGCCTGCAGGACCTGCTGATGTGCCTGAACCTGTTCAGTCGCGTGGATGTCGACGCCGACGGCTGCTTCCGCTTCGCGACGGGCAACTCCAGGGCCGGCGACTTCGTCGAACTCTACGCGCCGATGGACACCCTCGTGGTGCTCACCGCCCTGCAACACCCCATGGATCCGAACCCGCAGTACGCGCCCAAGCCCATCGGCCTGACCTGGCAGCAGGTCGCGTCCGACGGCATCAGCGTGCTCTGCCGCACCTCGCGCGCGGAGAACGGCCGCGGCTTCCACAACACCGAACGCCTGTTCATCTGAGGAGCGCGAACATGCCCATCGTCCCCAGCGACAAACACCCCGAAGCCTGTATCTCGCGCACCCTGATTCCCGCCGGCGAGCCCAGCCTCACCGAACTGAAAGCCGGGCAGACCCTGCGCATCCTCGACCTGGAAGGCAACCAGGCGGTGGACACCCTATTCTTCAGCGCCGCCAACCCGCGCGAGCGCTACGACGTGCAGCGCACCCTGCGCAAACAGGGGCAGGTCTATCTCAGCGCCGGCAGCGTGCTCTGGTCCAACCTCGGCAACCCGATGCTGAGCATCGTCGCCGACACCTGCGGCCGCCACGACACCCTGGGCGGCGCCTGCGCCCAGGAAAGCAACACCGTGCGCTACGCCCTGGACAAGCGCTACATGCACAGCTGCCGCGACAACTTCCTGCGCGCCAGCCTGCACGACGGGCGCCTCTCCAAGGCCGACATCGGCCACAACATCAACTTCTTCATGAACGTGCCGGTCACCGCCGAAGGCGGCCTGACCTTCGAGGACGGCATCTCCGGCGCCGGCATGTACGTCGAGCTGCTCGCGCACATGGACGTCATCGTCCTGATCTCCAACTGCCCGCAGCTAAACAACCCCTGCAATGGCTGGAACCCGACGCCGGCGGAGTTGCTGGTATGGAACTGACCGTGCGCCTGCGGCGCTGGCTGTGGCTGCTTTGCCAAAGCCGCAGCGCTCAGTGCAGCCCCACGCTTCGTGAGCGCCCCGGCGGCAACGAACCTGCCCCGTAGGATGGGTGGAGCCTGCGATACCCATCGCCGATACCGCATGGGTATCGCTTCGCTCCTCCCATCCTACGAGAAGCTTCAGCGCCGCGGACGACCCTGGCGCACACCGAATGACGGCGGGACGACCCGCCACCCCATGGGGACATCCTCATGTTCGACAGACTCCTGATCGCCAACCGCGGCGCCATCGCCTGCCGCATCCTGCGCACCCTCCATGCACTCGACGTGAAAGGCGTGGCTGTTTACTCCGAAGCCGACGCCGCCAGCCTGCATCTCCAGCAGGCCGACCAGGCCATCAGCCTTGGCGAAGGCCCGGCGTCCAGCACCTACCTGGTGGTCGAGAAAATCCTCGCAGCCGCCCGCGCCAGCGGCGCCCAGGCCATCCACCCCGGCTACGGCTTCCTCTCGGAAAACGCCGCCTTCGCCGAAGCCTGCGAGGCCGCCGGCATCGCCTTCGTTGGCCCGACGCCGGAGCAACTGCGCCTGTTCGGCCTCAAACACACCGCCCGTGCCCTGGCCCGCGAACAGGGCGTGCCGATGCTCGAAGGCACCGACCTGCTGCCCGACCTCGAAGCCGCCCTGCTCGCCGGTGAACACGTCGGCTACCCGGTGATGCTCAAAAGCACCGCCGGCGGTGGCGGCATTGGCATGCGTGTGTGCCGCTCGGCGGACGAGCTGCGCGACGCCTTCGACGCGGTGAAGCGCCTGGGGCAGAACAACTTCAGCGACTCCGGCGTATTCATCGAGAAGTACATCCAGCGCGCCCGCCACCTGGAAGTGCAGGTGTTCGGTGACGGTCAGGGGGAAGTGATCGCCCTCGGCGTGCGCGACTGCTCGGTGCAGCGGCGCAACCAGAAGGTGCTGGAAGAAACCCCGGCGCCCAACCTGCCCGCCGGCATGGCGGAGCAGCTCTGCGCAGCGGCGATCCAGCTGGCGAAAGCCGTCAGCTACCGCAGCGCCGGCACCGTGGAATTCGTCTACGACAGCGAGGCGCAGCGCTTCTACTTCCTCGAAGTGAACACCCGCCTGCAGGTGGAGCACGGCGTCACTGAGCAGGTCTGGAGCGTCGACCTGGTGCGCTGGATGATCGAGCTGGCCGCCGGCGACTTGCCACCGCTGGCCGAACTGGCCGCTACGCTGCAACCCACCGGTCACGCCATTCAGGCACGGCTGTACGCGGAAGACCCGGGCCGCGACTTCCAGCCCTGCCCCGGCCTGCTCACCGCCGTGCAGTTCCCGCCGGCAGATGGCAAGGCGCTACGCATCGATACCTGGGTCGAGGCCGGCTGCGAGATTCCGCCCTACTTCGACCCGATGATCGCCAAGCTCATCGCCTGGGCGCCGACCCGCGAGCAAGCCAGCACCGGTCTCGACCGCGCGCTCGCCGACAGCCTGCTCTACGGCGTGGAATGCAACCGCGACTACCTGCGGCAGATCCTCGCCGACGCTCCTTTCGCCAGCGGCTCACCCTGGACGCGCTGCCTGGAGGGCCTGCGCTACCGCGCCCACACCATCGAAGTACTCAACGCCGGCACCCAGACCAGCGTGCAGGACTACCCCGGCCGCCTCGGCTACTGGGCCGTGGGCGTGCCGCCGTCCGGGCCGATGGACGACCGCGCGCTGCGCCTGGGCAACGTCCTGCTGGGTAACCCCGACGGCGCCGCCGCGCTGGAAATCACCATGAGCGGTCCGAGCCTGCGCTTCAACACCGACGCGGTGGTCGCGATCACCGGCGCGGCGTTGCCGGTCCTGCTCGATGGCATCGAGCAGCCGATGAATACCGCGCTGTTCATCGCCGCCGGCGCCACGCTCAGCCTGGGCACCGTCAGCGGCGCCGGCGCACGCAGCTACCTGTGCCTGCGCGGCGGCCTGCAAGTGCCGGACTATCTGGGCAGCAAGAGCACCTTCACCCTCGGCCAATTCGGCGGCCACGGCGGCCGCGCCCTGCGCGCGGGCGACGTGCTGCACCTCGCCGCACTGGAAGACACCAGCCACGGCGCCAGCCTGCCGCCGCCGCTACGCAGCGAGTTGCCAGACGTGCGGCAGATCCGCGTGATCTACGGCCCCCACGGCGCGCCGGAATATTTCACCCAGGCCTACATCGAGACCTTCTTCGCCACCGTCTGGGAAGTGCACTTCAACTCCAGCCGCACCGGCGTGCGCCTGATCGGCCCGAAGCCGGAATGGGTGCGCGAGAGCGGCGGAGAGGCCGGCCTGCACCCCTCGAACATCCACGACAACCCCTACGCCATCGGCGCGGTGGACTTCACCGGCGACATGCCGGTCATCCTCGGCCCGGACGGCCCGAGCCTGGGCGGCTTCGTCTGCCCGGTGACGGTGATCGAGGCCGACCTCTGGCAACTCGGCCAGCTCAAGGCCGGGGACAAGGTACGTTTCCTACCGGTGGATATCTCCACCGCTCGCGCACTGGCACAGTCCTGTAGGAGCGAGCTTGCTCGCGAAACCGCACAACACAGGGACCACCAGCAGAATGCGTTCGCGAGCAAGCTCGCTCCTACAAGTCCCATCGTCCTCGACCTCGGCCAGGACGACACCCGCCTGGTCGCGCGCCTCTCCGGCGACACCCACCTGCTGCTGGAAATCGGCCAGCCCGAGCTCGACCTCGTGCTGCGCTTCCGCGCCCACGCCCTGATGCAGGCGCTGGAAGCGAAGGATCTCGCCGGCGTGATCGATCTCACACCCGGTATCCGTTCGCTGCAGGTGCACTACCAGCCGGAAACCCTGCCGCTGCAAAGCCTGCTGGAAACCGTCGCCGGCCTGTGGGATGCCGTGTGCGCCGCGCAGGACCTCAAGGTGCCGTCGCGCATCGTCCACCTGCCACTGTCCTGGGACGACCCCGCCTGCCAGTTGGCCATCGAGAAGTACATGACCACCGTGCGCAAGGACGCGCCCTGGTGCCCGAGCAACCTGGAGTTCATCCGCCGCATCAACGAGCTGCCGGACCTGGAGGCGGTGTACCGCACCGTGTTCGAGGCCAGCTACCTGGTGATGGGGCTGGGCGACGTCTACCTCGGCGCGCCGGTGGCCACGCCGCTGGACCCGCGCCACCGCCTGGTCACCACCAAGTACAACCCGGCGCGTACCTGGACGGCGGAAAACTCCGTGGGCATCGGCGGCGCTTATATGTGCGTCTACGGCATGGAAGGCCCCGGCGGCTACCAGTTCGTCGGCCGCACCCTGCAGATGTGGAACCGCTACCGCGAAGTCGCCGCGTTCGACGGCAAGCCGTGGCTGTTGCGCTTCTTCGACCAGATCCGCTTCTACCCGGTGTCGGCGGACGAACTGCTGCGCATCCGCCGCGACTTCCCGCTCGGCCGCTACCCGCTGCGCATCGAACACAGCGAACTGCGCCTGGCCGACTACCAGCAGTTCCTCGCCGAGGAAGCCGAGAGCATCGCCGCCTTCCGACACCACCAGCGCGCCGCCTTCGACGCCGAGCGCGAACGCTGGATCGCCTCCGGCCAGGCGCAATTCGAGAGCGAAGAGGCCGCCGTTGAAACCGGCGAAGATGCCCCGCTCGGCGCCGGCCAGCACGCCATCGAAAGCCACATCGCCGGCAACCTCTGGCAGGTGCAGGTGGAGGCCGGCGCCAGCGTGAAGGCCGGCGACATCCTGGTGATCCTCGAATCCATGAAGATGGAAATCCCCCTCACCGCCCCGCGCGACGGCGTGGTGCGCGAAGTGCGCTTGCAGCCCGGCTCGCCGGTGCGCGCCGGGCAGAGGGTGGTGGTGATGGAAGAATCCTGAGCGACAGCTGAAACGCGCCCTCTCAGGGAGAGGGCTGCCCACGCACTGAAATGACCGGCCCCAAGGAATCCCGACCATGCCCCACACCTTCGACCTGCGCCTCGCCACTCTGCGCACTGCGTACCGCGAAGGCCGCGCCACGCCGCGCCAGCTGATCGCCGAACTACGCGACAAGGCCGCCGCGCTGAACCCGGACTACCACCTGTTCATCCACCTGCTGACGCTGGACGAGCTGGAACCCTACCTCGCCGCTTTGGACGACAAGTCGCCGGATAGCCTGCCGCTCTTCGGCATCCCCTTCGCCATCAAGGACAACATCGACCTTGCCGGCATCCCCACCACCGCCGCCTGCCCGGCCTTCGCCTACACGCCGGAGACTTCCGCGACGCTGGTGCAGCGACTGGTCGACCTGGGCGCCATCCCGCTGGGCAAGACCAACCTCGACCAGTTCGCCACCGGCCTCAACGGCACCCGTTCGCCCTACGGCGAATGCCGGAACAGCGTGCTGCCGGAATATCCGTCGGGCGGCTCGAGCGCCGGTTCCTCGCTCGCCGTGGCGCTGGGCGTGGCGAGCTTCGCCCTGGGCACCGACACCGCCGGCTCCGGCCGTGTGCCGGCGGCGCTCAACGGTTTGCTGGGGCTCAAGCCGAGCAAGGGACTGCTGTCCAACCACGGCTTGCTGCCGGCCTGCCGCACGCTGGACTGCATCACCTACTTCACGGCCAGCGCCGCCGAGGCCAGCGAACTGCTCGCCCTCACTGCTCGGCTCGATCCGCAGGATGGCTATAGCCGCGCCAACCCGGCCTGGAATGACGCCAGCGCCTTCGGTGCACCCGGGCCGTTCCGCTTCGGCGTGCCCCGCGCCGATCAGCTGGAGTTCTTCGGCTGCCACGAAGGCCCGGTGCTGTTCACCGACGCCCTCGACCAGCTCAAGGCTCTGGGCGGCGAAGCGCGGGAAATCGACTTCGCGCCCTTCCTAGAAGCTGCGCGCCTGCTCTACGAAGGCCCGTGGGTCGCCGAGCGCTACAGCGTGGCCGGCGACCTGATCGAGCGTGACCCGCAGGCGGTGCTGCCGGTGATCCGCGACGTGCTGGCGAAAGCGCCCGGTGCATCCGCCGTGCAGGCGTTCCGCGCGCAATACCGGTTGCAGGAGCTCAAGGCGCAGTGCGACGCGATCCTCGCCGACCTCGACTGCGTGCTGACGCCCACCATCGGCCGTCCGGTGACGCTGGACGAACTGCACGCCGAACCGGTGAAGCGCAATTCCGAACTGGGCTACTACACCAACTTCATGAACCTGCTGGACTACGCCGCCGTCGCGGTGCCCAGCGCCCTCATGGACAATGGCCTGCCCTGGGGCGTGACGCTGTTCGGCCGCGCCTTCACCGACCAGTACCTGCTCAGCGTGGCCGACGCGTTGCAGCGCCAGCACAACCTGCCGCTCACCGGCGGCAAACCGGTCTGCCCCGCCTCTTCCGCCAACCCCGCGCGCAACGACCGCGCGCGCCTGGTCGTCTGCGGCGCGCACCTCGACGGCCTGGCGCTGAACTGGCAACTGCGCCAGCGCGGCGCCCGTCTGCTGCGGGCCACCCGCAGCGCACCGAGCTATAAACTCTACGCGCTGGCCGGCGGGCCGCCGCTGCGCCCCGGCATGCTGCGCGTGGCCGAAGGCGGTGTGGCCATCGAGGTGGAAGTCTGGGAACTACCCAGCGCTGAGCTGGGTTCGTTCCTCACCGGCATCCCGGCGCCCCTGGGGCTGGGCAAGGTGCAGCTGGAAGACGGCAGTTGGGAAACCGGCTTCATCTGTGATGTTTGGGGACTGGATGGCGCTGAGAACATCAGCCGCTTCGGTGGCTGGCGGGCGTGGTTAACAAGCCGCGGGTAACTCCACGACCGCTCTCGATGTGTCGAGGTCGTCGCCCACGAGTCATGGCTAGGATTAGTTGCTCGATCGAAGTTCGCGCCGTCACTGGCTAAGCCGGGGCCAACTGACAGCGCATCAGCTGGCATGCAACAGAGGTGATGCCCCTCGGCCAGGCCGCCTAGATCTGCTTTCTTGTAAGGCAGATTGACGCGCCCTTCGGCAGTCGACGTTGCGGCTTGTGAGGCTTCGGGCATCCCGATGACTACGCCAGCTGCCACTCCGCCGCCCATCTTCAAGAAGACTCTTCTGGAAATTGCTGCCATCGCTGTCTGAACGAGCCCCTTGAAACACAGGACACCGTTTCCCCCTTACCATAAGGGATAGGCAAACGACTGTGTTTATGACTACCAGCAAAGACAAAACCATCGAAGTGCTCGGCCAGGAGCGGCGTCGCCGCTGGAGCGTCGAGGAAAAACTGGCCATGGTGCGCGAGAGTCTCGAGCCCGGCCATCGTCACGCGCTTGGAAACTATCCGTCAACACACCCGAAGCATTGCTGCCTTGTGCTGCCCACGGGGATCGTAGCTTTTCTATAACGAGCGATCAGCTCGTTGTCAGCCAGATCAGGCATGTCCAGTCTGGTGGTGCCCTACCAGCCGCTTACCGAGGGGAGTCCTACCAAAACCATCCGCAGCCAGCATTGGCGAAGACTCGTTCAGCTGCATGCCTTGCGGGGTTCTGCTGTAACCGTCCTCGGCCAACTGCGGTGACTCGTTCTTGCCGGACAACGGCGCCAGCTGGAAGCAGATCCCACCGTCCGGGCAACGTACTTCATCGGCATTCACATGCACAGCCGCACCGGCCAAGGAAAAAGCGATAGCGGTGAGCCAGGTTTTCAGGTTGTTCATGGAGATGATCCTCGAGCGTAAGAGAAGGGATTTACGGAAACCGATCCGGACAAGGTCGACCACGTTCGAAGGGCACCAGGCCGAGAGGTACGACAATGCCCCGATGGCGACTATTGAATGCGCCCGAGGTATCTCGAAGGTGTCGATAAGAGGTGCGGGTAAATGGCCAAGTGTCAAAATGGCCCGGCGATACAGAGGGATACGACCGCCTGCCGGAAGGTTGGATTGCATGAATTTGTATCGGCAAGGTGCCAGCTGCATTGCAATGCGGAACCAACCCCTTTGCCAGCATGGGACCAGGAGTAGCACCACCGTCTCCGCCGAGCAAAACGCCTTCTCCCAACTCGGTTGCCCGGACGCCTGGAGCGCCGATACTGCTCTGCGCCTGCCTCTCGCCTTGGACTTCTACGAGTCCGGCCTGGAAAAAATGGAATGGCCAGAACTGGTTCGTAGACATCCAGTCCGCCTCCCCTTTTCCGTTGAACCTGCTTCCGGTCGAACTGAGCTGACAGCATTGATGTAGGTTCGCTGTTCATCGACCTGGGAGCTGGACTAGAAGCTATTGCTTTCGCTACCGACGAACTGAGTCTTTCAACAGAATTGGCCAGAAGCAGTCATTCAGACGCGCTTACAACACTAGGGCCTATGAATGTACTTAAGCGCGACACGAGAAATCTATCCGACCCTGGCTCCAGGATCACCAATAAGGTCCTGAATCACTTCAGCGAGAATATGAATCCCCTCCTGAATCTCCTGCGTCGTCAGGCCTGCATAGCCCAAAATGAGCCCTGCGGGCCGCTCGTTCGCTGCCAATGCGGGGCAGGCAAACAGCGGCGAAAGTGGATAAACGCCGACCCCGCGTTTGAGCGAGGCCGCCTGCAATGTGAACTCATCGTGCGCGCGAAGGGCCGGCAACAGCAGCACGCCATGCAGTCCCGCGGCCATGCCGACCAGTTGCCCGCATCCCGCCAGATGTTGTTCAACGGCCTCCAGCAGCGCTCTTCGCCGCCGTTCGTTCTCCCGGCGCAGGCGACGAACGTGGCGCTCATAGGTTCCACTTTCGATCAACGAGGCAAGCACGTTCTGCTCCCAGCGTGGTGAATGACGATCCGTTATCCGTTTTGCTTCCCTGAAAACGTGAACCAACTGGCGTGGAAGAACCAGATAACCCAGTCGAAGTTCCGGTGATAGTGCCTTAGAGAAAGTTCCGACATAAATGACGCGAGCATCCGTGTCCATGGATTGCAGCGCGTCTATGGGACGCTGGCCATAACGAAACTCGCCGCCGTAATCATCCTCGATGATCCACGCGCGCTGTCGACTCGCCCATTTCAGCAGCTCCAGGCGGCGTGCGATGGAAAACACCGCGCCCGTGGGAAACTGGTGCGACGGCGTCACGTACGCCAACCGCACGCGATCATCGTCTGGCAGACCGCTAGTATCCAACCCAGACGCATCGACGGGTGTTGGCAACGCGGTAGCGCCCGTTGCCTCAAAGCAATACCTGGCCATGCGATAGCCCGGCTCCTCGAAGACGAATACGTCTCCCGGGTTCAGCAGAAGCCGAGCGCACAGGTCGAGTCCCTGCTGCGATCCATGCACGACGAGAATCTGCTCCGTATCGCACGCCAGGCCTCGCGCACGTCGCAGATAGCTTTGGAGCGCGCTGCGTAAACGCGAGTCCCCTTCGGGCTGGCCGTAATAGAGGCTTGGCGCACGTTTGACCAGTTCAGTTTGGTAGGCGCGCTGCCAGCCTAGGGCCGGAAAATCGCGCGAGGCGACCGAGCCGTACTTGAAATCGATCCGAGCGAGCGGAGACGACATGCTGTACGGTTTCAAAGCGGCAACACGCTCCCCGTACAGAGAAAGCACAGGCGGTAGGTCCTCGTACTGCGCCGGGCTCGCTACAGCACGCCCGGACCGAGCATTCATCCCGCCCGCTACCCTGGCGGCTTTTCCCACCGATGTCGCGACATATCCCTCAGCAGCCAGTTGCTCGTAAGCCGCCGTCACCGTGGTTCGCGACACGCCGAGCTCGGCCGCCATTGCCCGCGTCGATACAAGCTTCGTGCCCGGTGCAAGTGTGCCGTCTTCTATCTGCGCGCGAAGCTTGGCATAGATACGGCGTTGCGCACCGCGGGTGGACGCATTCGACTTGGCTGAAAACTGGTCCACGAGAAAGCCTCAAAACTGGCACTTTTTATTGTGCAGGCCGTGATCGAGATTATGGGTACTCATCCGTCCGAAGTGAAACCCCATGTACATTCCCGAACACTTTGCCGAGCACCGTCCAGAACAGCTGCACAGAATCATCCGCGACAATCCGCTGGGTATCCTAGTGACACCGGGTGAGTCCGGAATGGATGCAGACCACATTCCCTTTGAACTCGACACCAGCCACGGAGAATACGGGCTACTGACCGCTCATGTGGCTCGCTCAAATCCGGTTTGGCAGCGCTGCCACGACGGCATGTCTGTCATGGTCATCTTCCGCGGCGCCAATGCCTACGTTTCGCCCAACGGGTATGTCTCCAAGCATGAAACGCACCGCCAGGTCCCCACGTGGAACTACGAGGTAGTGCATGTGCATGGCGTTCTGCGCTTAATACAAGAGGACATGCTCCTGCGCCGCACCCTGGCACTTCTAACGCGCCACCACGAATCCAGTGAGAGCCGGCCCTGGAGGATGGGCGATGCGCCGCGGGAATATCTCGATGAGATGGTGTCGAAAATCGTCGGCATCGAGATCGAACCGCTGCGCGTCGAATGCAAGCGCAAGCTCAATCAGAACAAGGAAACACGCAACCGCATATCCGCGATCTCGCACCTGCGCGAGCGCGGCCACGAAGCCCTTGCCTCGGCCATGCAGGACACCATTGGGTTGTGACGACTGCCCTAATCTCAGCCCTGTATCCGCGCCCGGATACTCATCAAATCATTTTTCAGGCCAACCGGAATAGGGAGACCAGACCTTGGAACTGGAACTGACTACCACCACGATCCTAGTCACGTTCGCCGGCGTCTTTCTGATCTGTTTCATGAAGGGCGCGTTCGGCGGCGGCTTTGCCATTATCGGCATCCCGCTTCTGTCGCTGGTGATGGACCCAGTCACAGCCGGTGGCTTGCTCGCGCCGTTGTTCATTGCAATGGACTTGTTCGGCCTGCGTTACTGGAAACCGTCGACCTGGTCAAAACCAGACCTGAAATTGCTGGTACCAGGGCTTATCGTCGGTATCGGCGTTGGCTACCTGCTCTTCCGCGTGTTGGACCATCACGCGATCGCCATCGTGATGGCAGCAGTAACGCTGATTTTTGTCGGCCTCTGGTTCAAGGCCGGCGGAGAAGTCAGGGTGCGGCCGCGTTCATCGCCCAAGGCTGTGACTGCGGGCATCACATCAGGCATCACGACCATGGTTGCGCATTCAGGTGGGCCACCGCTGGCGATGTACTTGCTGCCGCTCGGCCTGAGCAAGCAGGTCTATGCCGGAACCACCAGCATGTTCTTCACGGTGGGCAATCTTCTCAAGGCTGCGCCCTGGCTGCTTGTGGCCAGACCGACAGACAACGTATTGAGTCTGATGGTTATCTGCTTGCTCGCCGTTCCATGCGGCGTCTGGCTTGGCTGGCGGCTGCACGCAAGATTGGAGCAGCGCCAGATGTACCGCGCTTGCTACGGCCTGCTGGTCGTGACGGCTCTGAAGCTTCTGTGGGACGGCATCTCCGGCTATATCGCCTGAACTTGGTGAGTCAAATTTCGAAGTTGTGCAGAAGCTGGCAGCGATACTCAGGCTATTCAACGCCTGCTGTTTTTCCTGCTGCCACTCTGGGCAACTTTTTTGCCTGATAATTTTGGCTGCAGCTTCTCCAGATCGGATAATTGGGTCTTAGCTTTTTCGAGCGCGGTTGCTGCGCAGCCCTGCCAACGCCTGCAGCCTGCGCGTGGCAGGCAGAGGCCACCGCAGGGAAATACGCCAGCAACCATCACTGCTTCATGGTCAAGCGCTTCGACCGCACCGCCATGGGCGAGAGATTGCACTTCGCCTCCGCCATGACCATGACGGAACATGTGGATGGCGATGACCACTCAACCGGCGCCAGCTACCTGGAAATCGCCGAAGTGCTGATACGCCACGGAGCCACTCCAGGGGCTGATCTTCAGGAGCTGTGGAAGCGCATCGTTTTCAATATGCTGGTCGGCAACACCGATGACCACTTGCGCAACCATGGTTTTATCCTCGTCCCCGGCAAGGGATGGCTGCTTTCCGCCGCCTACGATATGAATCCGGTGCCTTACTCCGATGGGCTGAAGCTTAATGTCTCGGAGTCCGACAACGCTCTCGACCTGGACCTGGCTATTTCTGTTGCCGGTTACTTCCGGCTCAAGCAGCAGGAAGCCCTGGAGATCATCGAAGACCTTCGCGCAAAGGTCCGACTGCTCTGGCGGCCTGCGGCCAAAAAGCTGGGAATCAGCGCTAAAGAACAGGAAAGAATGGCCTCGGCATTTCGGCTCGCCGAGTAGATCCATATCACCACTGGATGCCTGTCACCACCACTCTTGGAGATCGACTGCGACCTGTTCACCCTCGAGACCGGCGTCGAGCAGGTGCATGTGTTCTGGAACGGATAGTGTGGGCTGCGGGTACCGGGTTCGATCCGGTGCCCTTGTTTTTTGCGCCCCTGTCCATTCGGACACCCAAGCGCCCCACCCTGGAGGCTGATCGGGTGCTGCACGCACCCTGCGATCAGCCAGCGGCAGGTGAACCGAATCGCGGTCGCGCATTCGGACCATTACGGACTTACATATCTGCACAAATGAGCAAATCCGCTTCTACGGAACTGCGGATTTGTGGGGAAGCGGATATACGTTTTAACGGAAGTACGGAAAAGCGCCAATGCGCTTTTCAGGTTCTGCGCGAAGCCGCAAATCCGTAAAACAGCGGTGCTGCGTACATGGGCCGTGGCGGAGTGGCCTGCCGGGGAGTGCTCGATCTCGTACCTGGGCGTGCTCGGTCAGCGTCCTGACCCTTTGGGCATCAATCCATGCCCCGCTCGCCATCGACGTTGCCCAGACCCAACCCAGCATGATCGAACACGCCGGCTACCGCACCGTGCTCCTCCCACGTCAACGGAGGACATATCATGCCGCACTCGCCCGACCTCACCCGTCACCCTCGCCTCATCGATCTCGACTCACCCGTGCATCGCAAGGCCGGACCTTCAGCACACGCCATGTGCCCAGCTGCGCGCGATAACGCAGCGCAGATACCCCAGGCCTCCCCTGCCCCTCGCTACCTAACCAACGACGAAGCGGCGAACTTCCTGCGCCTTTCGCCACGCACGCTGGAGAAGCAGCGGGTGATCGGCGGCGGGCCGCGTTTTCACAAGTTCGGCCGGCGAGTGATGTACGCCCTGGCCGACCTCCAAGCTTGGGCCGATGCGCGCAGCTTCGAGACCACCTTCGATCCCGAGTACGTCGACCGTCACCAGGGAGCCACCCGACATGATCAGTGAAGTCTTCGCCCATGAGTCGCTGCCAATATGCCCAGCCGAAGGAGAGCGAGCAGTTGGATCTGTTCCGGGCGCTGCCGGGCGACATGGCACCGCGCGATGCCCAGGACCTGATGGCGCATCCATTCTTTTCGCTGGCCAAGTCGCGGCGCACAGTGCCCATCGACTTCCGTTCCGGCGGCGTGACGGTGCGCGTGGAGGGCACGCTGGAGCATGGCATTGCCACGATCTGGGATGCCGACATCCTGATCTGGGCGGCCAGCCAGATCGTCGAGGCGCGGGATGCGGGCATTCCCACTTCGCGCCTGATGCGGGCGACGCCCTACGAAATCCTGCGTTTCATCGGACGTGGTACTTCGCTACGCGACTACCAGCGACTGAAGGCCGCTCTGGATCGGCTGCAGACGACCAGCATAGCCACCTCGATCCGCGAGGTTACTGGCCGGCGCCTGCACCGCTTCTCCTGGATCAACGAGTGGAAGGAACTGGCTGCGCCAGATGGCCGGCCGCTGGGCATCGAGCTGATCCTGCCGGACTGGTTCTACAGCGGTGTGCTCGATCAGGCCCTGGTGCTGACCATCGACCCAGCCTACTTCCGACTCACTGGCGGCATAGAGCGCTGGCTGTACCGCCTGGTACGCAAGCATGGAGGGAGGCAGGAGGATGGCTGGCAGTTCGACTTTCGGCACCTGCACCGCAAGTCGGGGAGCATGGCGCGCTTCTCGGACTTCGCCTTCGACCTGCGCGCGCTGGTCGCTCGACAATCGCTACCGGGGTACAAGTTGGGCATCGTGCACCTGCCACCCTCGACCGAGTTGCTGGCCTTTCGGCCCGTGCCGTAGACGGCACGGGGATAACCTGCGGGCAAGCTGTGAATTCACTCGTGCTATCAGGCGCAACCTGGCACGTGCTATCGGGAGTACGACCCTCGTGCTATCAGGCGCATGGACGCCCCTGCAGGCCACGTCTGGCGGGCGCTCCAGCCCCCCTTAACTTTACTAACTTGAAAGCTCTAACTTGTCATTGGGCCAGCGCCCGTTTGTGGACAGGTGTTGATCTGGGCTGTTTGGCTGGGGAGATTCGACCATGATCGTCGCCCTGCTCAACCGGAAAGGCGGGGTCGGCAAGACCACCCTGGCCACCCATATCGCCGGCGAACTGGCCCTGCGTGGCCACAACGTGATCCTGCTCGATGCCGACCCGCAGGGATCGGCACTCGACTGGACACAGCGACGCAGCCAGCAAGGCTTGCCCAGACTATTCAGCGCTGTCGGCCTGGCACGCGAGACTCTGCACCAGGAAGCGCCGGAGCTGGCCCGACGTGCCGACCACGTGATCATCGACGGTCCTCCACGTATCGCCGCCCTTGCCCGCTCGGCGCTGCTGGCCGCCGAGCGTGTGTTGATCCCAGTGCAGCCCAGTCCTTATGACCTGTGGGCCAGCGCGGAGATGGTCAGCCTGATTCGAGAGGCGCAGGTGTTTCGACCAACCCTGCGCGCAGCATTCGCCATCAACCGACGCATCAGCACCACGGTAATCGGCCGGGAGGCCCGCGGTGCCCTGGCCGACCAGCCACTGCCCGCCCTGCAGGCCGAGGTGCGCCAGCGCATCGTCTTCGCGGAGAGCGTCGCAGCTGGCCGACTGGCACGTGAGCTGGCACCAGACAGCGCCGCTGCACGCGAGGTCAGCAGCGTGGTGGACGAGCTGTTGAGGTGGTCGCCATGAGCGGCAAGCGCATCGGTATCGGAGCGCGTCCAATGGCCGACCCGCACGCCGAGGCCTGGATACGCCAAGGCGCCTCCATCGACAACGGTACGGTCGAGCGCCACACGGCACGGCTGACGTTGGACATCACTCCGGCACTGCGCACGCGTATCAAGCTGGCTGCCTTCAGCCAAGGCGTGACAGTGGCGGAAATGCTGCGCGAGCTACTGGAGCGGCAGTTCCCGGAGCTCAAGCCATGACGCTGGGAAATCGCTGTGCGCGGTGGCCACTGGCACTGGTCACCTGCAGCCTGATCGCACTGAGTTGGACGACGCTCTCGACGTCTTCACCACGGCTCGTCTACAACGCCTCAGACAGCGTACCCATCGGTTGGTACTTGATCACTCCGACGGAGACGTTGGGGGCCGGAGCTCTGGTGCTGGTACATCTACCGCCAGCGGCAATGACATTCGCTGCGCAGCGTGGTTACCTACCGACAAATGTGCCGCTGCTGAAGACAGTGGTGGCCGTCCCGCCGCAGAACGTCTGCGTACGGGGTGACCAAGTGCTGGTCGACGGCCAGATTGTCGCCAAGCGCCTTCACCGGGATCGAGAGGGTCGAGCGCTGCCAACCTGGCAGTCCTGCCGGCACCTGGCTGGCGATGAACTCTTCCTGCTCAGCACCACCAACCCGGAGTCTTTCGACAGCCGCTACTTCGGCCCAGTCTCGGCCAGCGCGGTGATCGGTTGGGCGCAGCCGTTGTGGTTGGAGTCGCGTCGATGAGCCGACCTTTTTCATGTCGGCCTATCGACCAAGTGCGTGTTACCGGCGTGCGCAATCGCGCACCGCCACTGTGCCGGCAACCCCGCCCTCACCCTCCGGCCCGGGCCTGGGGTGATGTCTGATCCGCCTCACCTGATCACCTACTCCAGGAGCGCCAAGGCAGGGAAAAAGCGGAGGGCAAGATAAAAGGGGGCAGCACTTCGCTGGCCCGGAAAGCAGTCTGCACGGGGGGGCGAGGCGACACATCACCCATGTCGCCAGGTGCCGGCCTCACGCTTGACCCGCACCGGCACTGGCCTGAACGCGTGCTTGGCACGCCGCACTGCGATCAACTTGGAGAAGACTCAAGATGAGCAAGGGACGTCATTCTGAGGACGAATCGCGTTTTCGTCCGCAACCGGGCAAGCCGCAGCAACGCGGACAGGTCTTCATCAACCAGGTGCTGCGCCAGGCCAATAAGGCCGGCAGCAGCAAGCCGGGGAAGGCTGGCCAGCAACCCGGTGCCCGCCTCGGTCGCGGCCATGTCGCCGCGCGCTTCAGTAGGCATCAGCAGTCGCCCAATGCTCGTCGGGTCACCATCAAGACTCGCCTGGTGAATCTGCGACAGGCCGGCAAGCGCTCGACCATGAGCCACCTGCGCTACATCGAGCGTGATGGAGTAAGTCGCGAAGGCGATCCGGGCAAGGCCTATGGTCCACTGACCGACCAGGCCGACGTGGCCGCCTTCGAGGCGCGCGGCCGGGAAGACCGCCACCAGTTCCGATTCATCGTCTCGCCCGAGGACGCCGAGCAGCTAGATGATCTGCGCAGCTACACCCGCCACCTGATGGCTCGGATGGAAGCGGACCTGGGCACCCGTCTCGATTGGGTGGCAGTCGATCACTGGAACACCGACAACCCGCACACGCACATCGTCCTGCGTGGCAAGGACGATACCGACAAGGACCTGGTCATTGCTCGCGACTACATCGCCGACGGCATGCGCAATCGCGCTGCGGAACTGGCTACCGAGTGGCTCGGCCCACGCACCGAACTGGAGATCCAGCGCAGCCTGCAGCGCGAGGTGCAACAGGAACGCTGGACCAGCCTGGACCGCACTCTGCTGCGCGAACGTGAGGCGGGCGTACTGCACTGAAGACCCTCGCCCACCATCCACGTCGGCAGTTGCTGATCGGTCGCCTGCAGCACCTGCAGCGACTGGGCCTGGCTCGCGAGAATCAGCCAAGGCAATGGGTGGTACGTGACGACTCTGAAGCTACCTTGCGCGCCATGGGCGAGCGCGGCGATATCGTGCGCACACTGCAACGCGCGATGGGAGGTACGCAGCGGGAGCTGGCGGCCTTCGAGCCCGGTGGCGGCAGCCCTGCCGTGGTCGGCCGGGTGGCGGCCAAGGGGCTGGCCGATGAACTGCACGACCGCGGCTATCTGGTGGTGGATGGCCTCGACGGCAAGGCTCACTACCTGGCCCTGCCGACCCGCGCGGAGCTGGCCGATTACCCCATCGGCGCCGTGGTAGAAGCGCGAGGTTTGAACGAGCCTCGGGCCGTCGATCGCACTATTGCCTCGCTGGCGGCGAGTGGCCTTTACCGCAGCGACCATCACCTCGCCCTGGCCAGGTCGCAGGCCGCCGACGGACACGATCCCGATGCGCTGGTCGAACGCCATGTGCGCCGTCTGGAAGCCCTGCGTCGGGCCGGTATCGTGGAGCGGTTGGATGAGGGCGTCTGGCGCGTGCCGGCCGACCTGCCGGAACGAGGCCGACAGCATGACGCCCGCCGTCTTGGCGATGTCGTCGTCGAGTTGCGCACGTCGCTTTCGGTGGAGCGGCAGACACGTGCCATCGGCGCGACCTGGCTGGATCAGCAGTTGATCGGGGGCAACCAGGGGCTAGTGGATAAGGGCTTCGGGAGAGAGGTGCGCGAAGCACTGAGGCAGCGTGCGGACTTCCTGGTGGAATTGGGCCTGGCCGAACGCCAGGGGCAGCGCGTTGTGCTCGCGCGCAACCTGCTGGCGACCCTGCGAGAACGCGAGCTGACGGCGGCAGCGCGCGAGATCACTGCGCAGACACGCCTACAATATCGCCCCCTGGTTGATGGCGAGCGGATCAGCGGGACCTACCGGCGCAGCGTGCAACTGGCCAGCGGGCAATTCGCCATGCTCGATGACGGTGTGGGCTTCAGGCTGGTGCCCTGGAAGCCGGTTATCGAGCCCAAGCTTGGACATAACCTTTCAGCCGTGGTCCGGGGCAACAGCGTGTCCTGGCAACTGGGACGTCAGCGCGGACCGGCGATTGGCTAAATGCCTTTCCCCACCTAAACCTGAACCGGCTCCTGTTGCAGCCATTGCTCAAAGGCTCGGCTCTCCGGCCGCCCTTCCTTGGCTGCGTAGTAGACCAGGCGCAGGTGGCGATCCTCGTCGATGGTCAGCGTGGTGTGCTCGAACACCATCTGGCCAATCGGCTCGATGCAAAGGTTGCGAATGCCCTGACACGGGCCATGGATGTCCTGCTGTTGCCACCAGTCCCTGAAGTCGGGCGAAGCCTTTGCCAGGTCCTTCACCAGCGCGGCGATTTCCGGATCCTGGGTTGCCCGTACGAAGTCGCGCCGGAAGCTGGAGAGGATCTGCAGCGCCTGCTCCTCCCAGGGGTTAAACAGCGCTTGCATGGCCGGGCTGGTGAATAGCATCCACAGTAGGTTGCGACGGTCAGCCGGTATCGCGGAGAAGCCGAAGACCCTGTCTGCCGCGGCGTTCCAAGCCAGCACGTCCCAACGCAGGTTGAGCACATAGGCCGGGCGCGTCGGGAGATCCGCCATCAGGCGATGGATCAGCGGCGGCACCACGCACCAGGTCCGTCCAGGTTCTGCCGGCAGGCGCTGATGGGCCAGCAGGAACAGATGACGACGCTCGGTGGCATCCAACCTGAGTGCCTGGGAGAGATTATCGAGGAAGGTCGCGGACACGCTGATCTCCCGCCCTTGCTCCAGCCAGGTGTACCAGGACAAGCCCACCCCCGCCAAAGCGGCGACCTCCTCTCGACGCAGCCCTGGCGTGCGTCTTCGGCTGCCAGCGAGTAGTCCCACCTCCTCCGGCGAGATGCGCTCGCGGCGACTGCGCAGGAATTCGGCCAACTCTGCCCGGGTGCGTTCGAGTGTTCGGGGCACGCTCATCCGATTACCTCCAGTAACAGTATAAACAGTCAAATTGTAACCCCCATAAATCCCAAGAAGAATACCCCGGCCTGGCCGCAAACGCGCGAGCCAAGGCACTTGCTTGATGAGGAAGCACATATCGACGTGTCATCGCCTTGCTAAGGAGATAAAGGGATGTACCAAGCACTACTTCGCGAACAACTAGAGACATTGAAGTCCTCCAACCAGTACCGCACCTTCACCACCCTCAGCCGCATGTGCGGCCAATACCCACTGGCCAAATTGGAAGGCCGCGACCAGGAACCGGTGGTCGTCTGGTGCAGCAATGACTACCTCGGGATGTCCCAACACCCTGTCGTCCGCGAGAGGATGCACGAGGCGCTGGAAACTTACGGCGCAGGCTCCGGTGGCTCGCGCAACATCGGCGGCTCGCACGAAGTGTATGCCCGCCTGGAGGCCAGCTTGGCCGATTGGCACGGCAAGGAAGCGGCGCTGGTTTCCCACCGGCTTCGGCTCCAACGACGCCACCATTCAGTGCCTGCTGCGGCGCATCCCCAACTGCGTGGTGATCAGCGAAGAACTGAACCACGCCTCCATCGTCAACGGCATCCGCTCGGCACCGAACGAACGCAAGGTCTTCCGTCATAACGATGTCGAGCACCTAGAGCAGATCCTCGCCAGCTACCCGCAGGGTCAGCCGAAGATCGTGGTGTTCGAGTCGGTCTACTCGATGGACGGCGACATCGCCCCCATCGCCGAGATCGTCGAGGTCGCCAAGCGCTACAACGCCCTCACCTACCTCGACGAGGTGCATGCCGTGGGCATGTATGGCCCACGCGGCGCGGGCATCGCCGCCGAACTCGGCCTCGCCGACCAGATAGACATCATCCAGGGCACCATGGCCAAGGCCATCGGCGTGATCGGTGGCTACATCGCCTCGACCCACGTGATCGTCGACGCGGTGCGCTCCTTTGCCACCGGTTTCATCTTCACCACCCCACTGCCCCCAGCAGTCACCGCGGGCTGCCTGGCCAGCATCGAGCACCTCAAGGCTAGTAGCTCTGAACGTGACCGCTTGCATACCCAAACAGCGAAGCTGCGCGAGCGTCTCAAGCAGCATGACGTGCCAGTGATGCCGTGCTCCCAGACCCATGTGTTGCCGGTACTGGTGGGCGAGGCACGGAGATGCAAGGCCGCGGCTGAACGCCTGCTGCACACCCACGATGTGTACCTGCAACCGATCAACTACCCGTCGGTGCCGGTGGGTACCGAGCGTTTCCGGGTCAATGCCACGCCAAACCACAGCGACGCACAGATCGAACACCTGGCAGTTTCGCTGCGCGAGACCTTCGAGCACTTCTCCATCCCCCTGGCCTCCCAGGCATTCAGCACGGAGGTGGCCTGAGATGGATCAGTCCTTCCTCATCGTGCGCCCGGCAACGCTGGCTGACCTGGCCAGTCTGGTCGAACTGCGCGCCCACCTGCTGGACGGTACCTCGGCCAGCTACTCCAGCAAAACCCCGGAGGATACGGCGCAGTGGCGCGCAGCGTATCGCAGTTGGCTGGGCAGCCGCCTGGGCGAGAGCGACTGCGTGCAGATCGTCGCCGCCGAGCACAAGGAGTCCGGCCAGGTGCTGGGCTGCGCGACCGCCATCATCGACCAGCGTGCCCCGGCCCCCGGCTGCCTCAACGGCTTGTCTGGCTGGGTGCAGTCGGTGGTGGTGGAGCCACAGTGGCGCCATCGGGGTATTGCCCGGCAGTTGGTGCAGCATCTGCTGCGCTGGTTCGCCAACCACGGCGTCAGGTCCGTGGTCCTGCAAAGCACGGACGCTGCTGGAACGTTGTACCAAGACCTAGGCTTCGCAGCCAGCGACGAGCGCTTGATGTTCCGTCAGGAGGTCTCGGCATGAAGATCCTGATCATCGGCCTGGGCTATGCCGGCAATCGCTACCGTCGCGCGTTCGAGCACATCGCCACCAGCACCGGTATGCCGCAAACGCTGGCCTATGTCGGACGCAGGCAGAAGCCTACCGAACTGCCCTACTTCGACAGCGTCTGCCGAGCGCTCGAGGAGTTCGCGCCGGACATAGTCGTGGTCAGCGTCAACGACCACAGCCATGCGCCGGTGCTCAAGCAGCTAGCCGGCTTCCAGGGCTTCGTGATCTGCGAGAAGCCCCTGGTCACTCTGCAGGACGACCTGTCCGAACTCGCCACTGCGCTGGAACAAGTCAGCGGCTTCGCGCTGGATCTGGTGGAACGCTACTCGGATGCCACCCGGCAATTGCGTGAGTGGATCGAGCGGCACGATTGGCAACTGGTGCGCGCCAACTTCCATTGGGGCAAAGACCGTATCAACGACTACCGCCCCACCTGTGGCGTGACCAGCGAGGTAATCCATGCGCTGGATCTCGTCGGCTGGATCTACCCGCGCGCAGGCCAACTCAGGCTGCACGGCGCACTCGGTGTGCGCTCGGACTTCTCGATCTCCGGCGAAGAGGTGCTCGACACCGTGCAACTCACCGCCAGCCTGGGGGAAGCGCCGATCACCGGCTACAGCAGCTTCGTCAACATCGTCCGCCAGCGCACGGTGGACTTCAGCTTCATTGACCGAAACGCCCGGCTAATCAACGCGCGACTGGTGTTCGACACACCGCACTGGGATCACGACCAGTTGCGGATCTGGACACGCGGAGCCAACGGCGCCGAGGAACTGCTGCACGAGTTCACCACCACCCCCGACATACCTGGGCTGGAAACCCTGCACAAGCTCTCGCGGCTGTGCCTGCAGGTGGTACGCGCAGTAGCGCTGAAGGAACCGCCGCGCCAGAGCTTCGCTGGCCTCGATACGGCCATGTCCCTGCAACGCCTGCTCAACGAGCTCGACACCCACGCCCAAACCCCACCACCGGCGTGCTACGTCCATGGCGAGACGCGCGTGCTGCTGGCCGAGGACAGCGATCTGGAAAGCCTCGGATAACCCCATTCACAAGGAGAGAGACTATGTGTGGAATCGCTGGATGGCTGTCCTACAGCCAGAACATGGAAGCACAACGCGACACCCTGCAGCGCATGACCGACACCATGGCCCTGCGTGGGCCGGACGCTGGTGGGCTGTGGATCGACGGACCGGTCGGCCTGGGCCATCGCCGGCTATCGATCATCGACCTGGAAGGTGGTCGCCAACCGATGACAGCCATGCACGGTGGTCTGCGCGAGGTCGCTGCCATTACCTACAGCGGCGAGGTTTACAACTTCCGCGAACTGCGTACCGAACTACAGCGGCGCGGGCACCAGTTCAAGACCCGCAGCGACACCGAGGTAGTGCTGCGAGCCTATGTGGAATGGGGCGAATCCTTTGTCGAGCGACTCAACGGCATGTATGCCTTCGCGATCTGGGACCTGCGCTCGCAGGAACTGCTGCTGATCCGCGACCGCATGGGCGTCAAGCCGCTGTACTACTTCCCCACCGCGGACGGGGTGGTCTTCGGCTCCGAGCCCAAGGCACTACTCGCCAATCCCCTGGTGCCGCGCAAGGTGCGCGCCGATGGCCTGCGCGAGATCCTGGAAATGGTGAAGACACCCGGGTATGCCGTTTTCGCCGGCATGCACGAGGTGATGCCGGGCGAGATTGTGCGAATCAACCGGCAAGGCCTCCACCGTCGCCAGTACTGGAAGCTGGAGGCCCACGAGCACACTCACTCGCTCGACGAGACCATCCGCCATACCCGCGACCTGCTGGAAGACATCGTCGACCGCCAGATCGTCGCAGACGTGCCGCTGTGCAGCCTGCTCTCCGGTGGCCTCGACTCCTCGATCATCACCGCCCTGGCGTCGAAGAAACTGCTGGCCGCCGGCAAGGAGAACATCCGCTCCTTCTCCGTCGACTTCGTCGATCACGGTGTCGGCTTCACCGGTGATGCCGTGCGCGGCACGCCGGATGCACCCTTCGTCCGCGACCTGGTGGAGAAGATCCGCTCCAGCCATCAAGAAATCGTCCTCGACAGTCACGAGCTGGCCGACCCGGTACTTCGCGCGCAGATCGTTCGCGCCCTCGACCTGCCGCCCGCATTCTGGGGCGACATGTGGCCGTCGCTCTACCGCCTGTTCCAGGAGGTTCGCAAGCACTCGACGGTGGCCTTGTCCGGCGAGAGTGCGGACGAGGTGTTTGGTGGCTACCGCTGGTTCCACGACCCAGAGGCAATCCAGGCCGACACCTTCCCCTGGCTGACTTCGGTGACCGGCAAGTACTTCGACGGCAAGACCCTGTTCGACCCGGGCCTGCTGGCCCAGTTGGACATGCAGAGTTTCCTACGCGACAGCTACAGCCAGGCCATCGCCGAGGCACCTGTACTGCCAGGCGAAAGCACGGTTGACCAGCGCATGCGGCAGATGAGCTACGTCAACCTGACACGCTTCGTGCAGACCCTGCTGGATCGCAAGGACCGAATGAGCATGGCCGTCGGCCTCGAGGTGCGGGTGCCATTCTGCGACCACCGCCTGGTGGAGTACGCCTTCAACATCCCTTGGGCGATGAAGGCCTTCGACGGGCGGGAGAAAAGCATCCTGCGCGCCGCGACCCGCGACCTGCTGCCGGCGTCGATCAGCGAGCGGGTCAAGAGCCCTTACCCCTCGACCCAGGACCCGGCCTACGAGCAAGCCCTGCGTGACGCCCTGGCCGCCATCCAGGCAGATCGCAATGCGCCGGTCACACCGCTGCTCGACAGCGGCCGGATCCGGCAGACCCTGGACAAGCCGCTCGGCAGCGTCTCGCCCATGTATGAGCGCATGGGCATGGAACTGGCGGTCGGTCTCAACACCTGGCTGAACGAGTACGACGTCAGCCTCGAACTCTAATCCTCAATCGGATGCGGCTCCGGCTCGGGGCCGCATCCTTCTGTCGTCCCCTCAACGCGCTCCGCTGGAGCACAAGCGAGCCTTAGCATGCACACATCCAACCAATCCCCCATCTACCTCATAGCGCTGGGGGCCTTCGCCCTCGGCATGGCCTCCTACGTCACCGCCGGGCTGATCCCGATGATCGAGGCATCATTCGCGGTATCCGTCGCGGTGGCCGCCCAACTGGTGACGGCCTTCACCCTGGCCTACGGCCTGGGCTCGCCGATCTTCGTCGCCCTTACCCCGGCACATCGCCAGCGCACCGGCCTGCTGCTGGCGCTGGGCCTTTTCGTCATCGCCAACGCCGCCAGCGCGCTGGCCCAGGACTTCACCACACTGATGGTCTGGCGTGCCGTTGCCGGCATCGGCGCCGGCGTCTACCTGGCCATGGGCATCGGCGCCTCGGCCGCGGTGTCCACCCCGGAGCGCCGCGGCAAGGCCATCGCGATCATCATGGGCGGCATGGCCAGCGGCGTGGTGCTGGGCGTGCCGCTCAGCCTGCTGGTCGCCGAGCAGATGGGCTGGCAAGCGGCCCTGTGGCTGGTCACCCTGCTCGGCCTGGTGGCCTTCCTTGGCCTGCTGCTGAAGCTCCCGGCACTGCCGGCGGCCACCGCCACGACACTGGGCCAGAAACTGGCGATCCTCGGCGACGGCCATGTGCTGGTGATCCTGCTGGTGTCCTTGCTGGCCGCCATCGCCAGCCTCGGCATGTACACCTTCATCGCCCCGCTGCTGGCTGATCCGGTCTATGGCGCGGTGCGCTCGGTCACCCCCTACCTGTGGGTCTGGGGCATCGGCGGCGTGCTGGGCAGCTTCCTGGTCGGCCCGATGGTGGACCGTATCAAGGGGCCGGTCCTGACCTTCGCCATCATGCTGATCCTCTCCGTTTCGCTGCTCGCGCTGCCGCTGGCAGCCGCGCTCGGAACCTGGCTGGTCATGTTGCCCATCGCCGTCTGGGGCGCCGTTGGTTGGGCCTTGCAGGTGCCGCAGAACAATGAGCTGATCTTGGCGCGCCAGGCACAAGGCGACGGCAACCTGGCCATCGCGCTGAACGAATCGGCGCTCTACCTGGGCAGCGCGATCGGCGCCGCAGCCGGCGGTTTCGTACTGCTGTTGCAGATGCCTACCTGGACCCTGGCCGCCTCAGCGGGCGCCGTGGCCTCCCTGGGCGCCATGCTGCAGATCGTCAATCTGCGTCGCCAGCGCAGCTGGACTTGCGATGTGCAGGCCGAGCCCTACAACTGAATCACCCAAGGGAGGAAGGGCCGTGGAACTGCGCCACCTTCGCTGTTTCATCGCCGTCGCAGAGGAACTGCACTTTGCGCGTGCGGCCGCGCGTCTCCATATCGAACAGTCGCCCCTCTCCAGGATAATCAAGGAACTGGAGTATCGATTGGGCGTACAGCTATTCGAGCGGACGACGCGACGCACGCGCCTTACCTGGGCCGGCAAGGTATTGCTGGAAGAGGCACACCGGGTGCTAGCGGTGGTCGACCAGGCGAAGGCCAGTGTCAAGAGCGCCGCGGCTGGATACCGCGGGCGCATTCGCGTAGCGCTGTCCGATGGCATCCCGCAGTCACGTTTGGCCGCCCTCCTCGCCCAGTGCCGCGAGGAGGAGCCAGAGGTCGAGATCTGCCTGTCGGAAGTCACCTTGACCTAGCAGGTCAGAGGGCTTAACGACGACCTGTTCGATATCGGCTTGGCTCAATCGGCGGAGGTCGGCGAGGGTCTGATGGCCGAACCAGTCTGGTTCGACCCTCTGGTGGTGGCGATACCTGCCCGCCATCCCTTGTTGACCTACCGCCACGTGCCGCTCGACGAGGTGGTCCGCTATCCGCTGGTACTCTGCGATCCCCAGGTCTGCGAAGGGTTCTGGCAACAGCTGCAGCAAGTGTTGGGCACCGTGGACACGCGGCTGACCATCGCCGACCGCGTGCCGACGCTGGACCTGATGATGGCGCTGGTGGCTGCCGGATATGGGCTGGGCTTTTCCAGCCTGGCGCGGATCACCGAACTCAACAACCCCGGCGTGGTAGCCCGGCCCCTGGCCGGCCGCCCTGCAATGCTAACCACCTATTTGGTAAGGCGCGAAAGTGACCCGGCCGAGCATTTGACCAGGTTTATCTACCGGGTAAGTCCAGGAGAGAACCTGACGCGGCTAACCGACCACTCGCAAGCAGAAGAGATTGCATGACGATCAATGGCATCGAGAGAAGCAGATCTGAGCAGACACCCAGAGATACTTCTCGAACACGAAGTTAAGGTGAGAGCCCCCATGACCAAACGAGTTATCTTTTCCGAACTGATCGAAGGCATCGACGACCTGACCGCAGCACATGAACGCAATCGGACCGTGCGCCCCGCTAGGTCGAGTACGGGCAATTCGAACCCGCTACAGGCGCAGAGATCGTCGCACGGCGGAAAACTCTGCAGATCTCGCAGAGTGTCTTTGCCCAAGCCATTCACGCCAAGTCAACGACCCTGAAAAACTGGGAACAGAACCGTTCCAAGCCCAACGATTAGGCTACTGTCCTGATTCGCCTCTTGGGCAAGCATCCTGAGCTTCCTCGCGAACTAGCCAAGATCTGGTGTAGATCGACATCTCCCAAAGCACCGGATTTGACCGTATATTCGTCCACCGCCACTGCCTCATCACGCTGCCGTCATCTGATGCGGTGAACTCTGGCCCCTTTTTCTTCCTAGGTTGAAGAATTACCCGCCCGCGAGCTTGTCGCGGGCGGGCTGCCTTGGTGGCGAGGTAATTTGCCTTTCCTGTAACCGGCAGGAAGGCCCGCAGTTTAGCCCGAGCGCACCTCGATGCGGCGGCCACGCACGCGCTCTTCTTTGGGCAGTTCGACACGCAGCACGCCGTTGCTGCATCTGGCTCTGGCCTTTTCGGCAATGACCGGCGTTGGAAGCTGGAAGCTGCGCCGGAAACTGCCGAAGGTGCACTGGCGGACACGATAGAGCCCATTGCCCTGTTCCTGCTCAATCCGCTTTTCACCGCGGATGATCAGAGCATCTCCCCGCACCTCAAGATCCAGATCTTCCTTCAGCATTCCTGGCACCTCCAGGCGGACAACGATCTGTTCGCCATCCTCGTAGAGATCGCCGGCCAGCAATCCCCAGTTCGAGGCAAGTGGCGGTGGCAAGGCGGAATCTTTCAGCGAGTTCCTGCTCCGGTTAATGGGCGTAAATCGCGTCAGGGCCTCACTGGCTCGATCGCGAAGCTGACGCCAGCCCTCGCCCAGCGAATGCCAAGTTTCCTCCAGGCCATGCTTGATTTCAGCTAGCTTGTCCATGGGATCGACCTCCGCACACTCCAGGCCCTACTCGCTTTTCACGACGATCTTGCGCGGCTGGGCATGCGCATGCTTGGGAACACGCAAATTCAGCACACCGTCCCGTAGCTCAGCGTCGATCTGTGTCGTATCCAACTCGGAGCTCAAGGTGAAGGCTCGCCGAAACCGCGAAAGCTGGACCTCTGCGTAGACGGCCTCCAGGTGTTCGGACATCTCCGGCATGATTTCCCCTTCCAGCAACAGCGTGTCACCTTCCACATTGACCACAAGACGCTCCTTGGGCACGCCCGGAAGGTCCGCAAACAATTGGATTCCATTGTCATCTTCGAATACATCGACACGCGGCAGCAGCGTTTGGATTTCAGTCTCGCCGCGCACGACCGCTTGCTTGTCGTTCATGGTGATTCCTCCTGCTGAACCGATGCTGCTATTGAATGGCTATGCGCCTGGGCTGCGAAGTCTCCCGCCGTGGTAGCGAGATGCGCAGCACGCCGTCGCAGTAGCGAGCCTCGACCTTGTCGGTATCGACCTCATCGTTGAGGCTCACTGTACGCTTGAAGCGTCCGGCGTAACGCTCGTTGGCGTACACGGAGCAGTTGCCCTCCTCCGCGATCCGCACCGGCTGGCGCTCGCCGGATATCGATAGCAGACCTCGATGGATCTGCAGATCAAGGCTGCTCGGATCAACACCGGGAACGAAGGCATAGATTTCCATGCTGGACGGCGTGCTTCCCACATTGATTGCCGGGAAAGCACCACTGGCCAGCGCGCGAATGCTGCCCGGACGTCCTAGACCTGGCCCCAGGACTTGTTGCAGTTCGCGCTGCAGCCGCTCGAACTCGGCGACAGGATCGCTCGACAGATTAAGAAGGGACTCGTACATGACAAACCTCCTTCAGGCTGACGGACATGATCTTAAACAGGAGCCAGGAAATTCCCAGCTCCTGCCCCTGACGACGAGAAATATGTAAGCGATATCGCGACTTTCAAGTCCCAACTTAGACGAACATGGAATGACGTTATTCCCAGGCCCGGACATGCCCTAAAAGCCCGGCGGAGGCGGCAAGTCCTTCACGCCGGGATGGACTGGCAGGGTTGGCAGGGGCGGCAGGTTCGGCGGGGACGGCAGAGTCGGCACGGGGGGCAGGTCCAGCTGGGTCGGCGGGGACGACAGAGTCGACTGAGTCGGCGGGGACAGCTGGGGCAGTGTGGAAGGCAGTGGCGGAGGGGATGGAGGGGACGGCATGGACTTTGGCAACCCACGTGCGGGCGGCTTGATCATGTCGACAACGGATTTGACCTTGTGGGCGATGGTAGCGGTGACCGCCTTCTTGGCTTCGTCCGCGAGCGCCTCGCACAGGGCGCGGATGATGGCGGACGGGGCTGCGCCGTCCGTGGTCGCGCCGATGTTGGCGAGATGCAGCGGCGGCAGCCGCACCGTTATCGGGCCTCCGGGCAGGGGAATATCAAGTGAAATCGAGCCGCCCATCACAGTGAGTTCCCGAATGATGAGCTTACGTGCATTGCTGCCGGCCCGGATGGCGACCGGTGTGACGGAATAGGCCTGTGCCTTGTTCTTGATGGTCTCCAGGTTGCTAATGGCGGTGGGACTTTTCGCCGTGTAAGTAATCTGCGGGGCGATGACGGTGGCGGAATCGACAATGATTGGGCCGCCACCGAGAAGCGAGCCGCGTTCCACCTGCAGGGCGATACGGTCCACCACTAGGGCGTAGGGCGAAGAGAATCCAGTGGGGTTGCCCACGGTAAGCCCATCGAGCGCTCCCACGCCAGTGAAGGGCGAGAGTTCCACGCTACCCACGAGCACCTGCGTCTGCGTAGCCAGGGCCCCCTCGGTCTCGATGGCGGATTTGATGGAGGGTTCGAACCGGCCAAGCAGGGTCCACAGCGCAACAGCAACAGCGGCAAGTAAGGCGACAAGGGCAATCCCGAAGGTTTTCAGCATGATATTGGGAGTTCCATGAATGGCGGCGCTAGTCCAGAAGCGCGCCGTGCTAATCAGCTGTCGTCAATACTGGCGACAGCTGGGGGTTGGAAAGAGTGGCGCTCCAAGTTGAGCTATGGCTGAAGTCTCGCGAGATGCTGCTCGATTTATCACGCAGCTTCTCGCCTGTCCTCAGCGGGAGCCTCACGGTGTCGTTAAGCCTGGCGTGGCTTCCCGATTCGACGAAGGCTGATCGAGTACGATCAACCTTCGTTGCTGAGGACTAAGCGCTAAACCACCGCGCACGTCACTCAGGAACTGAGCGCGGCATCGGCCGTCACCTGCTGGTCACCAGCAGCCGCATGACGGCGCACTTTGAACCATGCGGCATACAGCGCCGGAACGAAGAAGATCGTCAGCAGTGTCGCCACGGTGAGGCCGCCCATGATCGCGATGGCCATCGGCCCCCAGAACACGCTGCGGGTCAGCGGGATCATCGCCAGCACAGTGGCCAGTGCCGTCAGCATCACCGGGCGAGCCCGGTGAATGGCGGCATCCAGCACCGCATTCCACGGGTCGCGGCCCTGCGAGATCTCGATCTGCACCTGGTCGATCAGGATCACCGAGTTGCGCATGATCATGCCGCCGAGGGCGATGATGCCCAGGATCGCGACGAAGCCCAGCGGCGACTGGAACACCAGCAGCGCCGGCACCACGCCGATCAGGCCCAGCGGCGCGGTCAGCACCACCATCCACATGCGGGAGAAGTCCTTCAGCTGCAGCATCAGCAGCAACAGAATGGTGACCAGCATCAGCGGGGCCACCGCCAACAGCGCCTGGTTGGCCTTGTCACTCTCCTCCACCGCTCCGCCCACGTCGATGCGATAGCCCGAGGGCAGCTTCGCCTCGATGTCCTTCAGCAGCGGCAGGATCTCCTGCGTCACCGACACACCCTGCTCGCCATCCTTCACGTCGGCGCGCACGGTAATCGCCATGTCGCGGTTACGGCGCCACAGCACCGGCTCTTCCAGCTCGTTGCGCACCTGCGCCACCTGCGACAGCGGCACCACGGTGCCCTGGCGGGTGTAGAGGTTGATGTCCTTCAGTGTGTCGAGGCTCAGGCGCTCCTCAGGCACGGCACGGGCCACGATGTCGATCAGCTCCTCGTCCTCGCGCAGCTGCGACAAGGTCGCGCCGTTCATCACGGACTGGGTCACCAGCGATACGTCAGCCGGTGTGAGGCCCAGCGCGCTCGCCTTGTCCTGGTCCAGCTCCACCTTCAGCGTGCGCACCGGGTCGTTCCAGTCCAGTTGAACGTCGCGCACCTTCGGGCTGGACGCGACCACCGCCTCCACCTCGCGGGCAATCTGGCGCACCACCTGGGTGTCGGGACCGACGACGCGGAATTGCACCGGGTAGCCGACGGGCGGCCCCAGCTCCAGGCGGGTCACGCGCAACCACGCCTGCGGGAACTGCTGGTCGGCCAGGGTCATCAGCCGCCCACGGACTCGCTCGCGCGCCTCCAGGTCCTTGGTCATCACGACGAACTGGGCATAGCCCGGATTCGGCAGCTCGGGGTTGAGCGAGAGATAGAAGCGCGGTGCGCCAGCGCCGGTGTAGGCGGTGAAGAAACGCACGTCCTCGTCCTTTGCCAGGAGCTCCTCCATGCGCTTGACCTGCTCGGTGGTCGCGGCGAACGAGGCACCCTCCTTGACACGCAGGTCGATAACCAACTCGGGTCGCGAGCTGTTGGGGAAGAACTGCTGCGGCACCAGTTTCATGCAGGCCAGAGCCAGCGCCAGCGCGCCAAATGTCGCACCGATCACTACCCAGCGGCGCTCGATGGCGGCGTCGATCAGGCCGCGTAGCCGGCGGTAGAACTTCGAGTCGTACGGATCAGCACCATGCTGGTGCTTGCCCAGGTCGTTGGGCAGCATCTTGACCGCGAGGTAGGGCGTGAAAATGCCGGAGCAGATCCACGAGAACAGTACGGCGGCGCCGACAATCCAGAAGATGCCACCCGCGTATTCGCCAGTGGTGGACTGCGAGAGGCCGATCGGCAGGAAGCCCACGACGGTAATCAGCGCGCCGGTCAGGCGCGGCATGGCGGTAGCCGAGTAGGAGAAGGCCGCCGCCCGCACGCGGTCCCAGCCGGTTTCCATCTTCGCCACCATCATCTCGATGGCGATGATCGCGTCGTCCACCAGCAGGCCCAGCGCGATGATCAGCGAGCCGAGCGAGATGCGCTCGAGATTCCAGCCCATCGCCAACATCACCAATGCCACGCCGCCCAGCACCAGCGGCACCGTAGTCGCGACCACCAGGCCAGCGCGCCAGCCCAGGCTGACCAGGCTGACCACAATCACGATGATCAGCGCTTCGGCCAGCGCGTGGACAAAGTCATGGATCGCGTCTTTCACCGTGGTGGGCTGGTCGGCCACGAGTTCCAGCTCCACACCGTATGGCAGTTCCAACTGGATCTTGGCGACTGCCTGATCCATCGCCTGGCCAAGGTCCACGATATTGCCGTCGCCGGTCATGGTGATGCCGAGCATCAGCACCGGCTGACCGTTGTGGCGCACAGTGTAGGTCGGCGGGTCTTCGAAACCGCGCGTGACGGTCGCGATGTCGCCGAGTTTGATCAACCGGCCGCCTGCGGAGATGGGCACATTGCGGATGGCGTCTTCGCTGTCGAACTGGCCGCTTACGCGCACCATGACGCGGTCGTTGCGGGTGTCGATCTGCCCCGCGGGCAGCATGACGTTCTGGCTCTTGAGGCTCTCGGCAATGGCCAGCGGGGTGATGCCCAGCGCAGCCAGGCGCTCGTGGGAGAACTCGACATAGATACGCTCAGCTTGCTTGCCGATGACATCGATCTTTTTGACCATCGACACCTTCAGCATGCGGCGCTTGATGTCCTCGGCCGCATCGGACAGGTCGGCCTGGCCGATGCCGTCGCCCTTGACGGCGTACATCAGGCCGTACACGTCGCCGTACTCGTCGTTGACGATCGGGCCGATCACGCCGTCGGGCAGCTCGAGGCTCAGGTCGTTGAGCTTCTTGCGCGCCTGGTACCAGGCCTCCAACTGGTCGGGCTTGGAGGTGCCGCCGCGCACGGTGAGCGTCATGCCCGCATAGCCTTGCCGCGCGTAGGTGACCACCTTCTCGAAGTTGTCGATCTGCTCGAACTTCTTCTCCATGCGGTTGAGGACCTGGTCCTGCAACTGCTGGGCGGTGGCGCCCGGCCAGATGACGATGGCCGTCATCGAGGGCACGGAGAAGTTCGGGTCCTCGAGCTGACCAAGCCTGGTAAAGCTGAAGGCGCCGGCTACCGCGACGAGGATGAGCATGAACAGGACGATGGCGCGATTGCGCAACGCCCAATCGGTAAGGTTGAAGTTGCTCATCGTGCGGCCTGCTGCTGGGGATTGGTTTTAGCGTCCCCGAAACCCGGTAACGCGACCCTCAGCCCAGGCGCCATTTTCTGCACCCCGGCGGTAATGACCAGCGCTCGGGGAGAAACCCCGGAGACAAGCACCTCGTCATTGCGATACCCCATAACCGCCACAGGCTCCAGCCTGACGGTGCCCACAGGCTTCAAGTCCTCGGACTTGACCACCCACAACGCCGGCTGGCCGCGGTCTTGCGTCAGCGCCGTGGCCGGCACCGCCGCCACCGGAACCCCTGCCATCTCACGCTCCGCGACCAGGGTGGCGGTGGCACCCAGCGGCAGCGACCGCGCACTCACAGGCTTCAGCCGCGCGCGATAGGTGCGCGTTTGCGCCGCCGCTTGCGGAGAGAGCTCACGCAGTGCGACATCGAAGGCCTCGTTCGGCGCACTGGCCAGCGTTGCCTTGAATTGCGCCGCCTTGAAGGCGGACAGATGATCCTCGGGCACATCGACGACGATTTCCGGCTCGCCTGGATTCGCAATCGAGACAACCGGTTGACCCTCCGCCACGACCTGCCCCACCTCGAAGCGCACGGACGTAACGACGCCGCTGCGCGAGGCACGCAGCACGGTGTACTTGAGCCGGTTGCGCGCAAGCTCGAGCTTTCGTGCCTCCGCCTCGGCGGTCGCAACGGTAGTCTGCGCAGTCGTGTGCGCGCGCTCATCGTCGGCCGCACTGACCGAGCCGTCAGTCTTCAGCGCGGTCAGGCGCTGACGGTCCGACTCGGCCTGGCGCGCCTGCTCGACGGCAGCTGCCCACTGCTGCCGCGAGGCTTCCTCGGCGAGGCGGTAATCGCTGTCATCGAGTACTGCCAGCACGTCGCCTTCGCGCACGGTCTGACCTACGTCGACCTTACGCTGGACTACCTTGCCGCCCACGCGGAAGGCCTGGTCGACTTGATGCCGTGATTGCACGGTGCCCACGTAGCGATTGATTTCACGGGCATTGTCGTAGCTGATTTCAACGACCCGTACCGGTCGTAGCGCCTGCACAGTCGGCTGGTCCGGGCTACACGCGGACAGCAAGAAGGCTACGGCAAGGGCGCAAGCCGCAGTATTGGAGTTCTTCAAGGCGATTCCTCTTTGAAGACGACAGGTTCTCAGGAAAGGGGCGGATGCTCGGTATCGGTGGTCGCAGTGGGGTGGGCAGTTTCATCGAACACCTGCCAGCCCCCGCCCAGCGACTTGTAGAGCTGCACGCTGTCGAGCAGCAGCCGCGTCTTGCTTTCGTTAGCGGAGAGGCGCGACGTGAGGCGCGCACGGTGTGCGTCCAACAACGGCAGCAGGTCGATCTGCCCACGGTTGTAAAGCGACTGCGAATGGTCCAACGCGGAGTCCGCAGCGGCGGCCGCCAACTGCAGCGACTGCGAGCGGCGGCGCTCATGGGAAAGACTGATCAGCGCGTTCTCCACGTCCTCGAGCGCACGTGCGATGCCGTCTTCGGCATGCAGCAGCGCTTCGCGCTGGCCGCTCTCGGCGACCTCGTTGATCGCGCGCGTGCGCCCGGCGTTGAAGATCGGCATCGCCAGTAGGCCGGCGACGTTGGTGAATCGCGCGGCTCCGAGATCCAGGCCATTCAGCTCCAGGTTCTGGCGCCCGAAGGAGGCACCGAGGAACAGCCGCGGGAACCACTCGGCGGCGGCCTGTTGGCGGCGCGCATTGGCCGCGTCGAGCTGCGCCATCAGTGCCAGCACGTCGGGCCTGCGCTGCAGCAACTCGGCAGGCTGGCCCGGCCGCGCCTGGGGCACAACCTGATCGTCACGGGAAGTCACGATGGAGCCGGCATTGAAGGCCTGGTCACCAATCAGCACCGCGATGCGATGGCGTGCCACAGCCGCTACGGTTTCCATGGGCGGAATCTGCGCGCGTGCAGATTCGGCATCGGTCTGCGCGCGCTCGACGTCGAATTCGGTCGCCAGCCCGACACGATGGCGCGCGGTGACCAGGCGCAGCGTCTCGTCCTGCATCGCCGACATGGCACGCAGGGTATCGACCTGCCGCTGCGCACCGACCAGCGTGAAGTAGTTGCTGGCGACGTCGCTCATCACCAGCAGGCGCACGCCGCGTACGCCGTGCTCCGCAGCCAGCGCCTCGGCGTCCGCTGCGGCCGCGCCAGCGCGCAGGCGTCCGCTCAGGTCAAGCTCCCAGGAGACGTCCAGGCCCGCGCCGACAGCCTCGGCGTCTGGATAGCCCTTCTTCTTGGCGGTGTCGTAGCCCGTGCTGCGGTCAGTACCGAAGGCAGACAGGCCGACACTCGGGAACAGCCAGGAACGGCTGATCGTTTCACCCGCGCGAGCGGCGCGCACGCGCTCGGCGGCGATCTTGATGTCACGGTTCTCGCGCATCGCGCGTCGCACCAGGTCCGTCAGCACCGGGTCGTTGAAAGCCTCCCACCATGCGGCTTCAGGCTCCATCTGCGAGGCCGTGCTTGCGGCAAACTTGGCCGGCAACTCCACAGACGGCTTGGCGACCTCCGTGGAGCAGCCGGTCAAGGCCAGGGCGATAGAAGCGGCCAGCGCCGCGCCGACGAAGACGCCGACCAGGCGTTCGGCATGTTGCAGGGGCGTCCGCCCGGCGTAGCGGATCAACGGATAGTGAGTTGGAAGTCGCGGCATCGGATTGGACTCGTGCAGATTCGAGGTTGCAGCAGCGTAGGGCCCGGTGCGCGCAAAGTTGTCAGCGAAGCGTCGCAGTTCGGTCGCCATATGGAGGGTTCATTGAGGTGTGAGACGTCACTCGCCGGCCACATCCGCTGCGCCCTCGCAAGCCGCCGACACGAGGTCGGCGGCAATCGATACCAGCAGTTCTTCGTCGGACGAAAACTCGCGCTGACGCCCGGTGACGAGGTTTTCGAGGCGTCCCATGAGGCACCCCGGAGTGGCGTCGCTACGCAGCTTCACCACAAACGAGCGGCGGCTCGGGTACTTGCATTCAGGTTTGAGGGTCATTGCGGACCTGGGGATCAAGGAAGTTCGACGACAGCGTAAGCCGCCCCCCCGGGTCGAGTCGTAAGCGAAAGGTCAGACTTCGGTCGTCATGAAGGGGGCGCCCTCATCGTTTCAATCCGACCTTTCAGCCCGCAGCAGCGTGCACGCGCGCTGCGCCAGCTCAGTGCCTTGAGTTTCGGGCAGTTGGCCGAGCAGCGCCGCCAGCACCTGCCGCTCAGCGGGCACGGCGTCGTGGTGTTCGCACAGCTCGACCAGAGCGCGCAGCTCCAGCCACGGTGCCTCCTGGGCGCGCGCCTCCTCGACCGCGCGCCGCACCGCATTGGCGCCGGCATCGGGTCGGCCCTGTTCCCGCGCGATTGCGGCCTCCAGCAGCAACAGCTGAGGCAGGTACACGCGCTCGCCCAGTTCCTCCCCTACCCTCAATGCCTCCTGCAACTCGGCCATCGCACCGTCGAAATCACCGGCCAACAGCAGGGTCTCGGTGGCGTAGCCGAGTACCTCGCTGGCACCAGAGCGCATACCGAGCCCAGTGTGTTCCTCGTAGGCCTCGCGGATGCAGCGGTAGCCGTCGCGCGGCGCGCCGTTGCGTGCGTCGGCCCAGCCACGCCACCAGCGGCAAGCCGTACGCCCCAGTGCCAGCGAATACTCATCGACCAGCACCTGCATCTCGTCGGCCAACGCTGCCACGCGCGCGTGGTTGCCCATCCGCACCTCGATCAACACTTCCTGCCAGGCGGCGACCATCCTCGTCATGGGCTGGCACAGCGCCTGCGCACGAGTCCGCGCCCGCTGCATATGGGCACGGCCCTGCTCGAGCAGGCCGGAACGCACCAGCTCGATGGCCAGCATGCCGTGCAGCATGACCTGGGGATCGGTCGCGAAAATCTCGTTCGCCCCTATATCGAGCGGCTCGGCGAGCGCGAGCGCGCGCTCCAGCCAGCTGCGGGTCGTCTGCGTTCGCCCCTGGAGGTGATGCACCTCGCCCTGCACGATGCACGCGACCAGTGAGAGCGCTGGATCGTTCGCCTCGAACGAAAGGGCTTCGGCGCGCTCCGCCACTGCCAACGCCAGCCCATAGTCACCGCGCAGCCCCAGCAGATAGCCAAACCCGTGCAGCAGGCGACCGCGCATCGGATGTTCGGGAGCGTTCGCCAGCAGCGTGTATGCGCGTTCAAATGCATTCCTGGCCTCGCTGCCGACACCGAGCGTATGGAAGGCCGACACGCCCTGCAGCGTAGCCAGGGTGATCTCCAGTGCATCGCGCTCCGGCCCCTCTGGGGCCTGCTGCAGCAGGACCAACGCACGCTCGGTGAGACCGACGCACGACGCCGGGCTGAAGTGCAGCAGCGCGGTTTCCGCTGCCTCGGCGTAGTAGCGCAGCGCAATCATTGGCTGCCGGGCCCGGTCGAAGTGCATCGCCAGTTCCGAGGCAGCAACCGGCACCCCGGCAGTTCGCTCGTGTTCGAGGGCAGCGCCTACCTGGCGATGCAGGTGGGTGCGCAATGAGCGCGGTGTGCGGTCGTACAGCACCTGACGGAAGAGCGCATGCCGAAACGAGTAGGGCAGCTCCTCCGCCTCTTCACCTTCGCCAGCGCGCGACCGCATGAGCCACACCTGCTCGCGCACCAGCTCCTCACAGGCGTGGGACAGCGAAGCGAGGTCGCTCTCGAGGACCAGCGAAACCGTCTCAACACGGAACTCTGCACCGCACACCGCTGCTGCCGAGAGCAGCGCACGCTGCTCCTGCCCAAGTTTGGCAATGTAGTGATCGATGATGGCCGCCAGATTCTCGGGGACCGCCAGATTCGCCAGTCGAGCCTCGATGGTGACGTCGTCGCCCGCTTGGTCCATGACTTCACTGATGACGGACGACACGAACAGCGGCACACCGTCGGTGCGTTCGTGCAGGGCACGCACGAAGGCTTCATCGCGCGCCAGCGAGGCCGAACGCTGCGCGACATAGTCGGCGACCTCGATCTCCGAGAAGGGATCGAGCACCACTTCCTCGCACAGCCGTTGCAGGCGCAGTTCGTGGCGCAATGAACTGAGCGGATGATCGAGCGCCACCACCTCGGCGACGCGGAAGCTTGCCAGCCACATCAGCCGTGCGCGGCCACGTCGCCGCGCGATGTAATCGATGAGCTGAACAGTCGCCCGATCGCTCCAGTGCAGGTCTTCGGTCACCAGCAACAGCGGCCGCTGCTCCGTGTAGCGGTCCAGCAGTTCGCCCATTTCCCGCAGCATGCGTTCCGGACCAACGCCGGCAAGCTCGCGTCGCAATCCGTCTCGCTCCTCGGCAGTGCTCAGCCACGGCAGTTGCAGCAGCCAGGTCGGTGCGACTGTGCGCAGCAGCGCTGGCAGCGCGGGGTCACTGCGGCACAGATCGGCCAGCGCCTCCAGCACCGGCAGGTAGGGCTCGCCGGCGCCGTAGTGCTCAACGCAATGGCCGCGCGCGCAGGCGACGCCGCCAAGGCCGGAGACGAAATGCTCAATCAACGTGGTCTTGCCAATCCCCGGTTCGCCAGCGAGCCAGACCACTGCGCGCTGGCCGCCGTACGCCCGCTCCCACTCCCGTTGCAGCCTTGCGACCGCATCGGCGCGACCGACGAATGGTGGCGACGGCTGCCCGCCGGCCACCGGAGCCACAGTGGGTTCAGGCAGCAACGTAGCGCCAGGCGACAGCGCGGCGATGAAGCGATAGCCGCGCCGCGACACGGTCTCGATGAAGCGAGGCTGTTTGGGATCGTCACCCAGCGCTGTGCGCAGTTCGCTGATGGCGGTCTTCAGCACCGAATCGCTGACATGCCGGTGGCCCCACACCGCATCAAGCAAGGCATCCTTGCTCAACAGGGAGCCCGGCTGGCGGGCAAGCACACACAGCAGCATGAAGGGTGTGGGCGCCAGCGCCACGGCCTTTCCATGGCGCAATAAACAGGCGTTGGCCTCGTCGAGTTCGAAGTCGACGAAGCGGATCTGGACTGGACTCGGTTGGAGCTGCGGACGCGCCACGCTTGATTCCTGAAATCTAAGACAAAAACACCGTTGTGCCTCGGCAGCTGGGACCTGCTCCGTTGCTCCGATAACAACGCTTATCGATACGCAAGCCAAGCCTCGCCGGTCGGAAACCTGCCAAGCGGCAGGTGGGCAATCGCGCACGACATCTGTCATCGGACCGTTTTAGGCAGAGCCTGCGCGGCCTCGCCCTGGCGGGGGAATGATCCCGCACAAACATGACAAAAACACCAATATTGAAAAATATTTCAATTTTACATACCTTGACCCTGCCTGACGATGAGACCTCGCGTCTCACGATTTCAATCACAACAAGGGCTCGATATGAACAACAAGAAATGCTCCGCACTGCCGCCGGACGTAGTCGATGTACTGGTAGTGGGCTACGGCCCCGCAGGGGCGACACTCGCCGCACTGTTGGGTCGCTATGGCGTAAGCACACTGGTTCTGGACAAGACCCATGAGGTCCTGCTGATGCCCCGAGCCATTGCCCTGGATAACGAAGCGCTCCGCATCCTGCAGCTTGCCGGACTGGCCGAAGACGCTTTCGAGAAGATCGTGATTCCCGAGGTACGCATGCACTCTCCGGTGCTCGGGCAGTTCGCGCGGGCCAATACGGCGGGTTGCATCGACGGCCATCCCAAGCTGGTGACCTTTTACCAACCCGACCTCGAGCATGCGATGCGCGACCGGGTCTCACAGCTCGAATCAGTGACCAGCATGGGCGGGCTCGAACTCGAGAGCCTGTCCGAAGAGCCGGATTGCGTGGTCGCTTCGGTTAAGGACCAGAAAGGCAAGAGACACTTCGTTCGCGCGCGATACCTGGTAGGTGCCGATGGTGCCAGCTCCAGGGTCAGAAGCCTGATCGGCCAGGACTTCGAAGGCGAGACCTATGCCGAAGTCTGGCTGATCGTCGACGCAGGCAACCGGCGCCAATCGGCCATCGATCATGTCGAGTTCCTCTGCGACCCCGAGCGCCCCGCTCCGCATATGCCCGCCCCGGGCGGCCGGGAGCGCTGGGAGTTCATGCTGCACCCAGGCGAAACACGCGAGCAGATGGAATGCCCGGAAAACATCGCCAGGCTGGTCGCCCCGTGGGTCGATTCGCGGGAGCTGCAGATCGAGCGCAAGGCCGTGTATCGATTCCACGCACGCTGCTGCAACAGATTCAGCAAAGGACGAATCTTCCTCGTGGGGGATGCCGCCCACATCACGCCTCCCTTCGTCGGCCAAGGGCTCGTCGCCGGGCTTCGGGATGTTGCCAACCTCGCCTGGAAACTCGCCTGGGTCCTGCGCGGTCAAGCCTCGCCCTCGGTGCTGGACACCTATGACGAGGAGCGCCGCCCCCACGCGAAAGCCATGATCGACATGGCCAAGCTGATGGGCCGCTTGGTGATGCCCAGGAACAAACTGGCAGCCTTCCTGATTCATGGGCTGATGCGCACGCTTACCTTGACGCCATTTACCCGAAAGTACTTCGAGGAGCTGGAGATCAAGCCGAAAAACATCTTCAGGCACGGCCTTTTTGCGCCCTATCACCGCGGCGACAAGCTGGTTCGCGGCGGCCTGTTTCCTCAAGCCTGGGTGCGCAGCGCCAAACAGCAGGTACACTTGAGCGACGAGGCTCTGGGTGACCATCTCACCCTGGTTGGATTCGGTGTCGATCCACTCTCGCTGCTATCCGCTGCCCAGGTCGCATCCTGGGTCAAGCTAGGGGGTAACTTCCTGCAGATCGGAGCATGCGGCCAGCGCCCTGGTGGAAACTACGCATTCATCGAAGATCTCAACCATGCCATCCTGCCGCTGGCGCCCAAGGGCACGCTTGTCGTGGTACGCCCCGACCGCCATGTCATGCACCACGCCCCCAGCAAACAGGCCGCGAAGCTGGTTCAAACCTGCATGGACCTGATGGCCAGCGGCGACTCCACCGCCGACAGTGTTTCCTTTACCATCGGCGAGCCCCTTCGAATGCGAGCCTGAGTATGCCCATCCCCACTCCACCATCAGACCTGGACGAGAACCAGCCTCTCACGCGAGGGCACAAGAAGCGCGAGCGCACGCGTCGCAGCCTGGTGGATGCGGCGCTGCGCCTTATCGCACGCAAGGAGGTGGGCGAAATTGCCCTGCTCGAAGTTGCCGCCGAAGCAGAGGTATCCAACGGCACCATCTACAACTACTTCCGCACCCGCGACGAAGTGCTGGAGGCGGTGGGAATTACCCTGGCAACCGAGTTCTCCGACGCTATCACCGCCCTCAGCACCAACGTAAAAAGCGGTGCCCAGCGGCTTTCGATAGGGGTGCGCATGTTCATCCGCCGCGCCGCCGACGACCACCAATGGGCCAATGCACTGCTGCGCATTATCCATTTCGACCAGGCCATTCGCTCGCGACTGGCCACCCATGTACTTGACGACCTGCGTGAAGGCCGGCGCGAGGGTGCCTTCACGTTCAATGACGAAGGCATCGCCATGGACATCGTGGTGTCTTGCACAACCGGCGCGATGCGTTCGGTCGTCGAGGGTCGCGCGGTGACGGGGCACGATGTGCAGGTCGCAGAGATGGTCCTCAAGGCTCTGGGCACCACCCCCGCCAGGGCCAGGAAGATCGCCGGCCTGCCGTTACCCGCTTCGTCTTGAACCCTTCCGATCAACGTCGGCGGCCTTACACGCCAGCCAAACAGGGACGCAGCCCGAGAAACAACGGGGAGTGCCGGATGGCATCAGGCCACGTACGACACATACGACTGCAAGACAGGATCTCGGCCAGTCGGGTGACACCTACAAGGAGCACTTGATGCACTCAAGCATCTTTTTCGTATGGGTGCTGGCGGCCATTACGGTGGTCGTGCATGCAATCGGCCTGGCCATAATGCTTAGATTTCTGGACCACAGGGGAAATGTTCTCATGACGCGAATCGAGGCCATCAGCACGCGGCTGGTATGGGTTGCCTGCTATATGGTTCTGCTGCATCTGATCGCAATCTCGGTCTGGGGGGCATTCTATGTATGGCAGGGTTGCCTGCCCGATCTCGAAACGGCGTTTTACTTCTCTGGCGTGACCTATGCGACGATTGGTTACGGTGACGTGGTGCTGGCAAAACCCTGGCGATTGTTCGGGTTGATGGAGGGCTTGACCGGCATCCTCATGTGCGGATTATCCACGGGGGTCTTCATCGCGGTGGTCAATCAGATTTATCAGTCTTTCCAAACGAAAATAGTCGACCAACTGCCCTGATAGCGTTCTGACACAGACGTTGAAGCGTTGCTTACCAAGCTCGCGGCCGTACGCGGAGCGGCGACCATCGCTGAAGGGCACAACGAAAGCATGATCTGGCTTCTCGGTGCAGCCGTGGCATCTTCAAAGACCTTGTAGCCATTCCCGATCACCCCGCCACGATTGACACCGTCTGCACGAGGCTCGCTTCTAACGCGAACGCCGCGCCATTCAATGGGCTACTGCGCCGAGCCCACCAGGGTTGCCTCCCGTGCCTGATAGAGCTCGATCGCTGCGTGTGCGTTGAACAGCATACGCGCACGCCCAAGCTTCTCGTCGAAGCCAGCACGTCGCACCATCTCAAGTACGCCGGGATTCAACCCCGCCAGCCAGAGACTGGTGCCTAGCTCGGTCAGGTGTTTCTCGCCCTCCATCAGCACCTGCAGTGCCGAGTACTCGATATCGGGCACTGCACTCATGTCCCAGACGACCACACGCGGCTTGTACTGCGCCTCCAGCGCAATGATTTGCTCCTTCACATAATCCGCGTTGAGGAAGAAGAGGTTTCCCTCCGACCGCACCATCAGCAGCCCCTCGAAAGTCTCGTCATCGTGGTGCTCCCCTGACAAGGGGCGTAACACGTCGGTCCCTCGCTTGCGCCCAAGGACATACACGTGCGGACGGGCGATCTGGTAAGCCAGGCTGACCAAAGATACGACGATCGCCACTGTGATCCCCTGCAACGTGCCAAGTAGCAATACTCCGAGCACGGCTACGAGCGCCCAGTAGAATTCCATGGGGCGCACCTTGCGAATGGCCAGGAGCTCTCGCGGCTGGATCAGCCCGACCGAGAAGTAGATGACGATGGCCGCCAGTGTGGCGTGAGGTAGAAACTCGAGTAGCCCGGAGAGTAGCAGCATAGTGGCGAAAGCCACGCCGGCTGTGACGATCGAGACCACCTGAGAATGCCCTCCGGTGGCGCGTACAACAGCCGTCTGAGAGGTGCCACCACCTGCCGGCATTGCGCCGAGTAGTGCACCTGCAAGATTACCGAGACCGGTGGCGATCAGCTCGCGATTAGCATTTATGGGTGGATCGCCTGGCCGGACAAAGGCGCGCCCTGCCGCAATCGTTTCGGTAAAACTCATCAGGGCAATCCCAAGTGCGCCCGGCAACATCTTCTCGATCAAGGCAAGATCGGGCAACACCAATGATGGTAACCCTTGTGTAATCACACCAACCGTCGAAACTCCCTGAGCCTGCAGACCGAAGTACCATGAGGCAACAATGCTGCCACCAACCACAATCAACGGTGCAGGCGAGTGTCCCCACAAGCGCTCAATTGCAATGAGCATCAGGAGCGCCGCTGCAGATACCACAAAGGTGATCAAGGAACTCTCTGGCACCTGATGCACAATGCTGAGCAAGTCGACAAAAAAACTTTGTTTGCTGATGGAGATACCCAAGAGCTTTGGCACCTGGTCCAGCACGATGACAAGACCGACCCCCGCTTTGAAGCCGCTCAATACAGGGGAGGAAATGAAGTTCGCGAGAAACCCCAGACCTATCAGTCGGGCCAGGAGCAGCATCATGCCAACCAGTACAGTCAGCGTTGCAGTTGCCGTGATCAGCTTCCCCGGGTCGCCGTCCGGTACGGCCATGCCGATCTGTGCACCAACCAGGATCGCCAGCGTAGCAGTCGAGCTGACGCTGAGTACTCGCGATGTTCCTAAGAGTGCGTAAATCAGCATCGGGACGAAGGCCGTATACAGACCGACGGCAACAGGTAGACCCGCGACCGTCGCGTAGGCCATTGCTTTGGGCAGTACGACCGCCGCAGCTGTAAGCCCCGACACGACGTCGAGGCGCAGTGGCGCAGCGTCGGTGTGAGCTGCCTTCGAAGTCTTCAGATGCGGGTCCACACGGTCTCTCTCGGCTGGTTCAGTTGCTGGGAACACCAAATGATTCGATTACCAATGTGCAGCACGCCGCCGATGACCCCCAATGGGGCAACACGCTGCTGCGCATCACTCCAGTCAGTCAGGCCATGCGCTCGAGATTGGCCAAGCTGATACTTGATCACTTGTGCGAAGGCCACCATGAATTCGCCTTCATTTTCGCGGAAGCTGGCATTGATCCGGACACGGTGTGCCCTGCACGACCGGAGCCATGTGCTAGGTCATCAAAGGGCGAGCGCTGCCGAGCCTATTGGCATGAAGTCGGCTGGGCGCGCTGGAATGCATCCATTCTCCCATGATGGGCACCTGCTTCTGGGCGAGCAGGTAAAAAACCGTCAAGCATGGCTGCACCTGCGCGCTACCGCGGCCTCACAAGCCATCCTTGTCGAGGTGATCGAAATCGACGGGCTCACCCGTCCGCGCGCCGAGCTGCTGGCGGATATCCTCGAACATGGCGTCGTAGTCAGTGTGCTCGGGCATGATCGGGCCGGCGTTGAGTGGCAGGCCGTGTTTGACCAATGCCTTGGTTATCGGGCTGGCAAAGTTGAAGGCGGTATCGCGATGCAGATCGAATTCTTCGCAGAACTCGCGCCCACCGATGGTGCCGACCACCTTGAAATGCATCAGTACGCCTTCGACCGGGTCGCGGCGGACCTCGTAGAACACGTCGATGTCGAACTTCGGTAGGTGCGGCCTGTCGAGTGGAGTGGTGAGATGCAGATGGCCTGGTTTGAACATGCTTGCCCCTTTGGTATGGCAGAACGAATGGACGACAGTTTCTTGGGAGGTAGCTGCGCTTGCTGCATTTTGTTCAAAAGGGTCAACCACCGCTGGCGTTCATGAAGCGTAGCACCTTCACCTCGCCGCCAACGCTGAATTCGTGGCGCAACGGCTTGCGCGCCAGGCCGGCGTGGAGCGCCTGCAACAAGGGCGCATCGCTTTGCGGATGGCGGCGCAGCAGGGCGCGCAGGTCGATGGAGTTCTCGTGCCCGAGGCACAGCAACAGGCGCCCTTCTACGGTCAGGCGCACGCGGTTGCAGGTGCCGCAGAAGTTGTGGCTGTGCGGTGAGATAAAGCCGATACGGCTTGCAGGGAAATCCCTGACGCGCACATAGCGCGCCGGCCCGCCACTCTGCTCGGCACTATCGAGCAGGCTGTAGCGCTCGGCGATACGCTCGCGCACCCAGTCGCTGGAGCAGTAGCTTTCGCCACGCGAGCGGCCCACCTCGCCCAGCGGCATCTCCTCGATAAAGCTGATGTCCAGACCGCGGTTCACCGCATATTCGACCAGGTCGAGCACCTCGTCGGCATTGCGCCCCTGCATCACCACGGCATTGAGCTTGATCCGGGCAAAGCCGGCGGCGCTCGCCGCGTCGATGCCGGCCAGCACCTGGGCCAAGTCGCCGGTACGGGTAATCGCCCGAAAGCGTTGTGCATCAAGGCTGTCCAGGCTGATATTGAGGCGCTGGACCCCGGCATCGACCAGCGGCTGCGCCAGCTTGACCAGCTGCGAGCCGTTGCTGGTCATCACCAGTTCGCGCAGCCCCGGCAAGGCGGCGATCTGCGCGCACAGCTGGACGATGCCCTTGCGCACCAGCGGCTCGCCGCCGGTGAGGCGGATCTTTTTCACCCCGTTACGCACGAACAGCGCCGCCAAGCGATACAACTCCTCCAGGCCGAGTACCTGCTGACGCGGCAGGAAAGTCATCTCCTCGGCCATGCAGTAAACACAGCGGAAGTCGCAGCGATCAGTCACCGACATGCGAAGGTAATCGATGCTGCGACCGAAGCCATCCTGCAGAATGCTATCCATCACACTGGATTGGAGGCGGCCGGGCGCAGGCAAAGCAGCCGTTCGGCCACTGTCATGCCGACACCACCCGCGTGCGCTGCTGGCCGAGATCCAGCGCGCCGTCGTCGGTACTAATGCTCAGAGCCATGACATCGCTGGGTTGCAGGTAGAGCGGATTCTTCTTGGCCTTGGCGATGAAGGCCTTCCATTTCCCGGCATCGGACATGAAATGCTTGAGAATGAACATGACCAGCTTGCCGGGTGCCTTTGCGGCGCAGCCGGCCGGTGTCCCGGTCGCCACCAGGTCACCGGCGTGCATGCCATGCAGCGACGCCAGTTCAGTCAGCGTCTGATGCGGCTTGAACAGCATTTCGCCGCAGTAGGCTTGCTGCCGGGCGATTCCGTTGACCGTCAGGGTCATCTTCAGCTCGCGCCAGCGCTGCCACTCCAGGGGTTCGAGCAGGAGCAGCACCGGGCCGACCGGACCAAAAGTCTGGTAGCTCTTGCCCTTGTAGAACTGGCCCTGAGGCAGTTGGACATCGCGGGCCGAGACGTCGTTGACGATGGTCACGCCGGCCAGGACCTCGTGAAGCTTGTCCGGCGTGACAACCTCACCGGGAACCAGATCGCGCCCGAGGACCAGCCCCAGTTCAATCTCGTAGTCCAGCAGTTTCACATGGGAGGGACGCACTACGTCGTCGTACGGGCCGCTGATGCAAGAGGGCGCTTTGGTGAAGATCGTATTGAACGGGAAGTTCTTCGGATCAAGGCCAGACTCCCGCACATGGCTCTCGTAATTGACGCCCTGGCAGATGAATTGCTGGTTCGAGGTGACCGGCGGCAGGACGCGGACGCTGCCCAGTTCGAGCGTTGCCTGGGCCGGCGTGAGCTGACGAGCGGCCTCGCGCCCGTTCTGGATGAGGTCGGCGGTGGTCGGGTAGCTGCCGTCCAGCGGTGCAACCTTTTCGCCGAAGACGACACCCCAGCGGGGATCGGTGTCGGCAGGTGCCTTGGCAGGGATGAAGCGGATAAGGGCGATAGCCATGGATCAAGTCCTTGTGTGTCGAATTCAGAGCCAGGGACGCGCTGGGGTATCGAGCGTCTTGCCGATGATGCGTAGCTTGGCCAGGGTCAGGCGCCCCTGGCGGATAAGCTTCAATGCCCGCCAGACGAGGCCCAGAGACTTGGCCGGGAAGATCTTCTTGGGCGCGTCGTCCCCCCAGGCCCAGATGCTGCCCGTCGAGAACGGCACGTAGCGCGTCTCGTGGTCGGCGGTGAATACGTCGCCGTCGGTGTAGTGCTCGAAGTCGAAGCCGTCCGCATCTTTCCAGTAGTCGAAGAGCTGGCTGCCGAGCAGGTGCCGGCCGATGCCCCAGAAGTGCTTGTGGCCACGGGCATGCATGACTTGCTGCCCCTGTCCCAAGGCGTCGAGGTCGATCACTTCCCAGGCGCTGTGTTCGTAACGCGGCTGGAGAGCGCTCGCCATGACGAAGGTATGGTGATCCGCCGGCTGGTCGCCCAGGTCCAGGCGGAAGAAAGTGACCAGCGGGGAGCCGTCCTCCAGGTACTGAACGTCCGTCGGAATGAGGCCGAGGTGGCGCATGTACCACTCGGACATCACCTCGAAGTTGCTGGTCTGATAGACAACGTGCCCCAGGCGACCGACCAGCGCCGGCTCGATGGGCGAACGAACCGTACGATTCACCCGCTGGATCTCGCCTAGTACGTTCATATCCCGATGGATCGGCGGCCGGGTCGGCAACGCCGGCACCGAATCCCAGTCGGTGATCAACCACAGTTCAGTGCCGTCCGGGTCATTGAGTGTGACGCCGCGCCCGCCGCCAGGAATGCGCTCGGGCGACAGCGGCCTGGCATTGCTTTCGCGTTCCAGCCGCGCGAAATCGGTGTCAGCCGGAACCACGAAGACCGAGCCGACGAAGCGCGAGGTCTCGGCCTTGGTAGCGACCAGGATGGCCGGCGCCGTCCCGGCACCGCGCAGTACCAGTTGCTCCGCGGTGCGCGACGCCGTCACCAGGCCGAAATCGTTCCAGAAGCGCTCAGCCTCGACGAGATCCTTCTTTTCGAAACGAAGGAAGGCCAGCTGCGTAGCCTTCTGCCAGGCCTTCGGCCGGACCAGCTTCTTGACGTGGGCGGGCGCCGCGCTTTCCGGATATTCCGGCGGCACGCTCAGTTCCTGGGTGTGATTCATACGGCTTGCTCCTCAATGCATTCCTGATGGCTGCTCACCAGCCGGATCTCGCCGAGATAGAGGCTTTCGTCGATGTCGCAGTCGCGCTGCGCCTCGCCCAGGCCGTGGCGGACTTCAATGCGATAGCCGCCGCTTTTCTTGGCCAGGCCACCAAAGCGGAAGTCGCCAAAGGCATCGCTGTGGGTGACCACGATGGGTTTCCCGTTCTGCAGAAGCGTGACTTCGGCACCGGCGACGCAATCGACCACGCCGTCAACGCTGGCGCTGAGGCTGCCGCCGATGAAGCAGGTGTCCCAGCGCTCCAGGCCCCGGTAATAGACTCTGGGTTTGGCCTTCAATTTGGGCAGCAGAACTTGCAAGCCTTCCTGGCGTGCCTTCTGCTGCATTGCCACGTCGTCCAGCTTCACCGCCTCGAACACGTCCGTTGGGCACACCTGCTGGCAACGCGGGCCTTTCCAGTCGTCGTCGAGCAGATGAGCGTCGAAGATCCAGGTCTGCGGCAGCTGCTGTTCCTCGTTCCAGACGATGGCCCTGTAGGGACAGGAGCGGACGATGTCCTTGCGCCCCTTGGCCTTCACCGGATCGATCACGACGATGCCGTCAGCACGCTTGCTGATCGCGTCGCCGCCGACCTTCATGCACGGCGCATCGTCGCAGTGGTTGCACATCACCGGCAGGTAGGTCGTCTCGACCATCGGCGCCGCCCCCTGCACGCGCCGCAGGATGCGGATCGGTGCCTCGTCGGCGAGGGAGGCCGGGGCCGCATAGCCCGGATAGTCGTTGCCAACGTGCTCGTCCCGCTCGGCGAGCACGCAGTTGTAGCAGTTCTCGCAACGCCCCACGTTGATGATCAGATTCCACTTACTCATGGGCGACTCCTGCTTCGACACGGCTGCGCTTGAACGCGTCGGCGCCTTGCCATTTTTCGATCTGAACCAGGCATGAGTTCGGGCTCATGCTGCTGGTCCCCTTCGTTTGCGGCCGATCCGGGGTGAGGATGTTCAGGCAGCCGCCGATTTCGACGGTCTCGCCGGCAACGTTCACCATTTGGAACTCGGCGCTGGCCTCGTAGGACTTGACCACCCCCGGCACCACCAGGGCCGACACGTCAGCGGCACAAATCACCGCCCCGCGGTCGTTGTAGATCTTGACCAAGTCGCGCTGCGCAATGCCGCGCGCCTCTGCATCGGCAGGGCTGATTCGCAGCAGCCAGAAATCGTGGCCGTCGATTCGGGCGCGATGGTCTGCCACCCGACTGGTCACGCCGTTCTTGCCGTCGCTGGAGGTGTGGAAGCTGTAGCGCGAATGGGTCGCGATCATCTGCAGCGGATACTTGCCGACCAGCTCGGTCGTTCCCAGGCCTTCCCAGGACGGGATATAGCGGTTGAGCGCCGGCCGCTCGGGATTGTCCTTGGTGTGGCGTTTGAGAGTTTCGGGAACGAACTCCAGCTTGCCGCTGGGCGTCTGCAAACCCTTGCCAAACTCTTCGGCCCACTGCGACGGCAGCGGAAACGGCTCCGGCAGGTCCTTGGGACGGCCTTCGGCGAACCAGCGCATGTCGACCGGCGGACGCAGTTCGGGCCTTTCCGGCGGCACGACGTAATAGCCCTTGCGGCAGAACTCGCGCCAGGAGATGTGATCCGGCAGGTCGGATGAGTCGAACACCCGCTTGACCCAATCGAGCTCGCTGCAACCTTCGGTGAACACCCCGCCCAAGCCCAGGCGCTCGAGGATGGCCGCGAAAATGTCGTAGTCCGAACGAGACTCGCCGAGCGGTTCGATGCATTTGTGCTGCAGCGTCACCAGGCGGTGATTGACCAGGGTGTAGCCGTGGTGGGCGTAACCGCCGGAATTGCACCATTCGCCGATGTCCCAGCGCTCGAGCTGGGTGCAGGCCGGCAGAATGATGTCGGCGAACTGGGCCTCGCCCTCCATCCAGATGGACTGGTTCACGACGAACTCGATGCTGTCGTGACGGTAGGCCTCGACCCAGCGGCCGGATTTCGTCACGGTGCTGAACGACGAACCGCCGTAGCGGTAGATCATGTGGATGGGCGAATAGCCCGCCATCGGATAGGTGAAGGGGGCGAACTGCGCCTCCTGCGACATGCCGTCCCACAGATAGCCGGTAGCATGGCCGTTGATGATGGCGTCGGGCAATTGCTGCCGCGGCACCAGCTGCTTGACCGGGTTCATGGTCAGGATGTGGGGCATGCGCTGATAGTTGTTTACGGCGTTGCCGGTCCACATCAGTTCGCCGGATATCCCGCCATCGGCATAGCCGGGGAAGTAGAAATGATGGTCCACCGGCGAGCCGATCTGCAGGCAACCGAAATTGACGCCCGGTTTTCCCCAGCCCTGCATGGCCATCATCATGATCATGCAGCGCGCCCACTGCTGCCCGGTCGCGCCGCGACCGGCGCCGCCGAATCCGGCCCCGGTCATGCCGGTCGCCAGATAGACTTTGCGGTTACCCCACTTGCGGGCCAGGGCGCGCACGTCCTTGGCCGGTACACCGGTTTCGCCTTCCTGCCACTCTGGGGTTTTGGCGATGCCGTCGGCCTCGCCCAGCAGGTAGCGCTTCCATTCGTCGAAGCCGGTGGTGCGGGTCGCAACGTAATCCGCGTCGTACAAGCCTTCGACAGCCCACACGTACATGATGGCCGTGGCCAGGGCGGCATCGGTCTGCGGGCGGATCGGAATCCAGCGCCCGCCGAGCAATTGCGCGGTGGGGTTGTTATGCGGATCGATATGGACGAACTCGATGCCCAGTTCCTTGGCCCAAAGCCGGCGGGTCGTGCCCTCGAAGCCGGCATAGGCGCCGTTGGTGCTCTCCGGATCGCAGGACCAGAAGACCATCATCTCGGCTTCCTTCAGGCAGTCCTCGACGGCGCCATAGCCGGCCGGCACGCCGACACGCATGGAATTGCCGAAATGGTGCATGGCGCCCCAGTACCAGCCCTCCCAGCTGTCAGGGTTGGCGGCAACGCGGGTGAAACCGATCAGGTTGGCGAAACGCATCAGCGAGCTGAGGTAATAGCCGACATTGCCCCACTGGTGGTGGGATGACATTGGGAAGGTGATCGAGCCCGGCCCGTGGACGCGCTTTTGCCGGTTGATTTCCTTGGCGACGATGCTCAGCGCTTCGTCCCAGCTGATGGGCACATAGCCCGACTTGCCGCGGTTATGCGGGTTGCGCTCGCCGTCCGGGTCGAAATCGACCCGCTTCATCGGTTGCAGAATGCGCTTGTCCGAATAAACCAGGGATTTGAGCGACAGGGCATGGGGCGCTACCAGAGCGCGGCGTTTGGGCCGGAAGGTCTTGCCGCGCGCCTGCAACTCCCAGCTCGGCGCATCCTTCTCATCCAGCTCCAGCGGCGTGACGCGCTGGATGCGCCCGCCCTTCACATAAATGAACAGCGGGCCGCCGTTGGTGCAGGTGGTGTAGCGCCGGGTGCCGTCGCGCATCGGCAGGCCCATCTCCAACCCGACCGTCTGGCTGAGGTTGAGCGTCTGGGTGAACCACACCACCAGGGGGTCCGGCCCTTTGGCGACGACCTTGAAGTTCTTGGCGGCGTGGACGATCTCGCCCATGTCCGGATTGGGCGAGAGGAATTTCAGGGCCGTTGGCAGGTCCTTGAACAGCATGCTGACATCCGCCTCTGCCGCCTTGCCAACGCGCGAGAACACTTTACCGCCGCGGATTTCGAGGAAGCGGCCGATGCTGCCGTCCTGAAGGCCGATATAGACGGTGCAGTTCTTCTGCTTGAGCCGCGCGTGAAATTGCGGATGTTTGCGGGCAGTGAAGCCAAGTACCTTTGGTAAAGCGAACAATATTGTTTTTAGAAGTATTTTTTTCATTCAGGTTGCCACTGGTGTTGGGGTTTCGAGGCACTACGCCAGGACGACTTCTCGGCGCCAGTGCGTCCTCTTTCAGGTTCGCCTCCCTCCATCCGGCGATTGCTGTCCGCCCGCTGGGCTCACAAGCCGGAGAGGGCCGGCTCCCTGGGTTGATTGCTTGAGAACGCAGCAACTCCCGACGGGTTGAAACAGATGGATCCGGGTGTTTCGAGTGCTCACTAGGCTTGGCCAATCCATTGTCTGTAGCGTTTCGCCTGACGACGGGACTTCAGCTGGTTGCCGATCAACGCCATGAGCGGCGAAGTCCTTGGCCTTGCTCGTTTCCCCTGGCTCAGTAACCCGAGTTGCTTCTTGACCACCGATGCGACAGCAAGCGATGCCAACGCCCTGTTCTTCCAGCGGACGACGATGGGCTCCACTTCGGCGTCTTGCCCCTCCTTCCACTGGCTGGGCAGGGTCGGTTCGATAGCCAGCGCAGTGGCGAGCCCAACCACCGCCACCGAACCGCCCACCACTCGCTCCGCGACCTCCTTTCGGCGCACGCCGCCGGTGACCATCAACGGCATGTGCGCGACATCCCGATTCTTTCTGCGAACTCGAGAAAATAGGCATCTCGAACCAAGAGATGAACACGCGTGTTCAATTAAGTCAATATGCATGAGCTCATAGACCTTCCCCATCTCGGCTGATTAGCTCATAAAGCCTCGCCTTGAAGCCCTTAGAACATTCTCAACATGGAAGTCCAGGCTATCCCTTCAAAAACCATGTTGACGACAACAGAACACGCGTGTTCAATCTAGCCATGAGCAATCTTGGAGAAAAAGCGTGGAATCCCTGAATCCGACACAGCGCCGCATTCATCAGGCTGCCTTTCGCCTGTTCGCTGCAAAAGGCACCTCCCAAGTGAACATCCTCGACCTTGCGCAAGAGGCAGGAGTCGCGCGCGGAACCATCTACAGCAACGTTGAGAGCATGGAGAGCCTGTTCGAGACGGTCGCCGGCCACCTCGCAGGGGAGATGCATGAACGTGTCAAGAAGAGCTTCGACACCCTGTCCGACCCGGCTCAACGCCTTGCCAACGGCATCCGATTTTTCATTCGTCGCGCTCACGAGGACTCCCAGTGGGGGGCATTCATCCATAAGTTCGCCATGAGCAATGCGTCGCTGCGCGAAATGTTCGCCAGCCAAGCGACTACAGACCTCCTGAGTGGACTCTCCAGTGGGCGATACAGGTTTCAGCAGGAGCAATTGCTCTCAGTCATGACACTGATTTCGAGCAGCGTCCTGGGCTCTATTTTCCTGGTGCTGGAAGGGCACAAGACGTGGCGCGAATCAGGTACTGACACGGCTGAGTTCGTCCTCCGAGCGTTGGGTGTGCCGCCAGAGGAGGCTCGTGAGTTGGCGACAAAGGAGTTGCCGGCACTCCCCCTGCTCGACTGATTTCGTAACTGGGCCAATCCAACAACACCCCCGGCATTTCAGGGGTGCGGGATCGGCTTTGCTCCAAAAAACCGGACAAGAACAACAATGAGCAGCAGAACTGAAATGCCCAGGCCGACGACACAACAACCTGCGCGTCATTCCGCCCCCACGGTCAAGGCTCAACGTCTTGCTCACCTGATCTTCGAGCGTCCTGACCTCGATGACCTGTCGCTGCGCAAACTGATAACCCTCATGCGGATGTTCGGGTAGAGCTGCCGCCATGTCAGGCAATTCAACCAAGTATGGCCGACGGGATGTGCTCAAAGCCGGCGCTTTGATCGCTGGTGGCTCGCTGGTCTACAGCCTTGCCGGCCCAAATTCAGAACAACACCAAAGTCCTCGCGCCACCGAGCGCGGAACAGACGCTGCTCCAGGAGTGCCTTCAATGTCTGCTGTACATGTAGTCCGCTTTGAATATCAGAACGGTATCCACTGGGGCGTGATACGACGGGGCCGTATCACGGTCGTCCCGGGTACCTTTGAAACCACCGGTGACTTCATTCGCCAGAACAGCATCGACGAGCTCGCTCAAGTGAGAGGCACGGAGTTGGATGAGGGCGAGGTGAAACTCCTGTCGCCGCTGTCCCGTAACCAGCAGTTCGTCTGCCAGGGCGCCAACTACCGTCAGCACATGATCGAGTCGGGCATGGACCCTGACGCGAAGAAGTACAACATGATTTTCACCAAGGCGACGAGTTGCCTGGTGGCGGCGGACAGCGACCTGATCAAGCCGCGCAACGTGCGATTCCTGGACTACGAGATCGAACTTGGGCTGGTGATGAAGCGCGCGATCAACAGCGCCGTCGCCGTTACCGACGCCAACCTGCATGAGTTCATCGCCGGTGTCGTCATCGTCAACGACTACTCGGCCCGCGACATCCAGATTCCCCAGATGCAGTTCTACAAGGGCAAGAGCTTCCGCACCTTCGGCCCGGTCGGCCCCTATCTTTGCCTGCTGGATGCCAAGGACATGCATTACCTGAAGGACCTGCAACTGCGTCTGACGGTCAATGGCCAGGTGCGTCAGAGCGATAGCACGGCCAACCTGGTCTACGGCCCCGCTGAAACCCTGACCGAACTCTCCTCCGTGCAAGATCTCGCCCCCGGTGACCTGATCGCCACAGGCACTCCGGCGGGTTGTGCCCTGTCGATCCCCTCCCCCGCCAAACAACGTATCGCGGCCCTGCTGCCGGAAGCCACCAAATGGCAAATGTTCCTCAAGGCCCAGGAGAGCCGGCCGCAATACCTCAAGCCTGGCGACGTGGTCGAAGCGCGCATTCGCAGCGCGGATGGCGTGATCGACCTGGGTGTGCAATGTAACCGAGTCGTGGAGGAAGCCTGATGACCGTGCAGTGCCTGAACGACATCAAGGAGCTCGAGCTGGTCCCCTTATCGGAGCGTGATCTGGCTTCCAGTACTTATGAAGCACTGAGACGCACCGCCGAGCGCACCCCGGATGCGCCCGCGCTGAGCTTCTTCGCCGATGCCACATACTTCAGGAAAACCCACGACTGGAGCTATTCCGAGCTCTTCGCGGATATCACCCGCGCAGCGAATGCCTTCCATGACCTGGGCATTACGCCCGGCGAAGTGATCGCCTTCATCCTGCCCAACCTGCCGGAGACGCACTTCACCATCTGGGGTGGGGAGGCGGCGGGAATCGTCATGGCGATCAATCCGCTGCTGGAGGCCGGGCAGATCGCCAGCTTGCTGCAGGCCGCCAAGGCATCCGTGGTCGTGACCCTGGCGCCGACGCCGGGCAGCGACTTGTGGTCCAAGCTGGCCTCGCAACTGGATCGACTGCCGGAGGTCCGCCACATCGTCTGGGTCGGCATGGAGCCTTATGTCGGCAAAGCTCAAGGCGAAACCCTCCGCTCCCTGGCAGAGGAGGAACGTGAACTGCACAGGGGTGCCGCGATTCATGAGTTGCGCGCGTTGATGGACGCGCAGCCCGGCACACACCTCAAGAGCGGCCGGCAAATCCGTCCCGAGGAGCGTTCCTCTTTCTTCTGCACCGGCGGCACGACCGGGCTGCCCAAGATCGCCACCCGCACTCATGGTTCTGAGGTGTTCAACGCCTGGGCCATGGCTGCCCACCTGGCACCACGCAACAGCAGCCAGGTCATTTTCTGCGGATTGCCGCTGTTCCACGTCAACGGACAACTGGTAACGGGTCTGATGCCCTGGACCCAGGGCGACCATGTGATCCTCGGCACACCGCAAGGCTACCGCGGCGAGGGTGCGATCGCCCGATTCGGAGAGATGGTGGAGCACTTCGGCATCAACTTCTTCTCCGCCGTTCCCACCGTTTATGCCGCGCTCCTGCAGACCGAGTTGTCGGGCCGCGATCTGTCCAGCCTGCGCTATGCATTGTGTGGCGCCGCACCGATGCCGGTCGAGCTCTTCCGCGAGTTCGAGCAGCGGACCGGGGTGAAGATCCTCGAAGGCTACGGCCTTACGGAAGGCGCCTGTGCTTCCTCGGTCAATCCTCCCCATGGCGAACGCCACGTTGGCTCGATCGGGATACGAATCGCCTACCAGGATATGCGTGCGGTCGTGCTGGATGATGTCGGAGCCTACCTGCGCGACGCCAACGCGGATGAGATCGGCCTGATAACGATCAGCGGTCCGAACCTGTTCGACGGGTATCTGGAGGAGAGCCATAACCGCGGCGTCTGGATCGAAATCAACGGTCGGCGCTGGCTGAACACGGGTGATCTGGGGCGCCAGGACGAGCAGGGCTACTTCTGGCTGACCGGGCGCAAGAAGGAACTGATCATCCGCGGCGGCCACAACATCGATCCCAAGCAAATCGAGGAGGCCCTGCAGGCCCATCCCGCGGTCGCCATGGCCGCGGCAGTGGGCAGCCCGGACGCCTACTCAGGCGAGGTTCCTGTGGCCTATGTCCAACTGCACCAGGGGCAGGCTTGCACTGTGGAAGAACTGCAGGAGTTCGCCAATCGCAACATCAGCGAGCGGGCCGCCGTTCCCAAACGCATCGAATTACTCGATGCCCTGCCACTGACTGCCGTGGGCAAGATTTTCAAGCCTGCCTTGCAGCAGCAGGAAGTCGTCAGGGTGGTCCTTCAGGAAGTCGAACACCTGGCGCTGTCGGACGTTGCGGTGGAGGTCGTTCAAGACAGTCGCCGTGGACTGGTCGCCTGCATCCGAGGCTGCGCCAACCAGGAAACCTTGGCCTCTCGTCTGGGGCGGTACAGCTTTCAAGTCGAGTGGCTGCCATCAACCGCATCGACCTCCACGCTCGGTCATTCCCCTACTCAGTAGCAATACCAAAGTCGACGCAGCGCCTATGCAAACCCGTCAGCTCCTCCTTTAGCACCGGAGTCAGTACCGCAAATCCCTGTCAGTCAGCGTGCAAAACAACAACAAGAGGTAGCGAACATGAGCAACACGCGATTTACCTGGCGGCGCGCCCGCCTACCGCTGGCCACTGCGCTGGCCGGCAGCCTGGCCACGCCAGCGTTCGGCCTGAACTTCAACCTGGGTGAGATCGAAGGGCAATTCGACTCCTCGCTCAGCGTCGGCGCCAGCTGGGCACTGCGTGGCGCCGATCCCGAGCTGATCGGCGCCACCAACGGCGGCAAGGGCGATGCCAGCGTCACGGACGACGGCCGACTGAACTTCAAGAAGGGGGAGACCTTCTCGAAGATATTTAAGGGCATCCACGACCTCGAATTGAAGTACGGCGAGACCGGCGTGTTCGTGCGAGGCAAGTACTGGTACGACTTCGAGTTGAAGGACGAGAGCCGCCTGTTCAAGGACATCGACGACAGCGGCCGCAAGGAAGGCGCCAAGTCTTCCGGCGCCGAGCTGCTGGATGCCTACGTCTATCACAACTATGTGATCGGTGAGCTGCCCGGCATCGTGCGCTTGGGCAAGCAGGTGGTCAGTTGGGGCGAGAGCACCTTTATCCAGGGCGGAATCAACGTCATCAACCCGGTGGACGTGTCCGCCTTCCGCCGCCCCGGTGCCGAGATCAAGGAAGGCCTGATCCCGGTCAATATGTTCTACCTGTCGCAGAACCTGACCGAGAACCTGACGGCCGAAGCCTTCTACCAATTGGACTGGCAGCAGACGGTGGTGGACAACTGCGGCACCTTCTTCTCGCAAAGCGATTTCGTCGCCGATGGCTGCCAGCCCCTCACCGTCGGCCCGAATCTCAGTGCCAACCCGCTGGCCCAGGCCGCCCTTAGCCCCTTCGGCATCAGCCTGGGCGCGGAAGGCATCGAGGTGCCGCGCGCTGGCGATGACGATGCGCGCGATGGCGGCCAATGGGGCGCCGCCCTTCGCTGGTTCGTGCCCAGCCTGGATACCGAATTCGGCGCCTACTTCCTCAACTATCACAGCCGTCAGCCCTACGTCAGTTCGATCTCCAGTCCGAACGTCGCCGACCTGTCCTTCGTCCCGCAGCTCTGCGCCAACGTCGGCATCCTCGACCCTGCGGTCTGTGCCGGCGTCGCCGGATCGGCCGTTGGCCAGCAGTTGATCGGCGCCTATCGCCTTGGCACCTCGCAGTATCAGGTGACTTACCCGGAGGATATCCGCCTCTATGGCCTGAGCTTCGCCACCACCCTGCCGACCGGCACCGCCTTGTCCGGGGAAATCAGCTACCGGCCCAACCTGCCGCTGCAACTCAACGGCAACGATCAGGTCCTCGCCGGCACGGGCGTCGCCGCCGTCTCGCCGCTGCTCTCCTCGGGGGCTTATCAGGCGACCAACAATGCGCTGGTGCAGGGTTATCAACGCAAACCCGTGACTCAGGCGCAGATCACGGCCGTGCACTTCTTCGATCAAGTCATGGGCGCCGACCGCCTGACCCTGGTCGGCGAAATCGGCATGGTCCATGTCGGCGATCTGGAAGGCCGAGGCGGCCTGCGCTATGGCCGCGATGCGGTGTTCGGCCAGGGCGAGCTGCTCCCGGACAACAACCTGTGCCTCACCAGCTCCGCCACGCCGCAGAACTGCAACGACGATGGCTTCCTCACCACCACCTCCTGGGGCTATCGCGCACGCGCGATCTGGGAATACACCAACCTGATTCCGGCGGTGACGCTCAAGCCGAACCTGGCCTGGTCCCACGATGTTGACGGCTATGGTCCTGAGCCCGGCTTCAACGAAGGCAGCAAGGCCATCAGCCTGGGCGTGGATGCCGAGTACCGCAACACCTACAACGCCAGCCTGTCATACACCGACTTCTTCGGCGGCGATTACAACACCAGCGTCGATCGCGATTTCATCGCGTTCAGCGTCGGCTTGTCCTTCTGAGCAGGAGAGCAGTCCATGAAACTCTTGATGCAAAGCACGACCCTGAGCCTCTCCCTGCTGGCCGGCGCGGCGCTGGCCGCCGTCACCCCGGAACAAGCCGCCCAGCTTGGCAAGACCCTGACCCCGCTCGGCGCGGAGCAAGCGGGCAATGCCGACGGCAGCATTCCGGCCTGGACCGGCGGCCTCGGCAAGAACAGTGGCAAGCAGAACCCCCAAGGCTTTCTCGACGACCCCTTCGCCGGTGAACAACCGCTCTTCACCATCACGGCACAGAACGCCGAGCAATATAAGGACAAGCTGAGCCCCGGCCAGTTGGCCATGCTCAAGCGCTATCCCGACTCGTATCGGCTGCCGGTCTACCCCAGCCACCGCAGCGTCGCACTCCCGGACTCCGTCTACGCCGCAGCACGGTCCAATGCGCAGAACACCCAACTCGTGGCAGGTGGCAATGGCCTGACCAACTTCCAGACCGCCTACCCCTTCCCCATCCCGCAGAATGGCCAGGAAGTCGTCTGGAACCATCTCACTCGCTACCGGGGCGGCAGCATGAAACGCATCAGCGTGCAGGCAACCCCGGAAAAGAGCGGCGCCTTCACGCCGGTGACATTCAAGATGGAGTTCACCTACCGCGACCAGCTAAAGGACTTCGAACCGGCCAATCCGGGCAATGTGCTGTTCTACTACAAGGAGGAAGTCGTATCCCCCGCGCGCCTGGCCGGTAGTGTATTGCTGGTTCACGAAACCCTCGACCAGGTGAAGGAACCGCGCCTGGCCTGGCTCTACAACGCGGGCCAACGCCGCGTGCGACGTGCCCCCCAGGTGGCCTACGACGGCCCCTATCCCGCTTCCGAGGGCCTGCGCGTCGGCGACAACTTCGACATGTACAACGGCGCACAGGACCGCTACGACTGGAAGCTGGTCGGCAAGCGTGAACTGTACATCCCCTACAACAGCTTCAAGCTGGACTCGCCCAAGCTGAAATACGATGACATCGTCAAGGCCGGGCACCTTAACCCGGAGTTCACCCGTTACGAGCTGCATCGGGTCTGGGAAGTGGAGGCCACCCTGAAGCCCGGCGAGCGACATGTCTATGCCAAGCGGGTGTTCTTCATTGATGAGGACTCCTGGCAAATCGTCCTGGCCGACCACTACGACGCGCGCGGCACGCTCTGGAGGGTCGGCGAAGGCCATCTACAACCCTATTACAACGTCCAGGTGCCCTGGTTGGCCGTGGAAACCGTGTATGACCTGCTGAACGGTCGCTACATCGTTTCAGGCATGAAGAACGAGGAAAGTAAGGGTGTCGAGTTCGGGGGCAAAGCCCTTGCCGCCGACTACACCCCTGCCGCCTTGCGCAACGCCGGGGTCCGTTAAACAACGTTACTTAGTTGAAGGCCACAAGCCCGAGACCTAGGCCGCCACCACGACTGGCGGCCTTTTTTATCGTTCTTGGTCGTTAGAGCTTCCAGGTTGACTGGTTCAAGTAGGTAGCAACTCAACTCCGTAAACCTGAAAACCCCGCCGTGGAGTTGTCCGACCAAGGCCCATTACGCAACTTAGGCCCACTCCAACTGACACTGAAAAGTGCTCGGAAAAGCGAAGCATTGCCCAAAAAAGTTTGGTCTGTGTGCGACAAAAAAGCAGCAAGAGATGAAAGATGAAAGATGAAACTCAATAGCCGTGCAACTCAATACACTTCCATCGCCCAAGAACTCCCCCTATGGACCAGGCTCACCTTTGCCGCCGCAATATTCAGCCTTTCAACAACCACAAGTGCCAACGGCATCGCTCTTAACGAACAAAGTGCCAGCAGTGCGGGAACTGCCTACGCGGGACGGTCGTCATCCGCGCTGGACGCCAGCACCATCTATGGAAATCCTGCTGGCCTGACCAAACTGCAGCGCAGTGAGATCAGCGGCGGGGTCGCGCTCATCTCGGTGAGCAACGACATCAGTGATGCGCAGAGCAGTGTTGCAGGAACGAATAAGGGAGACTCGGTACCGATAGGGCTCATGCCCTTCGCCTATATGTCGACGCCACTTGATGAACGTCTTTCGATTGGTCTTGGCCTCTATGTTCCAAGTGGTCTCATCAATGACTACGAGAGCACTTTTCAGGGCCGTTACCATGGCTCCTATAGCGAGACCCGGGAGATAACCCTGCAGCCCACCATCGCCTATCGAATCAATGATTATTTATCCATTGGTGGCGGTCCGACCCTGAACCGTTTCGATGCAAATCTTCAGAATTACCTAGCCACCGGCAGCCTGAACAACGGCCAGGACACACTGGTTACCATGAAAGGCGATGACACGGCTATTGGCTACAACGTCGGTGTCTTGGTTGACTTCAATGACGCAACTAGTTGGGGGATCACCTATCACTCGAAGGTTAGCTATCACCTCAAAGGACATACCGAGGTTTCTGGCTCCCCGAGCTTTCTCTCGCAGGACGGAAATTATGACGCCAAGATAGATCTTGATATGCCTGAGTCAGTGGACACGTCCATCACCCATCATTTCAATAACCGCTGGACCGGATACCTGGGTACAACCTGGACGCGTTGGAGTCGGCTCGACAAGTTCGAGGCAATCAATGGCAATGTTTCCGCCATCGGTCAGAGTGTCGGCATGGGGCGTATGGGCGAGAAATTGAACTGGCACGACACCTGGGCCACCTCAGTTGGCGCATCCTATCAACTGACCCCGCAATGGTTGCTACGCGCAGGTTACGCCTATGATCCCGCGCCAGTTGGAAATGCCGATCGTAGCGTGCGCATTCCGGTTGGTAACCGCAAAGCCGTGACCTTGGGCGCCGCTTATTCGCCGAACGCTGATCTGACAGTAGACTTCGCTTATGGTTATCTCTGGGATTCCACAGCGTCAGTAAAGCAGTCGAACAACTCCGGTCTTCAACCGGAATACAGCGCCAAATTCGACAATAGTGCGAACGGATTGTCAGTTCAGTTTACATATCGGTATTAATCGAAACTACAGCCACTTTTAAGGCGGCGATTTCCACAAGCCTTCCTGAAAGCTCTCCTTTAACCGATAGGTAACTATCCCAACGGGGTAGATGAGGAGGTTTCGCCTATCAATCAGCACCAACTGCCGCGGACATTTTCGCGGTAGTTGGTAGGTTATCGAAACGCACACAACGACATGCGTTTCGAGAAAGTGCGTTCGATTTTCAGGTCCCGTCGATTGAGTCTCAGCTGAGCCCCCAAGTAGCGTCAGCAGCGACCATTTCCCCTTCTCGTCTGGATACCTTTTCGCCCGTCGTACCGGGTCGGCTCTGCCCGGGTCAGATCGCTACTATGTGGCGTGCGGTTTACAAGTAGTGCAGGCCGCTGGCACTGCACCGCTGCTCCTCTCCGGATGAACTGACTTCGCCTGGTATTTCCTGGCCATTTCGGTCCAGGCCGATGATTCGCTACCAAAAGTGGCATGCTTGCAGGCCGGATAGCAGAAAAACTCCATTGACCCCAATTGAACACGCGTGTTCAATTGGGGCCGTGAATCTTGATGAGAGGCTGTGCCTGATCCATGAGCCCAGTTCAGAAACGCATCCATGACGCGGCCCTGCGACTGTTCGCCGGGAAAAGTATCGAGGAGGTGAATATCAGCGAGCTGGCGAAGGTCGCCGGGCTATCCCGCGGCACCATCTACAACAACCTCAGTACAATCGAATCCTTGTTCGACAACGTTGCCGCCCAATTAAGCAGCGAAATGAACCTTCGGATCGCCAAGAGCGTGCATCCGGACATGGACCCCGCTCAACGTCTTTCCAACGGGATTCGCTCCTACATGCGCCGCACCCATGAAGAGCCCTATTGGGGCCGGTTCATTGTGCGTTACGCCGCCACCAGTGCCACGTTGCAGGATATGTGGAGCGGCCCGCCCGTACCGGACGTACTCAGTGGCCTGGCCCTGCATCGCTATGATTTCCGCCAGGAGCAGTTGGCGTCGGTCGTCGCTATGATCGGTGGCGTCGCATTGACCGGGATGCTGCTCGTGCTAGAAGGGCACAAGACCTGGAGAGATGCCGGCTCGGACGCCGCTGAACTTATTCTGAGGGCGCTGGGTATCGGCGCCAAAGAAGCTCAGGCGATTGCCACGAAAGAACTTCCGACACTTCCACCGCCTGACTGAGTCCACAGGGTAAACCGCACTTGCCACTTCTCCTCCTGAAGAGGAGGGGCTGGCTTTCATTTCCCTGCAAAAAGTCGGAGAGAACAACGATCCAAGACCCTGGTTATGCGCCGCAAGTTGGCACACGAGCGATACAGCCACAAAATCAGCCGCTCATAGCCAGCCAAGGCGGCCCTCTCTGTCATCCGCCTGTCACCTACAAACGTGCACGTATACATACAACCTAAGCTCAATTTGTCCTAAGGGACGTGAAAGTCACTGAGGTCTTCACTGACCGGGCGTTATTGGATCGAAGCGGCTTTTTCCTTGCTAAAGCAGTTTCCCTTCCGCCACGGCGACGTGCTCACGCCGTGGCGGCTTCTTTTCTATCGCCCGCACCGCGTACGAATTTCAGGTAGATCCAAGAAAGCTTCGAGACGCACCACTTCGCTCCCTTCAAACTGACCTAGAAACGGGCCTTGGTCGATCAGTACTGGCACGACCATCTGGGGCGTTCATGAGCTCAGCAGTCCGATTTGTGATTTCACTCCCGCTGATATTCCTTCTTATAGCAGCTGTGTAACACCGAAACTAAGGGGTGGGCGGATCAAACCCAGGACTGATGCGGAGTTAGGACCTCAGCAAAGGCCTGAGCAGGGAATGCTCTGCCGCAATCGGTGCGAGCGTAGTTTTGGCCGCACTAGAAAACACCGGGAAAAGCGGTTTTCAAGGCCTGCAGGCCAGTTAGCTGGCGCCCATCAAAACTCATTTTTCCTTTTATTTTCAAAACCTTAAGTAGCACAAATAAAATACCTCCTGCTTTTTCATGGCGCTGTCCGCTCAGGAACCACGGGCGCATTCCAGCATACGTAGCCCGCCCCCTCGATTCGAAGGCGTTCTGCACGGTACGGAAGGTTTCGATGTCCATTTCCTGCTATAGCAGCTAGAAAACATTGGAAACCCTGGAATGCCCCATGCCTTCTGGGCTAGCGAGGAAGGGGGTCAAACATGGAAAACGAGTTTCGATGTTTTACTGATCGCCATTTTCTTAGCCGTAACAGCGCCGCCCCAGCCCAGTGAGGCATCTCCGCCCTGAAGACGTACCCAATCCGCCTCAGCACGCCCCTAAAAAAGGGGGGTAAATTGGGGATTTCATATGTGGGGAAGCCAGCAAACTGGGATCAGAGAGTGCATCTGGAGTGCACTTTTTTGCACCTAAATGGACACGAGGAGGAGCATCCGAGGTGCATAAAAGTGAACACTTCGTAAACTTTAAGATTGTCGTATCTCGGACGAGAAAGAAGGTGCAAACGGCAGCCGAGACTGAGTCTCTGCATAAGGATGCTCCCACTCTTGTTGACTCCCTCAACCTGGCCCCTCTTCACCAGACCGCAACGAGCTGCGGCACCGTGGAAGTTGTGCAACGTGACAACGTCACGACAAAACAGGAGGACGTCCGTTTCGTCTTTCGCAATGGCGTCAGCGGCGAACCCTGGCATGCCTCCAGTGTAGGCCGTTGGTTTACTGGGCATTTGCAACGCGCCGGGATCCGCCACCGGGGACCGAACCAATGTCGCCACACCTTCGCCAGCCAGGCAGTGTCGAGCTACGTGCCCCTTGAGTGGGTTGCACGCCAACTAGGGCATGCCGATACAACCATGGTGAAGAAGCACTACGGACGCTGGATTCCCTCGGACACTCAGAGCATGGCCGGGATCGTTTCGCAGATGATGGGATTCCGGGCGGACGAGAGCGGTACCTAGCGGTTTGGAAAGCGCCGCTTTTGCCCCAAATTTGCCCCAGACCCGAATCCCAGAAAGCAAAAACCCCTGACTTCGCTAGGAATATCAGGGGTTTGCTTGAATCGGAAAGTGGCGGTGAGGGAGGGATTCGAACCCTCGATACGGTTTCCCGTATACACACTTTCCAGGCGTGCTCCTTCAACCGCTCGGACACCTCACCGGAATCTCTTCGAGGCGTTGGCCCCGTCGAGGTGCGCTAATTTAGTGGAGTGTTTTCCGGAATGCAAACACTTTTTTCATAATTTTCATGCGTTTATGAATTCTCCTGGCTACTGCCAACTTCCCCTTGCCCTGTCAAGGGGGTTTAGACGGGTCAAACCGGCTCTGGAAAGCGCAATTGCCGGACAAAAGGAACGCGCCGAACACCAATCGGACAGGCCTTAAGGCCCATCGCGCCTGACTCATCAGTCAGTCTCAGTCCTTTACCTCCACGGTAGCGCTGAGTAACGTCAGCCCACTTCTTAACAAGGAACCTGCCATGAGTGAGCTGATCTCCTACCAACTCGAAGACGGCATCGCCACCCTGACCCTTGCCAACGGCAAGGTGAATGCCATCTCCCCGGATGTGATCGCTGCCTTCAATGCCGCACTGGATCGCGCCGAGCAGGACCGCGCCGTGGTGATCATCACCGGCCAGCCGGGCATCCTCTCCGGCGGGTACGACCTCAAGGTCATGACCTCAGGCCCGCAGAACGCCGTCGCCCTGGTCGCCGCCGGTTCCACCCTGGCTCGCCGCATGCTGGCCCACCCCTACCCCGTGATCGTCGCCTGCCCGGGCCATGCCGTGGCCAAGGGTGCGTTCATCCTGTTGTCGGCGGATTACCGCATCGGCGTCGAGGGCTCCTTCAATATCGGCCTGAACGAAGTGCAGATCGGCATGACCATGCACCACGTCGGCATCGAGTTGGCCCGTGACCGCCTGCGCAAATCCGCCTTCCACCGCTCGGTGATCAATGGCGAGATGTTCGACCCGCAAGGCGCGCTGGATGCCGGCTTCCTCGACAAGGTGGTGCCCGCCGAGCAACTGCAGGACGCGGCCCGCGCCGCCGCCCTGCAGCTGAAGAAGATCAACATGACCGCCCACCGAAACACCAAGCTCAAGGTGCGCAAGGCCCTGCTGGAAACCCTGGACGCGGCCATCGAGATCGACAAGCAGCACCTGGTCTGAGCTACATGAAAATGCCCCGCATCGCGGGGCATTTCATCGAGAGGTGGGACTACAAGGTGCCACCGGCGTCATCACCAGGTTCGGCACCAGCATGCTCGCCGTGAACGTCACCGGCATCGTGGTCGGGACCATCATCGGCACCCTGGTCAACGCCATGGGCCTCACCTACATCATGATCGGCGCCATCGTACGCTCCATGTCCGACGCCGTAGGCCTCGCCCACCTCATGGTCCGCGCCTCGCGGCCGCTATGGGCGCTGCCCGGCCTGCGTTCAGACCGCCTGACCGATGGTGGAGCGACCAGTGGCCAGCGCCAACCATCCGGCAATGGCCTCCACCACCGTTGCCGGCGAGCGTAACCAAGCACTGTGGGCATTCTCCGAAGCGGGCCGTGGTGAAGGCAGCAGGCGCACGGTGGGCGCTCCCTGGATCAGGGCCGCCAGGCCCCGGGTCGAGGCCTCGGGCGCGAAAGGGTCGCCGGCGATGCCGATAAAGAGCGAAGGCGTGGGATTGCCGGGCGCCGACACCAGAGGCAACCCAAGGTGGTCGAAATTGCCGCTCCAGGCCACCCGTCCCCAATCGCGCATCAGGCTCCGCGCTTCATGGCCGCCAAAGCCTATGGCCCTGCCCGGTAGATAGCCGAAGATCGCGGTCAGCAGATTGAAAGCCAGGGACACGGTGGGCGTCAGCAACCTGTGCCGGCCCCGCCAGTTGCGATAGTGGATATTGCCGCAGGCCACACCCACCACCGCCACACCGGCGTTCGGATTGGCTGCGGCGTAGAGAGTGGCGATATGTCCGCCCAGGCTGTGCCCCAGCAGCACCAGCCGGCCTTGGGGGAAATGCTGCCGGGCGGCGGCCAGGAGTTTCGGCACGAATTCCTGCACCAGTTCCCGGTAGCCATAGTCCAGCTTGCGGTTCGGCCGCGGGCCGCTTTCGCCCTGGCCAGGCCAGTCGGCCACCAGCACCTGGTTGCCGGCGGCTACCAGGCCCAGGGCGAATGCCTCGTACTTGCGCGCGGCCACTCCAAGGGCCGGCAGCAGGATCAGCACCGGCCCGGGCACAGCCGAGGGATAGACCCGATAGGAGCAGAGGAATTTGCCTCCAGCAAAACTGAAAGTCTCGGCCATCGATGTTGTCCTCGTTGTGATCGGGGGCGTGAACAATCTAGAGCAGAAGCTCTAGCCGCGCCATTGCAGAACCCTGGCCATCAGCAAGACTCAAATGACCGGGCGCGATAAGCTCCGCCCCATATTTCCAACAAATGAAGGGACAGCTGAACCATGGGTCGAGTCGTTGCCGCCGCTGTATACGCCAAAGGCAAGAGAGTCACCGACATAACCCTCGATGAAGGACTCCAGTGGGCCTGCAAGCCCGGCCACTTCGTCTGGATCGGCCTGCATGATCCAGGCACGGAGGAGCTGAGCAACCTGCAACGGCAGTTCGATCTGCACGAACTGGCCCTCGAAGATGCGCTGACCCGCCACACCCGCCCCAAGCTGGAAACCTTCGGCGATGCATTGTTCCTGGTGGTCTATTCACCCATCGAGGTAAACGGCGAACTGCAGTTCATCGAAACCCAGCTGTTCGCCGGCAAGGGCTACATCATCAGCGCGCGCTATGGCGAATCGGCGCCCTACTCCCGCGTCCGCCAGCGCTGCGAAGCGCGTCCCCTGCTCCTCGAGCACGGCGAAGATTTCGTCCTCTATGCCCTGCTCAGTTTCGTGATGGAGAACTACCGGCCGCTGATGGACAGCTTTCATTCCGAGTTGGAAGAGATCGAGCAGAACGTGCTCAAGCGCCCGCTGACGCAAGAGGATGTCGAACGAATCCAGTGCCTGCGCCGCGACCTGCTGCGCCTGCGCCGCTACATCGGCCCCATGGGTGAAATATGCGAAGAACTGCAGCGCCTGGACTTCCCCTTCATCGACAAGCACATGCGGCCCTACTTCCGCGACATCGCCATCCACGTCAATCGCCTGCTGGAAGACCTCACCGGCCTGCGCGAGATGGCCGACCACGCCATCGAGGTCGGCCTGCTGCTGGAATCCTCGCGGCAGAGCGTCGTACAGCGCAAGTTCGCCGCCTGGGCGGCCATTCTCGCCTTTCCCACGGCGATAGCCGGGATCTACGGCATGAACTTCGAGAACATGCCGGAGCTGACCTGGCACTACGGCTATTTCGGTGTGTTGGGATTGGTGGCGACGGGCTGCACAGCCCTCTACGCCAGCTTCAAGTACTACGACTGGCTCTGAACCTCGCCCACAAAAAAGCCCGCCTGAAATGGCGGGCTTTTCATTTGCAGCACTCGGATCAGGCGGCGCGGTCGCGCGCGACGAAGCGCATCATCCATTCGGCCACGGCGGCGCCATGGTGGTCGCGATCCAGGCTGCTGATGCCCTGGGTGTAGACCTGGTCGCCCAGGAAGTCATGGCGCATATCCAGGAGGGCGCGGGAGTAATCGTGGACGAACTCGGGATGGCCCTGGAAGCACAACACCTGGTCTTCGATAGCGTAGGCGGCGTTCGGGCAGAAGTCGCTGGAAGCCAACAGGGTGGCGTTTTTCGGCAGCTCGGTGACCTGGTCCTGATGGCTGATCAGCAGGGTCAGCTCATCCAGCTCAGGGGTCATCCACTCCGGTTTCTGGTTCAACTGATAGCTGTGGGTGCCCACGCCCCACCCCTGGTTGGCGCGCTCGGTCTTGCCGCCCAGCAGCAGGGCCAGCAGCTGGTGGCCGAAGCAGACGCCTAGCAGCTTGTCGCCAGCCTCGTAGCGTTCCAGCAGGAAGGTCTTGAGCGTCTGGATCCAGGGGTCGCTGCCAAAGGAGTCGGCCTTGCTACCGGTCACCAGGTAGGCGTCGAACTTCTCGGCCTCAGGCGGGTAATGCCCTTGCACCACATTGAACACGCTGAACTCTGCCGCGATGGGCTGCTTGGCGAACAGTTGCTCGAACATCAGGCCGTAGCCTTTGTACTGATCGACCAGTTCGGGGCGGAGGATATCGGTTTCCAGAATGCAGATGCGAAGCGGCATGGACTAGTGGTTCCTGAAACGTGAGAAGGTGCTCGGGCCTAAATGTGCGATTTATTTAACACAGAGCCGAGGTGATTGAAATACCGCCGGTCCCCGCCGCCATAGCCGGATCCTACTGCCGCCATAGTCAACTTCGATGGCGCCCCCAGCCCAATCTTCGCCTGCAGCCCGCTCCGCTCTAGCGCGCCGCTTTCCAAGACACGTCAAGAAAATTTGACGGCGGCCGACGGAACTATTGGTTCCGTCGATAGTTACCATGCCCATCCCTGTCTTTTTCATCGAAAAGCTTTCCGCGAATCTACGTCCCATCCAAGCCCCCGTCGCGGAATCCCAGCCATGAGCAACCCCACAGTCAAGTACGCACGCAACGGCGCCCTCGCCAGTCTTGGCCTGTATTTCGTCGTGGTGATGGTGGTCCTCGCCGTCAGCTTCGGTTACGAGCGCGGCCGCATCGGGGCGAGCCCCGTGGACGCTTCCATGACCTTCTACCAGCAGCTCAGCCAGAGCATCCCGGTGATGCTGGCGGGCCAGAAGAAACCCAGTGGCAGACAACAAGGCTGAAATCCAGGACAGGCACGCACCATCATGAAACAACAACGGACCCGACTCTTTCTTCTCACCGCCCTGGCGATCATGACCAATGGTTTTTCGCTGCTGGGCTTCGGCCATGGCTCAGTTGGCGCCGTTGCCAAGAACATCGAGAGCAACCACAACATCGGCCGCGGGATCCTCACGGAACGGACCCTGAAGAGCCTGTCCGGCAACCCGCCGGCCGAGCGCGAGTACCAGCTTCCGGCCGTGTTCGACATGAGTTCGCTGGTGTGCTGCAGCGACCACCTGGCGTGAAAGACGGTCGCATCGGGCAAGTTCGGGTAGACTGCCGCCCCGTTTTTCAATTCAAGGGCGCGCAACAGTGTTCATCAAGGCATTACGAGTCGGCCTGGGCCAACTGATCATCTTCCTCGACTTCATCACCCGCCCGCGCAAGCAGCGCCGCAGCCCCGAGGCACAGGCCCGGGTCGCCGAAGAAAGCGCCAGCCTCGCGCTCTACCAGTTCAATGCCTGCCCGTTCTGCGTGAAGACCCGCCGCGCCATGCACCGGCTGAACCTGCCGATCGCCCTGCACGACGCAAAGAACGACGAAGCCCACCGCGCGGCTCTGCTGGCTGGCGGCGGCAAGGTCAAGGTGCCTTGCCTGCGCATCGAGGAAAATGGCGAAAGCCGCTGGATGTATGAGTCCAACGACATCATCCGCTACCTGGAAAGCCGCTTCGCCAAGGCATGAACCCAGGCCACGAGCGCCAATAAAAACCGGCTCACCAGGAGCCGGTTTTTTTATGCCGGTCTGAAGGCTAGAAGCGCTCGCCCTTCGCCGCCTTGTCCAGCAACAGTGCCGGCGGCTCGAAGCGTTCGCCGTACTGCTCGGCCAGGTAACGGGCGCGGGCGATGAAGTCGTCCAGGCCGTACTGGTTGATGAACTGCAGCGCCCCACCGGTCCAGGCGGCGAAGCCGATGCCGAAGATCGAACCGATGTTGGCATCGGCTACGGAATGCAGCACGCCCTCTTCCACGCAGCGCACGCTCTCGATGGCCTGGATGAACAGGATGCGGTCGCGCACGTCCTCCTGGGGTATCTGCCGGTCGGACTTCTCGAAGCGCGCCTTCAGCTCCGGCCAGAGGTGCTTCTTGCCGCCCGCGGGGTACTCGTAGAAGCCGCCACCGGCCGCTTTGCCGGGGCGCTTGTACTCGTTGAGCATCAGGTCGATCACGGCGAAGGCCGGATGCTGCTGCATCGCCTTGCCTTCGGCCTTGAGGTCCTCGGCGGTCTGGTGGCGGATGTGGCTCATCAGGCTCATGGAGACTTCGTCGGAAATCGCCAAGGGCCCCACCGGCATGCCGGCCTTGCGGGTCTCGTTCTCGATCATCGCGGCGGACACACCCTCGCCCAGCATGGCGATACCTTCGTTGGTGAAGGTGCCGAACACGCGGGAGGTGAAGAAGCCGCGGCTATCGTTGACCACGATGGGCGTCTTCCTGATCTGCAACACGTAGTCGAAGCCACGGGCCAGGGTTTCATCCGAGGTTTGCTCGCCACGGATGATCTCCACCAGCGGCATGCGGTCCACCGGGCTGAAGAAGTGCAGGCCGATGAACTTCTCGGGCTTGCTCACCGCCTTGGCCAACCCGGTGATGGGCAGGGTCGAGGTATTGGAGGCGATCACCGCATCCGGCAGAGCGGCGGCTTCGGCAGCGGAGCTGACTTTGGCCTTCAGTTCGCGGTTCTCGAACACGGCCTCGATGATCAGGTCGCAGCCCTCGAAGTCGGCATCGCTGGCGGTGGCCTTGATGCGGGCGAGGATGGTGTCACGCTTCTCGACGGCCATATGGCCACGGCTCACCAGTTGGTCGAGCAGCCCCTGGGTGTAGGCCTTGCCCTTCTCCGCCGCGTCCACCGAGACGTCCTTGAGGACCACCTCGATGCCGGCAATGGCCGAGACATAGGCGATACCCGCGCCCATCATGCCGGCGCCGAGCACGCCGACCTTCTTCGTCACGTAGGGGGCCGGGCCCTTGGGCCGCGAGCTGCCGGCATTGATCTCGTTCAGCTGGAACCAGAAGGTGCCGATCATGTTCTTCGCCACCTGGCCGGTGGTGAGCTCGGTGAAATAACGCGCCTCGATCAGTTGCGCGGTATCGAAGTCCACCTGGGCGCCTTCGACCGCGGCGCACATGATCTTCTCCGGCGCAGGGAAACAGCCCTTGGTCTTGTCGCGCAGCACGGACGGGGCGATGGCCAGCATCTGCGCCACGCTGGGGCTGGACGGGGTACCGCCGGGAATCTTGTAGCCGGCGGTGTCCCAGGGTTGCACGGACTTGGGATTGGCGGCGATCCAGGCGCGAGCCTTGGCCAGCATCTCTTCCGCACTCTCGGCGATGTCGTGGATCAACCCTGCCTTGAGCGCCTGATCCGGGCGCACCTTGCGGCCTTCGGCCAAATACGGCAGCGCTTTCTCGATGCCCAGCAGGCGCACCATGCGCACCACGCCGCCGCCACCGGGCAGCAGGCCGAGGGTCACTTCCGGCAGGCCGAGCTGAACGGCGTTGTCGCTCAGGGCGATGCGGTGATGGCAGGCCAGGCAGATCTCCCAGCCGCCGCCCAGGGCCGCGCCGTTGATGGCGGCCACCACCGGCTTGCCGAGGGTTTCCAGGCGACGCAGCTGACCCTTGATGCCCAGCACCATCTGGTAGAAGGCGTTGGCCTCGGCCTTGGTGACCCTGATCAGCTCATTGAGGTCGCCGCCGGCGAAGAAGGTCTTCTTGGCCGAGGTGATGATCACGCCGGCGATGCTGTCCTTCTCGGCCTCGAGACGTTCGACGGCCTTGCCCATGGCCTCGCGGTACACGGCGTTCATGGTGTTGGCGCTCTGGCCGGGCATATCCATGGTCAGGACGACGATATTGTCCTGGCCTTTCTCGTAACGAATGGCGTCTGTCATTATTTTTTCCCGCTGTAGGGGGAGCGCTTCAGGGACGTCGCGAGCGAAGGTCAGGCAAGACGGAAATCGGCGGGGAAGCGGAGTTTACGACTGTAAATGAGCATTCCCTGACGATTTCCAACACAGCCTGGCCGAGCGCAGCAGCCCCTGATAGCTCCTGTTAAATTCGTTCGATGATCGTCGCGATACCCATGCCGCCGCCCACGCAGAGGGTGGCCAGGCCATAGCGCAGGTTGCGCGCTTCCAGCTCGTCCAGCAGGGTGCCGAGGATGGCGCAGCCAGTGGCGCCGAGCGGGTGCCCCATGGCGATGGAGCCGCCGTTGACGTTGACCTTCTCTTCCGGCACGCCCATGTCCTTCATGAACTTCATCACCACCGAGGCGAAGGCTTCGTTGACCTCGAACAGGTCGATGTCGGCCACGCTCAGGCCGGCCTTGGCCAGGGCCTTGCGGGTCGCCGGCGCGGGGCCGGTGAGCATGATGGTCGGGTCGGTGCTGGTGACCGCCGTGGCGACGATGCGCGCGCGGGGTTTCAGCCCCAGCTCCTTGCCCTTGGCGGCGGAGCCGATGAGCATGGCGGCAGCGCCGTCGACGATGCCCGAGCTGTTGCCCGGCGTGTGCACGTGGAGAATACGCTCCACCTGGCTGTACTTGCGCAGTGCGGTGGCGTCGAAGCCCATCTGTCCCATCATCTCGAAGCTCGGCTTGAGTGCGCCAAGGCCTTCCAGGGTGGATTCGCCACGGATGAACTCGTCATGGTCGAGCAGGACGATGCCGTTCTGATCGGTGACCGGCACCAGGGATTTCTTGAATGCGCCATTGGCGCTGGCGCGGGCGGCCTTCTGCTGGGAGCGCAGGGCGAAGGCGTCGACATCCGTGCGGCTGAAGCCCTCCAGGGTGGCGATCAGGTCGGCGCCTATACCTTGGGGCACGAAGCTGGTGTGCAGGTTGGTTTCCGGGTCCATGGCCCAGGCGCCGCCGTCCGAGCCCATGGGCACGCGGGACATGGATTCCACACCGCCCGCCACTACCAGGTCCTCGAAGCCGGAGCGTACCTTCATCGCCGCCAGGTTCACCGCCTCCAGGCCCGAGGCGCAGAAGCGGTTGATCTGCTGGCCGGAAACGGTCTCGTCCCAGTCGGCCACCAACGCGGCGGTCTTGGCGATGTCGGCGCCCTGGTCGCCCACCGGCGTCACGCAGCCGAGGACGATGTCGTCCACCTGGCTGGTGTCCAGGTCATTGCGCTCGGCCAGGGAACGCAGCAGCCCGGCGATCAGGTTGACCGGCTTGACGCTGTGCAACGCGCCATCCTTCTTGCCCTTGCCGCGGGGCGTGCGCACCGCGTCGAAAATGAATGCTTCGGTCATGGCGTCCTCTTGAGGCAGCTAGGCGGCACTGGGTGCCCGTAGTTGTTAGGGGGTGGCGCTACCTTATCGCTATAGGCCATGGTCTCAATGACGGAAATGCTCAGCCCCATTGACCGCTGCGCTCAGACGAACGGTCGGTTGGTGGCCAGTTGCTGGCCAAAGTGAAAGGGATGTGTCTGGCCTCGAGGCTACTCCGGGGCGCCTAGACGGGCTCAATAGCCAGGAATTACTACAGGAGCCATGCTAGTTCCCAAGCGATCTAAGCGGACTGTGATCCGGGCCCTAGAGTTTGAAATGCAAGTGGCCGCTGCCGGGTTTTGCCGGAGCGGCTTTTTGTCCCTAGCCACGGAGGAAAGCTTGGTTGCGGGCCGGCCGTAGGGAGCCCGTTCCGACGCACCTCCAACAACAAAAAAGGCAGTTGGCCATGTTCAAGCAGCCGAAAATGCGGCAAGCGAGCCTGATCGTCTTTGCCACAGCAGTGGTTCTCATCCTTCCCAACCTGACCCGTCTGGTCAGCTGAATCTTCATCTTCCAACCCAGTGGTCGTCCTGTGCTGCGCACCGCCCGAAGCGGTCAACGCAGCGCGGGTAGCCACCACGCCAACAGCAATGGAATCAGCACGAAGGACAGCAGCGTCGAGCACAACACCAGGCTCGCCACCGCTTCCGGCGAGCGCCCCGCGCGCACGGCGAACAGGTAGTTGAACACTGCCACCGGCATCGCCGACTGCATCACCAGCACGCCCTGGGCCAGCGGCGGCAGCCCCAACAACAAACCCACCAGCCAGCCCGTTACGGCGCCACAGAGAATTCGCAGGGCACCCAGCAGCATCCCGTTCCCCAGGTGATGCACGCGGATGCTGGCCAGGGATACGCCCAGGGTCAGCAGCATCAGCGGGATAGTCATGCCCCCCAGCAGACTTATGGTGTTGGCCAGCCAGCGCGGCAGCTCGAGGTCCCAGATCACCAACGGCAAGGCCAGAGCCAGGCTGATGATGATGGGGTTGGCCAGGAGCCGCTTCGGCGACCGCTCGCTGCCGGAAAGCAGCAGGCCGAGGCTGAAATGCCCCACCGAGAGCACCAGGAAGAAGGCCACCGCCAGCGCCAGGCCTTTCTCGCCGAAGGCATAGAGAGTGATGGGCAGGCCCATGTTGCCGGAGTTGGGAAACAGGTAGGCCGGCACCAGGATGCGCCAGTCCTGCCTGAAAACCCGGCTCAGCAGGCTGCCGATCAGCCCCATCACCAACATCACCAGCAGGCAGGCGATGGCTAGCTGGCCGAAGGCATGGCGGTCGATCTCGGTACGGCTCAGGGTGGACAGCACCAGGCTCGGGGTGCCGATATTCAGCACCAGGCGCGCAATGAACTCGGTGGGATAAGGCTGTCCCGAACGGGCCCAGCCATAGCCGATGCCGGCGACTATCAGCACCGGCGCCATGACGGCGAACAATTCGGCCAGCATGGCCTCTCCTTAAAAGCGCGGGTGCTCGAATCGGGGCGCCTGAAACGCTTTGGTTATGACGGAAAGCCGCGATCCTAACGGCCCGCGCCCCCTTCGGGCAATTGTGCTAGGTTGCCAGGAAACACCTTGTAGGAGCCGCCACCATGCGTACTCTGCTCGCTGTTCTCGCCCTCTCACTCAGCCTACCGGCGGCCGCCGGCGATACCGACCAGGCCGCAGCCGTGCAAGCCATGCAACAGCCCAACGCCGTACTGATCGACGTGCGCACGCCGGAGGAAGTGGCCGAAGGCGCCATCCCCGGAGCCAGCAACATCGGCTACGAAGAAATCGGCGAACGCATTGCCGAAGTCGCCCCGGACAAGGGCACCCCCATAGTGCTCTACTGCCGTAGCGGCCGCCGTTCCGGCATCGCCCAGGACAGCCTGCGGGAGTTGGGCTATAGCCAGGTGATCAACGGTGGCGGTTACCTGGACCTGAAAACCGCCCTGGACAAGGACTGATCGATGCGCAAAGCGCTACTCGCCCTGCTCTTCTGCTTCACCCCGCTGCACGCCGCCGAGCTGACCCTGGAGTTGCCCGGCGGCACCCGTACCCTGGACAGCGCCACCCTCCTCGCCCATCCACAGGCACAGGAGGTGGCCATCCCGGACGATGTCTCCTACAAGCGGACCATGCACTACCGCGCCGTGCCCCTGGCCGCGCTGCTGGACGGGGTGTCGCCGGCGCAGCACCTGCAGGCCGTGGCCCTGGACGGCTTCGCCGCTGAACTGGCCGCCGAGCCACTGCTGGCGCGGGACGGAGCCCGCGCCTGGCTAGCCATAGAAGATCCCGCCAGACCCTGGCCGCCGCTGGCCGAAGGCAAGCCCAGCGCCGGGCCTTTCTACCTGGTCTGGACCGACCCCAAGGCCGCCGACATAAGTCCGGAACAGTGGCCCTTCCAAGTGGCTCGCATCCGCTACCTGCCCTCGGTGGCCGAACGCTTCCCTGCGTTGCGCCCGGCCGCCGACGCCAACGCCGAGGTGCGCGCCGGCTTCGCCCAGTTCCAGAAAAACTGCCTGGCCTGCCACCGTCTCAATGGCGCCGGTGACGCCCAGTTCGGCCCGGACCTGAATATCCCCCACAACCCCACGGAATACCTCGCCGGCGACTTTCTCTCGCGTTACATCCGCGACCCGCAAAGCCTGCGCCGCTGGCCCCAGGGCAAGATGCCGGGCTTTTCCAGGGAGGTGATCAGCGATGAGCAGTTGGGGCAGCTGATCGGCTACCTGCGGCATATGGCGGGGAGGAAGGTGAAACCCTGAGAGAGGCCGGGGCCGTAGATACCGTCTTGGAACCTAGTGCGCAAGGGCCAGTTTTGCATCGAAAGGCTGGCCCGATTTCAGGACGCCATAAGCGATGTGCAGCAGCTTGCGCATCGCGGCGCAGACGATCTGCTTCCCGGCCTTGCCTCGACTTCGCAGGCGTTGTCCCAGCGCTTTGATCGCCGGGTTGTGGGTCAGCGCAACGATGGCCGGCATGTAGAGACCCGCGCGGAGTCGGCTGGAGCCCATCCGGGAAATGCAGGCGTAGGCCTTTTGGGTGCCGGACTCCCGCAGCTGCGGATTCAGCCCGGCAAACGCCGTGATGGCCCGGGCATTCTTGAATTGCAGCGGGTCTCCCAGCTCGGCCAGAAGCAGGGCCGCAGTCTTGTCCGCGACGCCGTCGATACTGGTCAGCAAGTCGCGCTTACCCCGTAAATCGGGATCGTCGTCAATGTGCGCCTGAATCGCCTTCAAGGTTTCGGCGATCTGCTGTTCGATGTGTTGCAGCACCGAACGAATCGAGTCCTGCACACTGACATCGGCGACGTCCAAGCGATTGCGCTCCATCTGGGCAATCTCCTGGAGGTCCTGCAGGCGCCGTACCAGGGCCCGCAGGCGGCGGATGGCCGGCGGTTCGGGCCGCCAGGCACGCAACTCGTCCACGTGCCGGGCGCCATAGTCGGCAATCAGCTTGGCATCGACCTGGTCCGTCTTCACCCGTTGCAGTTGGCTGCGGGCATAGAGGGCAATCTGCGCCGGATTGGTCACGCAAACCCGGTAGCCCAAGCCATGGAAGTATTCGGCCAGCGCCTCGTGGTAGGTCCCCGTGGCCTCCATCACGATCCAGGCCCCTGGTTCGCTGTATTTGAGCAGCCACTCCTGCAGTACCTGAAAACCCGCCGCGCTATTGGCCAGCTTGGCTTTGGTGCGGTACTTGCCGTTGGCCTGCTGGGTGGCGATATCGAAACTGTGCTTGGCAATGTCAATGCCAACGATGCCGGACATGCGAACTCCTCAATCTCTCCAGAAGGATCATCACTGCACTCGGCACGACCTTGTGAATGCGAGCTCTCACCTGAGGTGGGCTCTGGATACCGTTCGAGCTATTCGAGTGAGTGTGGAGGGCAGGAGCACTATCTACGTTGCTGGCTCGAGGCCTTAGGGTGGAAACGGCTTCCTGACCCTCCCCCGATGATCAGTCGGGAACTATCGCCCCATCACAGAGCGATAGTCGAGATACAAGGGTGGAAA
>NZ_SSOJ01000150.1:7011-14001 GCF_029871205.1 Pseudomonas sp. BN417 | reverse complement strand
TTACCTGATGCACCGCTACAACTGGATCAGGCCGCATCAGTACAACGACGGGCTACCGCCTGCCGTGGCCGAAGAAAAACTCAACCCACTGTCCGGGATGGGTTGACCACTACACAACCTACATGGGCTTCGTCGCGTTCCCACCGCCCTCAACTTCGCCCAAGCGCGCCTTCGTAGGTTGGGCTGAGCGCAGCGAAGCCCAACATTCTCCCTTCGGCCAAGCCTCGTTGGGCTTCGCATAGCTCTGCCCAACCTACATGGGCTTCGTCGCCGTTCCCGCCCCCGCAATTTCGTCCAAGCGCGCCTTCGTAGGTTGGGCAGAGCGCAGCGAAGCCCAACATTCTCCCTTCGGCCAAGCCTCGTTGGGCTTCGCGTCGCTCTGCCCAACCTACATGTGCTTCGTCGCGTTCCCGCCCCCGCAATTTTGTCCAAGAAGCCCATGGCGCCACGGAGTAAAGTGGCGCCCATGGACCAGACCAATCACATCCCCAGTTGCCTGCCCGGCGTTCGCCTGATCGATGCCGAGTACCAGCACTTCAGCTTTCCCCGGCACTTCCACCTGGAGTACCACCTGGGGCTGCTGGTGCGTGGCCGGCAGCGCTACCAGCACCAGGGTGAAAGCCATCAGGCGGATACCGGGGACGTGTTGCTGATGGCGCCCGAACAGATTCACGACGGTGCCGGTATCGACGGACAGGGTTACCAGATCCGCGTACTGGCCTTCGACCCCACATGGCTGGACGAGGCCAGCCGCAGCCTCAGCGATGGCCGCCAGGGCGCGCCGCGCCTGACTACCAGCATCCTCCGCGACGCCACCCTGCGTGGCCAGTTGCAGGGATTGCACGCTGCGCTGGCCCTGGGATCGCGGCTGGAGCAGGAGAGCCAGCTCTGGCCGACCCTGGCCAACTTGCTGGAACAGGGCTCCAGCCTGCGGGTGCACGAGCCCGGGCAGGGCTTCGATGGGCGAGCCTGGAAGCGCCTGCGGGAATGGCTGGAATCGCGACTCGATTCGCCGCCCTCACTGGAGGAACTGGCCGCCTTCTGCGACCTCAGCCCCTGGCAGGCACTGCGGCGCTTCAACCGCCAGTGCGGGTTGCCACCCCACCAGTGGCTCACCCAGCTGCGCCTGGAGCGGTCCCTGCCACGGGTACTGCGAGGCGAGAGCCTGAGCGAAGTGGCCCTGGACCTGGGCTTCTACGACCAGGCGCACTTCTCGCGGCTGTTCCGCCGCACCTACGGCGTGCCACCGGCCCGACTGCGAAGCCGCTGATCCGCCTCTTACACCGAATCCCACGATCCTGGAGAACCTTCCATGCAGGAGACTTCCGTCTTGCTGTCGCTGGCGGCCGTGTTCGCCGCCGCCCTGGTCAGCCCCGGCCCCGATGTCGCGCTGGTGGTCCGCACCGCGGTGCACCAGGGCCGCCGCGCCGGCCTGCTCAGCGCCCTGGGCCTGGCCTGCGGCATCCTTGTCCACGGCACCCTGGTGCTGACCGGCGTAGCGCTGTTGCTGAGCCGCTCGCCGCTGCTGTTCGACCTGTTGCAACTGCTTGGTGCGAGTTACCTCGGCTGGCTCGGCGTCGGCGCGGTGCGAGCCTGGTTCCGGCGCGGGGAGGGCGTGAACGGACACCTGGGCATCGCGCTGCCGTCCTCGGTCCTGGGCCCCTGGTTGCGCGGCCTGGCCACCAACCTGTTCAACCCCAAGGCGCTGGTGTTCTTCCTCGCGTTGCTGTCGGGACTGGTCCCGGCGGACATGTCCGTCGCCGGCAAGCTCGGTGCCGCCGCCATCCTCTTCGGCATGGGCCTGACCTGGTTCAGCCTGCTCGGCCTGGTGCTCACCCGTGACAGCGCCCAGCAGCGGCTGCTGCGTATCGCGCCGGCCATCGACCTCGTCTGTGGCCTGGTGTTCCTGTTGGTGGCCCTGGGGCTGGTCGGGCGGCTGCTGGCACCTGGTTTTTGGCAATAGCGCCATCATCACTGGCGGTTACAGTCATTGCCCTGCTCGCGGGGCTGCCGGAAAATCCCGGCATTCCCCGACGAGCCGGACGCCATGCACACCATCTTCTTCGCCCACGCCAACGGCTTTCCTTCGGCCACCTACGGCAAGCTGTTCGCCGCCCTGGCACCGGATTTCCGCGTCGAGCACCTCGAGCAGCACGGCCATGACCCGCGCTTCCCGGTCAACGACAACTGGGAAAACCTGGTGGACGAACTCATCCATGACCTGGACCAGCGCGGCGAGCCGGTCTGGGGCCTGGGCCACTCCCTCGGCGGCGTGCTGCACTACCACGCCGCCCTGCGCCGGCCGGACCTCTATCGCGGCGTGGTGATGCTGGATTCGCCGGTGCTGACCCTGGCCGACCGCATCGTCATCCGCGCCGCCAAGCGCTTCGGCTTCATCGACCGCATCACCCCGGCCGGGCGCACCCTGGGCCGGCGCGAGGAGTTCGGCGACTCGAAAGAGGCGCGCGACTACTTCGCCGGCAAGGCGCTGTTCCGCCGCTTCGACCCGGAATGCCTGGATGCCTACGTGCAGCATGGCCTGGCCCGCCAGGGCGAGAGCCTGCGGCTGAAGTTCGACGCCGCCACCGAGATCAGCATCTACCGCAACGTACCGCACCGCATCCCGGGGCGCCCGCAGCAGCTCGAGGTGCCGCTGGCCCTGGTGCGCGGTCGCCACAGCCGGGTAGTGCTGCCGCACCATGCGCGGCTGCTGAGGCGGGTGCCACGTGGGGAATACCTGTCGCTGCCTGGTGGGCACATGTTCCCCCTGGAGCGCCCGCAGGAGACCGCGGATCTGATCAGATCCGTACTCGGCCGTTGGGACGGCCGCCGTCAGGAGGCCAGCGCATGACTGCCCAGGTCGAAGAAATCCGCCTCAACCTGCCCCATATCGAACTGGCCGCGCACCTGTATGGCCCGGAAGACGGCCAGCGCGTGATCGCCCTGCATGGCTGGCTCGACAACGCCAACAGCTTCGCTCGCCTGGCCCCGCGCCTGCCCGGATTGCGCATCGTCGCGCTGGACTTCGCCGGCCACGGCCATTCCGCCCACCGCGCCATCGGTGCCAGCTACCTGCTCTGGGACTACGTGGCGGACGTCCTGCAGGTGGCCGAACAACTGGGCTGGGAGCGCTTCTCGCTGCTCGGCCACTCCATGGGCGCCATCGTCTCGGTGATGCTCGCCGCGGCCATGCCGGAGCGGGTCGAGCGCCTTGCGCTGATCGACGGCCTGATGCCCTACACCGGCGAAGCCGAGCAGGCGCCGGCCAAGCTCGGTGAAGCCTTGCGCGCGCAATTGGCGCTGCCGGGCAAGCGCAAGCCTGTCTACGAGGCCATCGACCGCGCCGTGGAGGCACGCATGAAGGGTGTTGGTGCGGTCAGTCGCAAGGCCGCCGAGCTGCTCGCCCAGCGCGGCCTGATGCCGGTGCCCGGCGGCTACACCTGGCGCACCGACAGCCGCCTGACCCTGCCGTCACCCCTGCGCCTGACCCGTGCCCACGCCCTGGCCTTCGCCCAGGCGCTGAAATGCCCGGCCATGCTGGTGCTGGCGGAGGAGGGGCTGCTGCATACCGAGCCCAGGTTCGCCGGCCTGGTGGAGGAACTGCCGGTCCAGCTTCGCCGCCTGCCCGGCAAACACCACCTGCACCTGGATGACGAAGCCGGCGCCCAGGCCGTAGCAGACTGTTTCAATCCCTTCTTCGCCCTTCCTTGACTTGCGCCGGCCTTGTGCGGAGGCTGGCGGCTTTTGGTCAAGGAGAAGCAGGATGATCGACCTCGACAGGACTGCGCAGCGCAGCCTGGCCCGCGGCGGCTGGCAGGAAAAAGCCGGCAAGCTGGGCCAGACTCCTCAATCCATGAGGATTCGATAAGGATGCGCATGCACCTCACCCTCCTTGCCGGTCTGTTGCTGGCCGCATCCGCGCAGGCCGCCGACTTGCCCGACAGCCACGACCTTGCGGCTTTGCCGCGCATCCCCCATGCCGAGATCACCGATTTCAGCGAGTCCCCCGATCAGGAGCGGGTCTACCCGCAGAGCTCGATCCGCCGCATCAGCAACCGTTTGCGCATGGAGCGCCAGGTGGAAGCCGAAGGCCGGCAGACCTCGGTGACGTACCGCCTGCCGTCCGGCCACAGTTCGGGCGACGCCTTCGACCGCGCCCGCAAGGACCTGCTGGCAGGCGGCGCCGAGCTGCTCTACTGGTGCCAGGGTCGCGACTGCGGTTCGAGCAGCCTCTGGGCCAATGCCATCTTCGGCAATTCCAAGCTGTTCGGTCCGGATGAGCAGCAGGCCTACATGCTGCTGCGCCTGGCCGAGCCGCAACCGGACAGCCTGCTGGCGCTCTACAGCGTCACCCGCGGCAACCGCCGCGCCTACCTGCATGCCGAACAGCTGGACGCCAATGCGCCCCTCGGCGAGTTGCTACCGACCCCCGACACCCTGATGCGCGAACTCAAGAGCAGCGGCGAGCTGCACCTGGCGCGTCTGCCGGCCCAGCCGCCGGCCAGCTGGGCGACCCTGCTGGCGCGCTGCCTGAACCTGGACAGCACCCTGCGCGTCAGCATCAAAGGCCCCGGTGCGGAGGCCTGGCGCGAGGCGCTGGTGGGGCAGGGCGTGCGCGCTTCGCGGCTGGAGCTGGAGGAGGGGGGCGAGCCCGGCCTGCACCTGAACCTTCTGCGCTGAGAAACAGTCAGCTGCAGTCTCTATGCTTGTGTCTGCCGGTCGCGCGTTGCGCGGCGGCCGGCATGGCCTTTCCATTTGTCCGCCGGAGTGATCCAGGGATGTTCAACAACGACCGACTACTGGTGCAGATCCTCCTGCTGGCCTTGCTCGGCGCCTGCCTGTGGGTGCTCGCGCCCTTCTGGTCGGCGTTGTTCTGGGCCGCCGTGCTGGCGTTTGCCAGCTGGCCGCTGATGCGCCTTCTGAGCAACCTGCTCAAGGGCCGCGAATCCGCCGCCGCCGGCCTTCTCACGGCCGGCTGGGTGGTGCTGGTGGCGTTGCCGCTGATCTGGCTGGTGGGCAACCTGGCCGAGCATGTGCGCGATGCCACCGAACTGGTGAAGAACGTGCAAGTGGAAGGCCTGCCGCCGCCGCCGGACTGGCTGCAGCAGATTCCCCTGGTGGGTGAGCGCCTGGTCCGCGCCTGGCATTCCATCGACGCCCAGGGCGCGGCCTTCTTCGCCAGCCTCCGGCCCTACATGGGCCAGGCCGGCAACTGGGTACTGGCGCGCAGCGCGCAGGTCGGCGGCGGCATGGTGGAGCTGGTGCTGAGCCTGGTGCTGGTGTTCTTCTTCTACCGTGACGGGCCGCGCATGGCGCTGTTCGCCGAGCGTGCCCTGGAACGGCTGATCGGCGACCGCGCCGAGCACTACCTGGAGCTGGTGGCCGGTACCGTGCAGCGGGTGGTCAACGGCGTGATCGGCACCGCCGCGGCCCAGGCCGTGCTGGCGCTGATCGGCTTCTGGATCGCCGGGGTGCCGGGCGCCCTGGTGCTGGGCATCGTCACCTTCGCCCTCAGCCTGATCCCCATGGGCCCACCGCTGGTCTGGGTGCCGGCCACCGCCTGGCTGGCCTGGCATGGCGACTACGGCTACGCCGTGTTCCTCGGCATCTGGGGCATGTTCATCATCAGCGGCGTGGACAACGTGCTGAAGCCCTACCTCATCAGCCGCGGCGGCAACCTGCCGCTGGTGGTGGTGCTGCTCGGCGTCTTCGGTGGCATCCTCGCATTCGGCTTCATGGGCCTGTTTCTCGGCCCGACCCTGCTGGCGGTGGCCTACAGCCTGATCTCCGACTGGATCGCGCAGCCGTCGCAGGTGGTGGTGCCGCCGGAGGTGGCGAAGGAGCAGGAGCGGCAGTCGTCCTGAGGAATGGGGCGGCCTGCCTTCCACTGCCAGGCCATCAACTGCGCGCCGTGATGATCGACAAGCAGCCTTGTATCGTCGCTTGGCAAAGTGGCCGCTTTCGACCGAAGCCGTCATTCGAGGCGGGCAGATTTCTACTCGATGCACAGCTTGAGCAATGGGTGGAAAGGGGGGCCGGGAACATGAGGTGGCCCTGCAAGCTAGCCGATTGCCTTGGCCATTTCAGTGGTGGCTGCCCAGCCCAACGCTTCATACACCGGCTGGCCGGCCTGAGTCGCGTGCAGCACGGCAAAGCTCAATCCGCGCTGCGCAAACTCGGCTTCCGCCAACTTCATCAGGGCCGAAGCCAGGCCCCGGCGCCGATAGGCAGGTTCGACGAAAACATTCAGTACATAGCCGCGCTGGTCCAGGTTCGGATGGGCCGGATGAGGAGGCCAGTCGATAGTCATGAGGCCTATCGCCGCCACAGGTTGTCCATCGTCCACCAGTGCAAACCCGTAGTAACGACCATCGACCAGACGCCGATGCAACCAAGGCCGGAAGTGCTCGGTCATCACCCGCAACTCCGATGGAACGCCTCCCGCCTCGAGGAACATGGTTTCGCGATGTACACAAATCATCTGAAGGTCATTCAGCTCCAGCCGACGTGCCTTCAAACCTGAAAAGTCGATTTCACCGAGCATCTCTTTCATCGCATGGACCCATACGGAGTGGTCGATGCTAGGGCAGGGGCAAGGTGAGTGACAGGTGCAGATCGACAGGAAATGCTCCATACAGCGACCGCTCCCAGGCCTGGGATACGAGCATCAGCTGGAAGGTGCAGTGCGAATGTCCATTTCTGGCCGGTTTCGCCGCTCACGGGACGGAAAAGGGGACGGAAAAGGGACAGATTTATTTTGGCTATGTCTGCGTTAGCTGTTGCAATACCGAAAAGAAGTGTCTAGCACGGGTCTTTCAGGCCTCCGCGCCGGCCTGATACATCCCTCATCCGAACGCGGCCCGCCCCGACCCCCGCCCTGCGCCCCAGCCTGATCGCTTCGCGCTCAGTCGCTCATCGGCACCGGAAGCGTTGCTTCCGACAGCGTGCCTCTTCGCCCCAGGGGTAGAGGGGTGACTCGCGCCTGACAGG
>NZ_SSOJ01000150.1:0-6961 GCF_029871205.1 Pseudomonas sp. BN417 | reverse complement strand
CTGGGAGAGCGCTTGCATGGCATGCAAGAGGTCGACGGTTCGATCCCGTCTAGCTCCACCAAATCGATGCCTTGCGCATCACTCAGGGCCAGCCCAGTTGCTGGCCCTGCTGTTCGAAGGTTCTGTCCCCTTCGTCTAGTGGCCTAGGACACCGCCCTTTCACGGCGGTAACAGGGGTTCGAGTCCCCTAGGGGACGCCACTTTCCGATTTCCCGCTCTGCGGGCTTTTCAAGGGTCATTCCAGTTTGGGATGGCCCTTTTGTTTTTCTGGCCTCCCAAAACCCTCTGACCCGTGCCGACGAACGGTGCAAGGAACGCCTTGCCAATTTGTATTATGCAAATAATATTATGGCTGTAATTCAACTGGAGGCCGTCATGAGCGACAAGAAAGCCCAGACCCGCCAACGCATTCTTCAGGCCGCCGCCTCGGCCATGCTGCAAAGCGGCCCGCAGGAGCCGGGGGTGGCCGATGTGATGGGCGCCGCCGGACTCACGGTGGGCGGCTTTTATGCCCACTTCACCAGCAAGGACGCGCTGATGCTGGAAGTCTTCGAGCAATTGCTGCGCAAGCGCCGGGAGCTGATGGCCCAGGTCGACCGGACCTTGCCCGGCGTGGAGCGCCGCGCCCTGGCCGCCGGCTTCTACCTGTCGCGCAAGCACCGCGACTCCACCCGTTCCGGCTGCCCGCTGCCGAGCTCCCTCGGGGCGCTGCCGCAATTGCCGGAAGCCTATCGGACCCTCCTGGCGGAGCACCTGGAACTGATGAGCGCCGAGATGTGTGAAACCCCCGAGGAGGCCGACAAGTCGCTCGCCGACCTCGCCCTGATGGTGGGTGGACTGGCCCTGGCGCGGGCGTTGGGCCCCGGCGACCTGTCCGACCGAGTACTGCGCGCCGCCAAGTCGGCGGTGATCTGAGGAGCCGAACGATGAACAACCTGAGTCTGATCCGCGGATTCCACGCCACCCTGGGCCGCCTGGCGCCGAAGACCGTCGCCCGCCGCATGCGCCGTCAGTTCATGACGCCGCGCAACCTGCCGCCGCGGGACTGGGAGATGCCGCTGCTCGGTAGCGCTGAGCGCATTACCCTGCGCTTCGGCCTGTCCGCCCTGCGCTGGGGCAGCGGCCCCACGGTGCTGCTGATGCACGGCTGGGAAGGGCGGCCGACCCAGTTCGCCAGCCTGATCGAGGCCCTGGTCGGTGCCGGCTACGGCGTGGTAGCGCTGGATGCCCCCGCCCACGGTCGTTCGCCAGGGCGTGAAGCCAGTGTGGTGCTCTTCGCCCGAGCCTTGCTGGAGGCCGCCGGCGAGTTGCCGCAGCTGCACGCGGTGATCGGCCACTCCATGGGTGGCGCCAGCGCGCTGCTGGCCAGCCAGATGGGCCTGCGTGCCAGGGCGCTGGTGAGCATTTCCGCCCCCAGCCGCATCCTCGGGCCGCTACGCAGCTTCGCCAGCTACATGGGCCTGCCGCCCAAGGCGCGGGCGCACTTCGTCAGCCAGGTGGAAACCCATGCGGGGATGCCGGCGGCGCACCTCGACGTGAAGCGCTACCAACTGGATATTCCCGGTCTGGTGGTGCACGCCGAGGATGACCCCGTGGTGCCGGCGAACGATGCCCGGGTCATCCACGACGCCTGGTTCGACAGCCAGCTGCTGCGTCTGGAGCGGGGCGGCCACCAGCGCCTGCTGGCCGATCCGCGACTGATCGGTGCGGTGCTTGGGCTGCTGGAGGAGCTTCGCGAAACCGAGGCGAGGGGTGTGGCCGCCGCGCAGTGTTAGAACCCGTGCGCGGGACTGGCAGGTGACCCGCCGTCAGTGCTCTACTTCCAAGGTTCACCGGCCCGGCATGGTCGCCGTCGACATGGGCCTGGGGACTTTGCAATGGGAGAACTGACATGAGCCTGACGATGGATGTGGTGCTGCAGCGGGCGCGACCGGTTCTGCCCGTGCTGGTGATCGAGGATACCGCGCTGGCCCTGGACCTTGCGGGGGCGCTGCGTGCCGGCGGCGTCGAAGTGCTGGAGGTGACCCTGCGTACACCGCGGGCACTGGAAGCGCTGGCGGCGATCCGCAAGGAATTCCCCGACCTGCTGGTGGGGGCGGGCACCCTGATCCACACCGAACAATTCCTGGAGGCGCGCGACGCCGGGGCGCATTTCGCCGTCAGCCCCGGCTGCACCGAGCGCCTCGCCGCGGCCGCCGAGGATTCCGGCCTGCCTTATCTGCCCGGCGTGATGACGCCCTCCGAAGTCCTGCTGGCGCTGGAGTACGGCTACCGCTCGTTGAAACTGTTCCCGGCCAATGGCAATGCCAGCGTGAAAATGCTGAAAAGCTTCAAGGGGCCCTTCACCGGCATCCGCTTCTGCCCCACGGGCGGCATAACCCCGGACAACCTGCTGACCTTCCTGGGGTTGCCCAATGTGGCCTGCGTCGGCGGCACCTGGATCGCCCCGTCGAACCTGATCCGCGCCCGCGCCTGGGATCAGATCACCCAACTCGCCAGCGAAGCCCGCGAACTGGCCTCCAGCCTGGAGCTCCACCCATGAACTGGGACATGCCCAATCCCTTCGTCATCGATATCAAGGTCGCTGCCGACGACATCGACGGCCTCGGCCATGCCAACAATGCGGTCTACGTCAGCTGGCTGGAGCGCTGCGCCTGGCGCCATTCCCAGAACCTGGGCCTGGACCTGGCCGAGTACCGGCGGCTGGATCGCGCGATGGCGGTCCTGCGTCACGAGATCGACTACCTGGCCGCCGCCTACGAGGACCAGGAACTGCAGATGGCCACCTGGATCGTGGAGTCGGACCATCGGCTGAAGATGGATCGGCGCTTCCAGCTGGTGCGTCCGGAGGACTGCTCCACTCTGTTGCGGGCCAGGACAACTTTCGTCTGCATCGAACTCTCCAGCGGCAAGCCCAAGCGCATGCCGGAGGAGTTCGTCGAGGGTTATGGTCGCGCGCTGCAGCTGCCATTCCCGATGGAGCTCTGAGGGTCAATCCGCCGCCGGCGCGAGGAATACCTCGTGCTGGTTCTGCACGATGCGCAAGTGGCGGACTTCGCCGGGCTGGATGATCGCCGACTGCGGGCTGCCGGTGGCCTTGTCGCTGCAATAGCCGGAGCCGTTCTGGGCCACCCGCACGGCGATTTCCCCGGCGGGCACCGGGACGCTCACCGACTGGCCCGGCGCTATCTGCGCCACCAGCTCGTTCTGTACATAGAGTTCGATGTCGCAGGCGTTCGCTGCATTCTCGTCGCGGCTGACCAGCAGTTCGCCAAGGGCGTCCGGCGCCGGCTGCAACGGGGGCGAAAGGATCGCCTCGCTGGCGGCGAATACCGCGGTGGTCGCCAGCATAAGGGCGGCAAGGACGGGGACGAGCGAATTCATCCTGGCAGTTCTCCTGCGTCGAATGGGTGAAAATTCGACCATCAGTCCAGCCGGATGCTCCCCGGGATACTCGCCGTCCGTCTTGCTGCGTAAACTACGCGCCTTTTTCCTGTGAGCCTGTCATCCATGCAAATCGCCCTGGCCCCCATGGAGGGACTGGTCGACGAGATCCTCCGCGATGTGCTGACCCGTGTCGGTGGCATCGACTGGTGCGTGACCGAATTCATCCGGGTCTGCGACCGCCTGCTGGCGGCCAGCACCTTCGAGAAACTGGCCCCCGAGCTGGCGCAGGGCGCGCGCACCCGCGTCGGCACGCCCATGCGTGTGCAACTGCTGGGCTCCGACCCGGTCTGCCTGGCGGAGAACGCGGCGTTCGCCTGCGAGCTGGGCGCGCCGGTGATCGACCTCAATTTCGGCTGCCCGGCCAAGACAGTGAACAAATCCCGTGGTGGTGCGGTGCTGCTCAAGGAGCCCGAACTGCTCCACGCCATCGTCCGCGAGGTACGCCGTGCCGTGCCGGCGGCCATTCCGGTGACGGCGAAGATGCGCCTCGGCTTCGACAGTCCGGACGGCGCGCTCGATTGCGCGCGGGCCCTGGTCGAAGGCGGTGCCGAGCAGATAGTGGTGCACGCGCGGACCAAGACCGAGGGCTACAAGCCGCCGGCGCACTGGGAGTGGGTGGCGCGGGTGCAGGAAGCGGTCAAGGTGCCGGTGTTCGCCAACGGCGAAGTCTGGAACCTGGACGACTGGCGGCGCTGCCGAGAGGTGAGCGGCGTGGAGGACATCATGCTCGGTCGCGGCCTGGTATCGCGCCCCGACCTGGCGCGGCAAATCGCCGCGGCACGTGCGGGTCGGCCGGTGGTGGAAATGACTTGGGAAGAATTGCAGCCGCTATTGCAGGACTTCTGGCGCCAGGCCCGGCGCAAGTTGGCGCCGCGCTATGCACCGGGGCGCCTCAAGCAGTGGCTGGGTATGCTCACCCGCAGTTATCCCGAGGCGGTGGCGCTGTTCGCCGAGGTCCGTCGTGAGAACGATTGCGCGCGCATCGATGCGCTGCTGGGTGCTCCCTGCCTGGAAGAGGCCTGGGCCGAGGCGGTCTGAGGCCCCGGCGGGTTGCGTTGTTGCTGCGCCTTCCATTGCAGATAGCCTTCCCTCATGCACTTGGCGCAGGGTCGGTATCCCGCCGCTTGCGCGGTGGTTTCATCGAGAAAGAACACCCGCTCTTTCACATAACCGCCCCGGGCAATGGCGCGCAGGGCGGCAGGGCAGTCGAGCCGGCCGTAGATGCGGCTCCTGCGGTGCCCGCCCAGGGTTCCGGGGCGCAAGCTGGAACAGGGCAGTCCGTCCGCGCCCAGCAGGGGCCAGCGTTTCACCCCTCGGCCTCGCGTTCCAGCAGGAGGCGCTTGCGTTCCACGCCCCAGCGGTAGCCGGACAGGTTGCCGTCGCTGCGGACGACCCGGTGGCAAGGGATGGCCACCGCCAGGCTGTTGGCCGCACAGGCCTGGGCCACGGCGCGCACGGCGCGAGGCGAGCCGATGCGTTCGGCGATTTCCGCATAGCTGGCGGTGCTGCCCGGCGGTATTTCCCGCAGTGCTTGCCATACCCGTTCCTGGAAGGCCGTGCCGCGCACATCCAGGGGTAGGTCCAGGCCCAGGGCCGGGGCTTCGATGAAGCCGATCACCTTGGCCACCAGTTGCTCGAAGTCGCTGTCGCCGCCGATCAGCCGGGCGCGAGGGAACTTGTCCTGCAGGTCGCGCAGGAGGGCGTCCGGGTCGTCGCCGAGGAGGATGGCGCAGACGCCTATGCCGCTCTGTGCCACCAGGAAGGAGCCCAGCGAACATTCGCCGAGGGCGAAGCGGATTTCGGCATTGGTGCCGCCGGCGCGGTAGTCGGCGGGCTTCATCCCCAGCACCTGGGTGGAGGCGGCATAGAACCGGCTGTTGGAGTTGAAGCCGGCGTCGTAGAGCACCTCGGTCACCGAGGCGCCCGGGCCGAGCTGGTCGCGCACGCGCCGGGCTCGCTTGGCCAGGGCGTAGGCCTTTGGCGTGAGCCCGGTAACGGCCTTGAACACCCGGTGGAAGTGCGAGGGGCTCATGCCCGCCGCATCGGCCAGGGCGTCCAGGCCGGGGGTGTCCTCGGCCAACTCGATCTGCCGGCAGGCGGCGGAAACCAGCGCCGCATGCTGTGCGGCGACGCTGGTCATATCGGCGGCGGCGCGGCGGCTGGGGCGGTAGCCGGCGGCTTCGGCCTGCTCGGCGCTATCGAAGAACTCCACGTTCTCCGGGCGCGGCAGACGGGTCGGGCTGCTCGGCCGGCAGTAGACGCCGGTGGTCTTCACCGCATAGACGAACTGCCGGTCCGCGGCCGGGTTGCGCGACTGTACCGCGGCCCAGCGCGGGTCCTGTTCGGTGGCGATCTTGGCTGAAGGCTTCATGGGCTCATCCGCATGCTGTTCGGTCATGGCAGAGAGTATGCGGCGAATGGCGGTCCCGCATCCCGGCTCTTGCGGTCGAATTCGGCGGCATGGAGCGGGGCGGTCCAGCCGGGCTGCGGAGGCGGTAGAATCTTCCATCTCTTCCCACCTGTGTCCGAGTCGAAGATGCCCTTGCGCCCCGAAGACCTCGCCAGCATCACCGCCACCACCCTGGACGACTACAACCGCAATGCCGAGGGCTTTCGCGAGGGGACTCGCGACCACGACGTGAGCCAGAACATCCAGGCCCTGTTGCGGCATATCCGAGGCAACGCGCCCTTCACCATCCTCGATTTCGGTTGTGGGCCGGGACGCGACCTGCGCGCGCTCACCTCCCTGGGGCACTGCGCCATCGGTCTCGACGGTGCGGAAAGCTTCGTCGCCATGGCGCGGGCCGACTCGGGTTGCGAGGTCTGGCAGCAGGATTTCCTCGCCCTCGAACTCCCCGCCGAGCGCTTCGACGGCATCTTCGCCAATGCCAGCCTGTTCCACGTCCCGCGCCAGGAACTGCCCCGCGTCCTGCGCCAACTCCGTGCCGCCCTGAAGCCCGGCGGCGTGCTCTTCAGCTCCAACCCGCGCGGCGGCAATGATGAAGGCTGGAGCGGCAACCGCTATGGCGCCTGGCACGACTACGAATCCTGGAAAGCGCTGCTGGAATACGCCGGCTTCGAAGCTCTGGAGCATTACTACCGTCCCGCGGGGCTGCCAAGGGAGCAACAGCCCTGGTTGGCGAGTGTGTGGCGCAAGGTGTAGGGGCGAAATCATTGGCTATGTCTGCGTTAGCTGTTGCAATACCGAACAGAAGTCTCTAGCACGGGTCTTTCAGGCCTCCGCACCGGCCTGATACATCCCTCACCCCCGGCCCCCGCCCTGCGCCCCAGCCTGATCGCTTCGCGCTCAGTCGCTCATCGGCACCGGAAGCGTTGCTTCCGACAGCGTGCCTCTTCGCCCCAGGGGTAGAGGGGTGACTCGCGCCTGACAGGGCGCAGCAATCCTGATGCCTGCTCATTGCCTGAAGCTATGCAGAAGAGGTGGGGCGAGGACTCCGCCCCGTCAGCAGGCCGAGCGGAAGCGTTGCGCAGGGGGACGAGCGGCATGGATGCC
>NZ_SSOJ01000149.1 GCF_029871205.1 Pseudomonas sp. BN417 | reverse complement strand
TCTTCGCGACGCGGCGCACGCGCGCCGACCGGCTTGGCCGACTTGCGCTGCAGGCGATCCAGCTTCTCGCGGAACTTGCCCTTCATGGCCGGCAGGGCCACCGGCTTCAGGCCAACTTCGGTGCTGAGGATGTCCACTTCGCTCTGGCCCATTTCGCGCCAGCGCCCCATGGTCAGGTCGGAGGTGATGAACACCGGGCCGAAGCGCACGCGCTTCAGGCGGCTGACCACCAGGCCCTGGGACTCCCAGAGACGGCGCACTTCGCGGTTGCGGCCTTCCATCACCACGCAGTGGTACCAGTGATTCAGGCCTTCGCCGCCAGGGGCTTCCTTGATGTCAGTGAACTTGGCCGGGCCGTCGTCCAGCATCACGCCGCGCTTGAGGTTCTCCAGCATCTCGTCGGTGACTTCGCCGCGCACGCGCACTGCGTACTCGCGGTCCATCTCGAAGGAAGGGTGCATCAGGCGGTTGGCCAGTTCGCCGTCGGTGGTGAACAGCAGCAGGCCGGTGGTGTTGATGTCGAGGCGGCCGATGTTGATCCAGCGGCCGGCTTTCAGCCGCGGCAGGCGCTCGAACACGGTGGGACGGCCTTCCGGATCGTCGCGGGTGCAGACTTCGCCTTCCGGCTTGTTGTAGATGAGGACGCGGCGGACGCTTTCGGCTTCCTCTTCGCGCTTGAGCAGGCGGCCGTCGACGCTGATGGCGTCGTGGCTATCGACGCGCTGGCCAAGGGTGGCGGCTTCGCCGTTGACCTTGACCCGGCCTTCGGTGATCCAGGCCTCGATATCGCGGCGTGAGGCCAGCCCCATGCGGGCCAGGACCTTTTGCAGCTTTTCCCCTGCGGGGCTGTATTCGACTTCACTCACTGGGCACCTCCCGGTGTGGCAGTAAAAAGGTCGCGCATCATACGTGGCCGAAGACACTGAAGCTAGCTGAGTAATGACGCGGTGTCAGCCCCGCCGCCGAGTGGCGGCGGTCAATGCAGGGTCTCGTCCGGCAGCGGCTCGTCGTCGTCCTCGGTGGCGACGGCTTCTGCGTCCTCCGACTGATCCTGGAGCAGGTCGTCGAAATCGGTCTTCAAACCCTCCTCCATGATGTCCAGCTCGGCCAGCAAGCTGCGGAAACTGGTTTCCTCCCGCGGCTCGGTCGGCTGCTCGGCATCGGCGCGGGCCTGCAAGGCTTCGGGAACCGGGAGTTCGCCATCGTCCAGGGCCAGCATCGGCTCGGGCTCCAGTTCGCGCAGGGCGGCCAGCGGTGGCAGCTCGTCCAGGCTTTTCAGGTTGAAGTGATCAAGGAAGGCGCGGGTAGTGGCGAACATCGCCGGCTTGCCGGGCACGTCGCGGTAGCCGACCACCCGTATCCATTCGCGCTCGAGCAGGGTCTTGACGATCTGGCTGTTGACCGCGACGCCGCGGATATCCTCGATTTCGCCACGGGTGATAGGTTGCCGATAGGCCACCAGCGCCAGGGTCTCCAGCATGGCGCGGGAATAACGCTGCGGACGCTCCTCCCAGAGTCGACCGACCCAGGGGGCGAAGCGTTCGCGCACCTGCAGGCGGTAGCCGGAGGCCACCTCGCGCAGCTCGAAGGCCCGCCCTTCGCAGGTTCGCGCCAGCACGGCAAGCGCCGAGCGGATCACCGACAGCTCGGGGCGCTCGGCCTCCTCGAAGAGTTCGGCCAGGCGCTCCAGCGACAAAGGCTTGCCGGAGGCCAGCAGGAAGGCTTCCAGCAACGAGGCGAGTTCGTTGGGGTCGTTGAGGTTCATCTACTCGGCTCTGGCGCGCACATGGATGGCAGCGAAGGGCTCATTCTGCACCAGTTCCACCAGCTGTTCCTTGATCAGTTCCAGCACCGCCATGAAGGTGACCACCACCCCCAGGCGCCCTTCCTCCACCGTGAACAAGCTGACGAAGGGCACGAAAGCGCCGCCCTTGAGCTTTTCCAGCACTTCGCTCATGCGCTCGCGGGTGGACAGCGTTTCGCGGGTGATCTGGTGGCTCTCGAACATATCGGCGCGGCGCAGCACCTCGGCCATGGAGAGCAGCAATTCCTCCAGGGCAACGTCCGGCAGCAGCTTGCGCGCCCGTGCCTCCGGGGCATCCAGACGCGGCACCGTGACGTCACGGCCCACCCGCGGCAGTTGGTCGATGCCTTCGGCGGCCTGCTTGAAGCGCTCGTACTCCTGGAGACGACGGATCAGTTCGGCACGCGGATCGTCTTCCTCTTCTTCCACCTCGCTGGAGCGCGGCAGCAGCATGCGCGACTTGATCTCGGCGAGCATGGCCGCCATCACCAGGTACTCGGCGGCCAGCTCCAGGCGCACCGACTTCATCAGTTCCACGTAGGACATGTACTGATGGGTGATGGCGGCGACCGGGATGTCGAGGATGTCGATGTTCTGCTTGCGAATCAGGTAGAGCAGCAGGTCAAGCGGACCTTCGAAGGCCTCGAGGAAGACTTCCAGGGCGTCCGGCGGAATATAGAGATCCTGCGGCAGCTCGGTGACCGCCTGGCCGTAGACCAGGGCGAAGGGCAGTTCCTGCTGGGCGCCCGCCTGGCTGTCCTGACCCTCGGGGGGCGGCGTGTTCTGCATCTGTTTCTCTCGCGGCGCGGCCGGCGCGGCGCTGCTGCCTGGGGTGGGAGGGCTCGCCGGCAATGCGCCGGTCGGCGGAAAAAGGGCACGTTAGCACCATGTGCCAGACTAAAAAAGTACGACGCAGCACCCCTGGTCAGGTCTGGAGCTAAAAGCTCAAGGAGGTTCCGATGAAACTCGTCACCCTGATGTTCAGTGCCGTCCTGATGTTCCTCTGCCTCAGCCTGGTGCCGGCAACCACGGCCCAAGCCGGCATGATCGGCACCGATGAAGCGGTCTCGACCCAGCAACAGTCGAACGATCGCGCCAAGCTCGATGCATTTCTCACTCAGTCCAAGGTTCAGGACGAAATGCGCGCCATGGGCGTGGACGCTGCCGCGGCGCGGGCCAGGGTCAAGGCCCTGACCAATGAAGAAGCCGCGCAGATAGTGCAGAAGATGGACTCGGTGCCCGCGGGGGGGAACCTCAGCACCACCGACTTCATCATCATCCTGCTATTGATCATCCTGGTGGCGATCCTGCTGTGACCGGCCAGTTCAGCCCTCGCCGAGAAAGGGTTCCGGGTCTCCGCAGCCCACGCGCACCACCTCGGGTTCGCCGTCGGCGAGGTTGATCACGGTGGACGCGGCCATGCCGCCATGGCCGCCATCGATGATCAGGTCCACCTGGTGCTCGAGGATCTGCCGCATCTCGTAGGGATCGCTCATGGGCAGCTCTTCACCGGGGAGGATCAGGCTGGTGCTCATCAGGGGTGCGCCCAGTTGCTCCAGCAGGGCCAGGGCGATGGGGTGGTCGGGTACCCGCAGGCCGATGGTGCGCCGTTTCGGGTGCATCAGCATGCGCGGCACTTCGCGGGTGGCGCTGAGAATGAAGGTGTAGGGCCCCGGCGTGTGCGCCTTGATCAGGCGGAAGGCGGTGGTATCCACCTTGGCGAAGACGCCGATCTCGGACAGGTCGCGGCAGACCAGGGTGAAATTGTGCTTCTCGTCCAGCCTGCGCAGGCGGCGGATGCGCTCGACGGCACTCTTGTCGCCGATCAGGCAGCCCAGCGCATAAGACGAATCGGTCGGATAGACGATCACCCCGCCGGCCTTGACGATCTCCACGGCCTGCTTGATCAGGCGCGGCTGTGGATTCTCCGGGTGTACCTGGAAAAATTGACTCACGACATCTCCCTGTTCAGAGGGCAGCAATAGGGCTGTGTGCATGGCGGAAGCGCCCCCAGATCGGCGGCAAGTCATCCGGCAAGGGTCGGTACATGCCCAGCTCCGACCAATCGCAGGGTGCGTGGAAATCGCTACCGGCACTGACCAGCATGCCGAATTCTCGCGCCAGGGTGGACAGGCTTCCCACCTGTTCCGCCGGCTGCAGGCCGTTGGACACTTCCAGGGCGTGACCGCCGGCCTGGATGAAATCCGTCACCAGCTTGCGCCGCTTGGCGCCGGTGAAGTTGTACTGCCAGGGGTGCGCCAGGCTGATCCAGGCACCGGCGGCGCGCAGGGTACCCACTGCGTCAGCCAGGGTCGGCCAGTGCTGCTTGACGTCGCCCAGCTTGCCGGCCCCCAGCCACTTGCGGAAGGCTTCGGCACGGTCGCTGACGAAGCCGCCGCGGACCAGGAATTCCGCGAAGTGCGGCCGCGCCGGTGCGTTGCCGCTGTCGCCCAGCTCCTGCTGCACCGCCCGCGCGCCCTCCAGCGCGCCGGGCATGCCCTTGGCCGCCAGGCGGCGGGCGATTTCCTCGGCCCGCGCCCAACGGCCATCGTGCAAGGCGGCGATGGACTCGAGCAGGGCCGGGGCATCGGCGGCGAAGGCATAGCCGAGGACATGGATGGTCGCGCCGCCCCAGGTACAGGACAGCTCGATACCGTTGATCAGTTGCATATCCAGCGCCTGGGCCGCTGCCCGCGCCTCTTCCAGACCTTCCAGCGTGTCGTGGTCGGTGAGCGCGAGCAGGCGCACGCCGCGATCAAAGGCGCGGGCGACCAGGACTGCGGGGGCCAGGACACCGTCGGAGGCCGTACTGTGGCAATGCAGGTCTATCTGCATGGGCTCTGCTTTCGCTAGGGGAATGGTTTGTTATTATGCCGCCACATCCCGCTTCTGGCTGCCGCCGTGAAACAATTCATCGACTTTATCCCACTCATCCTCTTCTTCATCGTCTACAAACTGGAACCGCGCGCCGTCGAGCTGGCCGGGCATACCTATATGCTAGGCGGTATTTTCAGCGCCACTGCCGTTCTTATCATCAGCTCGGTGATCGTCTACGGCGCCATCTTCCTGCTCCAGCGCCGCCTGGAAAAAGGCCAGTGGCTGACCCTGGCGGCCTGTCTGGTGTTCGGCGGCATGACCCTGGCCTTCCACAGCGAGACCTTCCTCAAGTGGAAGGCGCCCGTGGTGAACTGGCTCTTCGCCCTGGCCTTCGCCGGTAGCCACTTCATCGGCGACAAGCCGCTGATCCAGCGAGTGATGGGCCACGCCCTGAACATGCCGGATGCCATCTGGGTGCGCCTGAACCTGGCCTGGATCGCGTTTTTCCTGGTCTGCGGCTTCGCCAACCTGTTCGTAGCCTTCACCTTCCATGAGTTCTGGGTGGACTTCAAAGTCTTCGGCAGCCTCGGCATGACCGTACTCTTCCTGGTCGGCCAGGGCGTCTTCCTGGCCCGCCACATCCACGACAGCGAATCCGAAAAGCCTCAACAGTAAGGACTGCCATGCTCTACGCCATCATCGCCACCGACGTTGCCGGATCCCTGGAAAACCGCCTCGCCAGCCGCCCCGCGCACCTCGCGCGCCTCGAGCAGCTGAAAGCTGAAGGCCGCCTGGTCCTGGCCGGCCCGCACCCGGCGGTGGACAGCATCGATCCGGGCAGCGCGGGCTTCTCCGGCAGCCTGATCGTTGCCGAGTTCGACTCCCTCGACGCCGCCAAGGCCTGGGCCGACGCCGATCCCTATCGCGCCGCCGGCGTCTACGCCGAGGTAGTGGTCAAGCCGTTCAAGCAGGTCTACCCCTAAGCCGACGTTCGCCAGCCTAACCACGCCAGGAAAAAGGAGTTCCGATGCCCGCCGGTCAATTGCCCCTGCTGTTAACCGCCGCGCTGCTCTGCCGCCTGGCCCTGGCTGAAGAACCCCTGCAACCGGCGGCCCTGGCGGAGAACACCCCTGCGGTGGCTTCGTCTGTCGCCCCCAACGAACTGGCCGCCCAACTCCACCAGCTGCAGGGCCAACTGGCCGACAGTGAACGCCAGCGCAGCGAGCTGAGCGCCAGGCTCGAGGCCGCCAGCGGCGAGCCGGAAAGCGCCCAGCTCAGCCGGCTGCGCCAGGAGAACCAGCGCCTCAAGCTGCAGCTCAAGGCGGCCGAGGCGTCGCAACCGCCGCGCCTGCTCAGCGAGCAGCAGACCTGGTTCGCCATCGGCGGCGGCGTCGCCCTGCTGTCCCTGGTTACCGGCTTGGCCGCCCGCGGTGGGCGCCGCCAGCGTCGTCAATGGATCAACTGAACCGCCCCATGAGTGAACTGCTGCTAATCGATGACGACCAGGAACTCTGCGAGCTCCTGATCAGCTGGCTCAGCCAGGAAGGCTTCAGCGTGCGCGCCTGCCATGACGGCCATTCGGCGCGCGCCGCCCTGGCCGAGCACGCGCCGGCAGCCGTGGTGCTGGACGTCATGCTGCCGGACGGCAGCGGCCTGGAACTGCTCAAGCAATTGCGCAGCGACCACCCGGAGCTGCCGGTGCTGATGCTCTCGGCCCGGGGCGAGCCGCTGGACCGCATCCTCGGCCTGGAGCTGGGGGCCGACGACTACCTGGCCAAACCCTGCGACCCCCGCGAACTCACTGCCCGCCTGCGCGCCGTGCTGCGCCGCAGCCAGCCACCACAGCCCTCCAGCCAGCTGGAAGTGGGCGACCTCTGCTACAGCCCGGTGCGCGGCATCGTCAGCATCGGCAACCACGAGATCAGCCTGACCCTGTCCGAAGGCCGCCTGCTGGAGGCATTGCTGCGCCAGCCCGGCGAACCGCTGGACAAGCAGCAGCTGGCCCAACTCGCCCTGGGCCGCAAGTTGACCCTCTATGACCGCAGCCTCGACATGCACGTCAGCAATCTGCGCAAGAAGCTCGGCGCCCATGCCGACGGGCGCCCGCGCATCCTTGCCCTGCGCAGCCGCGGCTACTACTACAGCGCCTGAACCAGCCGCTGGTCGTTCCGGCAGGCTGGGCGACGCTAGCGCCGCTTCGTTGGGCTTCGCTTCGCTCAGACCTACGCGGCCCGCACCAACCTACGAAGAAGCAACGCGACAGTTCCGGACTTTCTTTACCCAGCCTTTACCCATGGCTGACCGCCCTTGACCTTGCCGTCCCTAGACTGGGCACATCCGGCAACCGGCCGGAATCGAGACTAGGAGAAACACCATGCGCAAGACCCTTACCGCCCTGCTGCTCGCCGCTACCCTGCCGACCCTGGCCATGGCCATGCCGGAAGACGGCCCGCGCCATGAGCGCGGTTTCGGTGGCCACATGTTCAGGGAGCTGGACCTCACCCAGGAGCAGCGCCATGAAATCGGCAAGCTGATGCGCGAACAGATGAAGTCCCGCCACGAGATTACCCAGCGCTACCTTGACAAGCTGCCGGCCGCCGAGAAGAAAGCCATGCAGGACGAGCTCAAGGCTGCCGAGACCAAGAACCGAGAAGCCATCCGCGCCCAGCTCAAGCCGGAGCAGCAGAAGACCTTCGACGAGATCCAGAAGAAGCTGGAAGAACGCCGCGCGGAACGCGCCGAGTTCGAAGCCTGGAAGGCCGAGAAAGCCAAGAAGGCCGAGTAAGTCCGTGCGGCTTGTCCGCCAACCAAAGCCCCGCCCATCAGGCCGACCGGCCTGGTGGGCTTTGTCGTTCGGGAGCCCCACTTGCGCTCACTTTTCTGGCGAATCCTGGCCACCCTCTGGCTCGCCCTGGCCCTGGTGGCCGGCCTTTCCATCCTGCTCGGCCGCACCCTGAACCAGGACGCCTGGATCCTCAGCCACCACCCGTCGCTGCAGGGGCTGGCCGAACGCCTGGTGCAGCGCTACGAAGACCAGGGCGTGGACGATACCCAGCGCTACCTGGAGCACTTCCGGCATCGCGCGCGAATCGACGTGCAGATCCTCAACGACACCGGCCAACTGGTGGTGGAGGGCACCTTCCCGCGCCGCGCCGCCGCCTTCGAGGCACGCCAGAAGAACCCGCGACGCCTGCCCTGGCGACGCCTCACCGAGGAATACACCAGCCCGTCCAGCGGTGAGTCCTACCTGCTGATCTACCGTATTCCCTACCCTGAGCTGGACGCCTGGCACCGCGACAGCCTGCTCTGGCCGATCAGTGCCCTGGGCATCGCCCTGGTGGTGATGACACTGTTCAGCCTGGCCCTGACCCTTTCGATCACCCGCCCCCTCAATCGCCTGCGCAGCGCGGTGCATGACCTCGGCCAGACCGCCTACCAGCAGGACAGCCTGGCCCGCCTGGCACGTCGGCGCGACGAACTGGGCGTGCTGGCCGGTGACTTCAACCGCATGGGCCAACGCCTGCAGGGCCTGATCGGCAGCCAGCGCCAGCTGTTGCGTGACGTTTCCCACGAACTGCGCTCGCCACTGGCGCGCCTGCGTATCGCCCTGGCGCTGGCGGAACGAGCCGAACCCCACCAGAGGGAAGCCCTCTGGCCACGCCTGGGTCAGGAGTGCGACCGGCTGGAGGCCCTGATCAGCGAAATCCTCGCCCTCGCCCGCCTGGACGCCGAACCCGGCGCGCGCCACCTCATCGCGCTGCGGCCGCTACTGGAAAAGCTGAAGGAAGATGCGCGGCTGCTGGCACCGGACCAGGAGATCCGCATCGACTGCAGCGGCGAACCCCAGCTCGAAGGCTGGCCGGACATGCTGGAGCGGGCTTTGGACAATCTGCTGCGCAACGCCCTGCGCTTCAACCCGCAGGGCCAACCGGTAGAAGTGAGTGCCAGAGAAGAGGAAGGCCGCCTGCTGATCGCGGTCCGCGACCACGGCCCCGGCGTTGCCGAGGAGCACCTGGCGCAACTGGGCGAGCCCTTCTTCCGCGCGCCCAACCAGGCCGGTGCCGGCCATGGCCTGGGTCTGGCCATCGCGCGCCGGGCCGTGGAGCGCCACGGTGGCAGCCTGCGCCTGGGCAATCACCCCGAAGGCGGCTTCATCGCCACCCTGGAACTGCCCCTGGCGCTGCTGGCCTGATCAGCCCCAGGCCTTGACGAAGTCCGCCGGAGCCAGCTCCGGCGCGGCGCGGCGTTCACCTTCGACACTGCCCAGGTAGAGGAAGCCGACGATGCGCTCCTGCTCGCCCAGGCCAAGCCCGGCCGCGACGTTGCGGTCATAGGCCATGTCGCCGGTTCGCCACATGGCGCCCAGCCCCTGGGCATGGGCGGCGAGGAGGATGCCATGGGCGGCGCATCCGGCAGACAGCATCTGCTCCACCTCCGGCACCTTGTGACCGGCCTGCAGGGTAGCGATCACCACCACCATCAGCGGCGCCCGCAACGGCATGGCGCGGGCCTTGGCGATGGCCGCCTCGGACGCCTGCGGGTCTTTGGCCTGCAGCGCGGAAACGAACAGTTCGCCCAGCTTCGCGCGTGCGTCACCTTCGATGGTGAGGAAGCGCCAGGGGCGCAGATAGCCATGGTCCGGCGCACGCAAGGCGGCGCGGAACAGTAGCTCGCGCTGGGCGGCGTCCGGTGCCGGCTCCTGCAGGCGGCCCAGGGATACGCGGTTGAGCAGAGCGTCGAGAGCCTCCATCGGCCACCTCCAGAAATCAGGGAGCCGGCATTCTAGCCGATAACGCGACTCAGTCTCGCACAAACCGCCCCCCCGGCGACCCGGTCCGGCGCTAGCGGCGATAGCATTGCCTACCTCGGCGGCGACAGCTCGTAGCAGTGCGGACCGTATCGCAATGGCGCCGTTCACGCCGACCTACTGCAAGCACTTGCGGGCGCCGGGTTTACAGGGCGATTGGCGCGGTTAGAATTGCGCCTTTCGCCCCTCAGCCAGAAACGGACCCCATGGCCCTGCCGACCCTTCGCATCATCGGCTTTCTCATCGGCATCTTCCTGATCACCCTGGCGGTAAGCATGGCCATTCCCGTGCTCACCCTGGTTTTCTATGAGCGCACCGGAGACATCAACGCCTTCGTCTGGTCGAGCCTGATCACCTTCGTCGCCGGCCTGGCCCTGGTCATCCCCGGGCGCCCGGAGCAGGTGCACCTGCGCCCTCGCGACATGTACCTGTTGACGGTGTCGAGCTGGATAATCGTCGGCATCTTCGCCGCCCTGCCCTTCCTCTTTACCCAGCACATCAGCTACACCGATGCCTGGTTCGAGAGCATGTCCGGCATCACCGCCACCGGCGCCACCGTGCTCAGCGGGCTGGACAGCATGTCGCCGGGCATTCTCATCTGGCGCTCGCTGCTGCACTGGCTGGGTGGCATCGGCTTCATCGGCATGGCGGTGGCGATCCTGCCCCTGCTGCGCATCGGTGGCATGCGCCTGTTCCAGACCGAATCCTCCGACCGTTCGGAGAAGGTCCTGCCGCGCTCGCACATGGTGGCCAAGTACATAGTCGCCATCTACGTCGGCTTCACCCTGCTCGGCAGCCTGGCTTTCTGGGCGGCCGGCATGGGCTTGTTCGATGCGGTCAATCACGCCATGTCGGCGATCTCAACGGGCGGCTTCTCCACTTCCGATTCGTCCTTGGCCAAGTGGCACCAGCCAGCGGTGCACTGGGTCGCGGTGGTGGTGATGATCCTCGGCAGCCTGCCCTTCATGCTCTATGTGTCGGTGCTGCGCGGCCATCGCATGGCGCTGCTCAAGGATGAGCAGGTGCGCGGCTTCCTCGGCCTGCTGGTGGTCATCTGGCTGGTGCTCGGCACCTGGTACTGGCTGACCACCCAGCTGCACTGGCTCGACGCGCTGCGCCACGTGGCGGTGAACACCACCTCGATCCTTTCCACCACGGGCTTCGCCCTCGGCGACTACAGCCTCTGGGGCAACTTCTCGCTGATGCTGTTCTTCTACCTGGGCTTCGTCGGCGGCTGCTCCGGCTCCACCGCCGGCGGCATCAAGATCTTCCGCTTCCAGGTGGCCTACATCCTGCTCAAGGCCAACCTCCAGCAACTGGTGCACCCGCGCGCGGTGATCAAGCAGGTCTACAACGGCCACCGCCTGGACGATGACATCGTCCGTTCGATCCTGACCTTCTCCTTTTTCTTCACCATCATCATCTGCGCCATCGCCCTGGGCCTGTCGCTGCTGGGGCTGGACTGGATCACCGCGCTCACTGGCGCGGCGGCCACGGTTTCCGGCGTCGGCCCGGGCCTTGGCGAGGTCATCGGCCCGGCGGGCAACTTCTCCAGCCTGCCGGATGGCGCCAAGTGGCTGCTGACCCTGGGAATGCTGCTGGGCCGCCTGGAAATCCTCACCGTGCTGGTGCTGCTGACGCCCTACTTCTGGCGGCACTGATGCCACGCACCTGCGGGGGAGAGTTCGCCCCGTAGGTTGTGGCTTCGCTTCGCTCAGCCCAACCTACGGACTATTCCAGCCGCGCGCGGTACTCCCCTGGGGTGCTGTCGAACCAGCGGCGGAACGCGCGGAAGAAGTTGCTCGGATCGGCGAAGCCCAGCAGGTAGGCGATCTCCAGCAGGGTCAGGTTCGGCTGCGCCAGGTATTGTTCGGCCAGTTCGCGGCGGGTGTCGTCGAGCAGTTGCTGGAAGCTCATCCCCTCCTCCTGCAAACGCCGCTGCAAGGTGCGCTGGGACAGGTGCATCGAACTGGCGACCACTTCGCGCTTGGGCTCGCCCTGGGGTAGCAGGCGGCAGAGCACCTGGCGCACCTGGTGGGTGACGCGGGTGCCGGAAAAGCGCGCCAGGTAGTCACCGGCGAAGCGGTCGTGCAGTTGGGCCAGGGACTCGTTGGCCGTAGGCAGCGGGATCTCCATGTCGGCCCGACTGAACAGCAGCGCGCAATGCTCGGCATTGAACCGCAGCGGCGCCTGGAACACCTGGCGGTAAGGCTCCGGATCAGCGGGTTGCGGACCCTGCAGGCGGATCTCCAGCGGGTTGATCGACCGTCCGGTCATCCAGCGGCAGAAGGCCAGGCAGTACGCCATGGAAGCTTCCGCACTCTGCCGGGCGGGCGGCAGGCGGTCGCCATGGATCGACAGGCGCAGCTCGTAGCCAGCGGGAGTGGCGGAGAAACTGAGGTCGGAACCTTCGGCGATGATCCGCTGGTAGCGCACCAGCCGGGCGAAACCCTCCTTCAGGGTGCGGCTGGACATCAGCGCATAACCCACCACGTGGAAGGATGCCGGTCGCACCACCTTGGCCATGTTCAGGCCGATCGCAGGGTTGCCGGACAACTCCACCGCACGCAACCAGAGACGGGTCATGCCGTCCTGGGGGAAGCGGGCGTCGGGATCGCTGAGGGCCTGGTAGTCGAGGCCGAGTTCGGGAAACAGCTTGCGGCAGTCCACTCCGCCCATTTCCAGGGCCTGGACTATCCCCAGGGCCCAGTTCGAGGATGTCGTGCGTTCGCTCATGGCGCCTTCTTGTTCTGGAATTCAAGGCGGCCGCCAACCGGGCGGCGTGCCGGCAAGGATACTAAAGTGGCGCCCATTGTCACTGGCCCATGGAGACACAGGCCCTACACTGCTTCAGAAAACAAGAACCTGGAGTCACCGCCATGCCTGCCGAGTCCGCCCACCGCTTCCAAAGCTTCGCCGAGTTCTATCCCTACTACCTGCAGGAGCACAGCAACGACACCTGCCGCCGCCTCCACTATGTCGGCAGCCTGCTGGTGCTGTACATCCTCGGCTATGCCCTGCTCACCCAGCAGTGGCTCTGGCTGCTGGCCCTGCCGCTGGCCGGGTATGGCTTCGCCTGGGTCGGCCACTTCGCCTTCGAGAAGAACAAGCCGGCCACCTTCAAGTACCCGCTCTACAGCTTCATGGGCGACTGGGTGATGCTCCGGGACGCATTGACCGGCCGTATCCGCTTCTGACCGCAAAGCCGCCCTAGGGCAGCCTCAGGGGTGAGCAGTGGCCGGCCGGCGCCGTCGCTGGCAGCCGGTCCCTGGCTTGGTTATGATCCCGCACCAGCCAACGTCATGGCCCAGGAGTTGCAGCATTCCGCGAATGCCGCAACCCGGCGTCAAGAATGCATCAGGGACAGACCCCAGCCATGAAGCCCGCCATGCTCGACCCCACCACCGCGACGCCCGTGTTGCGCGAGTACTACTCCCGGGTGCTGGCCTACATGGCCGTTGCCGCCACCATCGCCGCCGGCACCTACGTCCAGCATTTCGGCTTCGACCTCCTCTGGATCGTCCCCTACGCGCTACTCTATCCGCACCTGGCCCATCACCTGAGCCTGCGGTTCCCGGGGGAGCGCACCGAACGCATCCTGCTCGGCCTCGACACCTTCCACGCCGGAGCTGCCGTGGCCCTGCTGGGGTTCTCCGTGGTGCCGGCGCTGATGATCCTCCTGACCCTCTGTTTCAGCGCCATGCTGCTCGGCGGGCTGCGCCAGATGACGCTGGTACTGGTGGGCTCGCTGACTAGCATGCTGGCGGTCGGCCTGGCCCTGCAGCCCGTGTTCAAGGGTGGCACCCCGGCCCTGGCGGCACTGGTCAGCGTGTCCTTCACCACCCTCTACATCTGCATCACCGCCTTCTTCGTGCACCAGCAGGGCCTGCGCCTGGCCCAGGCCCGCAGCGAGATCAAGCGCGAACAGGAAAAGGCCGCGCGCCTGGCACGCAACCTCGCCAAATACCTGTCGCCCCAGGTCTGGGAAATGATCTTCAGCGGCAAGAAGAGCGTGCGCCTGGAAACCCAGCGCAAGAAGCTCAGCGTGTTCTTCTCCGACATCAAGGGTTTCACCGAGCTGTCCGAGGAACTGGAAGCCGAGCAGCTGACCGACCTGCTCAACAACTACCTCAACGACATGTCGAAGATCGCGCTCAAGTACGGCGGCACCATCGACAAGTTCGTCGGCGACAGCGTCATGGTGTTCTTCGGCGACCCCGCCACCCAGGGCGCCAAGAAAGACGCCGTGGCAGCCGTATCCATGGCGGTGGCCATGCGCAAGCACATGAAGGTCCTGCGCCAGCAGTGGCGCGCCCAGGGCATCACCAAGCCCCTGGAAATCCGCATGGGCATCAACACCGGCTACTGCACCGTGGGCAACTTCGGCGCCGACACGCGCATGGACTACACCATCATCGGCCGCGAGGTGAACCTGGCCAGCCGCCTGGAAAACGCCTCCGACACTGGGGAAATCCTCATCTCCCACGAAACCTACTCGCTGGTGAAGGACGTGATCATGTGCCGCGACAAGGGCCAGATAAACGTCAAGGGTTTCACCCGCCCCGTGCAGATCTACCAGGTGGTGGACTTCCGCCGCGACCTGGGCGCCGCCTCCAGCTACGTCGAACACGAACTGCCGGGCTTCTCCATGTACCTGGATACCAACAGCATCGAGACCTACGACAAGGCCAAGGTCATCCAGGCCCTGCAACAGGCGGCGGAAAAGCTGCGGGACAAGATCATTCCCTGATCCTGGCGACGCGCCGGATTCCTGTGGGGGCGAATTCATTCGCTATGCAGGTCGAAGACCTGCCGCAAAGGTGGTTGGGACTGCTGCGCAGTCCTCAGCGAATGAATTCGCCCCCACAAGATTGTCCCCACTCCGGGGAGAGCGCTACGCACGGCTCCCCATCCAGCATCGGCTGGCGCGCCAGGAACTCCAGGGCCGAAGCGCGCCAGGACAACCGCCCTGCCCGTTCGGCGCAACGCTCCCGATCCAGTTCCAGGGCCGCCAGGCAGGCCCGTTGCAGGTCGTCGTCCAGGCAACCGGTGACGCCCGCTTCCAGCACGTCCAGCGGCCCCGCCACGGGGAAGGCCGCCACCGGCGTGCCGCAGGCCAGGGCTTCGAGCATCACCAGGCCGTAAGTGTCGGTCAGCGAGGGGAACACCAGCACGCTGGCCTGGCCGTAAAAGCGCGCCAGTTCCTCGCCCTGGCGATAGCCGAAGAAGCGCGCCGCGGGATAACGCGCCGCCAGCGCGGCACGCAACGGGCCATCGCCCACCACCCATTTCTCCCCCGGCAGCTCCAGGCCGAGGAATGCCTCGAGGTTCTTTTCCGTGGCCAGGCGGCCGGCATAGAGGAACACCGGCTGGTCCGGCCGTGGCAGCGCCAGCGGGCGGAACAGCGCGGTATCCACACCCTTGCGCCACAGGCTGAGCCTATCCAGGCCATGGCTGGCGAAGGTCTCGCGCATGCGTTCGGTGGTCACCAGCACCGCCTGGCTGGGGCGGTGGAACAGGCGCAGGAAGGCATAGCCCCAGCTCAGAGGCACCCGCGGCCAGCGACCATGGACGTATTCCGGAAAGCGCGTGTGGATGGCGCTGGAAAAGGCCAGCCCACGCTTGACCAGCCAGCGCCGCGCTGCCCAGCCGAGGGGACCCTCGGTGGCCAGGTGCACGCAATCGGGCTGGAAGGCCTCGATCTTCGCACCCACCCGCCAGAGGTCCCAGACCAGGGGAATCTCGGGGTAGCTCGGGCAGGGCCGGCTACGGAAGCCCTGGGGCGACAGCAGCAGCACCTGGTGCCCGAGCGCTTGCAGTTCGGTCACCAGCGCCTGCAGGCTGGTGACCACGCCATTCACCTGGGGCAGCCAGGCATCACTGACGATCAGTATCCTCATGCAGCCGGCTCGACCAGCTCCACGGCACGGGCCTCCAGCTCCCGCGCCTGGGCGTCGGCCAGGCGGAAGAGTTCGATGCTGCCATCCCAGTGCTCGATCAGCGCCGTGCAGGACTCTACCCAATCGCCGCAGTTGAGGTAGTCCACCGCGCCCACCTTGCGGATCTCCGCATGGTGGATATGGCCGCAGACCACGCCGTCCAGGCCGCGCTTGACGCATTCGTGGGCGATGGCTTCCTCGAAGTCGCTGATGAAGTTCACCGCGCTCTTCACCTTGTGCTTGAGGTAGGCCGACAGCGACCAGTAGCCGTAACCCCAGCGTTCGCGCCAGCGGTTGAGCCAGCGGTTGAGGGTCAGGGTGAATTCGTAGGCCGAGTCGCCAAGGAAGGCCAGCCACTTGTGGTAGCGCGTGATCACGTCGAACTGGTCGCCATGGATCACCAGCATCCGGCGGCCGTCGGCGGTCTCGTGCACCGCCTCGTCCACCAGCTGGATATTGCCCAGCATCAGGCTGGAATAGAGGCGCAGGAACTCGTCGTGGTTGCCGGTTACGTAGATCACCTCGGTGCCGCGCTTGCTCATGGTCAGCAGCCGGCGGATCACGTTGGTGTGCGCCTGCGGCCAGTACATCCCGCCGCGCAGCTTCCAGCCGTCGATGATGTCGCCCACGAGGTAGATGCGGTCGGCGTGGTACTGCTTGAGGAAGCGCGCGAGGTGCTCGGCCTGGCAGTCGCGGGTGCCCAGGTGGACATCGGAGATCCACAGGGTACGCACGCGCTGCTTGCGGGGCTTGGTTTTGCTGGCGGGTTCCAGGCGTTCGACGCTGCTCATGGGCGACCTCCGGAGGGGTTTCGCCGATCGTAACGCCGGGCGGTGAAGTGGGAATGACCGGGAAGTTGCAGGGCTGTGACAGCGCGCGGCCCGCGACAAGGTTTAGAATGGCCGCCTCCGTCGAGGGTGCCGCCATGAATTCGATCCTGTCCCTGCGCCAGTACAACCACGACCTGCTGGTCCACAGCCACAGCCACGCCCAACTGGTGTTCGGCCTCTCCGGCTGCCTGGAGTTCGAGGTGGACGGCCGTGGCGCACGGGTCGAGCGGCAGACCCTGGCAGTGGTGCCACCCGAGGCGCAGCACGCCTGCGGCAGTCCCGGCGGCAGCCTCTGCCTGGTGGTGGACGTGCCCGACGAGGACTGGCTGCGCCACACCCTGGGCCGGCATTTCGACTCGGGCCGGCGCCTGCTGGAGCAACCGGGCGCGCTGTCCCTGAACCCCGCGCAGAGCCAGCTGGTCAGCTGGATCGCCGCCAGCCCCCTGGCCGATGAGGTGATCTCCGGGCAATCCGCCGGCCTCCTGCTGGCCAGCCTCGCCGCTCCCGGCGCCAGCACCGCGGAAAGCAGCGCCCTGCCCCTGGCGGCGCTGGACGCGCATATCGACCAGCACGCCGCCCGCCCCCTGCAAGTGGCCGACCTGGCGCGGCTCTCCGGCCTGTCGGTGGCGCGCTTCCACGCGCGCTTCCTCGCCGAGGCCGGGCAGACACCCATGGACTACGTGCGCTCCCGGCGCCTGCACCTCGGCCGCCAGTTGTTGCTGGAAAGCCGCCTGGCGGTGGGCGAGATCGCGGCAATGGTCGGCTACAGCTCGCAGAGCGCCTTCACCGCCGCCCTCTCCCGCGAGTTCGGCGTCACTCCGCGCGCCCTGCGCAACGCCCGCGAGTAACGCGACAAAGCCTGCGAGTCTGGCGACAGACAAGGCGGCGAGCCGCCACTAGACTGGTTCGACCGCAGTCAGGGAGCACTCCATGTCCACCATCGAATGGGACGATTTCCAGCGCGTCGAATTGCGCGTCGGCACCATCCTTTCCGCCGCCCCCAACGCCAAGGCGATCAAGCCGGCCTATGTGCTGGAAGTAGACCTGGGCGAGTTCGGGGTGAAGACCTCCAGCGCCCAGATCACCGCCCATTACGAGGCCGGAGAGCTGGTGGGCCGGCAGGTGCTCTGCGTCTGCAACTTCGCGCCCAAACGCATTGCCGGGATACGTTCGGAAGTGCTGGTCACCGGCATCCATGACGATGAAAACAAGGTGGTCCTGGCAAGCTTCGACAAGCCGCTGCCCAATGGGGCCCGCCTGGCATGAAAGAGCGCAACGCGCTGCTGGCCATCCACCTGGGAGCCCTGCTGTTCGGGCTTTCGGGCATCTTCGGCAAGCTCGCCGACAGCGCCCCCATGATCATCACCTTCGGCCGCGGGCTGTTCGCGGTGATCGCCCTGGCGCTGTTCGCCCAACTGATCACGCGCGGCAAGGCGCGCAACCCCGACCTGCGCCAAATGGCCCTGCTCGGGCTCGGCGGCCTGCTGCTGGGCACCCACTGGATCACCTTCTTCCATGCGGTGAATGTGGCCGGCGTCGCCATCGCCACCCTCGGCTTCGCCAGTTTCCCGGCCTTCACCCTGCTGCTGGAAGGCGTGCTGTTCCGCGAACGCATCCGCGCCCAGGAAATCCTCATCGTGGGGCTGGTGAGCCTGGGCCTGCTGCTGGTGACGCCCAGCTTCGAATGGGCCAGCGCGGCCACCCAGGGGCTGCTCTCGGCCGTGCTTTCCGGCCTGCTGTTCTCGTTGCTGTCGCTGCTCAACCGCGCCAGCGTGCGCGGCCTGGACCCGGTCAAGGCGGCGCTCTGCCAGAACCTGACCATAGTGCTCTGCCTCGCGCCCTTCAGTTGGCCGCTGCTGGCGGAGGTCAAGGCCATGGACTGGCTGTGGATCGCCCTGCTCGGGGTGTTCTGCACCGGCCTCGCCCACAGCCTGTTCGTCGCCAGCCTCAAGGTGCTGAAGGCGCGGACCACCGCGGTGATCTTCGCCCTGGAACCGGTTTACGGCATCGCCTTCGCCTGGTGGCTGTTCGACGAGCAACCCGGCCTGCGCATGCTGGCGGGCGGAGCGCTGATCATCTTCGCCATCGCCCTGTCGGCACGAAAGGGCACTGCAGCGGTAACCAAGGCGTCGCCGGCGACCTCGTAATCCCCGTGGGAGACGCCATGTCAATCGACGCACGACTGACACGACACCGCCCTGCGTGAGCGAACGCATTCGCGAAAAGGCCGCGCAACTGCTCCTCCGACAATCGCGATGGAAATCGCTTGTATATCCTGAGGTGGAACCTGTCGGGCGGAGATCCCCGCTGCAACTCCCGAGGCACCTCAGGTCGCCCTCTCCCGTAAGCTCTGCCTTCCCTTCGCGCTTACGAAATCGTCGCGATCAACGCGACAGTTCCTACAAACCTGAGGACAGACAGTAACCATTCTTCGTCACTAGACTGGTTCGACCATCTGTTTTTCAGGGAACGCCATCCCCATCATCGAACGATGCCCACTAGAGGGAAGGCGAAAGGCTGGGCCACATACCCCGCCCCTCCCTGCAGCTTGCCCAAGCCGTCCGGCTTGGGTCCTGGAACAACTGAAAATAGATCGAGACGCCAGGCGGCAGGCGCGCGCTACGCGCCCACTTATAACCATTCAATCTAGGCAAAATTATATTTATGACGAAAAGCCCACTGTATAACCTCCTCGTCCTTTGCCTGGCTTTCACCAGCGGTTTCATCATCATGGGCATCGAACTGCTGGGCGGCCGTATCCTGGCCCCCTACTTCGGCAGCAGCATCTACGTGTGGGGCAGCATCATTACGGTATTCATGCTGTCGCTGTCGATCGGCTACCTGCTGGGCGGCCGTCAGTCGCTGCGCAATCCCAATCTCGGTCGCTACGGCTGCTTCTACCTTGGCGCCGCGTTCCTCATGCTGCCGCTGGTGCTCTGGAGCAACACCATCATGGAAGCGGTTTTCCTGATGATCGTGGATCCACGCTACGGCTCGCTGGTCACCGCAATGCTGCTGTTCTTCGCGCCAACCGCCGTGCTCGGAATGATCGCGCCGTATTCAGTGCGCCTGCTGATGAAGGATAGCGAGCGCAGCGGTCAGGTAGCGGGCACGCTCTATTTCGTGTCGACCCTTGGCAGCGCCCTGGGCACCCTCGCGACCTCCTTCTACCTGGTGCTGTGGATCGAGGTGAATCAGATCCTCATCACCATGAGCACCGTCCTCCTCCTGGCAGGCGCCCTCGCCGTGGCCGCGGGTAAAGTCTCCATCGTGGAAACTCGATCATGAGCAAGAAATCACTCAGCCTGCTTGTCGCCTCCACGCTGCTTCTCCTCGGCCTGCCGGCTGCCATGCCCCTCGCCAATGAGAGCAAACCGCGCGTGATCCACTCGGAGCGTTCGCTCTATCGCAACATCATCGTGACCGAAGACGATCAGCGCCGCTGCATGACCTTCATCGTCAGCGACCTGGCCTCCCCCGGCCAGAACCAGAGCTGCCGCTATCGGAACCCCATCGACCGCGACCGCCTGATATTCCCGTACGGCAAGATGGTGCTCTCCAGCCTGCTGGTGCAGGACAACCCGCAGCGCATCCTGATCATCGGCCTCGGCGGCGGCTCGCTCGCCCAGGCCTATAGCACCCTGTTCCCCGACGCGGAAATTGTCGCGCCGGAAATCGACGAGGCCGTCGTGCGGGTTGCGAAGAACTATTTCGATTTCAAGGAAACGGACAAGATCAGCGCCCCCATCGAAGACGGCCGCGTCTACATCAAGCGCGCGGGCCTGCGCGGGGAAAAGTTCGATCTGGTGATACTGGATGCGTTCAATGGCGAATACATCCCCGAGCACCTGATGACCAAAGAGTTTCTCGAGGAAGTGAAACAGCTGCTATCCGAGAAGGGCCTGGTCGCGGCCAACACCTTCGCCAAAAGCCAGCTGTATGATGCCGAGTCGGTGACCTACAACGCCGTCTTCGGCCAGTTCTACAACCTGCGCCACAGCAGTATCGGCAGCCGCGTCATCATCGCCTCCATGCAGCCGTTGCCTGATCGTACGACGCTCGAAGAGCGCGCGGCAGCCCTGTACGGACGTCTCCAGCGCTTCGACATGAACGTCACGGCATTCCCCCAGATCATGGCCACGAGTCCTGACTGGGATATCAACGCGCGCATGCTGACGGACCAGTACGCACCGGTCAATCAGCTCAATAACTGACCAGGCAAGGTACTCAAGCGGCACCAACGCCGCCGCGATCGTCGCCTGGACCACAGCGACCACGCCCCACCGACCTGCGCTCGCCCCACAAGGGGCGGGCGGCGCGCTGATCATCTTCGCCATCGCCCGGTCGGCCAGGAAGGGCGCGGCGGAGACGAGGCCCGCGACCGCCCAGGCCTGACCGTAGAGTGGGTTGAGCTTCCGATACCCACTGCCGATCCGCATGGGTATCGCTCCGCTCGCGGAGCGCCGCCCGACCCATCCTACAAACTGACCTTAGACCGTAGGATGGGTCGGACGCGGCTCAGGGGCGGTCGCTGTGGCCCAGGTCCCGCGCCGGGTCGATCTGGTCACGCACCCGCTGTTTCAGCACCTTGGCCTCGGGGAAACCGCCATCGGCCTTGCGCTCCCAGATCTGTACGCCGTCGCAGGTAATTCGGAACACGCCGCCGGTGCCCGGCTCCAGGCTCACCTTGCCGAGGTCATCACTGAAGGTGCTGAGCAGTTCCTGGGCCAGCCAGGCGGCGCGCAGCAGCCATTGGCACTGGGTGCAGTAGGTGATGACGATTTCAGGCTTGGCTGACGACATGGCTGGGCTCGGCGAGGGGATGGGCGCCCTATAATAGCCGGCTTCGGACCTCCGCCTGACCAGGGATGCGTTATGCGCCGCCTTCTGCTTTGCCTGCTGTTTCTCCCCCTCCTCTGCCTGGCCCAGCCCGAACCCCGGATCGGCCTGGTGCTGTCCGGCGGCGCCGCCCGCGGCCTGGCACATATCGGCGTGCTCAAGGCGCTGGAAGAACAGGGCATCAAGGTCGACGCCATCGCCGGCACCAGCATGGGAGCGGTGATCGGCGGGCTCTTTGCTGCGGGCTACCAGGTCGACGAGCTGGAGAAGCTGGCCATCCACCTGGATTGGCAGAAGGCCCTGTCCGACGACCCGCCACGACAGGACGTACCCTTCCGCCGCAAGCAGGACGACCGCGACTTTCTGGTCAAGCAGCGCCTGAGCTTCCGCGACGACGGCAGCCTCGGTCTGCCCCTGGGCGTAATCCAGGGCCAGAACCTCGCCCTGCTGCTGGAAAGCTTGCTGGTGCACACCAGCGATACCCGCGACTTCGACCAACTGGCCATCCCCTTTCGCGCCGTGGCCACCGATATCGCCACCGGCGAGAAGGTGGTGTTCCGCCGCGGCCACCTGCCCCAGGCGATCCGCGCCAGCATGTCGATACCCGCGGTGTTCGCTCCGGTGGAAGTGAACGGCCGGCTGCTGGTGGACGGCGGCATGGTGGACAACATCCCGGTTGACGTGGCCCGCGAGATGGGCGTCGACCGCGTGATAGTGGTGGACATCGGCACACCGCTGCGCCCGCGCAAGGATCTGGGCACGGTGGTGGACGTGCTCAACCAGTCGGTGACCCTGATGACCCGCAGCAACTCCGAGGTCCAGCTGGCCACCCTGGACCCCACCGACGTGCTGATCCAGCCACCGCTGGCGGGCTTCGGCGCCACCGACTTCGGCCGCGCCCGCGACATGATCGAGGCCGGCTACCGCGCCACCCGCATCCTCGAAGGCCGCCTGGCCGAGCTGCGCCCGCTGGCCGCCAACCGCGACCAGGCCCTGGACAGCGCGCGCCTGCCCAGCGAACGCACGCCGGTGATCCGCAGCATCCTGATCGAGAACGACTCGAAGATCGGCGACGCCGTGATCCGCCGCTACATCCGCCAGCCCCTGGGCCAGCCGTTGGACCTCGACCGTCTGCAGAGCGACATGAGCACCCTCTACGGCCTGGACTACTTCGAGCAGGTGCATTACCGGGTGGTCAAGCGCAAGGACGGCAACGCCCTGGTGATCAATGCCCGCGGCAAGCGCGCCGGCACCGACTACCTGCGCCTGGGGCTGAACCTGTCCGACGACATGCGTGGCGACAGCGCCTTCAACCTGGGCGCCAGCTACCGCAAGAACGGCATCAACGAGCTGGGCGCCGAATGGCTGACGCGCCTGCAGCTGGGCGACCACCAGGAGCTCTACAGCGAGTTCTACCAGCCCCTGGACGCCGGCTCGCGCTACTTCGTCGCCCCTTACCTGTTCGGCGAATCACAGAACGTCGAGGCCATCCTCGATAACGACCCCGTAGCCGAGTACCGCCTGGAGCGCTATGGCTACGGACTCAACCTCGGCCGGCAGATCGCCAACAATGGCGAGATCCGCTTCGGCGTGGGCCAGGCCTGGGGCGAGGCCGATGTGCGGGTGGGCGAACGCGACCTGCCCAGCTTCAGCTTCAGCGAGGGCTACTACGAGCTGACGTACTCCTTCGACACCCTGGACAACGTGGACTACCCCCACGAGGGCGAGGACATCGGCCTGACGCTGCGCCAGTACGACCCCGACCTGGGCTCGGACGAGCGCTATCGGCAGTGGCAGCTGAGCCTGGACAAGGCCATGGGTTCAGGCCCGGATACCTTCGTCCTCGGCGGCCGCTACGGGCGCACCCTGGACGATGCCGAGGTGGTCACCTCCAGCTTCCTGCTGGGCGGCGCGCGCCAACTCTCGGGCTTCCGCGAGGACTCCATCTCCGGACAGAACATCAGCCTGGGGCGGATGGTCTACTACCGGCGCATGACCCGCCGCTCCTTCCTGCCGCTGGACTTCCCGGTCTACCTCGGCGGCAGCCTGGAACGCGGCCGGGCCTGGAACAACGACAACAGCTTCGACAGCGGCTACATCAACGCCGCCAGCCTCTTCATCAGCTTCGATACGCCGCTGGGGCCGCTGGACTTCAGCTTCGGCCTCAACGACGAGTCGGAGCGGGCGCTCTACCTGAACCTCGGGCGCGTCTTCTGACTGCGCCAGGCTCCGCCTCCCAAGGGGCCCCGGCAGGTCTGAAACCCGGGCGCAATCAGGGTCGTTCCCGGCTTTCGTCCGGGCCACGGCGGCAGTCGGTAGTCTCGTAGGATGGGTGGAGCCCCGCGATACCCATCAATCGCGGCGATGGGTATCGCTCCGCTCCACCCATCCTGCTGAATTGAAATAACCAAATGACTTTTCAGTATTAAAAGGACATATGCCATTCGGCTATAGTCAGGCGCTCACACTGCCCAGAAGGAACGCCCTGTGAAACGACTGCTCTCCGCCTCCCTCCTCGCCGCCGGCCTGGCCCTCGCCGGCGCCGCCCAGGCCGCGCCCACCCTGCTGAATGTCTCCTACGACGTGATGCGCGACTTCTACAAGGATTACAACGCGGCCTTCCAGAAGCACTGGCAGGCGGAAAAAGGCGAGAACATCACCCTGCAGATGTCCCATGGCGGCTCCAGCAAGCAGGCCCGCGCGGTGATCGATGGCCTGCCAGCCGACGTCATCACCATGAACCAGGCCACCGACATCAACGCCCTGGCCGACAACGGCGGCCTGGTACCGCAGGACTGGGCCAGCCGTCTGCCGAACAACAGCGCACCCTTCACCTCGGCCACCGTGTTCATCGTGCGCAAGGGTAACCCCAAGGGCCTGAAGGACTGGCCGGACCTGCTCAAGGATGGCGTGCAGGTCGTGGTGCCCAACCCCAAGACGTCCGGCAACGGCCGCTACACCTATCTCTCCGCCTGGGGCTACGTGCTGAAGAACGGCGGTGACGAGAACAAGGCCAGGGACTTCGTCGGCAAGCTGTTCAAGCAGGCACCGGTGCTGGATACCGGCGGCCGCGCCGCCACCACCACCTTTATCCAGAACCAGATCGGCGATGTGCTGGTGACCTTCGAGAACGAGGCCGAGATGATCGCCCGCGAGTTCGGCCGCGGCGGCTTCGAGGTGGTCTACCCCAGCGTGTCCGCCGAGGCCGAACCGCCGGTGGCGGTGGTCGACAAGGTGGTGGATCGGAAAGGCACCCGCGCCGCCGCCGAGGCATACCTCAAGTACCTGTGGAGCGACGAGGGCCAGACCATCGCCGCCAACAACTACCTGCGCCCGCGCAACCCGGACATCCTCGCCAAGTTCGCCGACCGCTTCCCCAAGGTGGAATTCCTTTCCGTGGAGAAGACCTTCGGCGACTGGCGTGACGTGCAGAAGACCCACTTCAACGACGGCGGAGTCTTCGACCAGGTCTATACCGCCCAGTGATCTCCCGTCTCCCTGCCCGCCTCGGCGGGCAGGACTTTCCGCCTCCAGTCCAGGGTATCCCTGCCCCCCCCCTGCAAGACTTCAGCATCCGGCGCCGGTAGCAGCCGTCCATCGGCCAAACACAGAATGGGACGCTAGTCACCATTACTTCTTTTGACATTAATAATTATTTACAAATAAGATCGCCCGCCGTCGGCAGTCGCGCCCGGCACGGTCATCCATGCCACTCGACGACTGCCGTCGCAGTCTGGCCGCCCGCACCAGTGCCGGCCAGGGATGAGCGATTTCATAGAACAAGAGACAGAGCATGGAATTCTTTCACCTGATCACCGCGCTGCTGAAGCAGGAAGCAACATTCGACCTGATGCGGCTGGGCGTCCTGTACATGCACCTGATCGCCTGCTGCGTGGCGGTTGGCCTGGTGCTCACCAGCGACTTCGCCATGGTCAGGCAGCTGTTGCAAGGCAACGATTCCGCCCATTGCGAAAGGGCCCACCTCGAGTCCCTGCAGCGCACCATCTCGCTGGCCCTGCTGGTGCTCTGGATCACTGGCGCGGCCATCATCCTGCTGGACCTTTCCGTCAAGGGCCTGACCTATCTGCAGAATCCCAAGCTGCAGGCCAAGGTATTGATCGTGTCCCTGCTGACCTTCAATGGCGTGCTGCTGCATCGGGTGGTCATGCCCGCGATGGTTCGCGCCGGAACCCTGCTCGGCCTCGAATCCGGCGTGCGCACGCTGGCAGTATTCACTGGCACGGTATCGGCGGTTTCCTGGTTCTACGCCGCCCTGCTGGGGGTTGGACGGCCATTGGCATGGAAGTACAGCCTCGCCGAACTGATGCTGGCCTATCCACTGCTGATCATCGGCGGCTACCTGGCCATGCAGTTGCTGATAGGCCTGGCGCACAAGCGCAGCAAGACGGCCGCTTCCGCCACCACCCTGCCCGACCAGCAATGACCGCGGCGCCGAGGCTGCCTACCTGAAGGTCTCCGCCCAGTCGGCGAACTGCATGCACTGGCCGAAGCTCAGCACATCGGGGGTATCGGCCAGGCAATCGACCGAGGTCCGGGACTTGTCGCTGGCGAGGTACTCGCTGAGGCACTCCCGCTCATTGCGCTTCAGGCCCTTGTAGAAATCGTCCATCCGGTACATGGCCTTGTCGAGCTGGTCCTGGGTGATCTTCTGCTTGCGCACCCCATCGCGGCCGAGCTTCTGCGTCTCGTTGATCAGCGACGGCATGCGGGCGATGGCGGTGGAGCACTGCATCCTGCCCTTCTCCTGCAGCTCGCTGGGACTGGCTTGGTGCTGCTGGGTTGTGGCCTGCGCCCCGGCGGCCGGCTCGTCCGGTCTTGTCCGCGCCGCTTCAATGCTATGGACCTGGAGGTCAGGGGACTCCACCTCCCGGCTCTGCGGCGGCGGGGTATCGGTGAAATGCAGCTTCCCGTCGGCATCGCGCCACTTGTAAACCTGGGCGGCAAGGGGTTGGGCCAGCAGCAAGGCAAGGGTGGCAAGGGCGATACGGGGGGACATCCAGGACCTCCGAGATGGCTGAGTGCCAGCACACTACAGAAGCTGTTTCCCGGGGGCAATGGCGGGAAATCAGGAATGTGAAAAGCGCACGCCCCTCACCATTCCCGTCGCGGCGCCCCCTCCCGGAGAGGAAGGGGCACACCGCTGGGGGCGAATTCATTGGCTATGTCTGCGTTAGCTGTTGCAATACCGAACAGAAGTGTCTAGCACGGGTCTTTCAGGCCTGCGCACCGGCCTGATACATCCCTCACCCCCGCCCCCGCCCTGCGCCCCAGCCTGAGCGCTTCGCGCTCAGTCGCTCATCGGCACCGGAAGCGTTGCTTCCGAAAGCGTGCCTCTTCGCCCCAGAGGTAGAGGGGTGACTCGCGCCTGACAGGGCGCAGCAATCCTGATGCCTGGTCATTGCCTGAACCTGAGCAGAAGAGGTGGGGCAGGGACTCTGCCCCGTCAGGAGGCCGAGTGGAATCGTTGCGCAGGGGGACGAGCGGCATGGATGCCGCGAGAGGCGTGTGGGGCCATGGATGGCCCCTCACGCCGGGCCCCCGGAGCAGCGATGGAGCGAGGGAAGTCCGGCGAAGCCGGACCCGGATGCAGGGGCAAGCGCTTTTGGTTACTTTTCTGGCGTTTGAGAAAAGTGACTCGCCGGGAGGCGAAACAGGGACTCGCAGCCCACTCGATAAGCAACTCGGTTCAGGACGCTCTAGCAACACTTAATGCAGACATAGCCAATTCATTCGCGAAGCGGGCCACCGGCCCGCTCGCAAGGAACGGACTACTGGAAGCGCCTTCCCAGCCCGGCCGGCACACCGCTGGAATCGGTGGGTTGCCAGGGGCCATGGGGGCCGTTGGAGTAGCTCCAGCCATTGTCCCAGCGGTAGTAGACGCGCTCGCGGTAGAAAATGTTGTGCTCATTCTCGAGCACATAGACGCCGAGGCCGGTATCCCAATAGCAGTTGCCTCCGGGCGGCGGGGCGAATCGCGGGTGCGCCTTCATTCGTGGCGCCTGCTTGGGCGGCTGGGGCTGTGCCGGCGGCATGGGGCGCTGTTGCGGCGGGGTCTGCACGGCCGGAGGCTGGCGGGAGGGCTCGTGGGAGGGTTCCCACTCGGGCTCGGTCGGCTCGTGATAAGGGCCTTGGCCGGCGCAGCCGGCCAGGGTCAGGAGGAGGCAGATCAGGGGCAGGCCGAAGCGGGTGCTCGGCGCTGCCGGGAGTGCGGTGTAGGTGGTCATTTCTTGTCCGGGCTGTCGATGGTCAGTCGTTGGGTATCCGACGTACCGGTAGACAGCGGCGAACTGCTTCCTATCCATTCACCCGCAGTCGCATTGCCACTACGGGAGATCCGGGCGACCAGCTGCACCTGCGGGAAGTTGGAGAGCTTGAGCTGCGGCATCATCGCGTCCGCGTCGCTCAGGCTGACTTCCACCGGCAGGTCGGCCACCGTCATGCGCTTGACCGCCAGCGGCATGGGCGGGCCGGAGGTGGCGCGGGCGAAAATGAACACGCTGTCGCCAGGCTGCACCTTGTCCTTCAATGCCGCCGCCAGATCGACGCGAACCTTGAGCTGGGCACCGGTCGGGGCCGGAGCGGCAGCCGGCTCTTCGACGGCCACACCGCTCTCCTTGAGCTTCTCGCGGGCCTTGTCGATACCGCCCTGCAGGGCGCCACGGGACGGGTCGTCCGCCGGCAGCTGGGTGATCAGGCGTTCCCAGTATTTGATAGCGTCCTGGAAACGACCTTCTTCGAAGCCGGCGATGCCCAGCAGGCCAAGGCTGGTGATTTCATTCGGGTCGGCCTTCAGGGCCTCCTCGGTCAGCGCCTTGACCTCCGGGGTCAGGCGTTTCTGGCTGGCGAAATAAAGCGCCTGGGCCCACTGACCGAGCAGCTCGGGTTCACGCCCGCCACGCTTGACCGCCTGTTCGTAGGCGCGCGCGGCATCGGCCGCGCGGTCCTGGGCCATGTAGGTGCGGCCGAGGAAATACCAGCCCTCGGCCGATTCCGGCTGGGCCTCCACCACACGCTCCAGGCGCGAGGTCATTTCCTCGAGGCTGCGGGGCTGCTCGCGCAGCTCACGGGTCAGCTCAACCTTGTCGCTGGCGCCCCAGTGCAGGTAGAGGCCGAAGCCCAGCAGCGGCACGATCACGGCAGCAGCCAACGGCAGGGCCTTGCCCAGACGGGAAGCACGACCATTGTCGGCGCCTTCGGTGTCGGCCAGCAGTTCACGGGCGGCCTCGGCGCGGCCGTCCTCGTAGTGCTCGGCGGTCAGGGTGCCGGAAGCGCGCTGGGTTTCCAGTTCGTCCAGGCGCTCCTGGTACAGGGCGACGTTGAGAGAAGTACGGTCTTCCTCGGTCTGGGCCTTGCGGCCGCGCAACACGGGAATCAGCAGGAAGGCCAGGGCGACCAGCAGGAGCAGGCCGGCGGCGAGCCAGAAATCGATCATGGGTCTTTCTTGTCCTGGTTCTCGGAGCTCAGCAGCGCATCGAGGCGCGCCTGCTCATCAGCGGAAAGCACTACCTGGCCGGGGCTGTTCTCGACCCGGCGGCGACGCACGACGATGATGCCCAGCACCACCAGACCACCCACCAGCAGGCCGGCGGGGCCGTACCAGAGCAGCAGGGTGCGGGCATTGACCGGCGGCTTGTAGCGCACGAAGTCGCCGTAGCGCGCCACCAGGTAGTCGACTATGTCCTGGTTGCTCTTGCCCTCTTCCAGCATCCGGTGGATTTCCCGGCGCAGGTCGGTGGCAATGGGCGCGTTGGAGTCGGCGATGTTCTGATTCTGGCACTTGGGGCAGCGCAGCTCTTCGGTGAGGGTACGGAAGCGCTCGCGCTCGGCCTCGTCCTTGAACTCGTAGGTGTCGATGGCGGCACGGGCGCCGCCAGCCAGGGCCAGGCCCAGCAGGGCGGCGGCGATCAGGCGCTTCATTTGCCCGCCTCGTCTTCCAGGGATTGGTACAGCGGCGCCAGCTGCTCGCGCCAGACGACTTCGTCGATCACGCCGACGAACTTGTGGCGGATGATGCCGTCCTTGTCGATCAGGAAGGTTTCCGGGGCACCGTAAACGCCCAGGTCGAGGCCGAGGCTGCCCTGCTCGTCGCGAATGTCCAGCTGGTAGGGGTTATGGAACTCCTTCAGCCATTTCAGCGCGGCGGCGTTGTCGTCCTTGTAGTTGACGCCGTAGATGGTCACGCCCATCTGCGCCAGCTTGTTCAGCACCGGATGCTCGACGCGGCAGGACACGCACCAGGTGCCCCAGACGTTGACCAGCGCCGGCTTGCCCTTGAGGTCGGCCTCGGTGAGGGTGCGCTCGCCGGTGACGCTGGGCAGGGAGAAGGCCGGGAACGGCTTGCCGATCAGCGCCGAGGGCAGCTCGGCCGGATCGAGGAACAGGCCGCGGTAGAGGAACACCGCGATGGCCAGGAAGCCCAGCAGCGGCAGGACCAGGATCAGACGCTTCATGCTTGCGCTCCAGCCATGCCCAACGCCTCGCGGACGCGGGTCTTCACTTTCACCCGGTAGCGCCGGTCGAAGGCCGCCAGCAGGCCGCCGAGGCCCATCAGCAGGCCGCCCAGCCAGATCCAGCGGACGAAGGGTTTCACGTGTAAGCGCACCGCCCAGGCACCGTTGTCCAGCGGCTCGCCGAGGGCGACGTAGAGGTCGCGGGTGAGTCCGGCGTCGATACCGGCCTCGGTCATCACCGACTGTTGCACGGTATACAGGCGCTTTTCCGGGTGCAGCACGGCAATCTGCTTGTCGCCATCAAAGACGATCACGCTGCCCTTGTCGGAGGTGAAGTTCGGGCCCTCATGGTGCGCCGCGCCTTCGAAGAGGAAGCGGTAGCCGCCCAGCTCCACCGACTCGCCCGGCGCCAGGCGCAGGTCGCGCTCGGCGCTGTACTGGCTGGACAGCACAATACCCAGGGCGCATAGGGCGATGCCGGCATGGGCCAGCTGCATGCCCCAATAACTGCGGGTCAGGCCAGCGGCGCCCTTGAGCAGGCCCTTGTGGCGGGTTTTGTCGACAAGGTCGCGGACTCCGGCCAGCACCACCCAGGCGGCGAGGAAGCCCACGGCCAGCACGGCCCAGTGGAAGTCGCCGTAGATGAAGGCGGCCAGCACGCCGAACACCAGGCCGCCGATCAGCACCGGGCTGAGCATGCCCGCCAGCCACTTGAGCGGGGTGTCCTTCCAGCGCACCAGCACGCCGACGGCGAGCACCAGCATGAGGATGCCCATCAGCGGCAGGAACAGGGCGTTGAAGTACGGCGGACCCACCGACAGCTTGGCGCCGGTCAGGGCGTCCAGCACCAGCGGATAGAGGGTGCCGAGGAGGATCATCGAGGCCACCACCACCAGCACCAGGTTGTTCACCAGCAGCAGGGTCTCGCGGGACCAGAGGGCGAAGCCCACCTGGCTCTTGACCACGGGCGCGCGCACCGCGAACAGGGCCAGGGAACCGCCCACCACCAGCATCAGGAAGGCGAGGATGAACACGCCGCGCTCCGGGTCCGAGGCGAAGGCGTGGACCGAGGTCAGCACGCCGGAACGGACCAGGAAGGTGCCCAGCAGGCTCAGGGAGAAGGCGGCGATGGCCAGCAGCACGGTCCAGCTCTTGAACACGCCGCGCTTCTCGGTCACCGCCAGGGAGTGGATCAGCGCGGTGCCCACCAGCCAGGGCATGAAGGAGGCGTTCTCCACCGGGTCCCAGAACCACCAGCCGCCCCAGCCCAGTTCGTAGTAGGCCCACCATGAGCCGAGCACGATGCCGATGCCGAGAAAGGCCCAGGCGATGATGGTCCAGGGCCGCGACCAGCGCGCCCAGGCGGCGTCCAGGCGACCGCCGAGCAAGGCGGCGATGGCAAAGGCGAAGGCCACCGAGAAGCCCACGTAACCCATGTAGAGCATCGGCGGGTGGACGATCAGGCCGAAGTCCTGCAGCAGCGGGTTGAGGTCGTTGCCATCGGCCGGCATGTTGGGCAGCAGGCGGTTGAACGGGTTGGAGGTGACGATGAGGAACAGCAGGAAGCCGATGCTGATCATCCCCATCACCGCCAGCACGCGGGCCAGCATCTGTTCCGGCAGCTGGCGGGAGAACACCGACACGGCGAAGGTCCAGCCACCGAGGATCAGCGCCCAGAGCAGCAGCGAACCCTCGTGGGCGCCCCAGACGGCGCTGAACTTGTAGTACCAGGGCAGCGCGCTGTTGGAGTTGCTGGCGACATAGGCCACCGAGAAGTCATCCACCATGAAGGCGTAGGTCAGGCAACCGAAGGCAAACGCCAGGAAGGCGAACTGCCCCCAGGCGGCCGGCTGGGCCAGGCTCATCCATTGGCGGTCGCCGCGCCAGGCGCCGATCAGCGGCAGGGTCGCCTGCACCAGGGCCATGCACAGGGCAAGAATCAGGGCCAGGTGGCCGAGTTCGGGAATCATCGGTTCAACCCTCTTTCTTCGGGAGCTGGCCGCTTTCCTTGAGGGCCTTGGTCACCTCCGGCGGCATGTAGTTCTCGTCGTGCTTGGCCAGCACTTCGTCGGCCACCAGCACGCCGTCTGCATTCAGCTTGCCGAGAGCGACGATGCCCTGCCCTTCGCGGAACAGGTCGGGGAGGATGCCGTGGTAGCGGATAGTCACGCTCTTGGCGAAGTCGGTGACCACGAACTGCACGTCCAGCGAGTCGCCGGAACGCTGTACCGAGCCTTTCTCCACCATGCCGCCGGCGCGGATGCGGGTGTCCTGCGGGGCCTCGCCATTGGCGATCTGGGTGGGGGTGTAGAACAGGTTGATGTTCTGTTGCAGCGCAGACAGCGCCAGCGCCACGGCAATGCCCACCCCCGCCAGGATGGCGATGATGATGAACAGGCGCTTCTTGCGAACCGGATTCACTTCGACTCCTCCCGGCGCAAACGGCGCGCCTCGTCGTGCAGGTAACGCCGCCGCGCGATCAGCGGCATGGCGACGTTGATGGCCAGTACCACCAGGCTGATGCCGTAGGCGGTCCAGACATAAAGGCCATGGTCACCCATGGCGAGAAATTCGGTGAAGGAAGAAAAACTCATCAGACCTTACCCACTTGTGCCTGAATCTCGGCCTTGGCCCAGCTGCTGCGTGCCTCACGCTTGAGCACATCGAGGCGCATGCGCAGCAATACCACGGTGGTGAAGAAGCAGTAGAAGCCGAGCACCATGATCAGCAGCGGCAGCCACATTTCCGGCGGCATGGCCGGCTTCTCGGTGATCTTGAAGGTGGCCGGCTGGTGCAGGGTGTTCCACCACTCCACCGAGTACTTGATGATCGGGATGTTGATCACCCCGACTATCGCCAGCACTGCACAGGCCTTGGCGGCGCTGTCACGATTGCTGATCGCCTGGCCGAGGGCAATGACACCGAAGTACAGGAAAAGGAGGATTAGCATCGACGTAAGGCGTGCATCCCAAACCCACCAGGCGCCCCAGGTTGGCTTGCCCCAGATGGCGCCGGTGAGCAGCGCGACGAAGGTCATCCAGGCGCCGATGGGAGCGGCGGCCTGCAGGGCGACGTCGGCCAGCTTCATCTTCCACACCAGGCCGACCACGCCGCAGACCGCCAGCATGATGTAGCAGGACTGGGCGAGCAAGGCGGCCGGCACATGGATATAGATGATGCGGAAGCTGTTGCCCTGCTGGTAGTCCGGCGGCGCGATGGCCAGGCCCCAGACCAGGCCCACGGTCATCAGGATTGCCGCGCCCCAGGCGAACCAGGGCAACCAGCGGCCGCTGATCTCGTAGAACCACTTCGGTGAGCCGAGTTTGTGAAACCAAGTCCAGTTCATCAGGCAACTCTATTTTTTATTCGCCGACGCTGATGGTCAGGCCGGCGGCTATGGCAAAGGGTGTCAGGGTCACCGCCAGGGCGGTAAGGCTGGCCAGCCACAACAGGTGGCCGACCGCCGGCAGTCCTTGCAGGGCCGCTTGCAACGCCCCGCTGCCGAGGATCAGCACGGGGATGTACAGCGGCAGGATCAGCAGCGCCAGGAGCAGGCCGCCGCGCTTGAGCCCCACGGTCAGCGCGGCGCCCACCGCACCCAGCAGGCTGAGCACCGGGGTGCCCAGCAGCAGCGACAGCAGCAGCACCGGCAGGCAGCGCGCCGGCAGGCCGAGCATCAGCGCCAGCAGCGGCGCCAGCAGCACCAGGGCCAATCCGGAAAACAGCCAGTGTGCCAGCACCTTGGCCAGTACCAGAAGCGGCAGGGGGTGCGGCGAAACGACCCACTGCTCGAGCGAGCCGTCCTCGAAATCACTGCGGAAAAGCCCGTCCAGCGAGAGCAGCACGGCCAGCAGGGCCGCTACCCAGACCAGGCCGGGAGAAAGGCTTTGCAACAATTGGGTCTCGGGTCCCACGGCCAGCGGGAACAATGCGATCACTATGGCGAAGAACACCAGGGGATTGGCCAATTCCGCCGGACGGCGTACCAGCAGGCGAGCTTCACGGGCGACCAGCAGGGTAAAGACATTGCTCATGCGCGGCGCTGCCCCAGGTCAAGTTCGCGGTAGCCGGCGGGCACCAGGCCCATGCTGTGGTGGGTGGTGAAGACCACCAGGCCGCCCTGCTCGCAATGCCGCGCCAGATGCACCTCGAGCTGGGCGACGCCCTGCTTGTCGAGGGCGGTGAAGGGCTCGTCGAGGATCCACAGCGGCGGCGCGTCCAGGTACAGGCGTGCCAGGGCGACGCGGCGTTGCTGGCCGGCCGACAGGGTATGGCAGGGTACATCCTCGAAACCACGCAGGCCCACCGCGTCCAGGGCCTGCCAGATGGCCTCGCGGCCGGCTGGCTGGTGCAGGGCGCAAAGCCAGCGCAGGTTCTCCTCGGCGGTCAGCAATCCCTTGATGCCGGCGGCGTGGCCAATCCACAAGAGGTTGCGCGCCAGCTCGCCGCGCTGGCTGGCCAGCGGCTTTCCGTTCAGGCGCACTTCGCCGGCAGTGGGTTGCATCAGGCCGCAGAGCAGGCGCAGCAGGCTGGTCTTGCCGCTGCCGTTGGGGCCGGCAACCTGGAGCATCTCGCCTCGGGCCAGTTGCAGGTCCAGCCGTTCGAACAGCAGGCGCCAGTCCCGCTCGCAGGCGAGGGCCACGGTCTCTAGGTAGGGACTGGTCACGGCATGGATACCCGGGAAGCATTCAAGTCAGGGAGGTGCCGGCCGCTATACTGGTGAGCGCCAAGACTCGTGGCCGGCCCGGACGGGGCGGCATTATACATGCCAACCCTGGCCCCCGAAGCGAGCTTTTTCGACAGGTTGTAACCCCTTGATGACCGAAATCAGCGGTACTCGCCCTCTCCCGCCCAGCCAGCCGCTCGCTCGCCCCGCGCAGAACGCTGCCGATCTGGCGCTCCGGCTGTTGCAGCCGCTGGAAGGCCTGCTGGCCGCCGGGGAGAGCGCCGAGGCCGAAGTCGTCGCCCTCAGGGAAACCGCCCAGAGCTTCCAGGTGCTGCTGAAGCTGACCCTGGGCAATGGCAGCCAGGCCACCCTGGAGGCCATCAGCCCGCGGCCGCTGGCCGCGGGCAGCCAGCTGAACGTCACCGCGCTCTCGGACACCCGCCTGGCCATGGTCCTCAAAGTCGCTGAAGCGGCCCTCGGCAGCCTCGACCTGGAGCTGCTGCCGGTGGGCAGCCTGGTCCAGGGCAAGGTGGTATCCAGCGAACTGGCTGCCCAGGGCAAGGCCCAGGCGGCGGTCTACAAGGTTCTGGTCAATCTGCTCAACACGCCGCTCGCCGGCCGCCAGTTGAGCATCGAGAGCCCGCGGCCACTGGCCGTCGGCAGCCTCCTCAGCGCCCAGGTCCAGGGCAGCCAGATGCTGCAGTTCCTGCCCCTGGCCGCGCAGCTGGACCAGCTCGAACTCACCCAGCAGTTGGCCGGCCAGCAGAACCGCCAGGGCTCCCTCGACGGCCTGCACCGTGCCCTCCAGGCCATGGGCCGGGACAAACTTCCGGACAACCTGCGCGGCGCCGTGGACCGACTGCTCGGCGCCCTGCCCGACATCCGCCAGCTCGGCGACCCCAAGCTGCTGGCCCAGGCCCTGGAGAACAGCGGCGCGCTGCTGGAGTCACGCCTGCTAGCCGGCCAGGCCGGCGCCCTGCCCCAGGACCTCAAGGCCAACCTGCTGCGCCTGATCGGCCAACTGCTGCCGGCCCTGCCGACACCCTCCAGCCTGCCAACAGCCGGCACCAGCCAGGCCATGGCCCAGGCCCTGCCGGCCTTCATCCGCAATGCCCTCGGCGCCCTTGGCCAGGCCAATGCCCGCCAGCAGGCCCTGAGTTTTCCCCTGCCGTCGCGGCTGGCCCAGACCGCCGAGGACGAAGGCGACCTGGCAACCCTGCTCAAGCTGGCCGCCGCCGCCGTCTCGCGGCTGCAGACCCACCAGTTGTCCAGCCTGGCCCAGACCCAGGTCACACCCGAGGGCAACCTGCTGACCACCTGGCAGCTGGAAGTGCCCATGCGCAATCAGCAGGAACTGGTCCCGCTGCAGATCAAGCTGCAGCAGGAGCAGGAGTCCCGGCAGGAAAAGGACGCGCGCAAGGAGAGTCTCTGGCGCGTCGAACTGGCCTTCGACCTGGAGCCCCTGGGGCCACTGCAGGTCCAGGCGCAACTGATCCAGGGCAGCCTGTCGAGCCAGTTGTGGGCCGAGCGCAGCGACACCGCCAGACTGATCGACCATGAACTACCGCATCTGCGCGAGCGCCTGCTGGCAGCCGGCCTCAATGTGGGCGAACTGGCCTGCCGCCAGGGCAAGCCGCCCCAGGGGCAACGCACGACCCTCGAGCAACGCTGGGTGGATGAAACCGCATGATTCCAACTCCCTTGCATGCGTTCAGCGTTGTCGGCTGCGCTCGCAGCTCCTCACCGTACTATTCGTACTGTCTCGTCGCTGCTCTCTGGCCTTCGCGCTGCACTTTTGCAAGGAAGCCGGAATGAGTCAGACGAAGCCGCGCCAGGCCATCGCCCTCTCCTACGACGGCGTCAGCGCCCCCAACCTGACCGCCAAGGGCGACGACGAACTGGCCGAAGCCATTCTCGCCATCGCCCGCGAGTACGAAGTGCCCATCTACGAGAATGCCGATCTGGTGCGCCTGCTGGCGCGGCTGGAACTGGGCGACGCGATTCCCGAGGCGCTCTACCGCACCATCGCCGAGATCATCGCCTTTGCCTGGTACCTCAGGGCAAGTGCCCGGTCGGTTTCGATCAGGAAGCTGCAGACGCCCAACGCGACATCACTCCGCCGATGAAGCGCCTGACGGGTCCCGCTGGGTGAACACCAGACGCTCGCCCGCCAGGCCTTTTCCCTGCGGGAAGTCCTGCAGCTGCCAGGCGAAATACCCCTCGCGGAAATAGAACACCTGGCGGTACCCCCAGCTCACCGCCAACCTCACCGCCTCGGCGCCATGGGGGCAGACCTCGCTGTCGCAGTAGATGACCAGCGGCACCTGGCGCGGCCATTGCGGCTGGGCCAGGTCGCCGAAGCGGCTCAGCAGGTCCAGGTGAAGGGCACCGTGGACATGGCCCCAGGCCCATTCGCGGGTGGGCCGGACATCGATGAAGATCGCCCCTCGCTCGTACAGATAGCGCGCCTGCAGCACATTGACCGTCATCGCGCCCTCCACCTCCATGGGAGCCTCCTGGGCCTCGAGCAGGGGCACCAGGCAGAACAGAAGCAGTGGAAGCAGACGCATGACCGGACCTCCCCGGAGAGAAGCCCCGGAATTTCAGCTTAGGCCAGCCCGGCCGGCGCGGATTGGAACTCTTGGCGCCACTCGACAAGGGGCTAATAACTCCCCGCTCTAAGCCACCCACGGCACATCGCGACCAGGCTGGAACCCACGTACCACGCGGCCTGCAGGCGATGAGCGGCGTTTTACAGGCGCTTTGGCCGGCCCATACTCTCTGGCGTCATGGGTTGCTCGCCGTACATGACCCCAACCGAAATAAGGAGACAAGTTCAAGGGCGACGTACCAGACCACTGCAGTAGCTCGCGCGGATTTTGGATACACGGGCAGGGTGCGCCCCCCTTGTTGAATAGGAGTGTTCAACGTGTCCAACTTGCCTGAAAATTCGCAAATCCCTCCCATGCCCGACCTGCTCCTTCCCAGCCAGGAAGACGGTCCAACACCCGCTCCGACCGCCCTCAATCCCAACCTGCTCCAGCCCTTCCCGGGAACAATAACCCTGCCGCCATTTCGCAGTGTGCGCGCCGGCTGCTGGCTGCTGAACTACAAGCCCAGCGGCGCGCCCCTGGTGTCCTACGACGGGACCCTGCGGGTCGAAAGCCACAGCGATGGACGCACCGCCAGCGGCGACCTCTACCAGCGGCCGGTGATCTTCCTGCCCATCCCGATCCCCTCGCCCTTCCCGGTCCTCCAGGGCCAGCCGAGCATCAGCCAGAACCTGCCACTCAAGCCGATCCTCCTCGCCGGCCCCAACCCGGCTTCCGGCATCCCGATCCTCGCGCGCTCGCGCTATCGCTATTACATCCGCGTCACCGCCCTGCCGGAGTACTTCTACCTGGGCAACAGCTTCGGCCTGACCTTCCAGCTCTACCGCTTCACCGCGCCCAACAGCTGGGCCCTGGAGTCCACCCTCACCGCGCAGATGGTGCGCATGACGGCGCCGGCGGGCTATCCCTCGCCGGCTGACTACGCCGAAGGCGATGTGAAGAACGCCGCCAACACCGTGGTTGGGCGCCTGACCATGGGCTGGCTGTCCACCTACTTCCGCCGCTGCACAGTGGAGATCGATACGGTGAGCGGCTCCGAACGGCCCACCAACAGCGGCGTCGGCCATACCTGGGCGACCGTGATGGACGCCGTGGGCTGGCAGACCACGGTCAACCTCAGCGACACCAACGTCGTCGAGCCCACCGGCAACTCCTGGTCCGATGCCGAGATGCACGCGGCGATGCTGGCCCGGCGCGCGGTGGTCAACCTCGACAGCGAATGGCGCTACCACATACTCGCGGTGAAGAACATCGACTCCACGCCACGCGGGATCATGTACGACGCCGCCGGCACCGACTCCAACAACGTGCCACGCGAAGGCCTGGGCATCTCCTCCCACTGGATCATCGCTCCGGGCTGGGGCACGGTCAGCGACCAGCGCTTCGGCACGGCAGCGGCGCCCTACTTCCGCACCGCGGTGCATGAGCTGGGCCATGCCATGGGGCTGTACCACAACTTCGCCGACCACGGGTTCATGTGCACCAGCGATGTCATCGCCGCCGCCGGAACCCCGGCCACGCCCTTCCCCAGCAACATCCAGTGGTCCTTCCACCCCGACAACCTCAAGCAGCTGCGCCACTACCCCGACGCCTTCGTGCGCCCGGGCTCGGTAGCCTTCGGCAGCGCCTCCACCAGCACCCCGAGCATCACCCCGACCGACCTGGAAGCCGAAGTCTACGGCCTGGCCGTGGAAGTCAGCCCGCTGCTGGGCGAAGTGCCCCTGGGTGCGCCGGTGCGGGTGGGCGTGGTCCTGGTCAACCAGGGCGACCAGCCGGTTCGAGTGCCCGCTACCCTGAGCCTGAAGAGCGACTTCGTCAGCGGCAGCGTGATCGACCCGGCAGGCAGCCAGCGCACCTTCCGCACCGTCGTCCACTGCATCGAGGACCATCCGTTCAAGGTGCTGCAGCCGGGCGAGCGCATCGAGGACTCCATGACCCTGTTGCGCGGTGCCGAAGGCGCGCTGTTCGGCGCACCCGGCGTCCATGAGGTGCGGGTCGAGGTGCACTGGGAGATCGAAGGCATGGTCGCCCACCTGGCCGGCAGCGCCACCGTGATGGTGACCGCCGCGGTCGACGCCCGACATGCCGAAGCGGCGCACAAGGTGCTGGCGACACCTGACCTGCACCTGGTGCTGGCCATCGGTGGTGACCACCTCAGTGAAGGCCTGGACGCACTGGAGGCGGCCCTCGACTCGGCGGTCCTCAAGCCGCACTTCGCCGCCATCGCGGCGAAACGGCTGGCGCGCCGCTTCATCAAGCGCCGGCCCGACGCCAAGGCCGCCTCGGCACTGATCGAGCAGGACACGGTGATGAGCGACGCCGAACGCGACAAACTGATCCGCCTCATCGACGATGCCGGCGGTGCGGCGACCAAGGACCTGGCCAAGGCGCTCAAGGGCAAGGCGAAGTCCGCCCCCCTGGTACGCGCCAAGTAGCCAGTCGAGGAACCGGACGGCGCGGTGGCTCCGGCCATCGCGCCGCCCTAGTCGAATCAGGAGATTGCAGCATGGCGGCACTGGACATGGGACTGGTGGGCGAGTGGCACCGCAGCACGGAACAACTCTGCGCGGCCGGCTATGCCATGCACCTGCGCTTCGAACCCAACGGGCTCTACTTCGGCCACGGCGAACCTCCCGGCACTTTTACCTGGTGGGACGGCGGCACCTGGGAGGTCAAGGCCCCCGGCCAGCTCGCGCTGTCGACCGCCAATGACGCGGTGATCTCCTACGACTATGTGCTCGACGCCCACACCCTCACCTTCACCGATGCCTCGGGTTGCCGGTTCGCCTATCGCCGTGACGACTGAACCCCGGGCCTGAACCATTGCCAGGAGGGCGATATGCCAGGCCCCTTCCCCGCCACGGTCTTCTTCGACCTGGGCGATACCCTGATCTTCACCAGCGGCGGCGTACGCCAGCGCTACGCCGACACCCTGGACTGTCTGCAAATCCTCAAGGCCCGTGGCTATCGCCTCGGCCTCATCAGCAACCAGGCGGCAGGGACGACCCTCGCCGACATTCAGGCCCTGCTCGACCAGCTGCACCTTGCGCGCTACATCGAGCCCGAACTGGTCACCCTGTCCACCGAGCTTCCGGGCAACCTCGGCAAGCCGGCGCAGCCGATCTTCGACCTGGCGCGGACCAAGGCGCAGCACACGGCGGCCAGTGACCGAACGATCTTCATCAGCGAAGCGGCGGCGGACGTCCTGGCCGCACGGGGCTTCGGCTGGAGGGGCATCCTCAAGCGCAATTCCGGTGCCTGCATGCCGGGCGACGGTGAGTGCGTCGCCGGCCTGGCCGGGTTGCTCGGCCTGCTGCCGGCACTGGCCGACCTGGCGGGCAGCAACCTCGACCTGGCTCCACGGCCACGCCTGGTGGATGGTCTGTGGGCGGTGCCCATCGATATTGCACAGATCAACGCCAGCCTGCGCTTCGATGCGGCGACCCAGCAGGCCACGGGCGATGCGACCCTGGAGTTCCGCCTCGGCGTGCATGCCGGCTGCCCGATCTTCGACCTGCGCCAGACCCCGACCGGCGCCTGGCTCGACGGTACCCCGCTCGCCCTCACCGAAGTGGCTGCGCACGACTTCGGCGGCGGAGCCAATGCCAACCTGCGGGTACTCGCCCGAGTGCTCGAGGCCGGCAGCAGCCACAGCCTGCGCCTGACCTATGGGCTCGGCATGCCGCAAGCCTCGATGGCCGGCTCCTACCTGCCGCAGATCACCTGGAGCGCCGGCCCGCGGCTGGCCTTCAACTTCGGTTTCACCGACCTGGGCGCGGGGCGTTACCTGGAGGCCTTCATACCGGCCAACCTCATCTACGACCAGTTCGAACTGGTCCTGGACCTGCAGCTGGTCAACACAGCCATCGCCCATACGCCCATCAGCAACGGCACAATCACCCCGCTCGGCACCAATCACTGGAGCATCGCCTTTCCTTCACGCCATACGGCCCTGTCACCGCTGCTGGAACTAAGGGCGACGGACAGCCTGCAGAGCACCACGGTCAACGTGGTGCTGCCGGTCTCGGGAACCCACGTGGCGATCACCGCCTGGAAGCTGGCCAGCAGCCCCGTGGACCTGGTCGCCCAGGCCAACGCCATCGCCGGTTTTCTGGTCGACAACGAAAGCAGCTCCGGACGCTACATCCACGGCGGGCGCTTCACCGCCTTCATCCACCAGGGCGGCATGGAGTACGAGGGGGGCACCACGACCGGCACCGGGCCACTGCGCCACGAAACCTTCCACAGCTGGTGGGCGCGCGGCCTCAAGCCTGCGAGCCAGCCGGACGCCTGGTTCGACGAGGCCTGGACGGTCTACAACGACAATGGCGCATCCGCCGTGCTGCCGTTCAACTTCGCCAATCCCGCCGTGGCGCTGTGTTCACGTAATCCGTGGGTACGCATCACCCATATCGATGCCTATGGCGCCGGCGAACGGGTCTGGAAAGGCGTGGCCGCCCTGGTGGGCGCAGCCAGTCTTCGCGACCTGTTGCGCGCCTTCTACCTGGCGCGCTATCCGCGCCCGGTGCGCACCGAGGACATCGAGTGCCACCTGGTCGCGCGCACCGGCAATCCGGATTGCGTGGATGCCTTCCACCGCTTCGTCTACGGCTTCGGCGACCCGTCGCCGCTGCCCGACCTCTGGCTACGCGACGACGCGGCGGACCCCGGCGCCAACGACTGGGCGGGCCGCTTCTGGGACTCGCCCGACCTGTGGATTCGCAATCGCGATGACGGCGGCCTGACCCACCAGAACCTCGAGTACGGCCAGGACAACTGGATCCATGCACGGGTGCGCAACCGTAGCGCCTCGGCCAGCGCCCGCCACCTGGTGGTCAGTTTCAATATCAAGCAGTACGCCGGGAGCCAGTTCGTCTACCCCGCCGACTTCCTGCCCGCCGTCACCGCAGTGGCGGCCTTCGACCTCGGTCCCGGCGAGACGCGCATCGTCAAGGCACGCCTGCCGCGCAGCTCGATACCGCCGGTGGGCACCCACCCCTGCCTGCTGGCCAGCGTGCTGACGCGCTTCGACCGTCCGCTCGCCGGGCGTCATGTCTGGGAACAGAACAACCTGGCGCAGAAGAACCTGAGCGTGGTCGACCTCGCGCCGAACGCCTGGATTGTTCTGCCGCTGCTGGCCATCAACCTGCGTCCGCGCTTGTCACGGACAGTGGAGCTGGAGCTGATCCGGCCGGCGGGCATGGATACCCTGGCGGCGAGCCTGCTGGTGGAGAAACGGGCTCTGCCGGTCGAATTACGGGCAAATGCCCTGGTCCTGCCGACGGCCCCGGTGCGGGCGCATTCCGGTCGGCTGGATTGCTCTTGCGATGATCACCTCAAGGCGGAAGACGCCGGCCCGGCGCTGCTCACCAGCCATGCGCCGGAATGCTTGGCGGAAGCCTTCCCCGGCGCGCTGGAACTGGCTTTCGCCCGTGGCCAGCGCGTGCGGCTGCCGGTCACGCTGAAGCCGGCGGAAGCGCAATGGGTGGGACTCCGGGTCCGGGTGCCGGCGGGTGCCAAGCGGGGCACGCGTTTCACCCTCGACCTGGTGCAGCGGGAGAGCGGGAAGATCGTGGGTGGCGTGGCCCTGGAGGTGCGGGTGAAATAGGCGAGGTGATAACCGTAGGGTGCGCCGTGCGCACCAGTCATTGGTGCCGGCTACTCTGTGCTGGCCCTGTCTGCAGGTTTGGTGCGCACAGCGCACCCTACATATCTGGCTACGTGCTCCCTTCCTGCGAGCACTCCAGGGGATCAGCCCCGCTCCTGGCGCGCCTGGTGCAGCTTGCTCACCAGTTCGGCCTCGGCCTTGGTCAGGCCGCAGGATTGGGTGAGGTCCTCGACGCTGGCGCCGAGGCCCACCAGGCGTGCGGCCTGGCTGAAGGACAGGCTGCTGGGGTCGCGCTGTTCGATCTGGTTGAGCTTGTCCGGCAGCGGCGCCACCAGGCGGCGCAGCTCGTGCAGCTCTTCGCCCATGCGAACGCTGCCGTCCACGAAAGTGTCCAGGCGCTTGACCAGCTCCTTGAGCTTCTGGTCGCGCACGGCGTCGCGCTCGGCCTGGGCCGCCACTTCCTCGCGCAGGCGCCTGGCCAGCCGATGGCTGACGTAGCCCAGGCCCATGCAGGCCAGGGCGAGGGTCGCGGCGAGCAGTGCGATCCAGATCAACTCAGATGCTCTCCAGCTCCGACCACTCTTCCTCGCTCATCATCTTGTCCAGCTCGACGAGGATCAGTAGTTCGCCGTTCTTGTTGCAGACGCCCTGGATGAACTTGGCGGATTCGTCGTTGCCGACGTTGGGTGCGGTCTCGATCTCCGACTGGCGCAGATAGACCACCTCGGCCACGCTGTCGACCAGGATCCCCACCACCTGCTTGTCCGCCTCGATGATGACAATGCGGGTGTTGTCGGTCACCGGCGCAGGGCCCAGGCCGAAGCGCTGGCGGGTGTCGATCACGGTCACCACGTTGCCGCGCAGATTGATGATGCCCAGCACATAGCTCGGCGCCCCCGGCACCGGGGCGATCTCGGTGTAGCGCAGGACCTCCTGCACCTGCATCACGTTGATGCCGTAGGTTTCGTTGTCCAGGCGGAAAGTCACCCATTGCAGGATGGGGTCTTCGGCACCTTGAGCGGACGATTTCTTCATGTTCCCTAGCCTCTCTTGAGCCACCCCGGGGTGGCATTCGCGGTTTTTTACCGCTGTCTTGTCCATCAGGTCCCGCGCGCGACGGAACCTCCCCCTCAATTCAGCGACATGTGTTTCACGGCGCCACTGGCGATCAGCTCGGCCAGCGCCGAGACATCCAGCAGCGCACACATATGCTCGATCACGGTACCGGCTAGCCAAGGCCTCTGGCTACGCTGGCTGCGCCATTTGATCTCGCTCGGGTCCAGGCGGATCGAGCGGCTGACCTGATGCACCGCCAGGCCCCATTCGTAGCCCTGCACCGAAATCACGTACTGCAGGCCTTCGCGGAAGTCGTCGCGATAACGCTCGGGCATCACCCAGCGCGCGGTATCCAGCACCTTCAGGTTGCCGGCCTGGCACGGCAGTATGCCGAGGAACCACTCCGGCTGGCCGAACAGCGGAGTAAGCTCCTGCCCTGCCAGCGGGTAGATGGAGCCCAGCGAGACCAGCGGCACCGCCAGGGTCAGGCCGGCGACATCGAACAGCAGGCACTCGAAGGGTTCCTCACCCCAGGCCGGACGGCCGCCTGCCAGCGCCGGGATTTCCAGCGACTGGGAACCCGGCGCGCTGAGCTCCACCAGCGGTTCGACACGGGCCTGCACGGGTTCGGCCACCGGGACGGTGGGCACCAGGAGCTCCGGTTCCCACTCGGGCTCCGGCTCGAACTCCACTTCGACCGGTGCGATCACCGGCGCAACGGTCGGCTCGGGCGCCGCCAGGGGCGTCTCGGCGAGCACGCGAGTCAGGCGCGCGTCGCGCACCTGCTCCTCCAGCACCGCGGCTTCGAACTCTTCCCGGCTGATGCTTTCGGCCAGCTCGACCGAAGCCTCGTGCAACAACGCATCCAGGTACGACTGCAGGGCCAGTTGCGGGCGGGTGGCGGTAGCGAGGGGACGACTCATGTTGGGAACCCACGGGATTGATCTGTACAGCCTATCGGCAGGCGACGCCCTTCACTTGAGCCCCGGCGATCGGCGAGACGACGCACCTCAGGCCACCTGGGCAGCCAACTGCTGGCCGAGCAGGTGCTTGAGCAAAGCGCGGTAGGCGATCACGCCGCGGCTGTTGGCATCGTACTGGGACGGCGTGACGCCGGCACGGCTGGCATCCCGAAGGCGCGTATCCACCGGGATATAGGCCTGCCAGAGGTGATCGGGGTAGTTGTTGCGCAGCACCTTGAGGGTATTGAGCGAGGCCTGTGTGCGCCGGTCGAAGAGGGTCGGCACGATGCTGTAGGGCAACGCCTGCTTGCGCGAGCGGTTGACCATGGCCAGGGTGCTGACCATGCGTTCCAGGCCCTTCACCGCGAGGAACTCGGTCTGCACCGGGATGACCAGCTGCTGGCTGGCGGCCAGGGCGTTGACCATGAGCACGCCGAGCAGCGGCGGGCTGTCGATGATGGCATGGTCGAACTGCTGCCAGAGCTGGGTCAGGCTCTTGGCGATCACCAGGCCGAGGCCGTTCTGCCCCGGCGACTGGCGCTCCAGGGTGGCCAGCGCGGTGCTCGACGGCAGCAGCGAAATGCGTTCGTGGCTGGTCGGCAGCAGCAGTTCGCGCGGCAGGCCATCGGGCACGCCGCCCTGGTTCAGGAACAAGTCGAAGCAGCTGTGCTCCAGGGTGTCCGGGTCGTGCCCGAAATAGCTGGTCATCGATCCATGGGGGTCGAGGTCCACCACCACCACGCGCTTGCCGGCGTCGGCCAGCAGGCCCGCCAGGGCGATCGATGTGGTGGTCTTGCCGACTCCACCTTTTTGGTTGGCTACTGCCCAGACTCTCATCTTCTTCATCCTCCCGGCTGCTGCTGGCCGAGAATCAGCACCTGGCCTAGGGGGCCGGTGACGGGGAATTGACGGCACCCGTGACAGGGGCCTGTGCTGGCGCTGCTGGTGCAGGTTGCGTGCCAGCCCTCTGCAAGACGGCATCCGGCCGGGCATGTGCGCTGCCCACGCCACTGACGCTGCGGCGCACATCGAGATTGCGGGAAACCACCAGCACCACGCGGCGGTTGCGCGCCCGGCCTTCGGCCGTGGCGTTGTCGGCCACTGGCTGGAACTCGCCATAGCCCACCGCGGCCAGGCGTTCCGGCGCCACGCCTTCCACGGAGAGCATGCGTACTATGCTCGCGGCCCGCGCCGTGGACAGCTCCCAGTTCGACGGAAATTGCGTGGTGGCGATGGGCAAGTTGTCGGTGAAACCCTCGACATGCACCGGGTTGCCATAGGGCGCCAGAATCCTGGCGACCTTCTCGATCAGGGTGAAGGCGACGTCGTTGGGAATGGCATCGCCACTGGGAAACAGCAGGCTGGAGTTCATCTCGATCTCCACCCAGAGCTCATTGCCGCGCACGCTCAGCTGGTCGGACCTGATCAGGTCGCCGAAGGTATCGCGCATGCTCTGGGCGATTTCCTGCAAGGGGTCGGCGCCCGGATCGTCGATGGTGGCCTGGCTACGCTCGCTCTCCTCCGCCATGGACCGGTCCGGCTCGGTGGTGCGCGGTTTCTCCTCGCCCACCGGGATCGGCTTGACCGAACGGTCCGGCTGGTTGAACACGCCCACCAGGGTTTCCGAGAGGATCTTGTACTTGCCTTCGTTGATCGAGGAGATGGAGTACATCACCACGAAGAAGGCGAACAGCAGGGTGATGAAGTCCGCGTAGGACACCAGCCAGCGTTCGTGATTCTCGTGTTCTTCCTGATGCCGCCTGCGCGCCATGGTCCGTCCCTCAGTCCATGAAGCCTTGCAGCTTCAGTTCGATGGAGCGCGGGTTCTCGCCCTCGGCGATGGAGAGGATGCCCTCCAGCAGCATTTCGCGGTAGCGCGACTGGCGAATGGCGAGGGACTTCAGCTTGTTGCCGATGGGCAGCAGCAGCAGGTTGGCGAAGCCCACGCCGTAGATGGTGGCGACGAAGGCCACGGCTATGCCGCTACCCAGCTGGCTGGGATCGGCCAGGTTGCCCATGACGTGGATCAGGCCCATGACAGCGCCGAGGATGCCGATGGTGGGCGCATAGCCGCCCATGCTCTCGAACACCTTGGCGGCTTGCAGGTCGCGGCCCTCCTGGGTGAACAGATCGACTTCGAGGATGCTGCGGATGGACTCCGGCTCGGCGCCGTCCACCAGCAGCTGCAGGCCCTTGCGGGCGAAGGGGTCGGGCTCGCTGTCGGCTACCGGTTCCAGGCCCAGCAGGCCTTCCTTGCGCGCGGTCATGCTCCAGTTCACCACGCGGTTGATGCCGCCGGCGAGGTCCAGATGGGGCGGGAAGAGGATCCAGCGAAAGATGCCCAGGGCACGCTTGAAGATGCTCATGGGCGTCTGCAGGAAAGCCGCGCCCAGGGTACCGCCCAGCACGATGAGCGCCGCCGGCCCGTTGAGCAGGGCCGCGGCGTGACCGCCTTCGAGGTAGTTGCCGCCGATGATGGCGACGAAGGCCAGGATTACCCCGATGAGGCTCAGTACATCCATTACCTGGGTTTCTCCATTACATGCAGGCCTCGACCAGGTGCCGGCCGATGTCGTCCAGGCCATAGACGGCGTCGGCCAGGTTGGCCTTCACCACCGCCATGGGCATGCCGTAGATCACGCAGCTGGCCTCGTCCTGGGCCCAGACCTGGCTGCCGCCCTGCTTCAGCAGGCGCGCGCCTTCTCGGCCGTCCGCGCCCATGCCGGTGAGCACCACGGCGAGGACCTTGTCAGCGTACGACTTGGCCGCCGAACCAAAGGTGATATCCACGCAGGGCTTGTAGTTCAGGCGCTCGTCGCCGGGCAGGATGCGCACCACGCCACGCGCGTCGACCATCATCTGCTTGCCGCCGGGAGCCAGCAGGGCCAGGCCGGGGCGCAGCACATCGCCGTCCTCGGCTTCCTTGACGGAAATCCGGCAGAGCTTGTCCAGACGCTCGGCGAAGGCCTTGGTGAAGGCCGCCGGCATGTGCTGGATCAGCACCAGCGGCGCCGGGAAGTTGGCCGGCAGTTGGGTCAGCACCCGCTGCAGCGCTACCGGCCCGCCGGTGGAGGTGCCGATGGCCACCAGCCGGTAGGCCTTACGCTTTGGGGCGTGGGAGCTCGTCGGCGCGGCATGGCCGACATGGCTCGGCTGCGCGGACACCGCGGCCGGCGCCGCTGCCGGGCGGGCCGGACTGCTGGTCGCCGGCAGCAAATGCGGCGTGCTGCTGAAGCTGCTGTAGCGGCGGTTGCTGCGGGCGATGCTGTGGACCTTCTCGCAGAGCAGTTGCTTGACCTTCTCGGGGGTGCGCGAGATGTCCTCGAAGTTCTTCGGCAGGAAGTCCACGGCGCCGGCGTCCAGCGCGTCGAGGGTGACGCGGGCGCCTTCGTGGGTCAGCGAGGAGAACATCAGCACCGGCGTCGGGCAGCGCTGCATGATGTGCCGCACCGCGGTGATGCCGTCCATCATCGGCATCTCGTAGTCCATGGTGATGACATCCGGCTTGAGTGCCAGCGCCTGGTCGATGGCCTCGCGGCCATTGGTGGCGGTACCCACCACCTGGATATTGGGATCGGAAGAAAGGATTTCCGAGACACGGCGGCGGAAGAACCCGGAGTCATCCACCACCAGAACCTTGACTGCCATATGAAAAAAGCTCCTTGCGGGCGGCCATTCCCGGCCGCCCTTTATCAGCCGCGGCGTGCGTAGTGCTTGAGCATGCTCGGCACGTCGAGGATCAGGGCAATGCGGCCGTCGCCGGTGATGGTGGCGCCGGACATGCCCGGCGTGCCCTGGAGCATCTTGCCCAATGGCTTGATCACCACCTCTTCCTGGCCCACCAGCTGGTCGACCACGAAGCCGATGCGCTGGGTGCCCACCGAGAGGATCACCACATGCCCCTCGCCCTGCCCCTCGAAGGTGGCGTCACGCACCAGCCAGCGCTTGAGGTAGAACAGCGGCAAGGCCTTGTCGCGGACTATCACCACTTCCTGGCCGTCCACCACGTTGGTGCGCGACAGGTCGAGGTGGAAGATTTCGTTGACGTTGACCAGCGGGAAGGCGAAGGCCTGGTTGCCCAGCATCACCATCAGGGTCGGCATGATCGCCAGGGTCAGCGGGACCTTGATGACGATCTTCGAGCCGGAGCCCTTCTGCGAGAACACGTTCACCGTGCCATTGAGCTGGGAGATCTTGGTCTTCACCACGTCCATGCCGACACCGCGGCCGGAGACGTCGGAGATCTCGGTCTTGGTCGAGAAGCCCGGGGCGAAGATCAGGTTGTAGCACTCCAGTTCGGTCAGGCGCTCGGCGGCATCCTTGTCCAACAGCCCCTTCTCCACCGCCTTGGCGCGCAGGACGGCCGCGTCCATGCCCTTGCCGTCGTCGGTGATCATCAGGAGGATGTGGTCGCCTTCCTGCTCGGCGGAAAGCACCACCCGACCGGTACGCGGCTTGCCGGCGGCCTCGCGCGCCTCGGGGGACTCGATGCCATGGTCGACGGCGTTGCGCACCAGGTGCACCAGCGGGTCGGCCAGGGCCTCGACCAGGTTCTTGTCCAGGTCGGTGTCCTCACCCACCAGCTCGAGGTTGATTTCCTTCTTCAGGTTGCGCGCCAGGTCGCGAACCAGGCGCGGGAAGCGGCCGAAGACCTTCTTGATCGGCTGCATGCGGGTCTTCATCACCGCGGTCTGCAGGTCGGCGGTGACCACATCCAGGTTGGACACGGCCTTGGCCATGGACTCGTCGCCGCTGTTCAGGCCCAGGCGCACCAGGCGGTTACGCACCAGCACCAGCTCGCCGACCATGTTCATGATTTCGTCCAGGCGCGCGGTGTCGACCCG
>NZ_SSOJ01000148.1 GCF_029871205.1 Pseudomonas sp. BN417 | reverse complement strand
CCGGCGGCGTCATCGCCCCGCTGAACCGCAGCGGCGACGAAGAAGGCTGCCAGTGGAAGGACGGTACCGTGAGCACCCCGGCCGGTTTCCCCGAGGCCTACCAGACCTACGCCGAAGGCGGCTGGGTCGGCGTGGGCGGCGACCCCGTCTACGGCGGCATGGGCATGCCCAAGGTGATCTCCGCGCAGGTGGAGGAGATGGTCAACGCGGCCAACCTGTCCTTCGGCCTCTACCCGATGCTGACCGCCGGCGCCTGCCTGTCGCTCAACGCCCACGCCAGCGACGAGCTGAAGGAAAAGTACCTGCCGAACATGTACGCGGGTGTCTGGACCGGTTCCATGTGCCTGACCGAGCCCCATGCCGGCACCGACCTCGGCATCATCCGTACCAAGGCCGAACCCCAGGCTGACGGCAGCTACAAGATCAGCGGCACCAAGATCTTCATCACCGCCGGCGAGCACGACCTGACCGAGAACATCATCCACCTGGTGCTGGCCAAGCTGCCGGACGCCCCGGCGGGCCCGAAAGGCATTTCCCTGTTCCTGGTGCCCAAGGTGATGGTCAACGCGGATGGCTCGCTGGGCGAGCAGAACGCCGTCTCCTGCGGCTCGATCGAGCACAAGATGGGCATCAAGGCCTCGGCCACCTGCGTGATGAACTTCGACGGCGCCACCGGCTGGATCGTCGACGCGCCAAACAAGGGCCTGGCCGCCATGTTCACCATGATGAACTACGAGCGCCTGGGCGTCGGCATCCAGGGCCTGGCCTCCGGCGAGCGCTCCTACCAGAGCGCCGTGGAATACGCCCGCGAGCGTATCCAGAGCCGTGCGCCGAGCGGCCCGGTCGCCAAGGACAAGGCCGCCGACCCGATCATCGTGCACCCCGATGTACGCCGCATGCTGCTGACCATGAAAGCGGCCAACGAGGGCGGCCGCGCCTTCTCCAGCTACGTCGCCATGCAGCTGGACACCGCCAAGTTCAGCGAGGACGCCGTCGTGCGCAAGCGCGCCGAGGAACTGGTCGCCCTGCTGACCCCGGTGGCCAAGGCCTTCCTCACCGACCTCGGCCTGGAAACCACCATCCACGGCCAGCAGGTCTTCGGCGGCCACGGCTTCATCCGCGAGTGGGGCCAGGAGCAACTGGTGCGCGACGTGCGCATCACCCAGATCTACGAAGGCACCAACGGCATCCAGGCCCTCGACCTGATGGGCCGCAAGGTGGTGGGCAGCGGCGGCGCGTTCTACCAGCACTTCGCCGACGAGATCAAGGCCTTCGCCAACAGCGCTTCCGCCGATCTGGCCGAGTTCACCCAGCCGCTGAAAGCTGCCGTCGCCAACCTCGACGAGCTGACCGCCTGGGTCCTGGACCGTGCGAAGAACAACCCGAACGAAATCGGCGCCGCCTCCGTGGAATATCTCCACGTGTTCGGCTACACCGCCTACGCCTACATGTGGGCGCTGATGGCTCGCGCGGCCCTGGGCAAGGAAGGTCAGGACGAGTTCTACGCCAGCAAGCTCGGCACTGCGCGCTTCTACTTCGCCCGCCTGCTGCCGCGCATCCACTCCCTGACCGCCTCGGTCAAGGCCGGCAGCGAGTCGCTCTACCTGCTGGACGCCGCGCAGTTCTGATCGGCGAACGGCTTATCTCGCCCAGGTTCAGCTGTGGCCTGGGCAAACCCTCTACCACCCATGCAAGTCGCTGGCCCTGGCCACGGCTCGCCGGCTCATGAGCGGCGGGCAAACCGTGGCGGAAGCATCGCGCGCAACTCGCAGCCTCAGGCGCCACGCGGCGCCTTGAAGGCGGGCTGGATGCGCCGGCTTGTCGAAGACGCCAGCCAACACCCGTGAATAACGGGATCAGGAAGTACAACCATGCTGAAAACAAAAATAATTCCGGCGGCGCAAGGCGCCTATGACTATCCACTGCTGATCAAGAGCCTGCTGCTGTCGGGGGTGCGCTATGAGCCCGAACAGGAGATCGTTTACGCCGACAAGCTGCGCTACAACTACCGGACGCTCAACGAGCGGATCCAGAGGCTCGCCAACGCCCTGACGGCGGCGGGAGTCAAGGCCGGGGACGTCGTGGCGCTGCTGGATTGGGACAGCCATCGCTATCTGGAATGCTTCTTCGCCGTCCCCATGATCGGTGCGGTGCTGCACACGGTGAACATCCGCCTTTCTCCCGAGCAGGTGCTCTACACCATGAACCACGCCGAGGATGGCCTGGTACTGGTGCACGACGATTTCCTGCCCCTGGTCGAGCAGATCCATGACGAGCTGAAGACCGTCAAGGGCTACATCCAGCTCAGTGACAAGGGGGCGAGCGCTACCGGGCTGCCGGTGCTGGGGGAGTACGAGCAGCTGCTATCGGAGGCAGCGAGTCAGTACGCCTTCCCCGATTTCGACGAAAGGTCGGTGGCAACCGTCTTCTACACGACAGGCACCACCGGAAACCCGAAAGGCGTCTACTTCACGCACCGCCAGCTGGTGCTGCATACCTTGAACACCGTCGGCGCCCTTGGGGCGTATCAGGGCGTGCCCTTGTTGCGCTCCGACGATGTCTACATGCCGATCACGCCGATGTTCCACGTGCATGCCTGGGGCGTGCCCTATGTCGCGACCCTGATGGGAATCAAACAGGTCTATCCCGGGCGATACGAGCCCAATAGCCTGGTCAGGCTCTACCGGGAAGAGAAGGTGACCTTCTCCCACTGCGTGCCCACCATCCTGCAGATGATCCTGGGTTGCGCCGAAGCGGAGCGGACCAGCTTCGATGGCTGGAAAATGCTTCTCGGCGGTAGTGCCTTGACGCTGGGCATAGCGGGGCAGGCAGCGGAAAAAGGCATTCGCGTGCATAGCGGGTATGGGATGTCCGAAACCTGTCCGTTGCTCTGTGTCACCTACCTGCGTGCCGAAGAGCTGGAGCAACCGATGGATACCCAACTGGCCGTGCGAGTCAGGGCGGGCGTCCCGGTGCCGATGGTGGACTTGCGAATCGTCGATGCCAGCGGCAATGACGTGCCGCACGATGGTGTGTCCCAGGGCGAGGTCGTGGTGCGTGCCCCCTGGCTGACGCAAGGCTATCTGAACGAGCCCGAAAAGGGCGCCGAGCTTTGGGACGGTGGCTGGTTGCACACCGGCGACATCGCTTCGATCGATGCCCGTGGCGGGGTGGAAATCAAGGACCGGATCAAGGACGTGATCAAGACCGGGGGCGAGTGGATCAGCTCCCTCGAACTGGAGAGCCTGATCAGCGAGCACCCGGCGGTCGTCTCGGTAGCGGTAGTGGGGATTCCTGACGAGCAATGGGGCGAACGGCCCATGGCCATGGTGGTCTGCGCACCCGGGAGCAGCCTCGATCGGAAGGCCATGGAAGCTCACCTGCAGCAGTTCGTGGACAGCGGGCACATCAACAAGTGGGCGATACCCAAGCAGATCAGCTTCGTTGCCGAGATACCCAAGACCAGTGTCGGCAAGATTGACAAGAAGCGCATACGCGAACTCGAGTTGGCCAAAGTCGCGCAGCACCGGCCGGGATAGTCGGTTTCGACAAGGGGAAAAGAGCCTGGTGTCGTTTCCTGGTCGGCAGGCCGGGGGCGAACCAGGTCTGTTCGGGGCGGCCGTCGCCCATCCAGGTTTCGCGCGGCTGCGGCTGGATGGGCGGACGCATCCGGTGTCACGAAATGAGTGACGGCTGTCGCCTGATGAGAAGTGTCCGGTTCGCCAGCCGCTTACAGTCGATTCCATTCAACGCAGATGGATGCCATCGCCTGGACGCTGCAAGAGTCAGCCCCCGCTGATCAGGTCGGGGGCCGGATGCTGTGTCCGCCAGGGGCAGGTCGCCGACCGCGCCGGGGGATACGGGGTCCGGATCAGGGGCGGGCAGCCACGACCTGCCCGTCCCTGGTTGACCATGGCGATCGACCCGGAGCAACCGGCAGACGCAAGACAGCCAGGCGGACGCGTGACCTCGATGCCATTGATGGCTTACGAGGACGAGGGGGCCGCTTCAACTGCGCGGAACCCTGGACAAATGCCCTGAACCCCGAGAGCCGCAATGAGCAAGACCCCTCGCGTAACCCAGACTCCAACGTCCGCCAAGCGTCGTCCATCCGCCGGCAGAGGCCGTCGCACAGGCGAAGACCTCGAGCTCGCCTGCAATGCCCAGGAGCATGAACTGGCGGGCGCCGCCGTGAATCACACGCTGGCAGGCAACCCACTGGTCAGTGTGCGCCCCGCGGACCTGGCCGCCTCCGCCGGCCACCTGTTCAAGGCCCTGGGCAAGGCGCCGATCAAGGCCGGGCAGCACTTCGGCGGTTACCTGAAAGAGCTGCGCGGCATAGTCGGTGGCACTTCCAGCGTCGCCCCGAACCCCAGGGACAAGCGCTTCGTCGATCCTGCCTGGCAATCCAATTACCTGTTGCGCACCCTCCTGCAAAGCTACCTGGCTGGCCAGAGCGAACTCAATCGCTTCATCGAGACCTCTGATCTCGCCCCGCTGGAAAAGGCCCGGGCCCAGTTCGTCGCGACCCTGCTCGCCGATGCAGTGGCGCCGAGCAACTTGCTGCTGACCAACCCGGCGGCGCTGCGCAAGCTGGTGGACACCGGCGGCATGAACCTGGTTCGGGGCGTTCGACAGTTCACCCACGATCTGCTGAACAACCGGGGGCTGCCGGCGCAGGTCGACAGCACTCCGTTCAAGGTGGGGGAGAACGTCGCCACGGCCAAGGGCGAAGTGGTGTTCCGCAACGACATGTTCGAGCTGTTGCAGTTCGCGCCGACCACGGAGAAGGTCCATGCCAGGCCGCTGGTGATGTCACCGCCACAGATCAACAAGTACTACGCCATCGACCTGTCGCCGGAGAAGAGCCTGATCAAGTGGATGCAGGACAGCGGCGTGCAATTGTTCGTCATCAGCTGGCGCAATCCGACGAGCGAACACCGGGATTGGGGACTGTCCGATTACGCGCTGTGCCTCGACCAGGCGGTCGATGTGGCGCGCAAGATCACCGGCAGCCCGGATGTGAACATGTGGGGCTCCTGCTCGGGTGGCATCACCCTCGCTGCCTACCTGGGCTGGCTGGCGGCGCGCGGCGAAGGCCACAAGGTAGCCAACACCAGTTGGGCCGTGTGCGTGCTCGACATGCCGGCGGCACTCGACGACTCCACGCTCGGACTCTTCACCACCCCGTCAGCCTTGCGCGCGGCCAAGGCGAGCTCGCGGCGCAAGGGCGTGCTGAGCGGCCAGGACATGGCGCGCATGTTCGCCTGGATGCGCCCCAACGACCTGATCTGGAACTACTGGGTCAACAATTACCTGCTCGGAAACAAGCCGCCGGCCTTCGACATTCTTGCCTGGAACAGCGACACCACGCGGCTGCCGGCACAACTGCACGCCGACTACCTCGACCTGGTCCAGCTGAATCCCTACAGCAACCCCGGGGTCATGGAAATCGCCGGCGAGTCGATCGACATGACCAAGGTCAAGGTCGGCGCCTATGTGATCGGGGGCACCACTGACCACATCACGCCCTGGCAGGGTTGCTATGGCACGGCGCGCCTGTTCGGCGAGGACACCACCTTCGTGCTGTCAAACGCCGGCCACCTGCAGAGCCTGGTCAATCCGCCGGGCAACCCCAAATCGTATTTCTATGCGGCCCCGGCGGCCGCCAGTGACCCGGAGGCCTGGTTGCAGGGCGCGGGGGAGCGCCAGGCAGGCAGCTGGTGGCCGCATTGGCGCGAGTGGATCCAGCAACGTTCGGGGGAGAGCCTGCCGGCACCGAAGAAGCCCGGCTCGCGCAAGTACCCGCCCTTGGGCGCCGCTCCCGGCAGCTACGTACTGGAGCGTTGAAACCGTAGACATCCATTGACCGGGCATTCGCTTCTGCGGGTGCACCGGCCGTTGCAGCACGCTCCTCGGCCCTGAACGATATCGGCGCACGAAGGCAGGGCCAGGCACATTAAATGTAGGAACCGAAACAACAACAAGAAACGAGGTTAGGGACAATGCGATCGACCGTGATGTTGTGCCTGCTGTACCTGCTTTCTGCGATGACCTGGGGCGATGGACGAAGCGACCAGCAGTTGAGCGAGCTGGCTAGTCGAAGCCAGCTGTTGTGCGCCAGTAGCATGCTGTATTTCAACCCGGAAGATCGCGCGCCCGACCCCCGAAGCCTGACGGTGGTATTCCACCATCTCGGTATGCTGGAAACCTATGTACTGCAACTCGGGCAACCGACATCGCTGGTACAGCCCCTGCAAGCGATGAAGCGCACATTCGCGCAACTGGAGGCTGTGCCCGCCAGCCAGCGCCAGCACTACCCGGAACTGCTCCGGCAGCTGCTGTTGCATCGGCAGCAATTGCAGCGGGCTGTCGTCGACATCCAGACCAGCGCCCCTCAGAGCGGGTCCCCGACTACCCTGGAACAGCGGTTGAATGCCCAAAGCCAGGCCCTTGCAAGCCTGCTGATGGACTACCAGTTGCGCTTCTATCCGATGCCCGACAAGCCAGAATTCGCCTTGACGCGGGAACAGGTGCTGGAGCTTGACCGGGACATCGACCAGCGTTTCGAGACGCTGCGGTCCGAGCGCGCCGAACAGGCCGAAGCACTGGCCAGGATCAGGGGCAACTACCAGTTCGTGCGCGCCCAGCTGCTGCAGGACAAGGGGCGAGCGCATGGCGGCGTTGAGTTCTACCTCAGCCGCGCGGTGGCCGATCTCGATGAACTGGCGACCACGACACTCGCGACAGATGCAGTGCAGGGGGCGCTCCAACCGCCGGAATGACGCCGATGCGACTTCCCGCGAGCTGCCGCCTCCTATACCTCATCTGCGTGTCGTCGGAAGTGGCCTCGCCAACCGTCAGGCGGTGGCGTCGAACGCCGCGTGATAACTCACCTCGCCCTCGGCCCAGTTACCACCGAGGGCGAGCGCCTGGAAGTATTCGGCAGGCACGCCGGGAAGCACCAGCCCGGGATGAACGACAAAGCCGAAGCGGCTGTAGTAGCCGGGATCGCCCAGCAGCACGCAGCCTTCCGCGCCCAGGTCGCGCAGCCCGGCCAGTGCCGCCGCCATCAGGCGCGAGCCGATACCCGCGCCCTGGCGCGCGGGCGTCACCGAGATGGGGCTGAGGCCGTACCAGCCGGTGGCGCCGGAGGAGATGTTCACCGGCGACAGCGCCACATGGCCGACCAGCTCGCCATCTTCCAGGGCCACCAGGGAGAGGGTGAGCTGCCCGGCCCGGCGCAGTGCGTCGACGATGAACTGCTCGGTGCCGCTGCGATGGGGGGCATGCAGGAAGGCGTCCGCAGTCAGGCGCTCGATGGCCGGGATATCGGCGGAAGTCTCCGGGCGGATCGCCAGGGTCATGGTTTTGCTCCTGTTGCCGGGGCCGGGGCCGCGTTGGGCAGGGCGGTGCCCTTGGGCCAGAGCAGCCAGATCTGCCCTTGCTGCTTCATGTTGCCGGCCAGCTCGCCAGCCTCGGCACCGGTACCCCAGAACAGGTCGGCTCGGACTTCGCCGGCAATGGCGCCGCCGGTGTCCTGGGCGGCCACCGGGCGGATCACCGGGCTGCCGTCGGGGCGGCTGGTGGAGAGCCAGAGCAGGCTGCCGAGCGGGATCACCTTGCGGTCGATGGCGACGCTGTAGCCGGCGGTCAGGGGCACGTTGAGGGAACCGCGGGGGCCTTCGTTGCTGTCCGGGTTGAGGCCGAAGAAGACGAAGCTCGGGTTGCTCGCCAGCAGTTCCGGCACCCGCTGCGGGTTGGCCTCGGCCCAGCCGCGGATGCTGCCCATGTTGACCTCTTCCTGTTTCAGCTGGCCCTGTTCAACCAGCCAGCGGCCCACGGGGCGATAGGGATGGCCGTTCTGGTCGGCATAGCCGATGCGCAGCTGCCGGCCGCTTTCCAGCTGGATGCGGCCGGAGCCCTGGATCTGCAGGAACTGCAGGTCCATCGGGTCGCGCAGCCAGGCCAGCACCGGCGCCTTGACGCCCAGTTCGCGAATGGTGGCGGCGTCGTCGTACGGCTTGAGGAATCGACCCTCCAGGCGGCCGCGCAGGCGCTTGCCCTTCAGCTCGGGGTAGAGGCTGTCGAGCGCTACCACCACCATGTCCTCAGGGATGCCATAGACCGGCACCTGGGTCTGCTCGCTGCGTTCCAGGCTGCCGGCGTAGACCGGTTCGTAGTAGCCGGTGATCAGGCCCTGGGGGCTGTTGCGCGCGGAGCGCAGGCTGTAGACCTCCAGCTGGGCCTTGAGATAGGCGCGAATGGCGGCGGCGTCTTCTGGAACCTGGCTGGCGCTGGTGCAGGTGGCGGCCCAGACCGGGTCCTTGGCCAGCCGCGCGCAGGCCGAGCGCCAGGCGCAGAAACCGGCGAGCAGGTCGGCGTCGCTGGTGACCGGCAGTTCTTCCCAGCTGGCCTTGGCGTAGGTGTCGACCTTGGGCGGTTCAGGCTTGGCGGGTTCCTTGTCGCAACCGGCGACCAGGGAGAGCAGGGCGGCGACGCACAGCGCCAGCCGGCCCCGGCGGAACAGGGGAGCAATCACGTCTTGGTGTTCCTGGTGGGGGATTCGAGGCGGGCTAGCTTGGGGAATAGCTGCGGCAAGGTCAAATTCAACAGTCCGATCCATTGATCCAAGCCACTGAAACCAAAAGGAAATATTCATCTAATAGGGTGCTCGCAGCTTTTCCAGAGACCATCGGTGTGACTCGTAACCTCAGAAACTTTCGCAAGACCCTGGATGCGGTGGCCATGAACAATGAAGCCGCCGCCATCGCCGTGATGCGCGCCGCCGACCGTATAGGCGACGCCGCGCTGAAGGAGCAGCTGTTCGATGTGATCCAGCGCATGAACCAGGACGCGGCCGAGCTGCGTGTGGTTCGCGACCATGTGGGCTGAAAGGGATTGCGTTCGATGTGCAGAAATTGCTGCTTGACCTGGGGTGCGCCGGCCATCTAGATTGGCCGCCATGACTAAATCCCCTTGGTTGTCCGGCCCCGCGATTATTACCGCCATTCCAGCAGTGGCGGGTTAGCCGACGACCAAACAGAAACCCGCCCTCGAGGCGGGTTTCTTCCTTCTGTCTCCTGGGCGAAAAAATCGAAACCAGGAGCCACACATGACCACCCCCTGCACCCGACCCGCCGACCCATTGACCGAGCGCCCGCTGGAATCCCGCGAGGGCCTGCTCAAGCACTACGTGCGCAAGATCCTCGCCGCGCCCGTGTACGACGTGGCCATCGAAACGCCCTTGCAGCCGGCGCGCCAGCTCAGCGAGCGCCTGGGCAACCGGGTACTGCTCAAACGCGAGGACCTGCAGCCGGTCTACTCCTTCAAGATCCGCGGCGCCTACAACCGTGTTGTGCAACTGAGCGAGGAAGAGCGTGCCCGTGGCGTGATCGCCGCCTCGGCCGGCAACCATGCCCAGGGTCTGGCGCTGGCGGCGCGGGAGCTGGGTGTGCGGGCGACCATCGTGATGCCGCGCACCACCCCCGAGCTGAAGGTGCAGGGCGTGCGCTCCCGAGGCGGCAAGGTGGTGCTGCACGGCGACGCCTTCCCCGATGCCCTGGCCCATGCGCTGCAGCTGGCGGAGGAGAGGGGCCTGACCTTCGTCCCGCCCTACGACGACCCGGACGTGATCGCCGGCCAGGGCACGGTGGCCATGGAAATCCTCCGCCAGCATGCGGGAGGGCTGGACGCCATCTTCGTGCCGGTGGGCGGCGGCAGCCTGATCGCCGGCATCGCCGCCTATGTGAAGTACCTGCGCCCCGAGGTGAAGGTGATCGGCGTCGAGCCGGAGGACTCCAATTGCCTGCAAGCCGCACTTGCCGCCGGCGAGCGCGTGGTGCTGAACCAGGTCGGGCTGTTCGCCGACGGTGTGGCAGTGGCGCAGATCGGCGCGCACAACTTCGAGGTCTGCCGGCATTTCGTCGATGAAGTACTGACGGTGAGCGCCGATGAAATCTGCGCCGCGATCAAGGACATCTACGACGACACCCGCTCCATCACCGAGCCGGCCGGCGCCCTGGCCGTCGCCGGGATCAAGAAGTATGTGGAACGCGAAGGCGCCAGCGGCCAGACCCTGGTGGCCATCGACTCCGGCGCCAACATCAACTTCGACCGCCTGCGCCACGTGGCCGAGCGCGCCGAGTTGGGTGAGAAGCGCGAAGCCATCATCGCCGTGACCCTGCCCGAGCGGCCGGGCGCCTTCAAGGCCTTCTGCCAGGCGCTGGGTCGACGCCAGATCACCGAGTTCAACTACCGCTACAACTCGGGGGACGAGGCGCACATTTTCGTCGGCGTACAGACCCATCCGCTGACCGATCCGCGCGCAGCGCTGGTGGAGAGCCTGCAGGCCCAGGGCTTTCCGGTGCTGGACCTGACCGACAACGAAATGGCCAAGCTGCACATCCGCCATATGGTCGGTGGCCGTGCCGCGTACATCGGTGAGGAGAAGCTGTTCCACTTCGAATTCCCCGAGCGCCCCGGTGCCCTGTTCAACTTCCTCGACAAGCTCGGCGGGCGCTGGAATATCACCCTGTTCCACTACCGCAACCACGGCGCCGCCGATGGCTGCGTGCTCGCCGGGCTGGAAGTGCCGGAAGATGAGTGCCACCTGATCCACGAGGCACTGGACGAGATCGGCTACCCCTACCGGGACGAGAGCGACAACCCGGCCTGCAGGCTGTTCCTGGGCTGACTTCCCTCTCGCTGAAGGACATGGGCCGCACAGCGTCCCCGTAGGGTGGACAACGCTCTTTTTGTCCACCAATCGAAGCTGGGCCGGGCGCCGTTGGTGGATGTAAAGAGCGACATCCACCCTACGCACTAGCGACGCTCCTCTGTAGGGGCGAATTCATTCGCCAAGGGCAACGCAATGGCCCCCTTGGGGTCCGGAGGGCGCACGCGCGGTTCGCCTAGCGGTGAAATCGCCCCCACAATCCTGTTCGCCCCTTCGCAATAAAGGCATGTCAGACAAATCCGACAAAAGCTATGTTAGCGCTAACAAAGTGATGTTAGAGTAACGACCATTCCTGATCGACATCCTTTGGAGGAGTGCCCATGTTGACCTGCGGAGAACTGCTGGTTGAGCTGCTGGAAGGCTTTGGCGTGGATACCGTCTTCGGTATCCCCGGCGTGCACACGGTGGAGCTGTATCGCGGCCTGCCGAATACTCGCATCCGCCACATCACCCCGCGCCACGAGCAGGGCGCCGGCTTCATGGCCGACGGCTATGCCCGCGTCTCCGGCAAGCCGGGCGTGTGCTTCATCATCACCGGCCCGGGCATGACCAACATCACCACCGCCATGGGCCAGGCCTACGCCGACTCCATCCCCATGCTGGTGATCTCCAGCGTCAACAACACCGAACAGCTGGGGATGGGCGGCGGCCGCCTGCACGAGCTGCCGTCCCAGCGCAACCTGGTGTCCGGCGTCGCCGCCTTCAGCCACACCCTGATGCGCCCGGACGAGCTGCCGGAAGTGCTGACCCGCGCCTTCGCCGTGTTCAACGGCGCCCGTCCGCGCCCGGTGCATATCGAGATCCCGATCGACGTGATCACCGCGCCCGCCGACCATGTGCGCCGCAAGCTGGGCGCGCTGCCGAGTCGCCCGGGTCCGGCCGCCGAGGCCATCGCCTCCGCCGCCGAACTGCTGAAGAACGCCAAGCGCCCGCTGGTGCTGCTGGGCGGTGGCTGCGCCGACGCCGGCGCCGATGCCCTGCGCCTGGTGGAGGCCCTGGATGCGCCCACCGCCTACACCATCAATGCCAAGGGCGTGCTGCCCAAGGACCACCCGCTGGCCCTGGGCTGCAACCAGGCCTGGGTGCCGGTACGGCAGATGGTGCTGGAGTCCGATGTGATCCTGGCCATCGGTACCGAACTGGGCGAGACCGACTATGACGTGGTGTTCGATGGCAACTTCCGCATCGAAAGCACGCTGATCCGCATCGATATCGACGCCGAGCAGTTGAACCGCAACTACCCGGCCGACGTGGCCATTCTCAGCGACGCCGGCCTGGCGATGAAAGCGCTGGTGGCGGCCCTGGGACAGGGCGCGGCGTTCAGCGCCGAAAGCGCCGGTTCGCAGCGCGCCGCGGCGGTTCGCGAGCAACTGGACGCCCAGTGGCCGGAAGCCTGGAATGGCCAGCGCAAGGTGCTGGAAACCCTGCAGCGGACCCTGCCGGACCTGATCGTCGCCGGCGACTCCACCCAGCCGGTGTATTCCGGCAACCACCTGTTCGAGGCCACCCGTCCGCGCAGCTGGTTCAACTCCGCCACCGGCTACGGCACCCTCGGCTACGGCCTGCCGGCGGCCATCGGCGCCAAGCTGGCCGCGCCGCAGCGCCCGGTGATCGCGCTGATCGGCGACGGCGGCATCCAGTTCACCCTGCCGGAGCTGGCCTCGGCCGTGGAAGCCGGCGCGCCGATCATCGTGCTGCTGTGGAACAACAGCGGCTACGGCGAGATCAAGCGTTACATGAAGAACCGCGACATCCCCACCATCGGCGTCGATATCTACACCCCGGACTTCCAGGGCCTGGCCAAGGCGTTCGGCTGCAATGCCGAGAAGGCCGAGAGCCTGGACCACCTGGCCGAGCTGCTGCAGACCGCCGCCAAGGCCGATCGCCCGACCGTGATCGAGGTGTGGGAGCATGCGGAGTTCCTCGCCTGACCCAGGCGTGGCCTTCGCTTTTCTGTGGGGGCGAATTCATTCGCCAAGGGCAGCGTAGCTGCCCCAGTCGAGGCAGCAGGGCGAACCTGCGGTCCGCTCAGCGATTGAAATCGCCCCCACAGGGATTTGCACCTGAGCGCGGCTGTTCAGGGATAATGCGCCTCCCCGATAGGCGCCAGAGGCCAGGATGTCGACCAAGAGCAAACCCACACTGCAGGATGTCGCCCGGCTGGCCGGGGTCTCCGGCATGACGGTGTCGCGGGTCCTGTCCAAGCCGGACATGGTCACGGAGCAGACCCGGCAGAAGGTCGAGCAGGCGGTGCGCGAGTTGGGCTATGTGCCCAACCTGGCTGCCAGCCAGCTGGTGACCCGGCGCAGCGGCATCATTGGCGCGCTGATCACCACAATCACCAACCCCATTCTCGCCACCACCATCGAGACCCTGCAGCAAGGCCTGGCCAGGGCCGGTTATCACCTGTTGATCGGGGAAACCCGCTTCTCCCAGGAAGAAGAAACCAAGTTGCTGCGGGCCTTCCTCGGCCGCCAGCTGGACGGCCTGATCCTCGCCTATGGCTACCACGCGCCGGAAACCCTGGAACTGCTGCAAGCCACCGATATCCCGCTGATCGAGCTATGGGACCTGCCCGAAGGCGAGGTGCCGCGCCAGCCCGTGGGGCAGGTGGTGGGTTTCTCCAACTGGGCCGCGGGTGCTGCCGCCGGACGCCATCTGGTGGAGTGCGGTTATCGCCGGCCGGCCTTCTTCGGCTATGACGACGATCGCGAGAACCTGCGTTTCTCTGGCTTCCGCCAGGCGGTGAGCGAGGGGCTGGGTGTCGAACCGCTGCGCCTGAACACCTCTCCTGTGCCCCATATCGATGACGGCGTGGACGTCATCCAGCGCATCGCCCGCGGCGAGATCGACTGCGACAGCGCCTTCTTCACCAACGATATGCCGGCCATTGGCGCGCTCTTCACCTGCCAGCGTCTGGGTATCCGGGTGCCGGACGAACTGGGCATCTGCGGCTTCGGCGACTTGCCCATAGCCCGGGTGGCGATGCCGACGCTGACCACCGTGCGCATTCCCGCCGAGCGTGTTGCCAATTCCACGGTGGAATTGCTCTGCCAGCGCATCCGCGGCGAGCAGGCCTGGGATGCGCTGGTGGATGTGGGCAGCGAACTGGTGGCGCGGGAGTCGACGGCGCTGCGGCGTTGACTCCGTGCCGGACCGCTTTTCCTGTGGGGGCGATTTTAATCGCTAAGCGGACCGCAGGTTCGCCCCAAAGACTTGCAGGGGGCAGCTGCGCTGCCCTTAGCGAATGAATTCGCCCCCACGAAAGAGCGCTAATGCTGAGCAGCCAGTAGCCACTCCGCAAACATCCTGACCCTGGCGTCGCGACAACCTTCGGGCCACACCAGGTAGTAATCCCCGCACACCAGCGGTTCCCGACTGGCGATCACCAGCCGGCCGTCTTCCACTTCCGGCGCGACGAAGTAGCGCGGCAGCACCGTGATGCCCAGCCCGTGCAGGGCGGCGTCGAGCACGAACTGGAAGTGCTCCAGGCGCTGGCCGGGCAGGGCGTCGATTTCCCGTGGCGACAGCCCGGCGCTCAGCAGCCAGAGCTGGGTGGAGGACTTGCCCTGGGCGGCGAGGGCGCTGTGGTGGAGCAGGGGATAGCGGAGGATGTCGCGTCGCTCGGCCACCGGGCCGTGGCGCTGGAGCAGGTCCGGGGTGCAGACAGCGACCATCTCGCCATCCATCAACCGTTGGGCTTCGAACCCCCGCCAGTGGCCGTCGCCGAAGAGAATGGCCAGGTCGAAGCCTTCCAATTGTTCATAGAGCCGCTGCAGGTCGTTCATGACCTGCAGCTCGATCTCCGGGTGCAGCTGTCCATAGGCCTTGAGCTTCGGCAGCAGCCAGCGGGTGGTGAGGGAGGGCTCGGCGCCGACCCGCAGGCGCCCGGATTGCCTGGCGCTCACCCGTCGGGTGGCGGCTTCCAGCTGGTCGAGCAGGGGGGCGATTTCTTCCACGTAGCGCTGGCCGTCCTCGGTCAGCAACAGGCGCTGGCGGACCTTCTCCACCAGGGGCCGGCCAAGCATGTCCTCCAGGTTCTTGATCTGCCGGCTCACGGCGCCCTGGGTCAGGCTGAGTTCTTCCGCCGCGCGGGTGACGCTCATATGCCGGGCGAAGGCGGCGAAGCAGGTCAGGGAAATCAGGCTGGGCAGCTGTCGGCGCATGGCAGTTCATTACGATTTGGAATGAGTGTCGGCAAGATAAATCGATATCTCCCGGTCAACAAGCGGCCCTAGTCTGCGGCGCTGATCCATCAATGCCTGCGGGAGACCCGATGAACACGACCGAACAACAACTGCGCACCGACCTGGCCGCCGCTTACCGATTGCTCGACCTGAATGGCTGGAGCGACCAGGTTTTCACCCATATCTCGGTGCGCCTGCCCGGCGCGAAGCCGGCGTTCCTGATCAACCAGTACGGCCTGCGTCCGGAAGAGGTCACGGCCTCCAACCTCGTCCCCATCGACGTCGAGGGGAACAAGCTCGAGCCTGGCGCTCCCGAGGTGAACCCCGCCGGTTTCACCATCCACAGCGCCATCCATATGCACCGCCACGACGCCGTCTGCGTGATGCACACCCACACCCTGGCCGGCATGGCCGTGGCGGCGCTGGAGGAGGGCTTGCTGCCACTGAACCAGACCAACATGACCTTCTACAACCGCCTCGCCTACTACGACTACGAAGGCGTGCCCCTGGACCTCGAAGTGCGCGGGCGTATCGTCGCCGCCCTGGGTGAGAGCAAGGCCATGATCCTGCGCAACCACGGCCTGCTCACCGTCGGCCGCAGCGTGGCCGAGGCCTACTTCCTGATGTACTACCTGAACCAGGCATGCGAGATTCAGCTGGAGGCCATGAAGGCCGGCCGGCCGCTGATCGTCCCGGACCACGAGGCCTGCGAGTTCACCGCGCGGCAGTTGAACAACGACCGCTACCACCTGGAGAGCGTGGACCTGGTGTGGCAGGCCGAACTGCGCCGGCTGGATCGGATCGATCCGTCGTTCCGGGACTGATCCGGGGCCGCCCAGGGCTGTTTTCCTGTGGGGGCGAATTCATTCGCTAAGGGCGGCGCAGCTGCCCCAATCGAAGTGGCAGGGCGAACCTGCGGTCCGCTTAGCGATTGAAATCGCCCCCACAAGGTTCCTTGCAAGCGTTGCTTCAGCGCAAACAAAAAGCCCGGATTCTCATCCGGGCTTTTTCACATCAGGCCGGCGCTGCCGCCGTTTCTCCCGTTTGCCTGGCCTTGCGCGCCGCCAGGTACTGGAACAGCAGCCGCGTGCAGAGTACCAGCAGGGTTACGCCAATCAGCAGGACCGAAATGGCCGCCACGCTGGGGTCGACGTTGTCCCGCAGGCCGCCCCAGATGCGGCGGGGCAGGGTGTTGACGTCGACGCTGGTGATGAACAGGGTCACCGCCACTTCCTCCCAGGACAGGGCGAAGCTGAGCAGGGCGGTGGAGGCGATGCCCAGCTTGAGGTTCGGCATCACCACGAGGAAGGTGGTCTGCATCAGGCTGGCACCCAGGTTGCGCGAGGCCAGTTCGATACGGCGGTCGATCTGGCTGAGCGCCACGAGCATGGTCACCACGCCGTAGGGCACCACCATCACCACGTGGGCGATGACCACGCCGGGAATGGTGTCGTAGCCGAAGCCGGGCAGCACGCGGCCGAGGTTGGTCTCCATGAAGTAGAGGACCAGGGCCGAGATCACCGGCGGGATGGCCATGGGCAGCAGCACCAGGCCGATCAGCAGGGTGGCCAGGCGCGAGCGCAGGTACCAGATGCCGAGGCTGAAGCTCACCGCCAGGGTGGTGGCAATCAGGCTTGTGGCGAAGGCGATGGTCAGGCTCTGGAGGATGCTCGCCATCCAGTCCGGGTTGCCCAGCAAGGCTTCATAGTGGCGCAGCGACCAATTGCCGTTGGGCATCGACAGGTAGCGCTTGCTGGTGAAGGACACCGGGATGACCGTCAGCAGCGGAAACAGCATGAAGGCCATCGCGACCGTGGCCAGCAGTCGGGTGGAAAGGCCAGTGCGGTGTGTATTCATGATCGATCAGCCCACCAGGCGGTTGACACGGGTTATGCGCAGGAGCAGCCAGATCAGCGCGCTGACCAGGGCCAGCAGGACCACGCTGAGCGCGGCGCCCAAGCCCCAGTTGCTGGTCTGGAACATCTGCAGGAAGACGTATTCAGCGATCATCACCGTCTGCCCGCCGCCCAGCAGCACCGGGGTGATGAAGAAGCCCAGGCAGAACACGAAAACCATGATGAAGGCGCCCAGCAGGCCCGGTACGGTCTGCGGCAGCAGCACCTGCCAGAAGGTGCGGAATGCGCCGGCGCCCAGCCCACGGGACGCCAGCAGCACGCGCTGGTCGAGCTGGCGCATGCTGGAGAGCAGCGGGAACAGGGCGTAGGGCACCATGAAGTGGAGCATGCCGATGACCACGCCGGTTTCGTTGCGGGTCAGCTGCAGCGGCGAATCGATCAGCCCCAGGCCCATCAGGCCGCCGTTCAGCACGCCGTTGCTGCGCAGGGCGATCAGCCAGCCGAAGGCCCGCACCAGTACCGAGATCCAGAACGGGATGAAGATGCAGATCTCCACCATGCGCTGCCAGAAGGGCGGGCTGAATACCCAGCAGTAGGCCAGCAGGTAGCCGATGACCAGCGCCAGGCTGCTGACCGTCAGGCACAGGCGCAGGGTGCGCCAGAGCATGTCGTGGATGGCTGGGTCGGTGGCGATGCGCTGGTACTGCTCGATGCCGGGCTCCGGCAGGGTGAAGCTCCAACCCACCACGCCGAGGAACGGCAGCAGGTAGAAGACCACCAGCAGCAAGGGCAGGGGAATCAGCAGCAGGCTGCGCTCGAAGTTGGCGGAGTGGGTTGTGCTCATGCGCGTCGGCTCACTTGGAAAGGTGGGTCAGGTACTGTTCCAGGGTGCTGGCGTAGTGGTCGGCGTACCACTGGGTGTCGAGGAAGATCTGCTTCTTGAAGTTCTCCTCGGAGGCGCAGTCTGCCTCGCGCTGCTCGGCCGTCATCAGCTTCTGGGTCGAGCTGTTGGAAGGGCCGTTGCCGAGCAGTTCGAACAGCTTGAGCTGGCCTTCGGGCTGCAGCGCGTGCTGGATGAAGCGCATGGCCTCCTGGCGGCCGGCGGGGTTGTCACTGAGCACTGCCCAGCTGCTGGCGTTCAGGAAGGCGTTGTCATAGCCCCAGCGGATGCGGCCTTCGCTGTCTTCGGCGAGCAGCTTGGCGCGGGTGCTCCAGATGGCGCCCATCGATACTTCGCCTTCGATCATCAACTGCTGGCTTTCCGCGCCGGAGCTCCAGAACGACAGGACGTGGGGCTTGAGCTCGTCGATCTTGCGCAGGGCGCGCGGCACGTCCAGCGGGTAGAGCTTGTCGGCGGGTACGCCGTCGGCCAGCAGCGCGGCTTCCAGCATGCCGTTCATCCACTTGTAGAGGGTGCGCTTGCCGGGGAATTTCTCGACGTTCCAGAAATCCGCCCAGTTCGACGGCCCCTGGTCGCCGAATTGCTCGCTGTCCCAGGCCATCACGTAGCTGAACAGGTAGCCGGCGATGCCGTGGTCATGGGCCAGGCCGGGAGCGACCTGGTCGCGCTGGATGACGCCGTAGTCCAGCGGCTGGAGGATCTTGTCGCGGCCGAGCGTCATGGCGCTGTAGCTGTCCACGTCGACCACGTCCCAGCTCGGCTTGCCACTGGCCAGCTGCGAGCGGATGGCGCCTTCGGTCGGGCCGGCTCCGTCGATGCGGACCTGGATGCCGGTGCTCTGACTGAAGCTGTCGGTCCAGGCGCGGCGGAAGGCGTCGAGGGCGTCGCCACCCCAGTTCACCACCACCAGCGGCTTGTCCGCCGCCCAGCTGATGCCGCTGCGCATGGCCAGCGGCACGGCGGCCAGCAGGCCCATGGCCTGGATGAAGGTGCGGCGGTTGATCTGCCCGCCACGGGCTTTCTCGATGAGGATTTCGATGCAGTCGCGATGATGTTCCTGGCTCATGGTCAAGTCCTCGCTGGGCAGGCCTCCGGGGGCGGGGCGCTGCCGATTGTTGTTGTAGGGAAACGCGGGTGGGCGAACGCGGTGGATCAGGCCTGGAGGAGGAAGCTCCTCTGCACCGGCCAGCTCAGCCAGACCGGCGTGCCGCTGGCCAGCTGGGCGCCCGGGTGGTTGCCGGGCACCGCGAGGTTGATGGCGGGCAGGTCCATGCCGACCTTGAGCGCCAGGTGGGTGCTGGCGCCCTGGTAGACCTTTTCGGCGAGGTGGGCGGGCACCACGTTGTGGCCGCTGAGGTCGGGCCTTTCCGTGTGCAGGTCCATGTGTTCGGGGCGCACCGCCAGCAGCAGCGGCTCGCCGCTCAGGGCATCGGGCGCGGCGGCATGCAGGTGGTTGTCACCGCAGCGGCCGCTGGCGTGGGCGCCGTTGCGGGCAACGTCGGCCAGGGGGAAGAGGTTCATCTTGCCGAGGAACTCGGCGACGAAGCGGCTGTTCGGCCGGTCATAGATGTCTTCCGGGCTGTCGACCTGGGCCAGGCGACCCTGGTTGAAGATGGCGATGCGGGTGGACAGCGCCAGGGCCTCGCCCTGGTCATGGGTGACGAAGACGAAGCTGGTGCCGACCTGGCGGTGGATGCGTTGCAATTCGGCCTGGAGCTGTTCGCGCAGGTTCTTGTCCAGTGCCGACAGGGGTTCGTCGAGCAACAGCAGGTCGGGCTCGAACACCAGTGCGCGGGCGATGGCGACGCGTTGCTGCTGGCCGCCGGAGAGCTCCGCCGGCTTCTTGTTCAGGTGGGCGCCGAGGCCGACCACTTCGAGGATGTGGCGGACCCGGCGCTGCCGTTCCTCCGCCTTGACCCCGCGAATGCGCAGCGGGTAGGCCACGTTGTCCGTCACTGTCATGTGCGGGAACAGCGCATAACCCTGGAAGACCATGCCGAAGTTGCGCTTCTCGGCCGGGCGCCGGCTGATATCGATGCCGTTTTCCATGAGCGAGCCGGAGGTGGCTTCGAGGAAGCCCGCGAGGATCATCAGCAGGGTGGTCTTGCCCGAACCTGATGGGCCGAGCAGGGTGAGGAATTCGCCCTGACGGATGTCCAGGTCGATGCCGTCCAGGGCGGTGAAGTGTCCGTACTGCTTTCTGATCCCCTGGGCGCTGAGCTGGATAGCCTGACTGCTGGGCACGCTGATTACTCCCCTTGTTGGCCGCGGGACGTGCGAGGACTTGCAGGCACGTCCGGAATGGAGGTTTTGGCCATTATTGTCAAAGGCAGCGCTACATCAATGGAATTATTTCCGCACTAATGTTTAGTTTTTTTGGACAATTGCAGGGGCGTAGACAGGACGGTCCCGGGGCTTCGCATTGGGTCGGTGAGGCCGGAATCGGTGCGCATGGCGCACCCTACGTGGAAGCGATCACCCGTAGGGTGCGCTGTGCGCACCGGGATAGAGCGTGCCGGCGTGGGGCCCTGGCGCCTAGCGATTGTCCTGCCAGAGCTGGGTCGAGGCCTGCAGCTGGGTCTTCACCCAGTTGCTGAAGGCTTGCACGGCAGGGCGTTCGGCCTTTTGCGGGTCGGCCACCAGGTAGTAGCCGCGGTGGGAATCGATGGAGATCTCGAAGGGCCGTACCAGCAGGCCGCGAGCCATGGCGTCGCCGCTGATCAGGTTGTCGCCGATGGATACGCCCTGGGCGGCGATGCAGGCGGACTGCGCGCAGTGGGCATCGGAGAAGACGATGCCGGTGGCGGCGTCGATGTTCGAGGCGCCCGCTGCGGTGAGCCAGACCCGCCAGTCGCTGTAGTCGGTCATGTGCAGCAAGGGGAAACCGCTCAGCTCCTGCGCGCTTTTCAGGCCGCCCAGGGCGTTGATCAGGCGCGGGCTGCATACCGGGAAGAAGCGCAGCGCGACGATCTGCTCGACTGCGAGGTCCGGCCAGTCGCCGATGCCGTAGGAGATGTACAGATCGACGTTGGCGTTGCTCACGTCATCCGGCGCGCGCGGCGAGATCAGCTGCAGCTGGACCTGCGGGTACTGGCGCAGGAAGCCGCCGATGTGGTGGCACAGCCAGTAGGTGGCGAAACCGGGGTTGCAGCTCACGCAGAGCCGTCCAGACACCTGCTGGTCATCCAGGCGGCGGCTGGCCTCTTCGAGGTTGGAAAGAATCCTGTGCACCTCGCGTGCGTAGCGCTCGCCCTGGTAGGTGAGGCCGATGCCACGGCCGATGCGCTCGGTGAGGGTGAAGCCGAGGCTCTCTTCGAGGCTGCTGATCTGGTGGCTGATGGCGCTGCGGGTGAGGTTCAGTTCCTGGGCGGCGGCGGACACGCTGCCGAGGCGGGCGACGGCGTCCAGTGCGCGCAGGGCGGTCATCGAGGGAAAACGCATGGTGGCTCCGGATTGCAGGGCATCTGGTGAAAATATCTAAACATTAGTGGCGAAATAAATCGATTGTTGGATGGCTCGCTTCAACAATACTAGGGCCAGCTCGCCCCTGGCCGGTCTGCGCGGACAGGGGTCGTCTCACCATCAAGGAATCCCGTTCATGCACGAGCCCAAGCAATTCGCCCTGGATTGGGTGGAGAACCACCACAAGACGCTGTCGGACTGGCACCAGGTGATCTGGCATTACGCCGAGCCCGCGTTCCGCGAATACAAGTCCTGCGCCTGGTACGTGGAGCTCCTGCGCAAGGAAGGCTTCGACGTGGAAGAGGGCAGCGGCGGCATGCCCACCGCTTTCTGCGCCACCTTCAAGAATGGCGAGGGCCCGGTGCTGGCCACCTACGGCGAGTACGACGCGGTGCCCGGCAACTGCCAGGCCGCGGCGACCCGCAAGATGCCGCGCGAGGGGCTTTCGCGCTTCGCCCCCGGCCATACCGATCCGCATTCGGCGCTGGGCATCAGTGCCCTGGGTGGCTTGCTGGCGGCCAAGGCGGCGATGCTGGAGCACGGCATCCAGGGCACCCTGAAGTTCTTCGGCGAGCCGGCGGAAAAGCTGCGCGCCTCCAAGCCGGTGCATGCCGCCAAGGGTTACTACGACGACCTCGACGCAGCCATCAGCTTCCACCCGACCTACATGCTGCCGCTGAACAACACCACCACCTGGGACACCCACTGCGGCATCGCCTACGCCTATATCTACACCTTTACCTGTGAAGACCCGCAGAACTGGATCGCCTCCGACAAGTACAGCCCCATTCCGCAGAACCACCTGGCCGCCCGCGCGCCGGGCGCCAACGATGCCCTGGTGCACTTCTACACCCTGAACGAGAGCCTGCGCCGCTCCACGCTGCCCTTCACCGGCCTGTGGAGCTACAACGAGGCGATCCTCACCGCCGGGCAGGCCACGGCGGACAACCTGCCGCCGCACATCTCGCAGATCCAGTACCTGCTGCGCTGCGACTCCATCGAACAGGCCGAAACCATTGCCCAGGTGATGGACAACAACGCCGCAGCGGCCGCGCTGGCCACCGGCTGCCAGTGGAAGAAGACCTGGGTCTGCAAGTCCCGCGGCGGCCTGCCCAACCATGCGCTGGCCCAGGCCACCTACGACAACCTGGCGGCGGTCGGTGCTCCGCGCTGGAACGGCGAAGCCATCGAGATCGCCCAGGAGATCCAGGCCAACCTGGGCCTGGAACCCATGGAAAAGCCCTTCCTGCCGGCCACCGAGGAACTGATCGAGCCCCAGGAATGCGAGCGCCAATTGCGCCAGCAGATGCCGGCCTGGCAGAAGTACCTGACCTCGGACGACTACCCCGAATACACCTGGCACTGCCCCACCGTGCGCCTGCTGGTGGCGCGGCCGATGCTCTCGGCGCCGGCCGGCTATGTCTACCCGGACTGGGTGGCCAATGCCCTGGGCGGCATCCGCCAGACCATCGACCCGATGATCCAGGTGGCGGCCAAGACCATCGCCGCGACGCTGGTGGACCTTTTCACCCGGCCCGAGCTGCTGCAGGCCGCCCGCGCCGAGTTCGTCGAACGCACCGGCGGCGGCATCGGCGGCAGCCACTGGCAGGCGCCGCTGTTGCCGCAGGACTTCCAGGCACCCCATCGCTTCCGCTGGCCGGAGTACATCCGCACCGTGCGTGGCGAAGAGTGGTGGATTCCCGCACGCGACGACGAGTGATCGCGCTGCCGGTCCTGGCCTTGTGCGGCCACACGCTTCTCGACTGATTGACCCAGGGCGGGCAGGAAGCCCGCTCTTTTCCCCAAAGGTGCCATTGTCATGGGTAACCCAACCGACTTCCGCTCCAGCAACGTGCCCGGTCCCGCCGGTGCCGCCGACCTGGTGCTGACCAACGGCCGCATCTACACGGTGGATGCTGCCAACCCCTGGGCCGACGCCGTGGCCATTCGTGGCGGGTGCTTCATCGCCGTCGGCGACAGTGCCAGCGTGGCGAACCTGATCGGCGCTCACACCCAGGTACTGGACCTGCAGGGCCGCTTCGCCATGCCCGGCCTCTACGACATGCACACCCACCCGGACCTGAAGCTGGCCCCCGGCTATGCGGGCTATCTGGAAGTGGGCGTCGAAGACCCGACCCCGGAGCAGGTCAGGCAGGCCATCCTCGACTACGCCGCCGCCCATCCGGGAGATGGTTGGGTCTATGGCCAGTACTTCGTCCGCTACACCTTCAAGCAGGCCGGCCTGGTGCCGGACCGCGACTGGCTGGACAGCGTCCTGCCGGACCGCCCGGTGGCCATCCTCGACCGCTCCTGGGGCTGCATGATGGTCAACTCGAAGGCCCTGGAGCTGGCCGGCATCGACGCCGACACCCTGGACCCTCGCCACGGCTACATCGAGCGCGACAGCGTCACCGGCGTGCCCACCGGCATCCTGGTCGACGGCGCCTATGCGTTGATCCACGCCGCCATGCCGCCCACCCCGCAGCACGCACTGAAGCGCGCCTACCGCGAAGGCGTGTGGTTCCAGAGCGGCCATGGCGTGGTGGGTACCAAGTACGTCCACGTCTGCGAACACCGCCTGAACGCGCTGAAGTCCATCGACCAGGTCGGTGAACTCTCTGTGCGGGTGGAGGCCGCCATCAGCTGGCAGGACGACATCTTCCCGGTGAAGCGCCGCTGGGAGCTGCTGGCCGGGGAGCGGCACTTCTACCGCAGCGCCCGGCTGAACGCCAACGCGGTGAAGTTCCACTTCGACGGCACCCACGAGTCGCGCTCGTCCTACCTGTCCAGCGCCTGGCCGGGCGACAGCAGCTGGCGTGGCCACCTCAACCTGACGCCGGAGCACATCTCCGACATGGTGGTGGACATGGACCGCAGGGGCATCCGGGTGATCGCCCACTGCACCGGCGACGGTGCCTCCGATCTGTTCCTCGACGCCGTGGCCGAAGCCCGCCGGCGCAATGGCGACAGCGGCGTGCGCCACCAGTGCGCCCACAGCACCACGCTGCTGGACGCCAACCTGCCGCGTTTCGCCGAACTGCAGGTGACGGCCGAGTTTTCGCCGGTGGGCTGGTTCCCGTCCTCCTTCGCCAACGCCCGCGCCGTGTTCGGCGAGGACCGCATGCAGCGCGCCTACAACTTCAAGGGCGTGCTGGAGCATGGCGGCGTGGCGGTAATGGGCACCGACTGGCCGGTGTCCAGCATCAATCCCTGGATAGGTTTCGAGGCCATGGTCACCCGCGAGAACCCGTTCGGCGAAGAGGAGGGGCGCTTCTACGGCAGCCCGATCTCCCTGGAGCAGGCCATCCGCGTGATGACCCTCAACGGCGCCTGGTGCATGGGCATCGAGGACAAGGCAGGTTCCATCGAAGTGGGCAAATCCGCCGACCTCATCGTGCTCGACCGCAACCTGTTCGAGCTGGAACCCAAGGGCAATATCCACGCCACCCAGGTGCAGCTGACGCTGCTGGAAGGCGAGGTGACCTGGGACCGTCACGGCGAGTTCGACGGCACTTCCTACGCCGCTACCTGGCGTAGCGAGCTGCCCAACATCCTCTGAGGCTCGCGAGACGAGGCAAGAACATGAGCAGACACGACCCGATTCCCGTGACCCTGGTGTCCGGCTTCCTCGGCGCCGGCAAGACCACGTTGCTGAACCGCATCCTCACCAGCGACCACGGCTTGCGCATGGCGGTGATGGTCAACGACTTCGGCGCGATCAACATCGACAGCCAGCTGATCGTCAGCCAGACCCAGACCATGGTCAGCCTGGCCAACGGCTGCATCTGCTGCACGGTGGAAAGCGACCTCATCGAGCAGCTCGGGCGTCTGCTGGACGACCGCGCCAATCGGCCGGAATACATCGTCATCGAGGCCAGCGGGGTGTCCAACCCGGGCAAGATCGCCAATACCCTGCGTTACCCGCAGTTCCGCGAGACGCTGGCCATCGACAGCATCCTCACGGTAGTGGACGCCGAGCAGTTCGAGAGCCTCGAAGGCGACATGGCGCAGCTGGCCATGGAGCAGCTGGATGTGGCGGACATCATCGTCCTGAACAAGGTGGATCGGGTCAGCCGTGAGCAGGTCGAGGCTCTCAAGGCGCGCTGGCTCTACCCCAATGCGCGGCTGCTGGAAAGCCGGTACGGCGATGTGCCGCTGGAACTGGTGCTGGGTGTCGGGCGCTTCAAGTCCACCTGGAGCTTCAAGCCGGCGACCGTCGCGCCGGCTCCGGTGCTGGCTGCGGCGCCGCCGGACCATGGTGGCGTATTCGATACCTGGAGTTTCTCCAGCGAGCGGCCCCTGGCCCTCAAGGCGCTGCGCGAGGTCCTTGCCGGGCTGCCAAGCGAGATCTACCGCGCCAAGGGCGTATGCCAGATCGCCGAAGCACCGGGCAAGCGCTGCGTCCTCCATCTGGTGGGCAGCCGCAGCGAAATCAAGCCGGAAGAGGGCTGGGAGGGCAGGGCGCCGCATACCCAGTTGATCGTTATCGGCAAGCGCGGCGCCGTCGATGCGGCAGGGCTGCAGACGGCGTTCGAGGCGTGCATAGCCGGGTAGCCCGTCGCCTCGTAGGCTCGCAGGCCTGCCTTTTGTGGGGGCGAATTCATTGGCTATGTCTGCATTAAGTGTTGCTAGAGCGTCCTGAGCCGAGCTGCTTATCGAGTGGGCTGCGAGTCCCTGTTTCGCCTCCCGGCGAGTCACTTCTTTCAAACGCCAAAGAAGTAACCAAGAACGCTCGCCCCTGCATCCGGCCCGGCTGCGCCGGGTCCCCTCGCTCCATCGTTGCTCCGGGGGCCCGGCGTGAGGGGCCATCCATGGCCCCACACGCCGCTCGCGGCATCCATGCCGCTCGTCCCCCTGCGCAACGCTTCCACTCGGCCTCCTGACGGGGCAGGTCCCTGCCCCACCTCTTCTGCACAGGTTCAGGCAATGATCAGGCGTCAGGATTGCTACGCCCTGTCAGGCGCGAGTCACCCCTCTACCTCTGGGGCGAAGAGGCACGCTTTCGGAAGCACCGCTTCCGGTGCCGATGAGCGACTGAGCGCGAAGCGATCAGGCTGGGGCGCAGGGCGGGGGCCGGGGGAGAGGGATGCATCAGGCAGGCGCGGAGGCCTGAAAGAGCCGTACTAACCGCTTCTATTCGGTTCTGCAACAGCTAACGCAGATATAGCCAATTCATTCGCCAAGGGAGGCGAAGCTGCCCCCTGATGGTCTGGAGGGCAGGCCTGCGGCCTGCTCAGCGATTGAAATCGCCCCCACAAGGCTTTTGCATCCGGGATTCAATCCCGCGCGGGAATCCCCAGCCCGCGGATCACCGCCGGACGTGCCAGGAAGGCTTCCAGCACCCGCTTCACGTTGGCGAAGCGCTCGAACTGCACCAGTTCACCGGCTTCATAGAAACCGACCAGGTTGCGCACCCAGGGGAAGGTGGCGATGTCGGCGATGCTGAACTGCTCGCCCATGATCCAGTCGCGGCCCTCCAGGCGCTGGTCGAGCACGGCCAGCAGGCGCCTGGATTCTTCCACGTAGCGGTCGCGGGGGCGCTTGTCCTCGTAGTCCTTGCCGGCGAATTTGTTGAAGAACCCGAGCTGGCCGAACATCGGGCCTATCCCGCCCATCTGGAACATCAGCCACTGGATGCACTCGTAGCGGTCGGCGGCGCCCTCGGGCAACAGCTGGCCGGTCTTGTCCGCCAGGTAGATGAGGATGGCGCCGGATTCGAACAGCGCCAGCGGGCGGCCATCCGGGCCGTTGGGGTCGATGATGGCGGGAATCTTGTTGTTCGGGTTGAGCGAGAGGAACTCCGGCGACATCTGCTCATTGCGCTCGAAACTCACCAGGTGCGGCTCGTAGGGCAGCCCCGTCTCCTCCAGCATGATGGACACCTTGACGCCGTTGGGCGTCGGCAGGGAATAGAGCTGGAGGCGGTCCGGCCGGGTCGGGGGCCATTTGCGGGTGATGGGGAAAGCCGACAGATCGTGCATGGGGACTCCCTGTTCGAGGTTGGGGCGGATAGGCAACCTTACCCGCCAAGGGACGGGCAGCGGAAGGCACTGGTTCAACTCCTGGTGGTTGGCAGACGGCTGAGGGCGATAGCCGCGAGCATCCCCCAGGGAGAGCCAGCGGGGAGGGCGATCAGTCGTCGCGGGTGAGGACTTCCAGCAACTCGATCTCGAACAGCAGGTTGGAGTTGGGTTTGATATGGGCGCCGACCTGGCGTTCGCCGTAGGCCAGGTGTGCCGGAACGAAGAGCTTGCGCTTACCGCCCACTTTCATGCCCATCAGGCCGATATCCCAGCCGCGGATCACGCGCCTGGTGCCGATCACGCACTGGAACGGCTTGCCACGTGCATAGGAAGAGTCGAATTCCGTGCCGTCTTCCAGGGTGCCCCGATAGTGGGTGGTGATCAGGGCGCCCTTGACCACCTCCTTGCCATCGCCCAGCTGGATATCGGTGATCTGCAGTTCGTGACTCATTCGTCGTGCTCCTTGGTTCTGCGGCCGGGTGTGGCCATTTCGGGCTGCGTTTTCGCAGGATTCGAGCGGGCTGGCAACCGGAAGCGATGCCAGCGCTATTCAACCTGACTGCAGCGCCAGGCCGATGCCGAGCGCTACCAGGGCCGCGAAGCCGATGCTGCAGACTAGAAACAGGCTAAGCCTCGATGCCCGATCCTGGCCATTGGTGGGGATGCCCGGGTATCGGTTGAACGTCAGCGTCCGGCAGACGCACCAGTCCACCTGCCAGAGGATGATTTCAATGCCCAGTTCCAACAAGTCAGACGGCCACCAGCAGTGCGCCGGCGATGGGTGCTTGGGCGCCTGAGTGGTCATGGCGATCTCCTCAACGGCTTTTCCCTGCTTCTGGAGTTCGGAGCCGCCGCCAGTTGGCAAGGTTTCTTCTGCACGACGGCAGGCGCCAGCGTCATGCAGATTGCACGGATGGCAAATCCGAATCATGCAAATGTCCCTACGGCACATCACTGGCCAACGATCCCAGGTCATTGATTCATGGGTTGTTTCACGGGTGCGCTGAACCGGGCACGGCTACTGCTTGGAATAGTCACCCAACAACCGTACGGGAGTACCCAGATGAAACTCGCATTCACTGCCTTCTTCGACGCCTTCCCGCAACATCAGGTCGACATCAAGCCGCGGCCGGACGGCACGCTGCTCCTTACCCTGGTAGGGGTAGATGGCCGGCCTTTCTACAAGGCCATCGACAGCGGCGCGCTCTACAGCGAGACGTGCGTACGTCAGGCGATCCGCGATCTACAGCGCGACATGAAGCTCGAGGCGGGCGAGGTGGTCTGGAATGGCAAGGGCATCGACTGGGTTTCCCGCGAGCTGCCGACCTATCTGGGCGGCCCCATCCATATGACTGCGGCCAAGACCCTGGTGGCCCGGCGCAAGCTGGAGCATGACCGCGCGCACAGCCGGCAGCGGGCCTGATTCGGGTCGACTGCTATTGTCGCGAAACTTTGTGTAGGAGCGAGCTTGCTCGCGAAAGTCGCGCTTGAGCGGAGTGCCGGCTAAGCCCCCTGGGCGCCATGGGTCGACCAGATCTCATGGGCTCTCAGCACATCGTCGGCTTCCGTTTCCAGCAGCTCGGCACGGGTCTCCACCAGGTGCGCGAGCAGGGCAGCGATCGCCTGGCGCTGGCTCGCGTCGCAGTGGTTGAGGAAGACGTTGTAGGCAGCACCCTGATAGAGGTGGAAGACCAGCTGCCAGCCATACCAGTCCAGCTGTTCTCCCGGCTCGTCCAGGGCGAAGCGCACCAGGGCGGGCATGTAATAGGCGATGCCTTCCGCTGAGCAGAAACAGATGGGGTCCCAGCCGGCATTGCCGACATCGGCGTGTTGCAGGGTACTGCGGTCGCGGCTGCACAACAGCTCGTCGTGCTCGGCGCATTCGCAGCAGTGCCGGTAGTTGGTGAAATGCTCCGGCCGCGGACAGTCGCCGAAGGCGGCGTCTATGGCGGCGAGTATCTGGGTGTCGGTGGGCATGCTTGCGTCGCAGGGCCGGGGATGGATGGACGCTAGCGGGTTGTTGCCGAACCGGCAATGGCTCTGGCCACCGGTGGCTGTGATCGCAGGTTTGGACGGTTTGAATTCCGCTGAGCCCATGGGCAGGCGGTGATGGGTATCGCTTCACTCAACTCGGGCGCAGAAAGGGGCAGGCGAACCTGCCCCCCCAGTGGCTTAACCACGTTTCGCCTTCTCGGCGAGTTCCTTTTCCTGGGCTACGGCTTCCTGGGCCTGGCGTTTCTGCAGTTCCACCTGGGCGAGACGCGTTTCGTAGCGTTTGATCACGCGATCGCCGCCTCCCGATGCCATGGCGGTACCGGCGGAAAGGACGACGGCGAGCAGCGTGGCGGAAGTGATAAGGGTTTTCATGGTGTGTCTCCTGTCGAGATCAAGGGTTGGGGTATTCAGAACAACTCCGAATTCGGCGTTGCCATCCTTGACGGAGTGAAGGCTCCTGGTCCGCAGAACTGCCTGCGGAGGCAGAAAGCGCCCCGCGGCAAGGAGCCGAACGCCGCGGGGCGAAGAGGCCGGCCTGGTTTGGCCGGACTGGGAGGAAAATGTCAGGCCTGGGGTTGCCAGCCGCCGCCAAGGGCCTTGTAGATGGCGACTATGCCGCGGTAGAGCTCGACTTCCGCCTGGGCCTGGGCGTCTTCGGCGGCCAGGCGCTCGCGTTCGGCGTCCAGCAGCACGAGGAAGTCCACGGTGCCTTCGCGGTAGCGGGTGGCGGCCTGTTCGGCGGCGGCGCGGGTGGCTTCCGACTGGCGCACCAGGGAAACCAGGCGCTGCTGGCGCTTGCCGTAGTCGCTGAAGGCGTTCTCCGACTCTTCCAGGGCCAGCAGGACCTGCTGCTCGTAGCTGGCCAGGGCGCCTTCGGCATCGGCTTCGGAGGCGCGGATCTGGGCCCGCACGCTGCCGAGGTCGAATGCCGCCCAGGAAATGGTCGGCGCCACGGCCCAGGCGCGGGCTGCGGAGGAGCCGATCTGCGAGCCACGGCCGGCGGTGAAACCGAGGAAACCGGAAAGGCTGACGCGGGGGAACAGGTCGGCGGTGGCGACGCCCACACCGGCGGTGGCGGCGGCCAACTGGCGCTCGGCCGAACGCACGTCCGGGCGGCGGCGCAGCAGTTCTGCCGGGTCACCGATGGGCAGGGCCTTGGCGATCACCGGCAGCGGCTTGGCCGAAAGGTCCACGGCGAGCTGTTCCGGCCGCTGGCCGAGGAGGGTGGCGATGCGGTTGCGGGCGCGCGCTTCCTCGGCCTGCAGTTGCGGCAGGCTGGCCTCGGTGGCCGCCAGGCGGCCATCAGCGCGCAGCACGTCCAGCTCACTGCCGACGCCGGCATCGCGCAGTTGTTCGGTCAGGCCACGGGATTCCTGCTGGTTCTCCAGGTTTTCGCGGGCGATGCGTTCGCGCAGCTGGGCGCCACGCAGGTTGCCGTAGGCGTCCACCAGCTCGGCGATCAGGCTGACCTGCAGCTGCTGCAGGTCGGCTTCGGCGGCTTCGCTTTCCGCTTCGCTGGCTTCGATCTGGCGCTGAATGCGGCCGAACAGGTCCAGCTCCCAGGCCATGTTCAGGCCAAGGTCGTAACGCTCGGTGTTGACCCGTTCCTCGGTGATGCCGGGCTGCTGGCCCTTGCCGATCTCGGCGCCGGCGCCGGCGGTGACCACCGGCAACTGGTCGTTGCCGACGTCGTCACGGATGGCGCGGGCGGCCTTGAGGCGGGCGAAGGCCACGCGCAGCTCGCGGTTTTCCTGCAGGGACTGCTGCACCAGCTGGTTCAGGGTCGGGTCGTCGAACTGCTGCCACCAGAGGCTCTCGAAACGGGCGCGGTCGACCTTGGCGCCGTCGGCCGAGGCGAGCCGCGCGGGCTCGCTCACGGGGGCCTTGTAGTCCGGGCCTACGGCGCAGGCGGAAAGTGCCAGGGCCAGCAGGGCAGGGGCGAAGGCTTTCATCATGCGTGTACTTCCTTCAGTTGCTGGCCGCGGGCGGCCTTGCGGGCTTCGCGCTTCTCGACGAAGCCGCGGATCAGGACATAGAACACCGGGGTCAGCAGCAGGCCGAAGAAGGTCACGCCGATCATCCCGCTGAACACCGCCACACCCATGGCATGGCGCATTTCCGCACCGGCGCCGGAGGACAGCACCAGGGGCACCACGCCCATGATGAAGGCGATGGAGGTCATCAGGATCGGGCGCAGACGCAGGCGGCAGGCTTCCAGAACGGCGGCGACGCGGTCCAGGCCTTCTTCCTGTTTCTCCTTGGCGAACTCGACGATGAGGATGGCGTTCTTGCACGCCAGGCCCACCAGTACGATCAGGCCGATCTGGGTGAAAATGTTGTTGTCGCTGCCGGCCAGGATCACCCCGGTGATGGCGGAGAACAGCACGGTCGGCACGATCAGGATCACCGCCAGCGGCAGGCTCCAGCTCTCGTACTGAGCGGCCAGTACCAGGAAGGCCAGCAGCACGCAGAGCGGGAAGATGAACACCGCGGTATTGCCAGCGAGGAGCTGCTGGTAGGTCAGGTCCGTCCACTCGAAGGTCATGCCGTTGGGCAGCTCTTCCTTCAGCAGCTTTTCGATCGCCGCCTCGGCCTGACCGGAGCTGTAGCCCGGCGCGGCCGCGCCGTTGATCTCGGCGGTGATGAAGCCGTTGTAGTGCATCACGCGATCAGGACCCGAGGTACTGTCGATCTTGACGAAGGTGGACAGCGGGATCATCTCGCCACGGTTGTTGCGCACCTTCAGCTGGCCGATCTGCTCGGGCTCCAGGCGGAATTGCTGCTCTGCCTGGACGTTGACCTGGTAGGTGCGGCCGAAGCGGTTGAAGTCGTTGGCGTACAGCGAACCCAGGTACACCTGCATGGTGTCGAAGATGTCGCTGATGGCCACGCCGTGGGTTTTGGCCTTCTCCCGGTCGATGGCGGCATCCACCTGGGGCACGTTGACCTGGTAGCTGGTGAACACCGACATGGGGTTCAGCTCCGGCAGCTGGCGCGCCTTGGCGATGATGTTCTGGGTCTGCTTGTACAGCTCCTCGTAACCCAGGTTGCCACGGTCCTCCACCTGCAGGCGGAAGCCACCGATGGTGCCGAGACCCTGTACCGGGGGCGGCGGGAAGATCGCGATGTAGGCGTCCTGGATATCCGCGAACTGCTTGTTCAGCTCGGCGGCGATGGCACCGGCGGACATGGACGGGTCCTTGCGCTCGTCGAAGGGCTTGAGCGGGGTGAACACGATGCCGCTGTTCGGGCTGTTGGTGAAACCGTTGATGGACAGGCCCGGGAAGGCCACGGTGTTCTCCACGCCCGGATGCTTGGAGGCGATCTCGGACATGCGCTTGATCACCGCTTCGGTGCGGTCCAGGGTGGCGGCATCCGGCAGTTGCGCAAAGGCCACCAGGTACTGCTTGTCCTGCTGCGGCACGAAGCCGGTCGGGGTGCTGGAGAAGCCCAGGTAGCCGAGCACCAGCAGACCCGCATAGACGAACATGGCGATGCCGCTGCCGCGCAGCACGCGGCGCACGGTGCCGACGTAGCCACCGCCGGCGCGTTCGAACATGCGGTTGAACGGGCCGAACAGCCAGCCACCGAACAGCTTGTCGAGCACGCGGGAGAAGCGGTCCTTCGGCGCGTGGTGGTCCTTCAGCAGCACGGCAGCCAGGGCCGGCGACAGGGTCAGCGAGTTGAAGGCCGAGATCACCGTGGAAATGGCGATGGTCAGCGCGAACTGCTGGTAGAACTGCCCGGTGAGGCCGGAGATGAAGGCGGTGGGGACGAACACCGCGCACAGCACCAGCGCGGTGGCGATGATCGGGCCTGTCACTTCCTTCATGGCCTGGCGGGTGGCCTCTACAGGTGACTTGCCGAGGCCGATGTTCCGCTCGACGTTCTCCACCACAACGATGGCGTCGTCGACCACGATGCCGATGGCCAGCACCAGGCCGAACAGCGACAGGGCGTTCAACGAGAAGCCGAACAGGTGCATCACCGCGAAGGTGCCGATTAGCGACACCGGCACGGCGGCCAGCGGGATGATCGAGGCGCGCCAGGTCTGCAGGAACAGGATCACCACCAGCACCACCAGCACTATGGCTTCGAGCAGGGTGTGGACCACCGCCTCGATGGAGCCCCGTACGAAGATGGTCGGGTCATAGACGATTTCGTAGTCCATGCCCTGGGGGAAGTTCTGCTTCAGCTCGGCCATGCGCGCCCGGACTGCATCGGAGATCTCGATCGCGTTGGAGCCGGGACGCTGAAATACCGGAATAGCCACTGCCGGCTGGTTGTTCAGCAGCGAGCGCAGGGCGTACTGGCTGGAGCCCAGCTCGACACGGGCGATGTCCTTCAGGCGAGTGATCTCGCCGTTGTCGCCGGCGCGGATGATGATGTTCTCGAATTCTTCCTCGGTGACCAGGCGGCCCTGGGTGTTGATCGAGAGCTGGAAGCTGTTGCCGGCATTGGACGGCGGCGCGCCGAGGGCGCCCGCGGCCACCTGGCGGTTCTGCTCGCGGATGGCGTTGACCACGTCGGTGGCGGTCAGGTTGCGCGAGGCCACCTTGTTCGGGTCCAGCCACACGCGCAGGGAATAGTCGCCCATGCCGAACAACTTCACGTCGCCTACGCCGTCCAGGCGCGCCAGCTCGTCCTTGACGTTGAGCGCGGCGTAGTTGGACAGGTACAGCATGTCGTAGCGGTTATCCGGCGAGGTCAGGTGCACGACCATGGTCAGGTCGGGCGAGGCCTTGTCGACCGTGATGCCGATCCGGGTGACTTCCTCCGGCAGCTTGGGCTCGGTACGGGTCACGCGGTTCTGCACCTGCACCTGCGCGTTGTCCAGGTCGGTACCCAGGGCGAAGGTGATGGTCAGGGTCAGTTGGCCGTCCGCGGTGGCCTGGGAGGACATGTAGAGCATGCCTTCGACACCGACGATGGCCTGTTCCAGCGGCGAGGCGACGGTCTCGCCGATCACCTTCGGGTTGGCGCCGGGGAAGCTGGCACGTACCACCACCGTCGGCGGCACCACTTCCGGGTATTCGCTGATGGGCAGCTGGAACAGCGAGATGGCGCCGCCGATCAGGATCAGCAGCGACAGCACGGCGGCGAAGATCGGCCGCTGGATGAAGAACTGGGAGAAATTCATGGCGTGCTACCTCAGCCGCGTGGGCCGACGGAGGTTTTGGCGTTGCGCTCGGCCACACGCGGTGACTCGCGCTCTTCCACGGATTGGCGCAGGCGCGCCAACTGGTCGAGGGTGGATTCGTCGGCCATCGGAACCGCTTGCGGCTCCACCGGCGCGCCGGGCATGGCCCGCTGCAGGCCGTTGACCACGATGGTCTCGCCCTTGGCCAGGCCGCTGCGGACGATGCGCAGGCCTTCCAGCTTCGGCCCCAGCTCGATGGAGCGGTAGTTCACCTTGTTGTCGTCACCGAGGACCAGGACGAACTTCTTGCCGAGGTCCGTGCCGATCGCCTCGTCCTTGATCAGCGCAGCCGGGTAGGTCTCGCTGCCCACCAGCTTGATGCGGGCGTAGAGGCCGGGGGTGAACTTGCCATCCTCGTTGTCGAACACGGCGCGGCCACGGATGGTGCCGGTGCGCGGGTTGACCTGGTTGTCGAGGAAGTCCAGCTGGCCCAGGTGCGGGTTGCCGGTCTCGCTGGACAGGCCCATGTACACCGGGCTGGCGGCGCGGGTGTCGGCGCCGGTCTTGCGGGCCAATTCCACATACTTGAGGAACGCGCGCTCGTCGGCATCGAAGTAGGCATAGACCTTGTCGGTAGAGACCACCGAGGTCAGCAGCGCCTGGCCGGCGTTGACCAGATTGCCTTCGGTGATCTCGGCACGGCTGACGCGGCCGTCGATGGGGGCGGTGACGCGGGTGAAGCTGAGGTTCAGTCGCGCGTTGTCCAGCTCGGCCTGGGTGGCGGCCACTGCGGCCTGGGCTTCGACAGCGGCAGTGGTGCGGGCGTCGGCCAGTTCGGCGGAGATGGCGTTGGTCTGGCGCAGACGCTCGCCGCGACGGGCTTCATTGGCGGCGCGGTTCTGGCTGGCGCGGGCCTGTTGCAGCTGGGCCTCCAGGCGCTTGACCTCGGCCTCGAAGGGGCGCGGGTCGATCTGGAACAGCAGGTCGCCTTTCTTCACCAGGCTGCCTTCGTGGAAGGCCACGCGGTCGATGTAGCCGGACACGCGAGGGCGGATCTCGACCGATTCGGGCGCTTCCAGGCGGCCGGTGAATTCGTCCCATTCGTTTAGGGGCTGTTCGATCACTTCGGCAACGCTGACCTTGGGTGCCGCGGCCGAGAGGTTGGCTTCCGGTGCCTTGCCGCAGGCCACCAGCACCACCGCCGCCGCGAGGGTCAGGGGGTAACGCCAGAGATTCTTGTGGATTGCTTCCATGGGACAGCTCCGCCAATTGGTTTTATGAATGGGCGGAGTCTGCGTGCGGGGTTGGATTCAGACGAATCGAACGGCCTGAAGATGACTATCACTGGAAGTGATCGATCAGGGCAGAGTTGTGGGATTGTCGACGGATCGGGGAGGTATGGGGCAGGGTGCATTGTGGGGGCGAATTCATTCGCTATGCAGTCCGCAGGACTGCCCTGCAGGGCCGACGGGGCTGCTGCGCAGCCCTTGGCGAATGAATTCGCCCCCACAGTGAGAGGTACAGTCCTGCGAGAACCGAGACCGTGCTATTCCAGACTATCCGGATCCCCGCAATACATCTGAACTGAATTCGTTGTGAGGCTCTAGATCGGTACTTTTAGAGTGGTATATGCCGCTTGTCGCTTTTCCTTGCCCCCAAGCTTGCCCCCTTTCGCACAGAGGGCGTTCCCCTTCGACCTATCGTCAGAACCTTCTGACCTTTTTCAGCAATACGGCCCGCACCGCAAAGCCTAGCACTGCGCCGTCTCCAGCTGTGCATGAGCGTGACCAGCCAGGATCCAGGCCCGCAGATCCAGGCGCAGCAGCCACAGCGCCCAGCGCCAGGGGCGCCCGCAGGCAGGGGGATGGAAAGGCGAGGGGGGTGGGGGGTGGCCCCGGGCTTTGGGCCGCGCCCCTCCCTACCTATAGGGGCCTACCAAACTCAGACCACTCAAAATCCCAATCCGTGAAACCAAAATTCCAATCTCGCCCCACGGTTCCAAAATCCCAACCGTGAAGAAATTCCCCAACGTTTGCAGAATCCCAATCCGTGACAACCCCAGTGCTAGACGCTGCGCCGCTTAAAATTCCGCCTTCAATCGCCGCCTAAATTTATCCAGCGGCTGTGCACCCGCCGCTAGTTTCCCGCCCCCTCAGACGCCCATACCGCAGCCCATAACCACCCATAACGCCACGACCACCCCGCCATAGCGTCCTCAAAGCCCGTGCCAGCACCGACGACCGTTCGTCTGATCAAACGAATAAATAATTGATCAAACGATTTAGACCGATTGATTTCTACAATAGCAGGCATACCCTTGTTTCATCGGTCGAACGAACCGGCAGGGGGCACCAGATGGGCACACTAGACAGCCAGACGATCACCGCAGCGAACACTGCGACGATCACCGCGCGTGAATTGTGCGAACTGGTGGACCGCTGCCCGAGCTTCTTCACCCTGCACCGCGGCGAGCTACCCCAGCCCCAGCTTGTGCACCAGGGCGTCGGGCGCCCCGCCCATCACTACAGCCTCCAAGAACTGGCCGACTTCGCACTCAGCCACACCAGTCATCTCAGTGACGCCGAATGCCGGCTGCGGTGCGCCATCGCCAGCCTGGCCAAGAGGGAACAGCCATGATGCGCCGCCGCAATAAGCCCGTGCCGAAGCCGGAGCCACCTCAGTGGCCCGTACCCCCCGAGGGCCTGCCGTACAAGACGGTTTCCGGTAAGACCCTGCGGGTGGACCTGCGCGACTACTTCGCCGCCGGGCCGCAGCAGGTCATCTGCCCCAGGTGCGGACGGTGCCCTACCTGCGGCCAACCTCTAGATACCCCTCCTGATCAGTCAGCCCCCGAGGACCAGCGCCATGAGTGACTCGCCCCTGGCCGATGCCTTGGCCGCCCTGAACGATAAGCCGCTGCCGGACATGCTGGCCATGTACGGATTTACCAACGTGTTGTGCCAACCGACCACCGCCGAAGAAAGCTTTAGCGCGGCGTTGCTCTGGGCCGTGCATGAGCGCAACACCGGCATCCACACGCTCCATTGAGGTCACCACCATGGCAACGCTCGCACAGATGCTGAATCCCGAAACGCTCGACAAGATGCTGGGTGACCCCAGGCTGATGCTTGGTTTGCAACTGCTCCAAGCTGGGGGCCCGCAAGCCCAGCAAATGTCCACCGGCCAGCGCCTGGCACAAGCTGCCGGCGGGTTCATGGACCAGCGCCAGGCCCAGCTCCAGGCGCAGCAGATGCAGCAATACCGCCAGGTGCTCGTGGACCAGCAGCGCGCCGCCATGGAGGCCCGCCAGGTGGAAGCCCAGCGCAATGCGGACTTGCAGCGTCGTATGCAGGATCCATCGTTCCTTGAACAGCTGGGCCCGCTGGCCCGTGCCATGGCGCAGTACGGTGCTGAGCCACAGCAGGTCATTTCCGCGCAGAACGCCGGCAACGCGCAGGCACATCGTGACGCCCAGCTCGACATGCAGCAGCAACGCTTGGACCTGGCCCGGCAACGCGCCCAGCAGGCCGGCGGTGCACAGGGGCAGAAGGCACCTAGCATGCGCCAGACCCTCGACGAACCCCTGGCCGATGGCCGGATACAACGCCACAAGTTCAACCCTCAGACCGGCAAATACGAACCCTTCGGCACCCCCTTCAGCCGCAGCCAGGCTAAGGCCGACCCGCTAGACGAGATCCTGAACAACGTTCCGACCGAAGGCCAGGACGTGCCCGACGTGAACGCTGGCCCTGGCCCCGCTGTGCCCGGCCTCCCGGGATCGGCGCCCATGGCCAACTACATCCCCAGCCAACGGCCGGCCCCGCCGCAAGCCACTGACCAGCCTGGTAGTCAGGCGCTGCCAATGGCTGGTGCAGGCTCCGTCACTCCCAAGCGGCCTGCAGTATCCGCTGCCGATGCCAACGCCCCGGCCACCCCGAAGACTCAGGCCGAGTACGACGCGCTGCCCGTAGGTGCGTTGTACGTCGACCCGAAAAACGGCGGCATCTTCACCAAGAAAGCCAAGGGCCGGAGCTAAACGATCATGGCCATCAGCAGCTTCGGCGACAGTGACGACGATGCAGTGAGCATGCCCCAGGCACCGGCCCGCGTCGTGTCCAGCTTTGGCGACGAAGCGGATGATGCCCTTGTGCAACCGCAGGGCGTCCAGCGTGTAGGCCGTCACCAACTGCCGCAGACCATGACGCAGGATCACGCGCCGACCGCCCTCGGCGATGTTGGGCGCGGCCTGTTGCGTGGCGTAGGTGGTGCAGCTCAAGCCGGGGTCGGCATTGCCGACATTCTGTCCGGTGGTGCAGCTGGCCAGCTTGCCGAACAGTCCGGCTACTACAATCCGCGCCAGGCCGATGCACGCCTGAACCAGCAGGACACGCCCGAACTGCAGCAGGCACGCCGCGAACTGGAACAGGCGCAAGGTTTTACCGGCACCATCCAATCCGTGCTGGGCAATCCGCGTCTGATAACCGAAGCCCTGGCCCAGGCTGCACCCTCGATGCTGTTGGGTGGTGGCGTAGGCCGTGGCGTTGTCGCAGCTGGTCAGCTCGCCGGCCGTGCCGTACCTGCCATTGCAGCCGCCGGCATCGGCGAGGGCGCCGTCAGTGCTGGCCAACAGGCCGAACAAACGAGGCAAACCACGGGCGGATTGACCGCAGGCCAGGCTGGTCTAGCTGTCGGTGCCGGTGCGCTAACGGGCCTGCTCGGTGCCGCCGGGGCTCGCCTCGGCCGTGCCATGGGCATCGCTGATATCGACGCCCAGCTAGCCGGCGTTGATGGCGTGAACGTGGCGAAGGGCCTGGTTAACCGAGTGCTTGCCGGGGCCGGTATCGAGTCGATAGAAGAGCTTTCGCAGTCAGCCCAGGAACAGGTGCTTGGCAACATCGCCCAGGGCCGCCAGCCCATGGAAGGTGTAGGCCAAGCCGCTGCTATGGGCGGTGTCGTCGGCGGCCTGATGGGGGGCGCAGCTGGCCTTCGTCGCCCTGCCGTTGGCCAACCTGTGCAAGCGCCCGATCTGGTCACCCAGCAGCCCATACAGCAGGCGCAAGCGCAGGCTGTACCTTCGGCACCCATGGCACCGCAGCAAGCCGCCAGCGCGCCCGCAGCCCCGGCGCCGGCCCTTGCTCAACCAGCCCCGAGCCCGGCGATTCCATTCGCAGCCTCGCAGGACATTTCCCCGCTGCTGGACAAGCTTGGTGTCCAGGGCGAGCAACGCACCCAGACGCTCGACCTGCTGCGCCCGAGTGAAGCCGACATCGAAGCCCGGCGTCGTGGTGTTCTCCCCCTGGATGAGCAGCGCAAGCTCGCCGATTTGATTGGCTTGGAGGGCGCGAAGGCCCAATCGCTCACGCACCAGATAGGCCAGACTTGGAACGCCGAGCAGATCTTTGCCGGCACTGACCTTGTGCGCAACCGCCTGGCTTCCATCCTGGATCTACAGCAGCGCATAGCCAACCGCCAGGCGACCGACGCTGACAAGGCACTGTTTGTCGAGCACATCGACGACTATCGCCGGGCAGCCAGTGCACTGATGGCCACGCGCGCGGAAGCGGGCCGCGCATTAGCCGCTCTCCGCCGGACGCCGAACCTCGGCCAGGCGAGTGATATCGCCAAGGCACTGGAGAAAGCCGGCGGCGCCGATAACGTGGACAAGCTAGCCGGTGCATTGGGTGAAGCCATCAAGGCCGGCGGACTCAAGGGCGCGGGCAAGGTGTTGAAAGGTGGGCCTGGCCTTATCGATTTTTACTGGCGTAGCGCCCTCCTGACTGGTCTGGGAACCCACACCGCCAACTTTGTCGGGAACCTCGGCATGCTGCCCTTGGGCGTTGGTCAGCGCTATGTCGCGGCAGGCATCGGCACGGCCAAGCGCGCTGTAGGTTTGCCCGGTGCCACCACCTTTGGCGAAGCGAACGCCTACACGGCGGGCCTGGCAGGCTCTGTGCTGGACGGGCTACGGGCCGCCACCAAAGGCTGGCAGACCGGCGAATCGCAGAATGTCATGTCAGTGAACTTGGACGATATCCAGACCAGCGTTGGCCTGTCTGCGGATCCCAATGCCCCCAAGATGCAGCGCATGTTCGGCATTCCATTCCGAGCCCTGGCTGCTGGCGACAGCCTCTTCGGGACGATCAACGCGGGTGCAGAACGCTACGCCTCGGCGCACCGGACAGCGCTTGCCGAGAAGCGCGACGGCAAGCTGCCGGCTGGCGTAACTGTGCAGGGTCGCACCCAGCAGCTCTACGCGAACCCGACCCCGGAAATTATCGAGGATGCTGGCCGCCACGCCGCGCGGATGACCTTCAACAGCAAGGCCGGCGCCCTTGTGCAAGGGTTCCAAGTCGCCAAGCAGCGGATGCCCATACTCGGGTTGCTCGCGCCCTTCACCAGAACTCCCAGCAACATAGTGCACACCGTCACGGGTGATCTTGCCCGACGTGAAACCTACGAAGAGTTTCGCGGCAAGCATGGTCAGGCACGCCAGGAGCAGGCCGTTGCCCGTGTGCTGACGGCTGCGAGCATGGTTGCCGTGGCCGCGCAGATGGCCGCAACGGGACAGCTGACAGGCAGTGCACCATCGGATGAGAAAGAGCGTGAAGCCTTCTACAACAGCGGCAAGCAGCCCTTCAGTGTGCGGATCGGGGATCGCTGGGTCAGCTATCAGCGACTGGAGCCGTTTTCCAGTTGGTTAGGTCTTGCCACGGATTTGACCCGGATGGACACCACGCACAAGGACGCCGCAGAGGTCGCCGGCCAGGTGATGGGCACCTTCTACCAGAACATTTTGCAGAAGAGTTTCATGCGCGGGCTCAACGATTTTCTAAATGCGCTCAGCAGGCCGGAGCAGTACGGCGCCGGATTCGGCACCCGCCTCGGCGCCAGCCTTGTGCAGCCGCTCTCCATCCTCAGTCAGGCCGCCAGCGCAGCAGATCCTTACATGCGCCAACCCGAGGGGCTGACTGAATCGATCATGTATCGCACTCCCGGCTTGCGTCAGCAGCTGTCCGAAAAGCTCGACATGTTCGGCCGCCCGGTGCGCAACCCCGCCCAGGGCCTCGCCTACATGATCGGCGGTGTGCGCTCGTCCGAGGCGTCCAACGATCCGCTCGACATTGAAGTGGACCGCCTTGGATGGGCACCGCCCGAGGTGCCAACCAGCATCGCCAACGCCAAGAAAGAATACCCGTTGACCGCTGAACTACAGCGCGAGTGGGCGCAGCTGCGCGGTCGGCTCCTGCACAACAAGGTCAGGCAGGCCATGGCTTCGTCGAACTGGAAACGGCTGAACGACGACCAGAAGCGCGACAGGCTAAGCAAGCTGGCGCGCGAGGCCCGCGACGCCGTGAAGATGAAACTTCTACCGAAAATCGTCAGGAGTGCCCGCAAATGACCAGGCAAGAACAGATCGACCAGGCGCGCGCCGCTGTGCGTGTCGCCCGGGCCAAGTACGACGAAATGCAGAAGGCCGCCGAATTCCTGCGCGACGAACTGCCCAAGGCACAGCAAGCCTGGCATGCAGCCCGGGAGAGTTTGTCGCGATTGGAGGCCCAGCAACGTCGCGAGCCGGGGCGCATGAAGCAAAAACGGGACGCCGAGCTTGAGCGATTGAAAGCGCAGCTGGCCGAACTCAAAGAGGGGGCATGACCATGTACGACATTGCGCAGCTTGCACAGCTCCGGAAGGACGCGGATTTCAACGCCGTAGATTTCACCAGGGGCAGCATCGAACCGACAGCGGACGGTGGCTTTGCCGTGAAGCTGAAGGCGCCTCTTGTGCCGATCAACGACTTGCTTGATCCGCCACCTACGTTGTCCTTCGTCACCGGTTCCGCGCTTCTTGCGGAAGCATGGATGCTGGACAACCTGATCAAGATCGCCCGCGCCGAACGCTTGAAGATACGGACCGGCAGAGTTTCCAGTTGGTCCACGGTGCAGATCACACGCACGCCATTGAGTGATGCGGAAGTCGCCGAATACAAAGCGTTCCTCGAACACCGGAACAAGGTGGCCAAGCTCCAGGCCGAGCTATCCGAAGCCATGCAGAAGAAGGCCGCGCGCCAGAGCGCCCAGGCCGGCGCCGCCGCCCTCCAGGCGCGCTACGGCAACGCCCCGGCACAGGCTGTGCCTGTAGTCGAAGTCGCCCAGGAATCCACGCCAGCGGCCCCGGAGGCTACGCCTGACGTCAGCATCGAAACTCTGCTGGCCCAGTCCGCCGCGCCCATCTACGCCACCCGCAAAACCTCCAAGAGGAAATGACAAATGTCTCTCGATGACGTTCTCGGGTCCGATGATTTCCAGTCGGAAGAAACCCCAATCGAAAGCAGCTGGGCCGCCGAAATCACCGGCACCGTGGGCCTCACTGACGATGATATTGCGTACGACGGCGCCCCGGTGCCTGACGACCTGGCCGGCGACGTCGAGGACTACGACCGGCACCACGACACCCAACGCCAGGTACCACTGGGTGCGTTGAAGGAAGAGCGCGCCAAGCGCCAGGAGGCACAGGCGCAGCTGGAACAGGCACGTCAGCAGCGCGCGGCTGTGGAGCAGCAGCTGGCGCAGTTCGCCCAGCACCTGCAGGCGCAGCAGCAAGCCGCGCAGCGGGCGGCCGCCGAGGCTGCGATTCCGAGTTTCTCGGAAGACCCCGAAGGTCACGTAGCGGCTTTGCGTGAACAATTCGCGCAGCGGTTGGAACAGATCCAGGCCGGCCAGCAGGCCCAGGTCCAGGCACAACAGCAGGCGGTGCAGATACAGCAGGTTCGCGCCGAACTGGCCCAGATCGGGGAATCGATCCAGGCCGAAGAAGCCGATTTCGCCAGCCGTCAACCTGATTATGTTGAGGCAGTCGGTTTCCTGCAGCATCAGGTTACTCAACAGCTCCGGGCGCAGTATCCAGGGGCTACACCGCAACAGCTGGAACTGGTGCAGGCCGTCGCGCTTGGCCAGGCGACGCAGCATTGCAGGGCGCAAGGCGTCAGTCCGGTGCAATGGCTGTATTCCCGTGCCCTGGCCCGTGGCTGGCAAGGCAGCGGTGCACCAGCACAACGCCAGGCCCGGCCTGCGGCAGCCCCTGCGGCGTACCGGCCAGCCCCTTCCAATCTGGGCAATGCCGGCGGTGCTCCGGGCGATATCACTACAGAGCAGTTGGCGGCGATGAGTGACACTGAGTTCGATGCCTACTGGAGCCAGCTCGCCGCGCAGCACAAACCCCGCTTCTTCAAGTAGGGGGTGTGCCATGGAAGCTGACGCCGAAGCCCGGCCGCAGGGCGACAATCGCCGGGGCAACAAAACACGCGGCACCACGCGGCGTGACGCCCTGGCGGTGCGGGCCCAGGTGCTGGAGAACACGCTGCGTGAACTCCAGCTCAAGCTGGAACTCAGCGGCGACCCTGCCACCCGTGCGAGACGGCGGCAGTTGCTGCACGGGATTCGCGTTGGTGCCTACCTGCTGAGCGAGAAACACGAGCCGGGCGAGGTTCGCCGTATGCTGGAGGCCGAGCTGCGGGTGTGAGGCACAACAAGGGCCGCCGCAGCGATGGGGTTCCTATACTGCGGCGGCCAGGTGGCCTTTCACCGGGGCCATTACTGAAAGTCTAGTTGGCGCGCACTGGAAAAAGCGGCTGGCGCGGCCTGCGAGCTATCGCATGAGGGAGGGAAATGCCGCGCCAGTCGAAAGCCCCACTTGCGCCATGGGGCTAACCATACAATTCTAGTCGCCATGCAGGGCTGACGTGAAAAGAGCCGCCACGGCTGCGAGCACATGCGCCGTGGCGGAAGGTTACTTCAGCAAGAGATGCCAACGCGGACCTCGAAACGGGCATAACGATTCCGCGACGGCAACTGTCCTTGGGGGAGGACAATTCGAGCTTAGCAATCACGTATACGTGCGTTGCTGTAGGTGACGGGCGGATTACAGCGTAATGACGGGGCCGATCAAGGCCCCTTCGTTTTGGGTGGCGCCTTCGGCTGAGCTGGCGTATTAGTGGCGCACCGGCATGGAGCCGGGATAAGGAGGGTGGCGGATGGCGTTCTCTACAAGAGAGTCTTGGCTGAAGGTGGAAAGGGCCAGGCAGTTGCTGTCTGGGATCTATGAAAGCCTCGGTGAGTTCCTAGACGGGTATGAGCTCGACATACCAATCGAGAACCACGCAGACCACGAGAGGGGCTGCATATCGGTCAGGATCACGGCACTCCCCAGCCTGCCGCAGGATCTCGGATTGATCATCGGTGACATAGCGCACAACTACCGATGTGCACTGGATTACTTGTGGTGGCAGCTGGCGACGCACAACCTTGGGCGCGAGCCTACCGACGAAGAGGCACCGTCAATTCAGTTCCCCATACTTAAGGAATCGGACAAGTGGGGGAAGAAAGGCTTCAGGTTCGTTTCCTTGGATGACGCGGCCTTTGTAGAGAAGTACCAGCCGTTCAGCTTTGACACGACCGATGACTCATACACCCCACTGGAAGGGCTCAATGTGCTGTCAAACCACGACAAGCATAGAGTCCTGACCCCGGTGATTGCTCGGGCATTGAAAGCTAACTACGTCAACACTTCGGGCCAGGAGCTCCGGGGGGAGTGGTTTGAACTACCACAGCATGTCGTAGTCGGCACAGAAGTGATTCGGTTTTTCGCTGACCTTGACGGCCTGGACGTGGCAACGGCAATCACAGGTAGCTTCCGTGCCTATCTGGCTGTTCAGAACGACTGGAACGTTCTTCAGCTGTTTGAAGCGATAGACCTTCACTGCGACAGCATCCTTAAGGAGGCTGGCAAAAGGTTCGGGTGAGCGCCCCTGTGCACCCGGCGAAGGATGCACATGGTCATCCCGGGTCACCTCTCCAACTCGGCGCACCCGTGCGCTGGCGGTATCTCGATGAGGCCCGCGTCCACGTCCTTGAAGAACTGCTCAAGCAGTGCGTACCAGATATCTTCAGTGCAGTAACCGAACGTGTTCAGCGCCCTCAGCTGGGCGATGCCAGCGACGAACCGTTGCTGACCAAGCGTCAGCTGCGCCATGTGCTGGTTGATGAAGTCGCCATCGATGAAGCGCACATTCGGATCCTGCGCGGCCAGTTCTTCCATGGGCGAGCCTGGCTTGCACCAGATGGCTTCGCCCGTCCGGTCCTGGCGGGCATACGCCTTGCGCAGCTGCGCCGCCGTGAAGTCGATGACCTTACTCATGGCTGCTTGCCCCCTTCGATTGCATGGAGAGACGCGCCTGGCCTGGCAGCGTGGTCCCGTCGTTCCTGCGGCGTTTTCTTGCCCCACTCCGCGGCGTTACGCCAACACCAGTGGGCGTAACCCTTCACGCGGCTGGTGCGGATGTGCGTCACGCCGGCTTGCCTCAACGCGGGGGGCAGGGTGTCTTTATTGACCGTGAGTTTTTGCGCGGCTAGCACCGCTTGGCTATCGAGGCTGAGGATCTGCACAAGGTCATCTATGTCGCCCAGGTCTTTCTCGAACGGCTTTTCCCGGCGGTCGATCTTGGCCTTGATGAACTTGGCCAGGGGACTCATGGACTCCTCAAACATGTCCAGCTTGGCGTCAGTGACTGGCGGCCGCGCCTTGGCATCCCAGCCGATGGATTCGAACCCTTTGCCGTCGTAGCCGAACGTCTTCACGAGCACGCCCGCCACCTTGGCAGCGCCGCCGTTCTGCATCCACCCGACGATTGCTCGGTAGTCAGCCGGCGTCATCGGCGTTTCATCGCAAGCCAGAATCAAGTGGCGACGTTCACCAATTCCACTCAGCGCCACGCAATTCAGATCGTTCGAGGTGTAGACGAACTGCAAGTAGTTCGGCACGTTGTCGTGGGCGGTGACTTGCTTGACCTCGATGCGCATGAACGGGTCAGTGATGAGTGTCTTCAAGCGCCCGGCGGTGTCGGGGTCGCGGACGGCAGACACCTCATTCACTCCGACGACAAGGTATGGCCACAGGGAGCTTTGAAACTTCGACTTGAGCGCGGCGCCCTCGACTGAGTTGACCAGTCCGCTACCCAACATCGCCCGCAGTAGTTCGATGAACGCCGATTTGCCGACGCCCTCTTCTGGACTGTGCAGCACAGGCACGTGGAGGATCTTTATGTGTGGCCTCAGGTAGAGCGAAGCCGTCCAGCACAGCAGCGCTTTAAGGCCGACCCCGCCTTCATCCCGCGCGCCACCAGCCAGGCGCCCCAGGAATCGGGTGAAAGGTTCGATATCCGCGCTTGTCGCACTCAGGTCCGGCTTCACCATGCCTTCGCGCAGCCGAAACCACATGTTGTAGGTGGGCGACATTCTGTCGTCTTCGATTTGCTTGCCGTCCGCCCCGACATGCGGCAAGGGCTCAAAGGTCATCGCTGTGACGACGCGCTTGGGGTAGCCCTTGTGTTCCCACCAAAAGTCTTGGGCATCCATATACCTCGGGCTGCCATTGGCATGAGTCCCAACCTGAACGTCTGGGATTTCAAGGTCCAGCGCCTTGAAAGACCCCTTCGAGAAGTGTTTGCCCGTTGCATATTCGACGGCTTGCGGATCCCGATCGCTGGCGAACAAGAAGAACCGGTCGGATACGTCCATAAGCGCTTGCTCCATGCGCTGTTTCATTACGTCCACGCCCATGGCGGGGGTGACTGCGGCGCTCATTGTTGTTCCCCCTGCTCAGGCAGGGCCATGGCCCGCGCCCGTGCTATCTCGTCACAGAACCATTGCCAGCCCTTGGCCTTGGGTTTCTCGGCCAGATCCTGACTGCCCAAGGCGCCGAACCAGATCACCTTGGCTATCGACTCATCACTGAGTTCCGGTGCCCTGGCACGCAGCGCCGCCATCTTGCGTGGCGGTACGCCCGCATCGGTTTGGGTGAGCCGGCGCAGTGTGTTGATGGCCAGCCACAGGCAGCGGGAGCGGTCCGGATAGTGCTGCACCATGCCCGGCACCGACAGCAGGTCGGCGGTCTTGGGATCACGGAAGCGCAGCACATCGAGCAGGCAGGCGGCGTCTTCGGCGGTGTTGGGGAACGCCTGCATGACGCTATTGCTGTCCAGGGCGACCGCTTCCACATGGCGTGCATGGGCGGCCATGAGCAGGCCAACAGCCCATTCCGGTGCCGGCTGCAGGGTGCCGGCACACAGCCACTCATATTGGTTCCCGGAGGGATGCAGGGACGGCGGCGCCACGGTGAAGCCATCGGCCAGCACGTCGATGGCCTGGCTGCTGCCTTTCTGGATGGCGCGAGCCGACGGGCAATGCGCGGGCCGGTAGTAGTACAGGTGCGCGCCTTTGGACGTGCGCACGATGTTGTTACAGGGTTCCGGGGTGTTGGCGATGGCTTCGGCCACCGCTGCGGAACTGTCGCAGTCGATGACCACCAAGCCCGAGGGTCGCAACAGGACGCCGATGCCCAGCCTCGGGTCGTAACGCCAGGGGATTTGTGCCGTCATCAGGTCACCCGCTGGCACTTCATCGAACGTGTCGAAGCCGCTCAGGTGCTTGAAGCGCATCACTGGCTGTTTCGATTGGGCTACCAGCGGGATACACACCAAGCGGTGACCCAGGTAGATCGCCGCAGCCGCGCGGTTGTCGTCCGCCCCGCGGAACAGGTCGAGCGGAAGCACAAGAGTTCGTGCGGGCGAGTCGTCGGGCTGCGCTTGCTGATTGGGTGAAAGTGTTACATTATTACAAAACATGAGGATGCCCCCGATGGAGTTGTCCATCTGCGATCCAGCCCCCTCCACAGACGGCAGGGATCACAGGTTTTTCTACGGGGCAGGCATCGTTCTTATAAAAGCCTTGTGAGCTCGTACCTCCGGGGCTTTTTCTTTGTTTGGTAGGCGCAGCGCCTGTCCTACCTAGTGGGCGGTATCAACGCAGCGCCGCTACTGGTGCAGTCTCAGGCGCTGGCCTCAGTCTGGTTGGTGCAGAACTCCGCAAGCCAGGCGTCTACCTGCTGATTAACCCAAAGCTGCACCGATGGCCGGCCGCTCTTACGCACAGTGGTGGCGGGTATCGGCTGGGGGAACCCACGAGTTGCCATCAACGCCTCAAGCAAGTTCGGGCCGACGCCGACTTTCTCGCAAACTTGCTTCCTTCTCAGGAAAGCCGGACTGACATTCGCAGTGGACTCTGGCTTGTTCATGTTTTCGACCCTCGCACTAGTTGTATCTGGTTCAACTTTCTAGCGGCTTACCGCTTGGGGTCGGAATATACGCCGGCCTCGATTGTTGGGAAGGGTTTTCACATTGCGGTGCGATAATTTGTGTGGGATCGCGAAAAAGGCTTGAAAAGTGCAGTATCCAGGCGGCGACTTCTGCAGGCACAGCGAGCGCCTGGGATACATGAAGTGCACAGTTCTTTTGCCACCAAAATAAATCCGGGTGGCAACTTGTGGAGGGGTGGACCGGGGCGGGATTGGAACTTAAGGGCGGCTGAAGTGGGTCCGGGAGGCTTGGGGAATTGGCTGCTTGGGGCTCATAGAATCGCTATGAGCCTATGAACCCCCCTTCATAATTGGGCTGATTTTAGAGTTAAAACGGCAGATTTTAATTATTTTTAACTAAATACCGTTTGCGTAGCGGCGAAGTTATTGGGAGCTCAAACGGTTTGTTATGCGGGGTAGCTCATAATTTATGAGGCACGCCGGGCGCAGGGTTCATAGGCTGAAAAGCCCGAGCTAGAGCACAGGGATTGAGATTGTTATTACCCTATTACCCTATATTTAAGATTGGTGAGAATAAGGAATATAGGGTTTCTATAGAGTTTGAGGGGGGGTTCATAGCGCATAGGCTCATAGGCGCTGTGCTGCAGGCTGGAAAAATGGCACTGTGCCACCACCCATCCGACGCTGTGTGTCACGCCGCCTGGCCCTTTGCCCGAAGCTCATCCAGATAACACGCCCAGCGCTGAACAACCTCCCGCCGCTGCGGCAGGAGCTGTGCCCTTGCGTATGCGGCTCCCAGCGGGCCGGGCATCCTGTGCGACAGGTGCAGCTCCAGAACCACCCAATCTGCGCCCAGGTGCTCATGTGCGATGGAGCGGAAGCACGCTCTGGCGCCATGTGCCGTGGATTCGAATCCCAGCCGGCGTATCGCCTTGAGCAGGCTGTCACCCGTAAGCGGCAGCCCGGGGCGCCTGGGGGAGGGGAAGACCCAGCCTCGGCCCTTGCTGTCCACGACTCGCTGGCTGTGCTGTGCCCGCAGGATCTCTACCGCTTGGGGCGGCAGCGGTACCACATGCTTGCCGCGTTCACGGTGCGCCGTCTTGCCTGGCGTGTAGCGCCATTCCGGGGACTCGGCGTCGAGGTCGGACAGATCCTCCCAGCGCATCGTGGCCAGCTCGCCCGGTCGCGGCGCCAGGATGAACAGGAGCTTGAGCGCTCGCGTGACAACGGAGTCTTCTGCCGCGTACAGGGTGCATAGGAACCGCTGCAGCTCATCCGGCGTTTCGAGGGCTGCATAGCTTTCGGTTCGGTGCTCGATGCGCAGCGCGCCGCCCCGGACGTCCGCCGCGTTCGACTCGACCCAGCCCAATCCCTGTGCATAGCCCAGCACCGCCCGAATGATCGTCCGCACGCGCTTGGCCATGGAGGTGATCCCTTCGGCCTCCAGCTTCCTGATAACACCAGCGATGTGCTCAAGCCGGATGGTTGCGACTTGCATGTCACCCAGCGCGGGGTAGACGTGCTTTGTGAGCGCCTGCTCGAAGCCTGTGATGGAGCGCTCCACCAGGCGCCCGCGCTCCCGTCCAAGCCACTGCTCGGCGACGGCCCGGAATGTCCTGGCTTTCTCAGCCTCCTGTGCGGCCTTCTGCGCGTTCCTAGCGTCAACCGGCTTCACACCACGGGCAATCCCCGCACGCGCTTCTGTCGCGATTCTGCGGGCCTCCGTGACGCCAATCTCAGGCCAGGCCCCGATGGCATAGCGTCCTTCGGCACCGTCCATGCGGTATTTCAGTCTCCAGAGTCGATTTCCGGCCTTGGTGACTTCGAGGTACAGGCCGCCCACGGTCCCGTCGCTGTGCTTCTTGCCGGGCTCGCTGAGCTTTCCGATTTTGGCGTCTGTGAGTGTTCCGCGTGCGCTGGACATTGGGGGCAAGCTCCTGCGTTTTGAAGGTCAATGCCCCCAAGCTTGCCCCCAAAAACAACGGAAAACAACCAGCAGCCCCAACCAGCAACAGGCAGCAACCTTTAGCTGTAAGCCTTGGTATCCGTGGGTTTCATGGTGATTTAGCCTGATTTACTCGAGGCTGTCAGGATCCCCGCAATACATCTGGATGCGCGAGCGCAGCCAGCGTTCGGCGGGGTCGTTGTCCTGGGCACCGCGCCAGGCCATGGACAGCTCGAAGGCCTGGGTCGACATGGGCGGATCTTCGGCGCGCAGGCCGCCGGCGGCGGTCAGGGCGGCAGCGGTGTAGTCCGGGACCATGGCCACCAGGTCGGTGCCGGCGAGCAAGGTGCCAAGACCGTTGAATTGCGGCACCGCCAGCACCACCCGTCGTTTGCGGCCGATCTTGGCCAGTTCTTCGTCGACGAAGCCATTCAGGTCGCCGGCGAAGGACACCAGGGCGTGGGGCCGTTCGCAATAGTCGTCGACGCTCAGGGCGCCGGGCACGGTGTCGGCGCGCAGCAGCTTGGGCTTGGAACGGCGCAGGGTCTTGCGCTTGGCGTTGGCCGGCAGTTCGTCCGTGTAGCTGACGCCCACGGAGATCTCGCCAGAGGCCAGCAGGTTGGGCATCAACAGATAGTTGGTGCGCCGCACCACCAGCACCACGCCCGGCGCCTCGGCGCGCAGGCGACGGAGCAGGGCGGGGAGCAGGGCGAATTCCACGTCGTCCGACAGGCCGACGCGGAACACCGCGGTGCTGGTGGCCGGGTCGAAGTCGGCGGCACGGCTGACGGCAGTGGAGATGGAATCCAGCGCCGGGGAGAGCAGGGCGAAGATCTCCATGGCCCTGGCCGAAGGTTCCATGCTGCGGCCGGTACGGACGAAGAGCGGATCGTCGAACAGGGTCCGCAGGCGCGCCAGCGCCGCGCTGATCGCCGGTTGGCCGAGGAACAGCTTCTCTGCTGCGCGTGTCACGCTGCGCTCATGCATGAGCGTCTCGAACACGATCAGAAGGTTGAGGTCAACTCTTCGCAAGTCGTTCCGGTTCATGGAATCATCCGTAATTGATGTGTGAAAGGTGCAGTTCCCGTGTCCGATCGTCAAGGCTCACATCATCGCCGTTTATGACAACTATCAATGGCCACGGGTGGTTTTGTGGATAGAGCCCGGATAGAGTCCATGGCTATAGAAGAGACACAGGCGAGGTATGTGATGTCCCGCATGATCCGTTTTCACCAGTTTGGTGGCCCCGAAGTCCTCCAACTGGACGAGCTGCCGACCCCCGTTCCGGGCCCGGGCGAAGTCCTGGTGCGCACCCAGGCTCTGGGTGTGGGCTGGAGGGACGTGCTCTGGCGGCAGAATCTCGCGGCCGAGCAAGTGGCCCAGCTACCTTCCGGCCTCGGCGCCGAGGTGGCCGGCATCGTGGAAGCCGTGGGCGAGGGCGTTGACGACCTGACCCCCGGTACCCCCGTGGCCAGCTTCCCTGCCGGTACCCCGAGCCAATATCCGGCCTGGGGCGACCTGGTGGTGATGCCGCGCCACGGCCTTGTCGCCTATCCCGACGCCCTGACGCCGGTCGAGGCCAGCATCCACTACACGGCGCTGCTGATGGCCTATTTCGCCCTGGTGGACCTGGGCGGGCTGAAGCCTGGCCAGCATGTGCTGGTCACCGAGGCCGGGCATTGCCTGGCGCCGCAGACGGTGCAACTGGCCAAGGCGCTGGGTGCCAAGGTCATCGCGTCGACCAGCTACCCGGAAAGCCGGGCTTTCATCAAGACGCTGGGCGCCGACAAGATCATCGTCACCGAAGAGCAGGACCTGGTCCTGGAAGTCGAGCGCTTCACCCAGGGCAAGGGTGTCGAAGTGGTGCTGGACCAGTGCGCCGGCCAGCAGATGAAACTCCTGGGCGACGTTGCCGCGACGCGCGGCAAGCTGGTCGTCTATGGCTGCAACGGCGGAAACGATACTGCGTTCCCGGCTTGCGCCGCGTTCAAGAAGCATCTGCAGTTCTATCGTCATTGCGTACTCGACTTCACCGGTTCTCCGGAGTTGGGCATCGAGACCAATGAGGCTTCGGTCAAGCGGGCGCTGGACCATATCAACCAGATGACCCGTGATCATCTGTTGAAGCCTCCGGTTGATCGCGTCTTCGCGTTCGAGGACTTCGTCGAGGCCAACCGTCATATGGAAACCTGCCCGGCGGGTGGCCGGGTGGTCATGAAAGTCGCCGACTGAGGAAGGCGGGGCGGGCACGTTGCCCGCCCCGAATCTGTGTTGTTTTCGAATGGTGGGCAGTGTGCCGCGCGAGGCGGCCCGGTCGATAGCCGAATCCTGCTGGATTCTTGCCTGATTCTCTCGAACCGCTTCCAGAGGCGAGACTAGCCCGCAAGCGATGGGTAGAGTTGACCCATCTTCGCCGAGGGTCAGAACCATGAATGCACACGCCTTCCCGGCTCCCCATGAGTCCGATACGGCCGTCCGCCAGCAGCAGCAGTTGGTGCGGCTGATTGATCGATTCACCGGAGAGGACGGCGCCCGGACCACCGCCGTTCCCGGTCTGACCCTGTTCCGTGCCTCCCAGCCCAGCGAACCCTTGCACTGTCTCTACGAACCGGCCCTGGGCCTGGTGGTTCAGGGCCGCAAGCAGTCGGTGCTGGGCGAGGAGACCTACCACTACGGGCCGTCCGAGTACCTGGTGGTATCGGTGGACCTGCCGGTGATCGGGCAGGTCACCGAGGCCAGCCCGGAGGTCCCTTTCCTCAGCCTGCGCCTTGACCTCGACCCCAAGGAAATCAGCGCCCTGCTGATGGATTTCCCGGTGCCCGCGCCGGCTCCCCAGCCTTGCCCGCGCTGCCTCTCGGTCAGCGGCCTGGGTGTGCCGCTGCAGGACGCCGTACTGCGTCTGGTACAGCTGTTGGACACCCCGGAAGACATTCCCGCCCTGGCGCCGCTGGTGCGCCGCGAGATCCTCTACCGTCTGCTGCGCGGCGAGCAGTGCGCGCAACTGCGCCAGATCGCCAGCAGCGGCACCCAGGGCCACCGCATCAGCCGGGCGGTGAACTGGCTGCGGCAGAACTTCCACCAGCCGTTGCAGATCGAGCGCCTGGCCAATGAAGTGAACATGAGCACCTCGGCCCTGCATCACCACTTCAAGGCGATGACGGCCATGAGCCCGCTGCAGTTCCAGAAGCACCTGCGCCTGCAGGAAGCCCGCCGGCTGATGCTGATCGAGGCCCTGGACGCGGCCAGCGCCGGCGGCCGGGTGGGCTACGAAAGCCCGTCGCAGTTCAGCCGCGAGTACAGCCGGCTGTTCGGCGCGCCGCCCCTGCGGGATATCGCGCGGCTGCGCCAGTCGGCCTGACACGGCGCACCGCCGCCGGCGGGCTAGCCTGAATGACTCCTCCGGCCGGGTATCACCGGCCGGCTCCGATGAACCATCCAGCCAGAGGTGGTAAGCCTGATGATTACCCTGAACCTGAACGGCAAGGACCATGAACTCGACGTGCCCGCGGACATGCCCCTGCTCTGGGCCCTGCGCGACGTCGCCAACCTGACCGGCACCAAGTACGGCTGTGGCATGGCCCTCTGCGGCGCCTGCACGGTGCAACTCGACGGCCAGGCCACCCGCTCCTGCATCACCCCCGTCTCGGCGGCGGTGGGCAAGAAGGTCACCACCATAGAAGCCGTGGACCAGGACCCGGTCGGCCAGGCCGTGCAGACGGCCTGGCGCAAGCTCGACGTGGTGCAGTGCGGTTACTGCCAGTCCGGGCAGATCATGTCGGCCACCGCGCTGCTGCAGGGCAACCGCAAGCCGAGCGATGCCGACATAGATGCGGCCATGAGCGGCAATATCTGCCGCTGCGCCACCTATGTGCGGATTCGCGCCGCCATCCACGAAGCCGCCAGCAATCTGGCCTGAGGAGAACCGTCATGGGCAAGTTCGAGCCAGATACCACTGCCGGCAGCGGCATCCTCAATATCAGTCGGCGCACCTTCCTCCGGGGCAGCGGCGGGCTGGCACTGGGCATCTTCTTCGCGCCGCTGTTGCGCGGCGGCGAGGCGTTGGCCGCCGGGGAACCCTTCGCCGCCAATGCCTTCGTCCGCATCGGCGGCGACGGCAGCGTGACCATCCTCGCCAAGCACGTGGAAATGGGGCAGGGCAGCTACACCGGCCTCGCCACCCTGCTGGCCGAGGAGTTGGACGCCGACTGGAGCCAGGTCAGGGTCGAGGGCGCGCCGGCCAATGCGGCGCTCTATAACAACCTGGCCTTCGGCCCCATGCAGGGCACAGGCGGCAGTTCGGCCATGGCGAACTCCTTGGAACAGATGCGCAAGGCCGGCGCCAGCGCCCGCGCCATGCTGGTGGCGGCTGCCGCCGAGCAGTGGAAGGTGCCGGCGCAGGAAATTTCCGTGAGCAAGGGCGTAGTCAGCCATGCCGCCTCGGGGCGCAAGTCCGGTTTCGGCGAGCTGGCCGAAGCGGCGGCGCGGCAGCCGGTGCCCGGCGAGGTGAAACTCAAGTCGCCCAAGGACTTCATCCTGATCGGCCAGGAGCGCCTGGCGCGCAAGGACAGCGCCGACAAGACCGACGGCAGCGGTACCTTCACCCAGGATTTCAAGCTGCCCGGCATGCTGGTGGCGGTGGTGGCCTACCCGCCACGCTTTGGCGGCGTATCGAAAGCGGTCGATGCGAGCAAGGCCAAGGCGGTGCCCGGCGTCGTGGAGGTGGTGGAGTTCAAGGACACGCCCCACGGCCGCGCCGGTGTGGCCGTGCTGGCGAAGAACACCTGGGCCGCGCGCCAGGGCCGTGATGCCCTGGTGGTGGAGTGGGACGAGAGCCGCGCCTTCAGGCTCGGCAGCGAGGAGATATTCGCCCGTTACCGCGAGGCCGCCGGCAAGCAGGGCCTGATCGCCAGTAAACAGGGCGATATCGCTGCCGCCATGGCCCAGCCGGTGAAGCTGATCGAGGCCGACTACGAATTTCCTTACCTCGCCCATGCGGCCATGGAGCCGATGAACTGCCTGGTGAAACTGTCCCCCGGTCAGTGCGACGTGTGGAACGGCGAGCAGTTCCAGACCGTGGACCAGATGGCCATTGCCAAGTACCTGGCCATCCCGGTGGAGAAGGTCAGCCTGACCCAGCTCTACGCCGGGGGCAGCTTCGGCCGTCGCGCCAATCCGCATTCGGACTACCTGCTGGAAGCCGTGGCCATTGCCAGGGCGGCGCAGGCCAAGGGCCATGAGGTACCGGTGAAGCTGGTCTGGACCCGTGAGGACGACACCCATGCCGGCCACTTCCGGCCGGCCTACCTGCACCGCGCGCGCCTGGCGCTGGACAGTGAAGGCAAGCTGCAAGGCTGGCACCAGCGCGTGGTGGGCCAGTCCATTCTCAAGGGCACCGCCTTCGAAGGGGCGATGGTGAAGGAAGGCATCGACCACAGCTCGGTGGAGGGTGTCGCCAACCTGTCCTACGAGGTGTCCAACCTGCAGGTGGAATTGCACACCCCCGAGGACATTGGCGTACCGGTCCAGTGGTGGCGCTCGGTGGGCCATACCCATACGGCCTATGCGGCGGAAACCCTGATCGACCAGGCCGCCACCACCGCCGGCAAGGACCCCTATGAGTACCGCCACGCTCTGCTTGGCAAGCACCCGCGCCACCGCGGCGTGCTGGAGCTGGCGGCACAGCGCGCCGGCTGGAGCCAGCCGCTGAAGCCCGGCGCCGAGGGCGAGAAACGCGGGCGCGGGATCGCCGTGCACGAATCCTTCGGCTCCTTCGTCGCCCAGGTGGCGGAGGTGACGGTCAAGTCCGACGGCAGTTTCAAGGTGGACCGGGTGGTCTGTGCGGTGGACTGCGGGCTGGCGATCAACCCGGACGTGATCCGGGCGCAGATGGAGGGTGGTATCGGCTACGGTCTGGCAGCCGCGCTGCATGGCGCCATCACCCTGAAGGACGGGGTGGTGGAGCAGTCCAACTTCCACGATTTCCAGGTGTTGCGGATCAACGAGATGCCGGTGGTGGAGGTCCACATAGTGCCGTCGGAGGCAGCGCCCACCGGGGTTGGCGAGCCCGGCGTGCCGCCCATCGCGCCGGCCGTGGCCAATGCGCTGCATGCGGCGGTGGGGCAGCGGATCTACAAACTGCCGTTGCCGCGTCAGTTGCAGGCCTGATCTCAGGCCGCCCGGCCGCAGATCAGTTCCCGCAGGGCCTTGCGCTCGGCCGCCGGAGTCGGCGCCTTGCGCACGGCCAGGCTGCCATCTTCCAGGCTCACCGCCACTTCGGTCTCGAAGTGCAGGCGGAGTTCGTCCAGGGTCACATGGGTGACCTGGTACAGGCTGTCGCTGATGCGTGGGTTGGCGGACATGGCGCGGTCTCGTTCCGGTTGGCCACAGGGCCGATGGAGCGATAGTGCCGCTCGGGCGTCCAGCGCGGAATTGAATGGGCCTGATGGTGAAGATCATTCGCGTTGATGGCGTATCAGAAACAGCGGACCGGTTGGCGCTGGCCAGGTAGGGTGCGCCGCGCGCACCTTACAAGGGGCCTGGCGTCACAGTCATTTGCTCAGCAGCACTGCCAGTTCGTCGGCTTCCTCGGCCCAGTCGGCATCTTCCAGCAGAGCGTCCCGCAGGAAGGTCGCCTGGGCCGGGTTCCAGAAGGGGGCGTCGGGCAGAGCCTGGCCCACCGCCAGCCGGTGATCGGCAGTGAAACGCTCTATATCGCTCTTTCCCGAGGGCAGCCCAAGCTGGTCGAAGAGGGCGCTGAGGGAGTGGTGGCTGGTATCCATGCTGGGGCCTCCGAATGCGGCGTCGAGGGATAAAAGACCTTCATCGACTATAGACCCTGTGCCGGCCAGGACCGCCGAACGGCAGCATGTCGGCTACGAGTGGCGCGGGGTTGCGCCTTGCGCTGACTTGGCTAGCCTCACAAAAAAGCGGTCGCCGAGCCGCGGCCACCTGCACGGGGGCGAAATGAGCGTCCATGGCGAGCAGAGGAACTCCTTGTGGGACCCGGTGGAGGCTGGGCTGCTCCTGGCTCCGGTCTGGTCCCCGGTGCTGTTTATCTTCCTCGCCGAATTCCTCCACGAGTTCTTCCAGATCAATTGGCTGTTCAATTCCAGCCTGAGCACCTTCGGCATGTTCCTGGTACCGGCGATCTCGATGCTGCCGTTGATCCACGATTCGCCCCGCCCGATGGCCATCACCCTGTTGCTGGCGGGCGGTTACTACCTGGCCGGGCTGGCGGCGATCTTCCTGATGTCCTGGGGAATGCTGCTCTATACCGGCTATTCCTGATTCGCCCGCGGAACCCGGCGCGGGGCCATGGATCAAAGGCCCCGGGTCCGCAAATTTGGCGGATCGTCCCACTACGGAGCCATTCATGTCCCCTTTGAAGAAACTCGCGCTCATCGGCCTCGCGGCGCTGCCGCTGGCTGGCTGCCTGAAAGAGGAATCGGTCGACCAGGCGGCGCTCTGCACCTACAGCACCGATGCCGAGGCCAAGCTGTGCAAGTCCGGCCAGTTGTCCTGGTTCAAGGCGGGAAGGGCGGTCAACCAGCAGCTGCCGCTGAGCGTGGCGGCGGCCTATTGCGACTTCAACCATCCGGTCATGTACAACGAGGCGGGGGTGATCTGCGTCTTCACCGACAAGCGCCTGAACTTGGTGAAGTAGGAGGGCGCGCGACCTTTGGGGGCGAATTCATTCGCCAAGGGCAGCGCAGCTGCCCCCTTGAGGTCCGATTGGCAGACCTGCGGCCTGCTTCGCGAATGAATTCGCCCCCACAAGGGCATGCGAGGCGGTAACGCCCGACCTCAGCGCTTGCCCATGGACCGGCGGGTGCCGCGCGGTGCCGGGCCGGGGCGTTGGCCGCGGTCGTGGCCCTTGAGGCTCTGGTACCAGGGGATATTGGCTTTCTTCGGTTTGGCTTGCGCGGCTTCGGCGGCCGGGGTTTCCTGCTGCTGGATTTCGGCCTGGTCGTGGTCTTGGCTGGTCATGGTGCTTCTGCTGTATCTGGGCTTGGCCCGCATCCGGGCCGGAGGCGCGCATCATACACCATGTGCCCGTGGGCCGGCCTCCGGGAGTACCCGGAGGCCATTGGTTCTGCTCAGGCTTCCTCTTCCGGCAGTCCCTCGCCGACCAGCTCCACGCGGTGGTCGACGTGGTTGATGGCCGAGAGTATGTGTCCCGGGTCTGTCAGCGAGGGCGCCATGGTCCAGCGGTCGATCGGTTCGTTGCCGATCCGCACCATGCCGGTATGGGTCAGCTGGTTGCCGTCCACCAAGGGGTCCACGTCATAGAAGCCCAGGGCATAGCGCAGGTCGAGAATGTCCTGCGGGGCCCCGGTGAGGTACTCCCAGCCGGGGCCGATGCCGAACTTGTCGATGTACTCCTGCAGGTGACGCGGCTGGTCAAGCTCCGGTTGCAGGGTGATGGAGTACATGAAGACGTCCCGTCCCAGGCGTTCGCCAAGCATCTGCTGGACCTTGCGCAGGTTCGCGGTGGCGGTCGGGCAGTTCCGGCCGCAGCTGGCGTACATCATGTTGAGCACCACCACCTTGCCGCGTATCAGGTCGTCGTAGAACGCGACCCTTCGGCCCTGGTGGGTGAGCAGGATGGGGTTGGGGAACCTGGCCGCCCCGGTGCCGGGCGTCGGTCGGCGTTCTCCGGCGGCACCCAGGGCGCCCAGGGCCGCCAGCCCCAGTACGCCGGCACCCAGGCCGCCAATCAGATTTCTGCGAGTGTTCATGGATTGGTACCTCCCACCGCTACTCGATATCGAAGCGCAGCATCATGGCGTGGTCTTCGTGGATCAGGTTGTGGCAATGCATCACGTATTTGCCCACGTAGTCCCTGAAGCGGATGAAGATCCGGACGGTTTCGGCCCTGTTGAGCACATAGACGTCCTTGCGTCCCTGCTCATGGGCGGGGATGGGCTGCGAGACGCCGTTCCTGATGCGCGCGATGATGCGGCCTTCCTCGAAGTGGATATGGATTGGGTGCGACCAGCCGTTGTCGATGTTCACCAGCTCCCAGATCTCGCCTCGGCCCTTGGGCACCGTGAAGCGCGGCGCAGTGACGTTGACGAATTGGCCATTGATTACCCACATGTTGTTGGAGCGCTCGAAGACGAAGCGACGCACCGGGGCATTGGCCACCTCGTAAGGGTCCAGGGGCGGCAATGGGCGCAGGTAGGCCGGCACCTGGCTGAGGTCCTGGGCGGTCGGCCAGCGGTCCACCACTATCTTCAGCACGCGCACGCCGGTATCCCTGATGTCCTTGGGTCCGCGGGTCTCTTCCTGGCGCATGCGGTTGACCAGGTAGAGGGTGGTGCCCACCGGGTACTTGGAGAAGTCCACCACTATGTCGCCGCGCTCGGCCACGCCCAGGGTCACGATCTGCTGGTTGAGCAGCGGCTGGGGCAGCAGGTTGCCGTCGTTGCCGATGTAGGTGAAGTTCTGCTTCAGGTTGCCCGAGTTCACCAGCGAGAAGGCGTAGAACAGGCTCGGCCCCGTATTCAGCAGACGGAAGCGATAGCGCCGCGCGGCCACCTTGAGCACCGGCTCGATCATGCCGTTGACCAGCACCTTGTCGCCCAGTACGCCCTCGGGATTGATTTCGTCGTAATAGAGCATGCCGCCAGCATCGAAGCGGCGGTCGGCGAACATCAGCGGGTAGTCGTAAGGGTGGCTCGGCAGTCTCAGCGCGCCGGGCGTCGGGTCGGCCTCGTTGCCCGAGTCTAGGTGGTCGTACAGCAGGTAGAAGCCCACCAGCCCCCGATAAAGGTTGGGTGCTGTGAAGTCCAGGGTGTGGTCGTGGTAGAACAGCGTGCCCAGGGCCTCGCGGTAGTCGCCGATGCTGTCCTGCAGGTTCTCGAACCCGGCGCAGACGTTGGGGTAGAGATGGTCCTTGAACTTGCCCGAGGCAGTCAGGGTCGGGCCGGCCTTGGTGGCGCTGTAGTAGTCGCCTGGGAAACCGTCGCTCTCCGAACCGGTGTGCAGGTTGTGCAGGTGGGTGGAGATTTCCGGCGTACCAAAACCGGTGTGGTTGGACGGCAGCTCGTTATGGATACGGCAGATCATCGACCTGCCATAGTGGGCCATCACCGTGGCGCTGAATTCCTTGTCCGGCGTGTTGGCGGCGCGGTAGGCCCAGACCTTCTGTTTCGGGTAGGCCGGGTTGAACATCCAATCGCGCTCCTGCGCGCGCAGCTCATAGTATTCCGCGTTCTGCCTGAACTGCGTCCAGCGCTGGTGCCGGCTACGTCCGGCCTCACCGCCGGCGAGATTGGCCAGTTCGGTCGGTGCCGGGGTCAGGGAGGGGGCGGCGGCGGCGGGAACGATCTGCTTGGGCAGTTCCATCACCCAGGGTGTGGTGGCCGGGCTGGGCGGCAGAATCGGTACAGCCGCCTCGGAGGCCGGTGCGCGTAACAGGGCGGGGGCGGCCACCGCGGCGGCGGAGAGCTTGAGGAAGTCGCGCCGCGTTTCATCCGCCAACCTGTCTTTCTTGTTCTTGGTTTGTCGAGGATTCTTGCCTTTCATGGGTGTGCTCCATCTCCCCACCGCGAATCCGCGCGAACGGCCCGCCCTGGATGCGATGCTCCATGGCTCATTTTCCCCATCCGTTCACGCGAAGGTGCAGGCCGCTAATGGAAGTTGCTCGTGCGGCCAATACGCCAATAAGCCGACTAAAGACGGCGCACTTGGTGGGCGCAAATTGGCAAATGACAATTAATTGCCGCTTTCGATGGCCAGTGGCTTTTGGCTCTAGGCATTGCGGTGAGTGTTACAGGATGTGTCTCGAAGACGGGCGGCGGCGATTGCAGGGCAGGCGGTAGAGCGGTTTCTGCGAGGTGGAGGCGACCGGAAAAGATGGGATTCCGGCCGCTCCGGGAGCCTTACTGGTACTTGGAGTGGAACAGGGCAATCTGATTGACCGGCTTGGGTTCTTCCTTGGCCAGTACATAGACCACGCGCTGGCCGTCCGGGCCGCCGCCGATGTCGACATAGCTGAAGGTGGGCTCGCCGATCTTGTACATGTCCATCATGTCGCCGTAGCGGCTGAACACGTAGATGATGCCTTCTTCGTCACGCAGCTCGCCGTAGAAGGGCTGGGCTGGCGGCAGGCTGATGTCGAGGAAGCGCGTGGCGCTGAGGGTCTTCAGGTCCTTGCCCTGGTCGGCGGCTTTCAGCACCAGGACGATGTCGCGACCGAAGCCGTCCTTCTTGCCCAGGTTCTGCTTCACCGGCGCGCTGCCGCTCTTCACGAATTCGCGGTAGGTGGTGTAGTCGTCGAAGACATACAGCTCCTTCTCGGTGCGGATCTGGTACCAGTCTTCATTGTCCAGGGCCACCGGCTTGGCCGGTGCCGGGGCCTGCATGCTGCAGGCGCTCAGGGCGGCGGCCAGCAGGGTGGCGGCCAGTGGCTTGATCAGGTTCTTCTTGTCGTTCATCAGAGGTCCTCCCCAGGAAAGTTGAGCAGAGAATCTGCCTGCGGCGGATGACTGATTGATGACGGGATTGTGTCGTGATGGTTAAGGATGAAGGCTTTGGTTTTCAGTGAGTTAGCAGGTTTTTTTGAGATTGCGACTGTGGTCCGCCGTCCAGCGTAGGGTGCGCTGTGCGCACCGTGGAGCTTCCGGTGCGCACGGCGCACCCTACCGAATTGAGCCAGCGCCAGTCCGGTCGGCGCAAAGAAAAAGGGTGAAGGCGTGTGCCTCCACCCTTTGAAGGCCCCGCCGTAGCGGGGCAGTCGAGGGACTCTTGCTTAGCCGCGGTAGTAGCGCTGCGGCACGAAGGGGGTCTTGGCCACTTTCATGGCCACGCGCTTGCCGCGCACCAGGGCCCAGACTTCGCTGTCCAGGGCCGCATGGCTGGCGGCGACGAAGCCCATGGCCACGGGCGCGCCCAGGCTGGGGCCGAAGCCGCCGCTGCAGACGCGGCCAATCACGCTGCCGTCGGCGTCGACGATCTCGGCACCTTCGCGCACCGGTACGCGCTCCAGGGGCAGCAGGCCGACGCGCTTGCCGGTCACGCCGTCGCGCTGTTGCTCGAGGATGCGCTCGGCGCCGGGGAAACCACCGGCACGGGCGCCATCGGCGCGACGTGCCTTGGAGATGGCCCAGGCCAGGCTGGCCTCGATCGGCGTGGTCGCGGTGCTCATGTCATGGCCATAGAGGCACAGGCCGGCTTCCAGGCGCAGCGAGTCGCGGGCGCCGAGGCCGATGGGCTGGACTTCCGGCTGGGCCAGCAGCGCACGGGCCAGGGCTTCGGCCTGGGCCACGGGGACGGAGATCTCGTAACCGTCTTCGCCGGTATAGCCGGAGCGGCTGACGAAGCATTCCACGCCTTCCAGGCGCACGCTGCCGAACTGCATGAAGGTCATGCCCTTCACCTTCGGTGCGAGGCGGCCGAGCACCTCGGCGGCCTTGGGACCCTGCAGCGCCAGCAGCGCGCGGGATTCGAACAGCGACTCGATCTGGCACTGGCCGGCCAGGTGCTGTTGCAGGTGGGCCAGGTCCTGCTCTTTGCAGGCGGCATTGACCACCACGAACAGCTCGTCCTCGGCCAGGCGGGCCACCATCAGGTCGTCGAGGATGCCGCCGTTGTCGTCGGTGAACATGGCGTAGCGCTGCATGCCCACCGGCAGGTCGAGGATATCCACCGGCACCAGGCTTTCCAGCGCCCGGGCCGCATTGGCGCCACGCAGGATGATCTGGCCCATGTGGGAGACGTCGAACAGGCCGGCCTGTTCACGGGTGTGCAGGTGCTCCTTGAGCACGCCGAGCGGGTATTGCACCGGCATGTCGTAGCCGGCGAAGGGCACCATGCGTGCGCCGAGTTCGAGGTGCAGGGCGTGCAGCGGGGTCTTGGCGAGGGTTTCGGTAGTCACGCGGAATCTCCAGTAGGGTGCGCCATGCGCACCGATGAACGTCTGTGGTGCGCGCGGCGCACCCTACGGACGGCTGATCAGCATTCGATGATGTTCACCGCCAGCCCACCGCGGGCGGTTTCCTTGTATTTGCTCTTCATGTCGGCGCCGGTCTGGCGCATGGTGCGGATCACCTTGTCCAGCGAGATGAAGTGCTGGCCGTCGCCACGCAGGGCCATGCGCGCGGCGTTGATCGCCTTCACCGAACCCATGGCGTTGCGCTCGATGCAGGGCACCTGGACCAGCCCGCCGACCGGGTCGCAGGTCAGGCCGAGGTTGTGTTCCATGCCGATCTCGGCGGCGTTCTCCACCTGCTGCGGGGTGCCGCCCATGACTTCGCAGAGCGCGCCGGCGGCCATCGAGCAGGCCACGCCCACCTCGCCCTGGCAGCCGACTTCGGCGCCGGAGATCGAGGCGTTCTCCTTGTAGAGGATGCCGATGGCGGCGGCGGTGAGCAGGAAGCGCT
>NZ_SSOJ01000147.1:12869-20902 GCF_029871205.1 Pseudomonas sp. BN417 | reverse complement strand
CTTTCGCACAGGTTCAGGCAACGACTGGGCATCAGAATTGCTGCGCCCTGTCAGGCGCGAGTCACCCCTCTACCGCTTGCGGGAGAGGGGCCGGGGGAGAGGGTTGCGTCAGGTTGGCGCGGAGTTCTGAAAGGCCTGTACTAGAGGCTTCTATTCGGTACTGCAACAGCTAACGTGGACATAGCCAAATCATTCGCCAAGGGCAGCAACGCTGCCCCGGGATGTCCGATGGGCAGCCCTTTGGCCTGCTCAGCGATTGAAATCGCCCCCACAAGGTGCCCACCCATCGTTTCCGTTAAGCGCTGACCCAGCGCTGGCGCATCCAGCCGCTCAGGGCATCCACCCCCAGTACCAGGGTCAGCATCGCCAGGATCACGCTGGCTGCCTGGGCTTCCTGGAACAGGCTGAGGCTCATGTAGAGCATCTGCCCCAGCCCACCCGCGCCGACGAAGCCGAGCACGCTGGCCATGCGGATGTTGTTTTCCCAGCGATAGAGCATGTAGGCCACCAGTTGCGGCCAGACTGCCGGCAGAGTGCCGTAGCAGAAGGCGGCGACTCGCCCGCCGCCGTTCAGGCGGATGGCTTCGGCCGGTTGGGCCGGGGTGTTTTCCAGGGCTTCGGCGAACAACCTGCCCAGCACGCCGGCGGTGTGCAGCGCCAGGGCCAGGGTGCCGGCGTTGGGCCCGAGGCCGGCGGCCAGCACCATCAGGGCCGCCCAGACCAACTCCGGCACCGCGCGCAAGGCGTTGAGCAGCAGGCGCGCCGCGCCTTGCGCGAGGCTTCCGAAGCGGCCGGCGGCGGGCAGGGCGAAGAGCAGCCCCAGCAGCGCCGCGAGCAAGGTGCCGAGGGCCGACATGGCCAGGGTTTCCAGGGCGCCCTTGCCGATGGCCCGCAGATGCGGCGCGGACAGGTCGGGCTTGAGGAAGCGCGCCGCGTAGCTGCCCATCTGTTGCAGGCTGTCGCCACTGACCAGGGCGCCGAGGTCGATGCCCAGCCCTATAAAGGAAGCGAGCACCGCCACCAGCAGGGCCAGCAGCAAGAGGATATTGCCCAGGCGATTCACGTGAACCTCCAGCGCAACAACCGGCTGAGCTGGTCGGCCAGCAGTACCAGGGCGAGGAAGGTCAGCAGCATGCTGGCCACTTCGCCGCCGGCGAACATGCGCATGGACAGGTCCATCTGCTGGCCCAGCCCACCCGCGCCGACGAAGCCCATCACCACCGAGGCGCGCACCGCGCATTCCCAGCGGTAGACGGTGTAGGAAATCATTTCCGCCGCCGCGCTGGGCAGCACGCCGTAGGCGAACGCCGCCAGGCGCGGGCTGCCGGCAGCGAGCAGCGCGCGGGAGGGGCGAGGGTCCACGGATTCGAAGATTTCCGCATAGACCTTGCCGAGCATGCCGCTGTAGGTGATGGCGATGGCCAGCACCCCGGCGGTCGGGCCAAGGCCCACGGCGCGGACGAAGAGCAGCGCCCAGACGATCTCCGGCACGCTGCGCAGGAATATCAGCAGGCCGCGCACCGGCCAGCGCAGGGCCTGGGCCCACCAGGCCGGTCGGCCGCCACGGTGCAGGGCGGTCAGCGACAGCGCACGGCTGGCCCAGAGCGACGCAGGCAAGGCGATCAACAGTGCCAGGCTCATGCCGGCGGTGGCGATGGCCAGGGTTTCCAGGGTCGCCCGCCACAACAGTTGGAGGAATTCCTCGCCATGTTCGGGCGGCCAGAAGCCTGAGAGGAACTGGCCCATGGTGTGGACGTTGCCCGGGTCCAGCAGCACCGCCGGGTTCAGTTCGCTCAGCTCCAGGCCCGGCCAGAGCAGCGCCACGGCGAGCAGGGTGAGCAGCAGCCGGGGCAGGGCCGCGGGGTCGCGTGGAGCGGTGGTCAGCATCGTGGAATGTGCAGCGCGGGGGCCGGGATGGGCGGCGAGCTGGGGGCGTTGCCGCGCAATTGTTCGTTGGCGTAGAGGGCGTCGAGGTCGGCCTGGCTGACGTCGTCCCGTCGGCGGTCGAAGGCGATGCGCCCATCGCGTACCCCGACGATGCGCGGAAAGTGTGCAAGCGCCAGTTCCACCGCGTGCAGGCTGGCCAGCAGGGTGACGCCACGGCGGCTGGCGTCGGCGCAGAGCACGCCGAGGGTGTGGTCGGCGAGCACCGGGTCCATGGCGGAAACCGGCTCGTCGGCCAGGATCAGTTCCGGCGCCTGGCAGAGCACGCGGGCGATACCGACCCGTTGCAGCTGGCCACCGGAAAGCTGGTCGCAGCGTTCGAAGAGCTTGTCGGCCAGGTCCAGCCGCGCCAGGGCGGCAGCGGCACCGGCGCTGTCCAGTGGGTGCAGCAGGCTGAGCAGCCCCTTGGCCAGCGGCCACTGGCCAAGCTTGCCGGCGAGCACGGCCGTGACCACCCGCTGGCGCGGTGGCAGCGGCGGGGCCTGGTGGACCAGGCCAATGCGTGCACGCAGGCGCTGGCGGGCGCCGGCGGAGAGCGACCAGGGCGCCGCGCCGAGCAGTTCGAGCTGCCCGGCGGAGGGTTTCAGGCTGGTGGCGAGGAGGCGCAGCAGGGTGGTCTTGCCGGCGCCCGAGGGGCCGATGATGGCGACCCGCTCGCCGCTGGCGACGCGCAGGTCGATACCCAGCAGCGCAGGCTGGCCGTTGGCGTGGACCAGGTCCACGCCGTGCAACGACAGGCTCACTTCAACAGGCCGGCCGAGCGTGCGGCTTCCTCGATGCCCTCGTAGTTCTCGGGCTTGGTCGGGATGAAGCGGCTGGCGGCCTGCAGGTCGAGTATCGCCTTGTGCTCCGGATTGGCCGGGTCGAGGGCGAGGAAGGCCTGTTTGATCTTCTCGGCCAGGGCCGGGTCCAGGGTGCCGCGCACGGTCCAGTTGTAGTCGTAGTAGGTCGGGGTGGTGGCGAAGACCTTCACCTTACTGGTGTCGACCTTGCCGGCGTCCACCAGCTTTTGCCAGACGCTGGCATTGAGCACGCCGCCGTCCACCTTGCCGGCCTGGACCCAGGCCACGGTGGCGTCGTGGGCCCCGGAGTAGGCAACGCGGGAGAAATACTGCTCGGGGACTATGCCGTCCTTCTGCATGAAGTAGCGCGGCATCAGGCTGCCGGAAGTGGAGGACACCGAGCCGAAGGCAAAGGTCTTGCCCTTGAGGTCCTGCAGGGACTTCACCGCCGGGTCGGCGCTGATGAACTTGCTGGTGAACTTCTCGTCCTGCTCACGCTGCACCAGGGGGATGGCGTTGCCGGTTTTCAGGCGCGTCTGCACGAAGGTGAAGCCGCCGAGCCAGGCGAGGTCCAGGCGGTCGGAGGCCAGGGACTCCACCACCGCGGCGTAGTCGGCCACGGGCACGAACTCCACCTTCATGCCCAACTGCTTCTCCAGGTAGGCGCCAAGGGGCTTGAACTTGCGCAGCAATTCGGTGGGCGCCTCATCGGGGATGGCAGAGACCTTGAGGGTGTCGGCAGCTTGGGAAATGACGGCGGACAGGGACAGAGCGATACCAGCCGCGAGGGCCAGGGAGCGTTTGAACATGGGATTCTCCGGTTCAATAGCGGAAAAGGCAGGCGGATTATAGTGATCGGGCGGCTGCTTGGTAGCTTCACGTGGCTGACCAGGCAGTTAAGATGTGCGTTTCGCCAACCGCCTGGAGTTTTGGCATGACCGCTGCCCTGCCTTCCATCGCCTTCGCCGGCATCGGCCTGATGGGCCTGCCCATGACCCGCCGCCTGCTGGCCGCCGGCTTTCCGCTGACCGTCTGGAACCGCTCCCCGGAGAAGTGCGCGCCGCTGCTGGAGCAGGGCGCCCGCCGCGCGCAGACGCCGGCCGAGCTCTGCGCCGAGGCGGATATCGTCATGCTCTGCCTGGCCGACACCCGCGTGGTGCGCAAGGTGGTGTTCGGCGAGGGCGGCATAATCGAGGGCGCCCGGCCCGGCCAGCTGCTGGTGGACTTCTCCAGCCTGGAGCCGGCGGCCACCCGCGAGATGGCCGCCGAGCTGGAGGCCCGCAGCGGCATGCGCTGGATGGATGCACCGGTGTCCGGTGGCACCCCCGGTGCCGAGGCGGGCACCCTGGCGATCATGGCCGGCGGTCATGAAGACGATGTCGAGCGGGTGCGGCCGATCCTCGCCCACCTGGGCCAGCGCCTGACTCGCATGGGCGCTGTTGGCGCCGGGCAGGTGACCAAGGTGTGCAACCAGATGATCGTCGCCTGCAATGCCCTGGTGATCGCCGAAGTGGTGGCCCTGGCGGAGAAGGCCGGGGTGGACGCCAGTCTGATCGCCCAGGCCCTGGCCGGCGGTTTCGCCGACTCCAAGCCGCTGCAGATACTCGCGCCGCAGATGGCCGAGAACCGCTTCGAGCCGATCAAATGGCACGTGCGCACCTTGCTCAAGGATCTGGACACCGCGGTGCGCCTGTCCCGCGAGCACGATTCGGCCACGCCGGTCAGCGCCCTGGCGGCGCAATTGATGCGCCTGCATGGCAGCCAGGGCAACCTGGAGCGCGACCCGGCTACGCTGGTGGAAATGTATCGGGAGAATCATTGATGAAGATCGCCGCCAACCTGTCCCTGTTGTTCACCGACCGCCCGCTGATCGAGCGCGTCATCGCTGCCCGCGTCGCCGGTTTCGACGGCGTCGAGGTGCAGTTTCCCTACGAGTTGCCGGCGATCCGCATGAAGGAAGTGCTGGAGGCGGCCGGCCTGCCGCTGATCCTGATCAACCTGCCGGCCGGCGACCTGATGGAAGGCGGCCCTGGCCTGGCCGCGGTGCCGGAGCGCCAGGAGCAGTTCGACGATGCCCTGGAGCAGGCGCTGAGCTATGCCGCCATGACCCGTCCGCGCTTCGTCAACGTCCTGGCCGGACGCCAGGCCGTCGGCGTCAGCCGCGACCGCGCCCTGGCCTGCCTGGCGGCCAACCTGCACAAGGCGGCCGAGGCCTTCGCCGTGCTGCGCATCGGCGTGGTCTGCGAGGCGATCAACCCACTGGACATGCCGGGCTTCCTGGTCAACACCCCCGAGCAGCTGGATATGCTGCTGCGCGACGTCGACCACCCCAACCTCCAGGCCCAGTACGACCTTTATCACATGGCCCGCCAGGGCGTGGACCTGGCAGCGGGCATCCGCCTGCTGTCCGGCCGCATCGGCCATGTGCAGTTCGCCGACAGCCCGGGGCGCGGCGAGCCGGGCAGCGGCAGCACCGATTTCGGCCCGGCCCTGCGTGCCTTGCAGGACGCCGGCTATGGCGGCTGGCTGGGCGCTGAATACAAACCCACCGGCGTCACCGCCGACAGCCTTGGCTGGCTGCCGGAGTGGAAGGCGCGCTTGGCCTGAGCGCCCAGCGCGCAAGAACATTGTGGGGGCGAATTCATTCGCTGACCGGACCGACAGGCCCGGCGACGGATTCCGGTGGTGGGCGTTGCGCGCCCATTAGCGAATGAATTCGCCCCCACAGGAAATCGATTCGGATTTTTGAGAGAGAACCATGACCGATCCCATCCGCCTCACCCAGTACAGCCACGGAGCTGGCTGCGGCTGCAAGATTTCCCCCAAGGTGCTGGACGTGATTCTCGCCGGCAGCGGCGCGCAGAATCTCGACCCCAAGCTCTGGGTGGGCAACGCTTCCAAGGACGATGCGGCGGTCTACGCCCTGGACGAGGAGCGCGGGGTGGTGTCCACCACGGACTTCTTCATGCCGATAGTGGATGACCCCTACGACTTCGGCCGTATCGCCGCGACCAACGCCATCAGCGATATCTACGCCATGGGCGGCGATCCGCTGATGGCCATTGCCATCCTTGGCTGGCCGGTCAATCTGCTGCCGCCGGAAGTGGCCCGCGAAGTGGTGCGGGGCGGCCGCGCGGTGTGCGACGAGGCGGGGATTCCCCTGGCCGGCGGGCACTCCATCGACGCGCCCGAGCCGATCTTCGGCCTGGCGGTCACCGGCGTCGTCGACAAGCGCAACATGAAGCGCAACGACACCGCCACCGCCGGCTGCAAGCTGTACCTGACCAAGCCGTTGGGCATCGGCATCCTCACCACGGCGGAGAAGAAGGGCAAGCTGCGCCAGGGCGATGTGGGCCTGGCCCGCGACTGGATGTGCACCCTGAACAAGCCGGGCAGCCGCTTCGGCAAGTTGGCAGGGGTCAAGGCGATGACCGATGTCACCGGCTTCGGCCTGCTCGGCCACCTGGTGGAGATGGCCGACGGCAGTGGCCTGACCGCGCGTATCGACTACGCCAAGGTGCCCAGCCTGCCGGGCGTTGAATATTACCTGGAGCAGGGTTGCGTTCCTGGCGGCACTCTGCGCAACTTCGACAGCTATGGCGAGCGCCTGGCGCCGCTCGCGGAAGTGCAGAAGCTGCTGCTCTGCGACCCGCAGACCAGCGGCGGGCTGCTGGTGGCGGTGACCCCGGAAGGGGAGGCGGAATTCCTTGCCGTGGCCGAGGCGCAGGGCCTCACCCTGGCGCCCATCGGCCATCTGCACGAGCGACAGAGTCTCGCGGTAGAGGTGTTCTGATGCGTCCGGATACCGCCGATTACCGCGAAATCTTCCTCAACGACCGGCCGATGATGGATGCCCGCGCCCCGGTGGAGTTCGTCAAGGGTGCCTTCCCGCATACCGTCAACCTGCCGCTGATGAGCGACATCGAGCGGCAGAAGGTGGGCACCCGCTACAAGGAGCACGGCCAGCACGCGGCCATTGAACTGGGTCACCAGTTGGTCTGCGGCGAGGTCAAGGCCGAGCGCATCGAAGCCTGGGCCGCCTTCGCCCGGGCCAATCCCGATGGCTACCTCTACTGCTTCCGTGGCGGCCTGCGTTCGCAACTGGTACAGCAGTGGCTGAAGAACGAGGCCGGCATCGATTACCCCCGGGTGATAGGCGGCTACAAGGCGATGCGGACCTTCCTCCTGGAGACCACCCTGGACGCCGTGGCCCGGTGCGACTTCGTTCTGGTGGGCGGCCTCACCGGCACCGGCAAGACCGAGGTGATTGCCCAACTGGCCAACAGCCTGGACCTGGAAGGTCATGCCAACCATCGAGGCTCCAGCTTCGGCAAGCGCGCGACGCCGCAGCCGGCGCAGATCGATTTCGAGAATGCACTTGCCATCGACATGCTCAAGAAGCGCGCCGCCGGCCATCAACAGTTCGTGCTGGAGGACGAGGGCCGAATCGTCGGCAGTTGCTCGGTGCCCCTGGAGCTCTACCACGGCATGCAAGAGTATCCGCTGGTCTGGCTCGATGACAGTTTCGAGGACCGCGTGGAGCGCATCCTGCGGGATTACGTTGTCGACCTCTGCGCCGAGTTCATCGCCACCCATGGCACCGAACACGGCTTCGCCCGCTTCGCCGAGCGCATGCGCCAGAGCCTGGACAACATAGTCCGGCGCCTGGGCGGCGAGCGCCATCAGCGCATGGCGGAGCTGATGGACCAGGCCCTGGCCGAGCAGGAATCCAGCGGCCAGGTGGACCTGCACCGCGGCTGGATCGAAGGGCTGCTGCGCGAGTATTACGACCCGATGTACGCCTACCAGCGGGAGAGCAAGGCATCGCGCATCGAGTTCGCCGGGGAGCAGGCGGCGGTGCTGGAGTATCTGCGACAGCGGTAGTGGGCGAGGGGATGGACAGCCCTCCGGGCTGCGTGGCGAATGATTTGGCTATGTCCACGTTAGCTGTTGCAATACCGAACAGAGGTGTCTAGCGCGGACCTTTCAGACCTGCGCACCTGACTGACCCATCCCTCTCCCCCAGCCCCCGCCCTGCGCCCCAGCCTGATCGCTGCGCGCTCAGTCGCTCATCGGCACCGGAAGCGGTGCTTCCGACAGCGAGCCTCTTCGCCCCGGAGGGCGAGGGGTGACTCGCGCCTGACAGGACGCGGTAATCCTGACGCCTGGTCATTGCCTGAGCCTGTGCAGAGGAGGTGGGGCAGCGACTCTGCCCCGTCAGAAGGCCGAGCGGAAGCGTTGCAGAGGGGGATGAGCGGCATGGATGCCGCGAGAGGCGTGCGGGGCCAGGGATGGCCCCTCACGCCG
>NZ_SSOJ01000147.1:4191-12819 GCF_029871205.1 Pseudomonas sp. BN417 | reverse complement strand
CGCGAGAGGCGTGCGGGGCCAGGGATGGCCCCTCACGCCGGGCCCCCGGCGCAACGATGGAGCAAGGGAAGTTTGGCGAAGCCAAACCCGGATGCAGGGGCAAGCGTTTTTGGTTTCTTTTTTGGCGACTGAAAAAAGAGACTCGCCGGGAGGCGAAACAGAAACTCGCAGCCCGCTCGACAATCAGCCTGGTTCAGGTGGTTCTAGCAACACTGAATGCAGACATAGCCAATGATTTCGCCCATACAAGAAAAGAGCAGTCCCCCCGCGTGGTTGCGGACTGCCCCCTCAGGCTGGATTCGAATCCACCGGCCGCAATGGCAGTACATTGCTGCTGCAAAACCCATGGGGATGGCGCATGAACGCGGCGATTGCCGTCAGCGGTTGCGGCTTGCTGAGCAGGTATCCCTGGATGAAGTCGCATCTGTGGCTGCGGAGGAATTCCAGCTGCTCGCGGGTTTCCACTCCTTCGGCCACCACTTGCAGGTGCAGGGTGTGGGCCATGCCGATGATGGCCTGGATGATCTCCATGTCGGCGTGACTACCAGGAACATCCATGACGAAGGAGCGGTCGATCTTCAGGGTGTCCAGGGGCAGGCGCTTCAGGTAGGCCAGGGATGAATAGCCGGTGCCGAAGTCGTCGATGGAGATGCTCACGCCCAGGGCGCGGATACGTTCCAGCAGGCGCAGGGCCTGGTTGACGTTGCTCATCAGGGCATTTTCCGTGACCTCCAACTCCAGGCGTTGCGGGCGTATACCGGACTCCTGCAGGGCGCGCAGCACCTCGTCCGCCAGCTCATCGTGGCTGAAGTTGAGGGCCGAGCAGTTCACCGCCACGCGCAGGTCGTGGAAACCCTGGGCGGCCAGGCTGGCCAGGTCCCGGCAGGCGCGGCGCAGCACCCAGGCGTCCAGTTCTGCAATGAAGCCATTGGCCTCGGCCACGCCGATGAAGCGGTCCGGCGCGAGCAGGCCGAGCTGCGGGTGCTGCCAGCGCACCAGGGCTTCCAGCTTGGTCACCTGGCCGCTGTGGAGGTCGAGGATGGGCTGGTAGTTGAGGACCAGACCCTGGTCCTTGGCCAGGGCCTGGCGCAGTTCCTCTTCCAGTTGCAGCTCGAAGGTGGCCTTGTTCTTCAGGTGCTGGCTGAAGAAGTGCAGGTTGTTGCGACCGCTGCTCTTGGCCTGGTAGAGCGCAAGGTCGGCGTGCTTGAGCAGTTCCTTGCAAGTCTCGCCATCGTCGGGGTAGAGGCTGATGCCGATGCTGGTGGTCATGGTGACGTTGCGCCCGGCCAGGGTGATGGGCTCCTTCATGCGCTGCATGATGCGCTGGGAGAGCGTCTTGGCCTCCGCCAGGTTGCCCAGGCTGGCGAGCACGCAGAACTCGTCGCCGCCCAGGCGCGCGATCACGTCCTCGCGACGCAGGACGCTGCGCACGCGCTCGGCCACCACCTTGAGCAGTTCGTCGCCGGCATCGTGGCCGAGGCTGTCGTTGATGCGCTTGAAGTGGTCGATGTCGAGAAACATCACCGCCAGCGACTGCCTGAGCTGGGCATGGCTCTGCAGTTTTTCGACGAAGTAGTCGTTGAAGGCGCGGCGATTGGGCAGGTTGGTCAGGGCGTCGTAATGGGCGACGTTCTGCAACTTCACCTTTACCTGCTCCAGTTCCCGCAGCAGGTGGTTGACGTGCAGCAGGTCGCGCTCCTTGCTCTGCAACTTTTTGTCCGCCCAGGCCACCGCCAGGGCGCAGAGCAGCACCATGCCGGCGATCACCGCCAGGCTGAGGCCGAGTTGCAGGGCGTTGTCGGCGCGCTCCAGGCGCAGCTCTGTGCCCACCGGCACGGTCATCTGCAAGGCGAGCATGCCGGTGAAGTGCATGCTGCAGATGGCGCCGCCCATGGCCAGGCAGGCAGGAATCTTGAGCAACTGGTGGCCTTCGCTGCGATCGCGGAAGAATGCCGAGAGGAGCAGGGCGGCGAGGCTGGCGGCGATGGCGACGCAGACCGATACGGCAACGACGGCGGGGTGGTAGTACTGGGTCGCCACCGAGCGGATGGCCGCCATGCCGCAGTAGTGCATGGCAGTGATGCCGAGGCCGATGGCCAGGGCCGCCGTCAGGTAGTGGCGCGGCTCGACGGCGGGCCGGCCGAAGGTGTACATGGCCACCAGCGAAGCCGCTATCACGATCACCAGGGACAGGGCGGTGGTGGGGAGGTCGTAGGCGATGGCGACGGGCGCTTCGAAGGCCAGCATGGCGATGAAGTGCATCGCCCAGATACCGCCACCCAGGCAGCAGGCGCCGAGCCAGCACCAGCGCCGTCGGTTTTCCGGTTGCTGGGCATTGGCCACCCGTTCGGCCATGTCGAAGGCGCAGTAGCCGGCTCCCGAAGCCACCAGGAAGGCCAGCAACACCAGCCAGCTGTTGTGGGTGCAGGCCAGGAGTACTTGACCATCCGCCGGAAGTTCGCGAGCGAAACGCAGGCCCAGCCAATCCATAGAGGAATTCCCATGCAGAGGGTTCAGCTTCGGGGAGGGTATTTGATGGCACAATGCGATCAGTATAGCCAGCGTGGGCAATGCACTTTGCACGATCGTACCTTGTCGCTGGGCGGTCATCTTCGGAGGACGACCGGTATTCGAATGGCGGGCAGCATCGGGTTACATAAATGTCACGAATTGTCGCAGACAGGGCCACGGGGAGGCTCTAGATTGCAGGGTCGAACCCGGCTGGCGGTTGACCGGGCGCCCTAAAACAAGAACGAGACCGACTCATGCAGCAATCCCCTCAAGCGGCCAATGCCTGGCGCGTGCTCTTCCTGCTGTTCCTGGCCAACCTGTTCAACTTCTTCGACCGGACCATTCCGGCCATCATCATCGAACCGGTGCGCCATGAGTGGAGCCTGAGCGACTTCCAGCTGGGCCTGATCGGCACCGCCTTCACCCTGGTCTACGCCATCGCCGGCGTTCCGCTGGGGCGCATGGCCGATACCGGCGCGCGCCGGAAGATCATGGGTTGGGGCCTGGCGGTATGGAGCGGGCTGACCGCGGTGAACGGCCTGGCCTGGAGCTTCTGGAGCTTCCTGGTGGTGCGCATGGGGGTCGGCATTGGCGAGGCCAGCTACGCGCCGGCCGCCAACTCGCTGATCGGCGACCTTTTCCCGGCCCACAAGCGCGCTCGCGCCATGGGCATCTTCATGCTCGGCCTGCCCCTGGGGCTGGTGCTGGCCTTCTTCACCATCGGCAGCATGGTCAAGGCCTTCGACAGCTGGCGCGCGCCTTTCTTCATCGCCGCCGTACCGGGACTGATCCTGGCGCTGTTCATGTTCTTCATCAAGGAACCCGCCCGGGGCGCCGCCGAAAGCGTACGGGTGACCGCCACGCCGCTGGACAAGCCGCTGCGCCGGGTGCTGGCGATCCGTACCTTCTGGTGGCTGACGCTGGCTGGCCTGACCTTCAACTTCGCCACCTACGCCACCAACTCCTTCATGGTGCCGATGTTGCAGCGCTACTTCCTGATGCCCCTGGAACAGGCGGCCATCGCCACCGGCATCATCACCGGCCTGACCGGGCTGGTGGGCCTGACCCTGGGCGGCTGGGTGGCGGACAAGGTGCACCAGAAGTCCGAGCGCGGCCGCCTGCTGCTGGCCGCCTTCAGCATGCTGGTAGCCGCGCTTTGCACCGGTTTTGCGCTGCTCGCCGGACGCATCGAGATCGGCCTTTTCGTCGGCGTGTTCAGCCTGGGCTGGCTGTTCGCCTACAACTTCTATACCTGCGTCTACACCGCCATCCAGGACGTGGTGGAACCGCGCCTGCGGGCGACCGCCATGGCGCTATTCTTCGCCGGCCTCTACCTGCTTGGCGGCGGGCTGGGCCCGGTGGTGGTGGGGCTGCTGTCGGACCATTACTCCCAGGCCGCGATGCTGGCCGCCGGCGCCAGCGAGATGAACGAGACCTTCAAGGCCGTGGGACTGCACAACGCCATGCTCCTGATCCCGGCGGCGCTGACCCTGACCATGCTGGCGCTATTCCAGGCTGCACGCTGCTTCGTGCGCGACGCCGCGAGCATGCGCCAGGGCATGGTGGCTGCGGCGGCCTGATACTTCGCCGAATGCAAAAAGGCCCGCGATTGCGGGCCTTTCTTTTTGGGGCTGTTCCGTAGGTTGCGGTAGAGCGAAGCGAAACCCAACGATTGAGTCGCGACGAGCTTTTCCTGTGGGGGCGAATTCATTCGCTAAGCAGGACACAGTCCTGCCCTGGAACTCCAGGGGCAGCTGCGCTGCCCTTCGCGAATGAATTCGCCCCCACAAAGTCCGTGGACCAGTACCAATCAACCGGCGACGAGTACCCGGATCGATTCCAGCCGCAGCGCCGCCTTGTCCAGCAGTTGCAGGCCTTCGTCGCGCTGGTGGCGCACGGCTTCCAGCTCACTGTCGCGCACGCTGGGGTTGACCGCCTGGAGGGCAGTGAGGCGGGCCAGTTCTTCGTCCAGTTCAGCCTTCAGGCGGTGCTGCGCCTCGGCCACACGCTCGGCGTGGCGCGGGGCGATCTTGGCTTCGGCGGCGTTGATCTGCGCCGCGAGCACGTCACGCTGGGCCTGGACGAACTTGTTGGCGCTGCCGCGCGGCACGCTTTCCAGCTGGTCGTTGAGGGTGTCGAAGGCGACCTTGGACGCCAGGTCGTTGCCATTGCCGTCCAGCAGGCAGCGCAAGGCCTTGGGCGGCAGGAAGCGACCCAGTTGCAGGGCGCGCGGGGCCACCACTTCGCTGACGTAGAGCAGCTCCAGCAGCACGGTGCCGGGCTTGAGCGCCTTGTTCTTGATCAGCGCCACGGCGGTGTTGCCCATGGAGCCGGAGAGCACCAGGTCCATGCCACCCTGCACCATGGGGTGTTCCCAGGTAAGGAATTGCATGTCCTCGCGGGACAGGGCCTGGTTGCGGTCGTAGGTGACGGTCACGCCTTCGTCGTCGCCCAGGGGGAAGCCGGCGTCGAGCATCTTCTCGCCGGGCTTGAGCACCAGCGCGTTCTCGGAGTGGTCCTCGCTGTCGATGCCGAAGGCTTCGAACAGGGCTTCCATATAGATGGGCAGGGCGAACTGGTCGTCCTGCTCGAGGATGTCCTCCACCAGGCGCTCGCCTTCGCCGGCGCCACCGGAGTTGAGTTCCAGCAGGCGGTCGCGGCCATTGTGCAGTTCGCCTTCCAGACGCTTGCGCTCGGCTTCGGCTTCATCCACCAGGGCTTGCCAATCGCCGTCATCGCCGCCGTCCAGCAGGGGCAGCAGGCGCGGGCCGAACTGGTGCTGCAGGGCGTTGCCGGTGGGGCAGGTGGCGAGGAAGGCGTTCAGCGCCTGGTTGTACCACTGGAACAGGCGTTCCTGCGGGCTGGTTTCCAGGTAGGGCACATGCAGCTGGATGGTGTGCTTCTGGCCGATCCGGTCGAGACGGCCGATGCGCTGCTCGAGCAGGTCCGGGTGGGCCGGCAGGTCGAACAGCACCAGATGATGGGCGAACTGGAAGTTGCGGCCTTCGGAGCCGATTTCCGAGCAGATCAGCACCTGGGCGCCAAATTCTTCGTCGGCGAAGTAGGCCGCGGCGCGGTCGCGCTCGAGGATGCTCATGCCTTCGTGGAAAACGGTGGCAGGGATGCCGGAGCGCACGCGCAGGGCGTCTTCCAGGTCGAGGGCGGTTTCCGCGTGGGCGCAGATGACCAGCACCTTGAACTTCTTCAGCATCTTCAGGGTGTCGATCAGCCATTCGACGCGCGGATCGAAGCGCCACCAGCGCTCGGACTCGTCGCTGCTGTCATGCTGGGACTGGAAGCTGACTTCCGGGTAGAGGTCCGGGTTGTCGCCGATGGGCAGCTCCATGTACTCCACCGGGTTCGGCAGCGGATAGGGGTGCAGATGGCGCTCGGGGAAGCCGCGCACGGCGGCGCGGGTATTGCGGAACAGCACGCGGCCGGTGCCGTGGCGGTCCAGCAGCTCGCGCACCAGGCGCGGCGAGGCTTCGGTGTCGCCGGCGGCCAGGGCTTGCAGCAGGCCTTCGCCTTCCTCGCCAAGGAAGCCCTTGATGGTTTCTTCGGCCTTGGCGCTCAGGCGGCCCTGGTCCAGCAGCTCCTGCACGGCCTCGGCCACCGGGCGGTAGTTGGCGCTTTCGGCGCGGAAGGCTTCGAGGTCGTGGAAGCGGCTCGGGTCCAGCAGGCGCAGGCGCGCGAAGTGGCTTTCCTGGCCGAGCTGTTCCGGTGTGGCGGTGAGCAGCAGGACGCCGGGGATGACCTCGGCCAGTTGCTCCACCAGGCGGTATTCGGGGCTGGCCAGTTCCGGGTGCCAGACCAGGTGGTGGGCTTCGTCCACCACCAGCAGGTCCCAGCCGGCGGCGAAGGCCGCGTCCTGGGCGCGCTCGCTTTCCTTCAGCCACTCCAGGGACACCAGCGCCAGCTGGCTGTCCTCGAAGGGGTTGCTGGCGTCGCTTTCGGCGAATCGCTCGGCGTCGAACAGGGTGACCTGCAGATTGAAGCGGCGGCGCATTTCCACCAGCCACTGGTGCTGGAGGTTTTCCGGCACCAGGATCAGCACCCGGCTGGCGCGGCCGGAGATCAGTTGGCGGTGGATCACCAGGCCCGCTTCGATGGTCTTGCCCAGGCCCACTTCGTCGGCCAGCAGCACGCGTGGCGCAACGCGGTCGGCCACTTCACGGGCGATGTGCAACTGGTGGGCGATGGGCTGGGCGCGGGTGCCGCCCAGGCCCCAGAGGGAGGACTGCAGCAGGCGCGAGCGGTGCTCCAGGCTGTGGTAGCGCAGGGCGAACCAGTTCAGCGGGTCGATCTGGCCGGCGAACAGGCGATCGCTGGCCAGGCGGAACTGGATGAAGTTGTTCAGCTGGGTTTCCGGCAGGGTACGAGGCTCGTTCTGCGCAGTGATGCCGTGGTAGACCAGCAGCCCGTCGATGTCCTCGACTTCCTGGACATTCAGTTTCCAGCCGTCGAAGTGGGTGATCTCGTCGCCCGGGGCGAACCGCACGCGGGTCAGGGGCGCATTGCGCAGCGCGTACTGGCGGGTCTCGCCAGTGGCCGGGTAGAGCACGGTGAGCAAGCGGCCATCCGTTGCCAGGATGGTTCCGAGCCCAAGCTCCGCTTCGCTGTCACTGATCCAGCGTTGCCCCGGTTCATACTGCTGCGCCATGCGTGTCTCCCTGTCGTGAAAAAAGCCGGCTATGTTAACGGAACGCAATGCGCAGGGCGACGCCGGATGCGGGCCGTATGTCCGCAAAAGTGTAGCGAGCACCTATAAAGAAGCGCCCGCTACGGCCGACAGACTGACCAAAGGAGGGCCCAATCATGCTGCCGCCCATTCCACAAGGCCTGGTCCCGGTCACCGCCCAGCAGGACGCGGTGAAACCGCGCCCGGATATCCCGCCGGTCACGCCAACGCAGGAGGGCGCGAAGGAGAGCGCCGTCAGCCTGGACAAGCGCCATCCCCAGGAAGCCGAGGAGTTGCTGCGCGAGGAGCAGCGGCGTCGCCAGCGGCGCGGCTATACCCCGGAGGAACTGGCGTCCGGCGAGGTGGCCGAGGCAGACGAGGAGGAACTGCGCGAGCTGCCGCGCCAGGGGCTATGGGTGGATGTGGAGGTCTGAGGCGCGCAGAATGGGCGCTATCTCCATCCCTGAAGCCAACGCCGGTGGACCTGTTCGACGATATTCCCCTCCTGCTGCCCGACGCTGAACTGCGCTACGAGCCGCAGTTCCTTTCCGCGATCGAGGCCAGCGACTGGCTGGCGCGGCTGCTGGCCGAGACGCCCTGGGAGCAGCCCCAGGTCCATCTCCATGGCCGCTATTACCCGGTGCCGCGCCTGGTGGCCTGGTACGGCGACCCCGAAGCCAGCTACCGCTATTCCGGGCTGACCCACCAGCCATTGCCCTGGACGCCCCTGCTGGCGCAGATCCGCTCGCGGGTGGAGGACGCCGTGGGGCAGACGCTCAATGGCGTGCTGCTCAACTATTACCGTGATGGCCAGGACTCCATGGGCTGGCACAGCGACGACGAGCCCGAGCTCGGCCGCAACCCGCTGGTGGCGTCGCTCAACCTGGGTGGCAGCCGCCGTTTCGACCTGCGCCGCAAGGGTGGCCACCGCATCGAACGCTCCCTGGAACTGGGCCACGGCGCGCTACTGGTCATGAGCGGGCCGACGCAGCATCATTGGCAGCATCAGGTGGCGAAAACCCGCACGCCCTGCGCGCCCCGCCTCAACCTCACCTTCCGTTGGATCCGCAGATGAGCAATGACGAAAACCTGATCGACTTCGGCGCCGAGCGCGACAAGCGCATCCATGACCTGCACGAGAAGCGCCTGAACGACATGCGCAAGGCATTCGAGCAGGCCATGCCGCTGGCCAAGGGCAAGAAAGGCAAGAAACCGAAGAAGCGCTGAACTTGTCTGAGGGGTGGACCACGCTTCATCGGTCCACCATCGGAGTCACGTCTCGCCTCGCTGGTGGAAAGGAGAAGCGCTTTCCACCCTACGTTCGGGGCACTTCGGTACCAGGCCCTGCTTTTCGTAGGGTGGACCACGCTTCATGCGTCCACCATCGGAGTCACGTCTCGCCTCGCTGGTGGAAAGGAGAAGCGCTTTCCACCCTTGTA
>NZ_SSOJ01000147.1:0-4141 GCF_029871205.1 Pseudomonas sp. BN417 | reverse complement strand
TAGTTGAGGCCGCCACGGATCAGGTGCAGGTGCGAGTCGTTGAGGCCGGGGATGACGGTGCGCGTCTTGAGGTCGATCACCTGGGTGGCGTCGCCGCGATGGGCCATGGCCTCGGCGTCGCTGCCGACGGCGAGGAAGCGGCCGTCCTTGATAGCCACGGCACTGGCGTTAGGCTTCTCACGGTCGACCGTGTGGAAACGGCCGTTGAACAGGATCAGGTCAGCAGTCATGGAACCCCCTGAGGTAGTGGCGTGGGCGCCGCCCGTGGCGCCGGCGAAAGGCAGTGCGGACCAGAGTGCGCCGGCGGCGCCGAGCACCGTGCTTGCGGCGAGGAACTGGCGGCGGCTATTGCTGGATGGGTCTTCGCTCATGTGGCCCTCCTTGGGTCAGCGGGTGTTCAGCCAGCCGGCGAAGAAACGCGTCACTGGCGGCATGAAAAGATAGACAACCAGCAGCACGATGCTGGCCGTGATCAGCACATTGCTCGCCACGTAACCGGCGAGCCAGGGCCACAGCCTGAACAGCGGCTGCCAGAGCAGCGGGACCAGCAGGGCCAGCGGCAGGATCACCAGGAAGGTCACGCAGGCCTGTTTCCAGCGCGGCGGCTGGGGCATGTCGACCGGGGCCGGGGTGAACCAGAATTCCCGCTCCGGGTTGATCTCCAGCAGGTCGCCATCGGCGAGCAGGGGGCCGACTTCCTCGATGAGCTGGCGGCGGTCCGCCGAATCCAGCCAGGCCTGGAGCTGGGCGGTGGAGGCGAAGCGCAGGATGCTGGTGAAGTGGTGCAGGCCGCCCTTGCGGTCGCGTACCACGTCAATGCCGAGGTGGCCGGGATAGCCCTTGGCAACACCGATGATGCGGCGCAGCCAGCCTTCGTAGCGTTGTTCCTGTCCCTCCCTGATCCGGTGGCGGATCAGCAGGGTCACGACGTCGTCCGGGGTCATCGCGGGGTGCTCCGTGCAGCGAGGGAAGAAGGCCGGAGACGCTGGACGTCTCCGGCCCGCCGAGGCTTACTTGGCTTCGCGCTGGGGCGCCTTGTGGACCATGGTGTAGGCGTAGTCCACACCCATGCCGTAGGCGCCGCTGTGCTCGCGCACCAGGTCCATCACGGCGTCGTAGCTTTCCCGCTTCGACCAGTCGCGTTGGTACTCGAGCAGGACCTGCTGCCAGGTCACCGGGATGGCGCCGGCCTGGATCATGCGTTGCACGGCCATGTCATGGGCTTCCTGGGAGGTGCCGCCGGAAGCGTCGGTGACTATGTACACCTCGTAGCCGGCCTCGATGGCTTCCAGGGCCGGGAAGGTCAGGCAGACCTCGGTCCAGAGGGCGGCCATGATCAGCTTCTTGCGGCCGGTGGCTTTCACCGCAGCGACGAATTTCTCGTCTTCCCAGGAGTTCATCGAGGTGCGTTCGATGGGTTGCTGGCCGGGGAACACGCCCAGCAGCTCCGGCCACAGGTAGCCGCTGAAGCTTTCGGTTTCCACGCTGGTGAGGATGGTCGGGACGTTGAAGATCTTCGCGCTCTTGGCCAGGGCCACGGTGTTGTTCTTCAGTTGCTGGCGGTCGATGGACTGCACGCCGAAGGCCATTTGCGGCTGGTGGTCGATCAGGATCAGGGTGGAGTTGGTCGGGTTCAGCAGTTCGCGGATGGACATGGCATTTCTCCTGGAGCGATGGGTAGTGGGTTCTTCCTGGCCGGTGCCTTGATCTGGAGGCTGTTTGGTTCCGACGTGGGATGAAGTTTGTGCTCGCCCATTGAGAGAAACAATTAGCTAGAATTGAACTTCATTGATTCTGAATTGGAGACACTGATGGACCGGGTCGAATGCATGCGCGCCTTTATCGAAACCGTGCGCAGTAACGGCTTCGCCGCGGCGGCACGGGCGCTGGACCTGCCGCGCTCCACGGTGAGCAAGCAGGTGCAGGCGCTGGAAGAGGCCATAGGCGTGCAGTTGCTGGTGCGCACCACGCGCAGCCTGCACCTGACCGAGGCGGGAACCGATTATTTCGAATCGGCGCGGGACCTGCTGGCGGCCCTGGACGAGGCCGAGCAGCGGGCGCGGGATGGGGTAGGGGAGTTGCGGGGGGTGTTGCGGGTGAATGCGCCCATGTCCTTCGGGCTGCGCAAGCTGGGTCCGCTGATCCCGCGCTTCCATGAGCGGCATCCGCAGATCGAGTTGCAACTGGTGCTCAGTGACCAGCAGGTGGATCCGGTGCGCGGCGGCTTCGATGTCACCATCCGCATCGCCAGTCTGGCGGACTCCTCCATGGTCGCCCGCACCATCGCGCCGGCGCCGCGCTTCCTGGTGGCCTCACCGGCCTATCTGCAAAAGGCCGGAGTACCGCAGTCGCCGGAGGAGCTGGCCAGCCATGCCTTCCTCGGTTACGGCTACCTGCAGAGCGGGGTCAGCCTGAGTCTCGGCAACGGTCAGGAGACCCGTCGCGTGCAGGTCACCGGCCCCTTGCACGCCAACAACGGCGACTTCCTCGCCCAGGCCGCCGAAGCCGGCATGGGCATCGCCCTGCTGCCCAGCTTCATCGTCGACGAAGCGCTGGCCGCCGGCCGGTTGTTGGCCGTGCTCTGCGACTGGCAGGCGCCGCCCATCAGCATCAACGCCGTCTATCCCTCCGCTCGGCGTATGCCGCAGAAGACCCGGGCCTTCATCGATTTCCTGGTGGAGGAGATGGGGCGGGCCAATGAGCGGATGCCATGCTGAAGCAGCCTACGGGCTGCTTTTCCTGTGGGGGCGATTTCAATCGCTGAGCGGACCGCAGGTCTGCCCTCGGGACTTGAAAGGGGCAGCGTCGCTGCCCTTAGCGAATGAATTCGCCCCCACAAGCCGGGTAGGGTGGATCGCGCTTCACCGATCCACCGAGCGGGGTTGCCGGTGGAAAGAAGAGCGCTTTCCACCCTTGTATCTCGACTATCGCTCTGTGATGGGGCGATAGTTCCCGACTGATCATCGGGGGAGGGTCAGGAAGCCGTTTCCACCCTAAGGCCTCGAGCCAGCAACGTAGATAGTGCTCCTGCCCTCCACACTCACTCGAATAGCTCGAACGGTATCCAGAGCCCACCTCAGGTGAGAGCTCGCATTCACAAGGTCGTGCCGAGTGCAGTGATGATCCTTCTGGAGAGATTGAGGAGTTCGCATGTCCGGCATCGTTGGCATTGACATTGCCAAGCACAGTTTCGATATCGCCACCCAGCAGGCCAACGGCAAGTACCGCACCAAAGCCAAGCTGGCCAATAGCGCGGCGGGTTTTCAGGTACTGCAGGAGTGGCTGCTCAAATACAGCGAACCAGGGGCCTGGATCGTGATGGAGGCCACGGGGACCTACCACGAGGCGCTGGCCGAATACTTCCATGGCTTGGGCTACCGGGTTTGCGTGACCAATCCGGCGCAGATTGCCCTCTATGCCCGCAGCCAACTGCAACGGGTGAAGACGGACCAGGTCGATGCCAAGCTGATTGCCGACTATGGCGCCCGGCACGTGGACGAGTTGCGTGCCTGGCGGCCCGAACCGCCGGCCATCCGCCGCCTGCGGGCCCTGGTACGGCGCCTGCAGGACCTCCAGGAGATTGCCCAGATGGAGCGCAATCGCTTGGACGTCGCCGATGTCAGTGTGCAGGACTCGATTCGTTCGGTGCTGCAACACATCGAACAGCAGATCGCCGAAACCTTGAAGGCGATTCAGGCGCACATTGACGACGATCCCGATTTACGGGGTAAGCGCGACTTGCTGACCAGTATCGACGGCGTCGCGGACAAGACTGCGGCCCTGCTTCTGGCCGAGCTGGGAGACCCGCTGCAATTCAAGAATGCCCGGGCCATCACGGCGTTTGCCGGGCTGAATCCGCAGCTGCGGGAGTCCGGCACCCAAAAGGCCTACGCCTGCATTTCCCGGATGGGCTCCAGCCGACTCCGCGCGGGTCTCTACATGCCGGCCATCGTTGCGCTGACCCACAACCCGGCGATCAAAGCGCTGGGACAACGCCTGCGAAGTCGAGGCAAGGCCGGGAAGCAGATCGTCTGCGCCGCGATGCGCAAGCTGCTGCACATCGCTTATGGCGTCCTGAAATCGGGCCAGCCTTTCGATGCAAAACTGGCCCTTGCGCACTAGGTTCCAAGACGGTATCTAC
>NZ_SSOJ01000146.1:48971-82827 GCF_029871205.1 Pseudomonas sp. BN417 | reverse complement strand
AGCCGGGGCCGGATGTTGGGGCAAGTTTTTTGGTTCCTTTTCAACGATTGGAAAAGGGACTCGCCCGGGAGGGCGAAACAGAGACCTGAAGCCCGCTCGGCAATGAGCTGAACACCAGAACCTCAAGCCTCACTCACACCAGATTGCCTATCCGGTCTGAGCAAAATCTCCCCGGTAATCTGCGAAGAACCACAAAAAAGGGGATTTACTTTTCCTACCCTAATCAGCGTCGGTAGCATTCGACCCTTTGCAGTCGCATAGCTGCTATTTTCACAACCACCGATAATGGCCGTTCGCGAGGTCATGCCGGCGCGTTACTCGGGAAGACCGGTGTTGCGCTAGCCATCGACGAAATGCTCAAGCGTCGCAGTGTCGCGGAATGGCTTCGTCATGGCCCAGTGGGTAGAGCATCGTGGACGCCCGATGGGGGGCGTTGCAAACATTCCGAGCGCTTGATTGTAGAGGAGACGCAGCATGGACCGATTCACAGGCGGTTGCCTTTGCGGCAACGTCCGAATTGTGGCGTCGGGACTCCCATACCGGGTCGGCCTTTGTCACTGTCTCGACTGCCGCAAGCATCATGGGGCCCTTTTTAGCGCTTCCGCGATATTCCCTCAGGATGCGGTGACGATCGAGGGCGAAACACGCGACTACGCCGGGCGGTTTTTCTGTCCCCGCTGCGGCTCGTCCGTTTTCGCACGCACCGCAGACGAAATCGAAGTGAACCTGGGATCCCTGGATGCCCCTGACCAACTGATGCCAACCTACGAAAGCTGGACCATCCGTCGCGAGTCCTGGTTGCCGCCGTTTCCGCTCACGAGACGATACGAGCGCGATCGTGGCGCCTCGGGTCGCTTTGAGGAGTAGGTGGCAAGAACGGTGCGAAGGCGCCGTTACGAGGTGACCGAAGTGCATGCCTTGATCGAGATATCGAACCAGATGCTCGAGGACAGCGCCTTCGATCACGCCGGCCATGGCCAATCGGGCCGCGGTCACTCGGGCAACCCGGCCAGCCGCAGTCCATCCGCGAGCCGCGCGAGGTCCTCGGACCGTTCGATTGGCAGCCAGTCCTTCAGGGTGGAGATGCGCAAGGATGGATCCAGCTCGTGTAGGCGCTGCATCGACTGCTTCGCTTTGTCCATTCGCCCACTGTGCGCATGACTGGCCGCCACCAGCACTACCGGAGGCAGAAAACTGGGCAGGTTCCCCAACGCCTTTTCCGCCCAGTCCGCAGCGCAATCAAAGCGCCCGGCGAAGAAGTGCGCGAGCGCCATCCCCACCTGCATCCTGAACATTTCCGGATCCAGCGGACTCAAGCGCATGGCATGGGTCAAGTTTTCGATCGCGGCGTCTGTTTCACCGCGCAGGGCGCGCAGGATGCCGCCCAGGTACCAAGCCGGGGCGAAGTTAGGGTTAAGCAGGCGTGCCCGGTCGAGCAGCGCTATGCCGCCATCGATATCGCCAGCAAGATGGCCCAATGCATGTCCACCGCGGGTCAGCGCCACTGCATCATCCCGGCCGAGCGCCACCGCCAGACGCGCAAGCCGCGCGCCCTCGGCGATCTCTCGAGCCCGATCGGTCATCCAGCCATTCAGCTTGCGCCAGAAGTGGCACCAGGCCGCCATGCCATAGGCCGAGGCAAACTCCGGATCGAGCTCGATGGCCTTGTAGAACAACGGCAGCGCCTCCTCGATGGCTTCCCGGGTGCCGCTGTGCAATTTCGCCGTTCCGCGCAGGTAATAGTCGTAGGCGTCCAGGCTTTCCGTCGGTTTCCGCTTGGCGCGCTCTATTTCCGCCCGCTCGAGCTGTGGCGCGATTGCGCCAACGACGCTTTCGGCGATTTGATCCTGTAGTTCGAAGATGTCGTGGAGCATGCCTTCGAAGCGTTCCGCCCAGATATGCGTGCCGGTCGTCGCATCGATGAGCTGCCCGGTGATGCGTAATTTGTTCCCGGACTTGCGCACGCTTCCTTCCAGCACGTAGCGCACGCCGAGTTCCTGGCCGACTTCCTTGACGTCCACCGCCCGGCCCTTGTAGGTGAAGCTCGAATTGCGCGCGATGACGAACAGCCAGCGGATACGCGACAGGGCGGCGATGATGTCTTCCACCACGCCATCGGCGAAATATTCCTGCTCCGGATCGCCGCTCAGGTTCTGGAAGGGCAAGACGGTTATGGAGGGCTTGTCCGGAAGGACGAGCGCGGGTGGAGGTATTTCCTTCAGGTCAACGGGCGCGGTTTCGATGATGCCTGGCCGATCCGCCTGTCGCGCTTCCCCGTCCTCGCCGACCTTGATCTCGCCGACGAAGCGGTAGCCCTTACGGGGGACCGTCCGCACAAGACGCTGCTCCTCGCCGGTATCGCCGATGGCCTTGCGAACCGCATTGATGTGGCTGGTGATCGTCGATTCCGAGACGACCCGGCCGCTCCACACCGATTTGAGCAGGTCGTCCTTGCTGACGACGCGATCGCGGTTGCTGACGAGCTGCAGCAGTAGATCGAAGACCTGTGGCCCGACGGTCACCACTTGCCCGCGCAAGGTCAGTTCCCGGCGCTCCGGATCGAGCACGTAGTCTTCAAACACGAATCGCAAGGTGAGTATCCCCTGGTCGAGCGCACTCGACTCCGTGTCCGAGCTGGCGATTGGTACGTGGCATCGATAATACGGCAGCGAGTATCCCGCTGCACCGTCCAGCACGGGGCGCCAGTCGCGCACTGCTGCTTTGGACGATAAACCAAGCTCCCCCGAAGGGTAATTCAAGGCTGGCACAAGGACTTCCCTGACGCCCGCAGGCACTCTCCATCCACACCGACGGCAATGGTTGCCGTCGGTAGAAGCGGAGAGAAACCATGAAGATCGTCGTCATCGGAGGCACCGGCCTCATCGGCTCGAAACTTGTGAAGCACCTCCGCGCGCGCGGCCATGACGTGCTCGCGGCCGCCCCCAGCACCGGGGTGAACAGCATCACCCGCGAGGGTTTGGCCCAAGCGATGGATGGCACGGAAATCGTCGTCGACGTGGCCAATGCGCCGTCGTGGGAGGACCAGGCCGTTCTCGACTTCTTTGAAACCTCCACCCGCAACCTGCTGGCGGCTGAAGCTGCCGCTGGCGTCCGTCATCACGTCGCACTCTCGATCGTCGGCAGTGAACGCCTTCCCGACAGCGGCTACTTCCGGGCCAAGGTTGCGCAGGAAAACCTCATCAAGGCGTCCGGCATCCCTTACACCATCCTGCGTGCCACGCAGTTCTTCGAATTCGTCGGCGGCATTGCCCAGTCCTTCGTCGTCGGCACGGAGCTGCATGTGTCACCGGCGCTGATCCAGCCGATGGCGTCCGATGACGTAGCGGCAACCCTCGCCGACGTCACCCTCGAAACGCCGGTCAATGGCACGCTCGAAGTCGCCGGTCCCGAGGCCATGCCGCTGGACGAACTGGTCAGGCGTTTCCTGCGGGGAACTCAAGACACGCGCAAGGTCGTGCCGGACGTGCGCGCGCGCTACTTCGGCGCCCTTCTCGACGATCAATCGCTGACCCCGGGCACCAACCCGCGCCTCGGCGCGATCCACTTCGAGGACTGGCTCGGCCAGTCGACCGCCCAGGCGGGGCGCTGAGACTCCCTGGTACGAATCAGCCCTACGGAGTGTTCCGATCAACGTGCTCATCGACGCAGGGCAGCCCGGCGGCAGGCTACTGCCGCCCCGAGGCTGCTGCAGGTCATCGGCATTCAACAGGAAACGAGAAAATGAAATCGCTCGAGGACAAGATCGCCAGCGCCACCGGCGGAGGCTCCGAGATCGGTGTCGTAGTGGCGCGGCAAAGCAGGAGAAAGATGATCGGCATACTGCTGTGCGCCGGCGCCGTGGTGGTCGTGGCGGCCGGATGGGCCTTGGCTCGTACGTTCGGCGAGACCTCGACCGACAACGCTTATATCCGCGGAGACGTCACCTCGCTCGCCGCCAAGGTTGCCGGTTATGTCACTGTCGTAGAGGTCGAGGACAACCAGACCGTCCGGGCGGGTGACGTCCTGTTTCGGATCGACGATCGGGACTACCACGCACGGCTTGCGCAAGCCGTGGCCAATGTCAAAGCAGCCGAGGCTCGCCTGACCAATGTCGATGCGGAGACCCAGCTTCAGCGTGCGCTCATTCGACAGGCCGAAGCCCAGGGACGTTCGGCCGTGGCCGAGATGAACCTGGCGACCAAGACCCATGATCGCAGCCGCAAACTTATCCGCAGCAACGCGGTCAGCCAAGCCCTTGTCGATGAAAGCGACGCGGCACGTTTGAGAGCCGAAGCGGCGGTAGAGGCCGCTTCGGCAACGGTAGAGGCTCAACAGCAACGCATCGTCGTCCTTGTGGCCCAGCGAGAAGCTGCCGTTGCTGCCGTGGCACAGGCACAGGCCGCGCGCGATCTCGCCCAGATCGATCTCGACAGCACCGTAGTGCGCGCGCCTGTGAGTGGGGTCATCGGCAACCGCCAGGTCCGCATCGGCCGGTTCGTTACGCCCGGCGTGTCCTTGCTCGATATCGTTCCGGTCAATGATGTGTGGGTCGTGGCGAATTTCAAGGAAACCCAACTCGAACATATCCGGCCCGGTCAGAGCGTGCGTATCACGGTCGACGGCTACCCCGAAGGGGCACTTGCAGGCGTGGTCGACAGCTTTGCACCGGGTAGTGGTTCGGCGTTCAGCCTGCTCCCCACGGATAACGCAACCGGGAACTTCGTTCGTGTCGTGCAGCGCGTTCCGGTAAAGATCCGGTTTGCCAACAACCCGTTGCCGGGCCGCATCGTGCCTGGCCTGTCCGCGCGCGTCGAGATCGATGAAGGGAGCGGCTCATGACAACGCTTGCCACCGCCACGCCGAGCCACGGCAGATCCACGACCGGACTCCTTCTGGTTGCGGGCATAGTGCTTGCCACGCTGACGGAAGCGATCGCCAGCACCGTTCTGTCGCTCGGCCGCGCCGACATCATCGGTGACACCTATGCAACGCCTGATGAGTTCGCCTGGCTGGATATCGGCTACACCGCGCTCAAGCTCATCGGATTCATGATCGCGCCCTCGCTGCTGGAGCGCTTCCATCCGCGCAATGTGATCATCGGCGCCACCCTGGTCATGGGCCTGGCGTGCGGCATTGCCGCCATCACGGCTCGGTTGGACCTGCTGGTCGCTCTTCGAATCATTCAGGGCTTCGCTGGCGGCACCCTGCTGGTCGGGGGCCAGACGCTCATATTTCTCACCTACCCGCGAGCCCATCAGCCAATCCTTCAAGCCCTGTTCGCCATGGGCGCCGTCGTCGCGCCCGCGACGATCGCCCCGGCCCTTCAAGGGTGGTTGATCGATAGCCAATCCTGGACATGGATCTTCTTCAGCGTTGTGCCGCTTGCCTTGGCGGCTACCGGACTTCTGCTGATCGCAGACGGCCCGATGCCCGCCAAGGTTCGGCTCCGTCCCTTTGACTGGATCGGCTTCGCACTGATTTCTGCCACCCTGTTCTGTTTCACCTACGTCTTCAGCCAGGGCAGCCGCTGGGACTGGTTCGAGGAGCCCCGCATCCTGTGGCTGACCGTGATCGGCGCAGCCGCTCTGCTGGCGTTTCTCGGCCAACAGGTATTGGCCAAAGGCCAAGGTCTCCTCGACTTCACCCTGTTCAGATCGAGCGATTTTTCCTTCGCCTTTATCGTCAGTTTTGTCGCCGGCGCCGCCTTGTTCGGCAGCGCATTCCTGATTCCGGCGTTCGCCCTGTCCGTCCTCGCGTTCACGCCTACCGATGCCGGCCAGCTGCTGTTGCCGAGTGGCGCGTTGTTCATCGGCGCGCTGCTCATTGCTGCCTTTCTCTTCCAGGCCCGCCGCGTTCCGCCGGTAGCCACCGTGCCCTTTGGAATCCTGATGATCATGGTGGCGATGTGGATGCTGTCCGGTTCGACCAGCGAGAGCGGCACCGACGACATGATGGCAGCCATCCTGTTGCGCGGCCTGGGCCTGGGCTTCCTGTTTCTGTCGATTACCTTGATCGCATTCAGCAACCTCAACCGCCGAAACCTCGCCTGCGGGATAGGCCTCTTCAATACGGGCCGCCAGTTGGGTGGTCTCATGGGGGTCGCAGCGCTCCAGACACTGATCGAGCACAACGTCGCCGCCAATGCCGTGGTCCTTGGCGCTAGCGTCACCGGGGGAGGGGCGGCGGTCATCGAACGGCTGACGACCACGACAGCCATGCTGGGAGTGAAAGGGATGGATGCAGCGGCCGCCAGCCGGGGAGCGACGAGCCTTCTCGGCCGGGTCGTGACAGGGCAGTCCACAGTGATTGCCTTCGACACAGCGTTCATCGCAGTTGCCCTGCTATTTGTAATCGCCGCGCCCATGCTGGTCGGTATCAAGGTCGGACTTTCGCGATACGCGAAAGTGCGCGCTGCGCGAGCTGTCGCCTGAGACAGCCCACGCCAACCAGCACTGGATCGGACTCTCTCTGCGCGTCCGTCGGTTGACGAGAGAAAAGGGGCGGCCGTTCCCTGCCGTGCGCATCCACGCTGCATTTCAAATGAAAAGCCACGCACCAGGCGCGGCTTTGTCTTTCCTCGAGGAAGAGGGGGGCAGCTTCGCTGCCCTTGGCGAATGAATTGGCTATGTCTGCATTAAGTGTTGCTAGAACGTCCTGAGCCGGGTTGCTTATCGAGTGGGCTGCGAGTCTCTGTTTCGCCTCCCGGCGAGTCACTTCTGGCAGTCGCCCCAGAAGTAACCAAGAACGCTCGCCCCTGCATCCGGCCCGACTTCGTCGGGTTCCCTCGCTCCATCATTGCTCCGGGGGCCCGGCGTGAGGGGCCATCCMTGGCCCCGCACGCCTCTCGCGGCATCCATGCCGCTCGTCCCCCTGCGCAACGCTTCCGCTCGGCCTACTGACGGGGCGGAATCGCTGCCCCACCTCTTCTGCACAGGTTCAGGCAATGCCCAGGCGTCAGGATTACCGCGTCCTGTCAGGCGCGAGTCACCCCTCGCCCTCCGGGGCGAAGAGGCACGCTGTCGGAAGCACCGCTTCCGGTGCCGATGAGCGACTGAGCGCGCAGCGCTCAGGCTGGGGCGCAGGGCGGGGGCCGGGGGAGAGGGATATGTCAGGCAGGTGCGCAGGTCTGAAAGGTCTGTGCTAGACGCTTCTATTCGGTTCTGCAACAGCTAGAGCAGACATAGCCAATGAATTCGCCCCCCCAATGGTTTGGCTGGAGGCTCAGGTGTAGAGCCAGCGCTCCAGCTCCTCCAGGTTGGCCGCCACTATCTGTTGCGCCACGGCCTTGGCCTGCACCTTGTTCGGGTCGATCTGGTAGCGCTGCAGCACGTACTGCACCAGGGCGCCGCGGGTGTCCAGCTGCAGCTGGCCGTCCTGCATGCCGAAGTCGACTTCGATCAGTGTCTTCTGTGCCGGCTTCAGGCGCGGGTCGGGCGCGATGATCACTTGTACCTGGGTGTTCCAGCCTTCGTCCTGGTCGCGGCCATTGTCCGACGCGTCCAGCAGCTCGGGCTCGCCGCGCAGGCGGCTGAGGACGAAGTCGCGGTAGGCGCGGTTCTTCTCGCAGTAGGCGCGCACATGCCAGCGCATGCCGGTGTAGACCAGGGTATGCGGGGCGATCAGGCGGATTTCCGGGGTCGGGTTGGCCAGGGAGACGTACTCGGTCTCCAGCCGCAGGCCTTCGCGGCAGGCCTTGAGCAGCGGGCGCAGGACCTCGGGCCGTACCGAGCGGTCCGGCACCTTGAGCACCTGGGTATGGGCATAGGCCAGGGCCAGTCCCTCGATATGCGGGGCGCGCTCGTGGTTCTGGTTGAGCAGGTGCAGATAGGCGTCGGCGCTGTCGTCGATGAACAGCGGGCGGAACTGTTTGCTCGGGACGTAGCCCTTCAGGTGCTTGTCATATGTCAGGTTTTTGGGCACATGTTCGCCGATGTAGGTGTTGATGTCCTTGGACGCCTGCTGCCGGCTGATGCCGAAGCTCTGCATCAGGTGATTGGTGGTCAGGCGTCCTTCCCACCAGACCACCGTCTCGATCAGGCGGTAGCGCAAGGCCAGGTCCCAGCGCACATGTTCGATCGACTGTTTGCGTTTCATGGTCTGCCCCCGTCCGTGCCCAATGTTTGCCTGTACACATCCACGATCTGGACCTGTCGGCTGACGCTACATATGTAGGCGCCATCGGGCAAGACTGCCCTGCCAGCTGCATAGCGATTGAAAGCGCTCCCACAGGAGAGCGGAATCGAGCCAGGGCATTGGGCATGCACTTCTTGTGGGGGCGAATTCATTCGCTAAGGGCTGCGCAGCAGCCCCTGTCAGGGTAGGGCAGGGCGAGCCTTCGGCCCGCCTGGCGAATGAATTCGCCCCTACGAAAAAGCGCTGCGCGAACTCGTCCTGGAGAGTCGCTCAGTGCGCGCGGGCGCCGCGGACTTCGCGGGCGGTACAGCCAAATTGCTGGCGGAAGGCACGGGTGAACTGGGCCTGGTCGCTGAAGCCCCAGCGGAAAGCCAGTTCACCGATGGACAGGTGGCATTGCGGGTCGCGCAGCTGACGGTGCACCGCTTCGAGGCGCTGCTGGCGTACCCATTCGCCGAGGGTGTAGGGCGTGCTGGCGAACAGCTTGTGCAAGTAGCGCAGCGAAAGGCCGCAGGCGCTGGCGATGGATTGCGGCGAAAGATCCGGGTCGCCGAGGTTCTGCGCGACGAAGCGCTCGACTCGCGACAGGTGCAGGGTGCTGAGGTTGCTCCCTTCGCTGCCGAGCACCCTTTCGTCCTGTTGCAGCGCCAGCAGCAGCGTCGACATGGCCTGCTCCAGCAGGAGGTGGCGGGCCGCTGTCGGGCAGTCATCGAAGTGCCGCGCGCAGAGGTCGAGCTGCTCGACGAAGACGCGTCCCAGGCCCCGGGTGGCATCGAAGCAATAGCGGGTATAGCGTTCGGGGCCGCGCAAGTGGCCCTTGAGTGCGCGTTCCGGCAGTTTGAGTACCCAGAGGTCGTTGTCGGCGCCGTAGTGGAAGCGGTAGGGCGCGTCGCCCCGCTCGACGATGAAACCGCCGGGGCTGCAGCTCAGTTCGCGGCCGTCCTGCTCGAAGTGCACGTCGGCGCGACGCGGCACGGTGACCAGGTAGAAGGCGTCGTGGTCCTGGCCGATCTGCGCCTTGCTGCGCGAATAGCCCAGCTCGCTGGAGCGCAGGCGCGAGAGGCTGAGCGGGGTGCTGGGCGTGCTCCAGCGTTGCAGGTGGCCATCGAAAGGCTTTTCGGCGGCGAACTCCAGGCTCAAGGCGAAGTAGGTATCGCTGATGGCCTCGACCCAGCGCGCTTGCCGTTCGGGCAGCGACCAGCCGTGGGTCGATAGTTCTGTGGGCATGGTTCGTCCTTTTTCAAACAGGGCAGCATTGAAAAAAGGAACTGCAAGCAAGCTACTCAAGCAGCTCTTGTTATTGTCAGGCAGCCCGGCAGTCGAGGACTGCCGGGCTGGGAACAGCCAGATGATCGGTGTGACGGCGGCCGACATCAAGCGCCGCACGTCACCCGGTAGGTAGCGGAGGGCTCCAGGGTGGCCTGCCAGCCCGGGGGCACCACGATATTGGTGGTGTCTTCCTCGATCACGCAGGGACCTTGCACCGTCTGGCTGGGCAGCAGGCGGTTGCCGTTGAACACGGCAGTGGACTGCCATTCACCCTCGGCGCTGAACAGCATGGGCCGCAGGCTGTCCGGAACTGGCGATGGCGGATTGGCCGGGCCTTGCAATTCGCGGTGCGGCGGGCGCGGCAGTTGGCCGATCACCGAGCACTCCAGGTTGACCAGCTCCACCGGGCTGCTGCGCTCGCTATAGGAGTAGAGGGTCTGGTGGCGCGCGTGGAAGGCCTCGCAGAGCGTGGCCAGGCCGACTTCGTCGAGCTGGTGGGCTTCCAGCTCCACGCTGCATTCGTGGATCTGCCCGAGGTAGCGCATCTCCAGGGTGTAGTGGCAGCTGCTGGCCTCGTCGCCGAAGCCGTCGTCGCGCAGGTTGACCAGGCCCTGCCGGCGCAGGTCGGCCAGCGCCCGGTTGAGCCGGTCCAGGTCGACATGCCCGGCATCCAGGCGCATGGGCAGTGTGGTCAGCTGGTCGTAGCGCACGTCCGAGAGGATCTGGCCAAAGGCGCACAGACCCGATGCGACCTTGGGAATCAGCACGGTTTGGATGCCGATCTCCTCGGCCAGGCGCACCACGTGCATGCCGGCCGCACCGCCGGCGCCGATCAGGGCGAAGTCGCGCGGGTCGTGACCGCGCTCGATGGACACGCGGCGGATGCCGTTGACCATGTTCAGGTTGACCAGGGTGGTGATGCCGAAGGCCGCACGTTCGACGCTGATGCCCAGCGGGTCAGCGATCTTCTGCCGTATGGAATCCAGCGCCGCCTGGCGGTTGAGGCGGATGCTGCCGCCGAGCAGCGCGCCGTCGGGCAGATAGCCCAGGGCCAGGTTGGCGTCAGTTACGGTCGGTTCGCTACCGCCCTTGCCGTAGCACACCGGCCCCGGCTTGGCCCCGGCGCTGCGCGGGCCGACCTGGAGCATGCCGAACTCGTCGAGGTGGGCGATGGAGCCGCCCCCGGCGCCGAGGGTTTCCACCTGGATCATTGGCACGCCGATGCGTTGGCGGAGGAAGTCCACGTCCTTGCTGAAGTTGGTGCGGCCGGCGTTGGTCAGGGTGATGTCGAAGGACGTGCCGCCCATGTCCACGGTAATGACGTTATCGATGCCGAAGGGGCGCGCCACCGAGAGTCCGGCCTGTGGCGCAGAGGCCGGGCCGGAATTGATGGCGTTGACCGCGCGGTCGCGCATCACATTGCCCGGTGCCAGCCCGCCATTGGACTGGAAATAGCGCACCGGCTGCTGGGCGCCGAGTTCCTCGAACAGGGCATCGATGCGCTCCACGTAGCGCGCCATCACCGGGCTCAGGTAGGCGTTGACCACGGTGGTGGAGGTGCGGGTGTATTCGCGGATCTGCGGGAAGACCTCGACGCCGGTGCAGACGAACACGCCCGGCAGCGCGGAGCGCACCAGTTCGGCGGCGCGTTTCTCGTGGCTGGGGTTGCGCACCGACCAGACGAAGGAGATGGCGACCGCCTCCACGCCCTCGGCGCGGAAGTACTCGATGGCGTCGCGCACGGCGCGCTCGTCCAGCGGGCTGTGCTCGCGGCCGTCACCGAGGATGCGGCCGCCGATGGGGCGGCGCAGATGGCGCGGCACCAGCATATGCGCCGGCGGGTAATGGGCGTCGTAGCGATGGCCTTCCTCCTTGTGGCCAAGGCGGATTTCCAGGCTGTCTTCGTGGCCGGCGGTGCAGAGCAGGCCGACCTTGACCCCGGTGCGCTCGATCAGCGCGTTGAGGGCGACGGTGGTGCCATTGATGCACAGGTCGCAGTTGGCGATCACGTCGGCCGGCGTGCGGCCGGTGGCGTCGGCGATTTGCGCGAGGCCCGCGCGGATGGCCAGGGTGCCGTCCTGCGGGGTGGAGGGGGCCTTGAACAGCTGCACGCCGCCGTCGCGGTCGGCCAGGATGAAGTCGGTGAAGGTGCCGCCGGCGTCGATGCCCAGGCGATATTGGTTGCGCATGTCGGATCTCCGGTCAGAACTGGCCGCGGGCGGCGCGGGTGGCGGTTTCGTCGAGGTGGCCGTCGGCGTCGAGGATCACGCCGTACTCCAGGGCTGCGCCCTGGGGCGAGACCAGGCCGTTGCGCACGTCCTGCAGGACGGTTGCCACTGGGCGGCGCAGCGGGTCGCCGTAGCCGCCACCACCGGGGTTGATGTTGATGATCCGCTCACCCGGCTGAATGGTGAGCATGGGGTTCTGGACGTAGTGGACTTCCTCGCCATCGGCCATTCGATGGGTCAGGCGGCCGAGCTTGGGCTCCACCAGGGCATTGCGCGCCCCGGCGGCGCCGGCGGTCGGCAGCTGGCGGCCTTCGCCGAAGCCGACCACGGTCATGGCATGTTCCAGCGGCTCGATCTCCAGGCGGGTTCCGGAGCCGCCGCGGAATTCGCCGGCGCCGCCGCTGTCGGCCATCAGGCTGTAGCGGTGGATCAGCACCGGATAGGCGTGTTCCAGCAGCTCGATGTCGCCGCTCATCAGCGCGCCGAAGCAGCACAGCGGGCCGCAGGCGTGCCAGCCGTCCATCACCTTGTTGGCGCCGGCCCCGGCGATGATCGAGGCCAGCACCATGGTGACGTACTCGCTGTTCTCGTTGCGCGGGTCGTGGCCGGCGATGTTGATGCCGCTGGCGTGGCCCCAGGAGGCGGTGACGCGCTGCGGCGAGGCCTGCTCCAGGGCCAGGCGCACGGCATCGGCCAGGGTTTCCATGGGCGTGGTCGTGCAGTTGACGTGGGGCGCCGGTTCTTCGGCGTTGCACAGGGTGCCGCTGGGCCCGACGTCGACGGTCACGCAACGGTATAGGCCTTCGTTATAGGGCGGGGCGACCTGGGCGAACATCATCAGGCCAAGGTACACGCCGGATACCGAGTTGCCCTCGTAGGAGTTGATGAAGTAGGGCACCTGGGGCGGGCTTTCGATGCGGATATGCGCCTCGTCGCCACGGATTTCCACATGGGCGGTGATGGCCAGCTCGCCCAGGCCGTGGCCGGAGTCCTCGAGCACGGCGGTGCCGCTGTAGTGGCCGTCCGGCACGTCGCGCAGCAGCGCGCGCATGTGGCGGTCGGCCATGCTCTTCAACTCGGCGATGCAGGCGCGCACCTGTTCCACGCCGTACTTGTCCAGTAGTTCCAGCAGGTGGCGCTCGCCGACCTTGCAGGCGCCGAACTGGGCGTTGAGGTCACCTTCCTGGTAGGGGCGGGCGCGCATGTTGGTGAGCAACAGGTTGATCACGTCCTCACGGCGCTTGCCCTTCTCCCAGAGCTTTACCGGCGGGATGCGCAAGCCCTCGGCGTAGATCTCCTTGGCGTCGGGGTTGTAGCCGGCCGGCACCGGGCCGCCGATATCGGTGAGGTGGCCCTTGCAGACGGTCCAGAAAACCAGTTCGCCTTTGTGGAACACCGGTTTGTACATGCAGCAGTCGAGGATGTGACTGCCCTTGTAGGCGGGGTCGTTGTGATAGATCACGTCGCCTTCGGCGATGTCGTCGCCGAAGAATTCGGCCACGCATTTCATGGCGGGAATCAGCGAACCCAGGTGGATCGGAATGTCCTGGCCTTGCAGGATCATTTCCGGAAGGTGGTCGAACAGGGAGTTGGAATAGTCATGGGCCAGGTTGAACACACTGGAGCGGCCGGTCTTTTCCAGGGTCAGGGTCATTTCGCGTTGCGCTGTTTCCAGCGCGCCTCGAACGACCGCCAGGGTGATCGGATCAACTGTTTTCATAGGGCACCAACGTTTCTTCTTATGCTTCGGGTGAGGGCCGCCGGCGGCGGTCCGTGGTGGAAAGGCTACGGCCGGGGCGGGGTGGCTGGCTTGTCGCTGGGTGTACCCCTTGTTGCGTTTGGGCGCACTCGATCGGGGATGGGGCGAACCTGCGGTCCGCTTGGCGATTGAAATCGCCCCTACAGGGAAAAGCGGCGCCGAGCCTGGGGTGAGCCCCCTTGTAGGGGCGAATTCATTCGCCAAGGGCAGCACCGCTGCCCCCGCCTGCCTCAGAAGTAGTACCCGACATTGCTGTACAGCTGGTTCTCCCACTGGTCCGTACCGCCCGCGCCCAGGCTCTGGGTGTAGCTGCTGCCGCCGATGTACGGGTCGTTCCTGCCGTGCAGCCATTCCAGGGCGATCCACAGCGGGCCGAGGGTGAAGGAGGTGCCGGCGATGAAGCGCTGGGAGTCCTGGAAGTCCCGTTCGTCCTTGTCGAACAGGCTGTAGTTCGCATACAACTTGATGCCCGACAGCCAACCGTATTGTCGCGGCACGCTGTAGCTCACGTCCGCCACGTAGAGGTTGCCCTTTGCGGCGACGTTGAAGGTGCCGTCGAAACTGCCGAAGCTCACCAGGCGATCGTCACCGGGGTTTTCCGGGCTCATGCGCTGGCGCGCGGCCTGGACCTGGAAGCCCCAGGGTCCATGCTGCGCGGTGGCGTGCAGGGCGGCGGCGCGGCGATGGCCGTCGCGGTCGGTGTCCTGGTTCTCCAGGGTGGAAGTCAGCAAGGATGCGCCCAGCTCGCCACTCCAGCCGTCGGCCTGGTAGGTCCGCGCCACGCGGCCGACGAGGATGTCGCGCTCGTGGTTGTCGCTGCCGTCCACCACGTAGTCGTCGGCAGTGGCGACACTGGTGCCGTAGGTTCGCCCGCCCCGGCTGGTGCCGCGGCCCTGTTCGGCGGGAATCGGGTAGTACGCGGCCCGCAGGTCCCAGTCGCCGTGCCTGGCCAGGTACTTGAAACCGATGTCCTGGGTGTCTTCCAGACCGATCACGCTGCCCAGGGTCTCGAAGAAGGTGCTGCCGAAGCACGGCAGCAGGCCGAAGGGAATGGCTGTCTGGCCTATCTGCAATTGCTTTTCGGGGGTGAAGCGGTAGCCGATCCAGGCGTACTCGGCGAATGCGATGTCGCCCACCTTGTCGGTGTATTCGAAGGGGTAGGCATCGCCGTAGAAGCGGTACTTGGCGGCGGCGATCCAGCTGTCCGAGTGGTAGTCGGCGGTTAGGAAGAAGGTATCGAAGCTGAACTTGGAAATGTCCCGGTCGGGGTCGTAGTCCAGACGCCCGCGAATGGCGCCGCCGAGGTCGAGGTCGTCGGTGATCTCCACGGCGTCGGCGGGCTGGGCCAGGCCGATGGCGAGCAAGAGTGCAAAAAACGAGGTAAGCCGAGTGTGTTGCAGGAACATGGTCCGCTCCGGATTTGTTCTTGTGGTTGCGGGGGGGGGGCGGCCGGGTATCAGCCCGGGTCGCCCTGGGGCTGGGCGCGGCGCAGCAGCAGAGGCGCCGCCAGGTAACCGAGGAATGCCGTGATGAAGGCGGCCGGCGCCGAGGCGGTGGCCAGGGCTGCGTCACCCGACAGGTGCAGGCCGATGCCCACCGCCGCCGACAGAGCCCAGGCCAGCAGGCCGCGGGCGCGCAGGGCGGGCAACTTGTCGAGTCGGTAGCGGTCGGTGCGGGTGCCGAGCAGGTGGGCCAGGGCGATGGCAACCCAGCCGACGATGAACAGGCTCTGATAGGCCAGCGCCTGGAGGATGTAGCTGAACACGTCGAACAGCATCAGCAGGTAGACCAGCGCGCCGGTCAGCAGCGCCGAGGCCGCGTAGGGCACCTGGGACAGGCCAAGCAGGGTGCAGAACGCCTGCAGGTTGGTGGCGGCGAGGAAGAAGTTGCCGGTGTTGATGCGGGTCTGGCTGATCCAGACGAAGAGCAGGCCGGCCAGGCCCATCAGCTTGACGATCGCCAGTACCACCGAGACCTCGGAGAGACCGCCCTCGGTGGGGATGGTGGCGGCCAGGAAGATGCCCACCAGGCCGTTGAGCAGGAAGGCCACGACGTAGAAGGGCATGCCGAAGTTGAAGCGGGCGTGGTAACGGCTGTCTTCCTGGCGGCCGAAGCGGGCGTAGTCCCAGGTGTACATCATCAGCACCCAGACCCCCATGAAGTAGGTGAAGCAGTTCCACCAGCCGTTCGGCACTGGCCCGCTTTCAGGCGCCATGGCCAGCCAGGCGGAGGAATAGCCGTACTCGCCGATGGCCATCGCCACCGCCGCCACCAGGCCGAGCAGGTAGAAGGGGAGCAGCACGCCGTTGAGCTTGTCGAGCCAGCGCATGGCATTGCCGAAGATCAGCAGCACGCTGTAGGCCACCACCACGAGGAATGCGACGTGCAGCTCGAAGCCCGGCAGGTAGTGATGCAACGCCACCGCCATCACCGAGCCCTCGAAGACGCTGTAGTAGATTGCCGTGGCGCTGAAGATCAGCGTGGCCAGGGCCGCGCCAGTCCTGCCGAACAGTACCTGGGAGAACTGCGCCACCGAGAGCCCGCTGGCGATGGCGTGACGGGCGATGGCGGCGTTGATGGCGCCGTAGCTGAGCACCGACAGCACCAGGCCGACGATGGCGTTCAGGGTGCCGTAGCCCATGGCCAGGGCGGCGGCCACCACCAGGTAGAACATCGCGCTGCAGATGCCCCACCAGGCCATGGTCAGGGAGCCGCGGCCGAGCCGCTGCGAGTCCGGTACCGGTTGCTCAGGGGATGATTGTTTGTTGGAAAGTGCACCAGCCATGACCTTGACCCTTCTTGTTGTTGGAGTGAGAGGCTCCAAGACGGTAAGGAAAACCGGCCGGTCTGGATTTGCGTTTGGCGTATGAGTTTTTGCGGTTGGGTGTACTGGAGGGGCGGGCCGTGGCTTTGCATCGCAGGTGATTTCGTGTTTGCAACGCGCGGTTGGGCCCACCGGGACAGCCCTGCGGGCTGCTTCGCAATTGAAATCGCTCCCACAAGAAAAAGCGGAGCCGAAGCTGGGGCGATCCTACAGGAAGAACAGGGCGACGCGGTCAGCGGGCCGGGCTGCCCATCCCCCCCACGCGCATGATCTCGGCGATGATCGGAACTGGGGTCATCAGGTGGGTGCGCATCATCTCGCTGGCGCGTTTCGCGTCCCGGGCGAGGATGGCCTCGACCAGCGAGGCGTGCTCCTGGCGCTTGAGTTCGAGGGCTTCCTCGGAGAACACCGTCTGGGTCAGCCAGAGATGGCGGTAGCGCTCGGCCTGGTCGAAGAGGTAGGTGCGCGCCTGCAGCAGGTGCTTGGACCCGCAGCCGGCGGCGATGGCGGTGTGGAAGGCCTTGTGGCGTTCGTCCCAGACATCCAGGCGCTGCTCGCGGGTCTTCACCTCCATCACCTTGGCCAGGGTGTGGGACTGGGCCAGCACCGAGGCTTCCCAGGCATCGTCGCCGCGCTCGATGGCGAGGCCAACGATCATCGCCTCCAGGTTGGCGCGGGCGTCGTAGATGTCCCTCATCTCTTCCAGGGACATGGGCGCCACGCGGTAGCCCTTCTGGCTGATGGCGACCACCAGCTTTTCCGCGACCAGTTGCGACAGGGCCTCGCGCAGCGGCCCCACACCCAGGTCGTAGCGTTCCTTCAGGGCGCTCATCAGCAGCTTTTCCCCGGGCTTGAACACGCCACGGATGATGTCCTGCTTGAGCCACTCATACCCGCTGAAAGCCGAGTTCTGACGAGGGGCGAGTGCTTCCAAGGTGCTGTTCCTCAAAGGGTTTCACGGATCATACCGAAACGTCTGATGGACGAAAAACAATAGACAAACGAGTGTTTTATTTTTGTTTTTCGAAAATGTAGACATTTTTTGATTGTGGCGATATTTTTTGCTCGCCCGCCTGATCCGGGCGCTGCCTACCACCTCTTTGCCAGGAAACCGCCATGAACGCCTTTACGAAGATCGAGGACCTTGTGATGCCGATGCCGCTGGAAACCCGCGGGTTCACCGTCGCGCCCTCCGAGCAGTCGCCGCGCCTGCTCGTGCTGACCTTCGCCCGCGAAACGGTGGAGGCCTTCGTCAAGGCGGCGGGCGAGTGGCCCGTGCAGGCGCTGGAATACAAGTCGTTCCTGCGCTTCCGCGTTGGCCAGATCCTCGACGAGCTGTGCGAAGGCACCCTGCGCCCGGTCCTGCTGAACACCATCCTCAGCCGCGCTTCCGGCGGCATGCTGATCAAGCCAGAAGGCCTGGATGACGTGAGCCAGGCCGAGGACATGGTGAAATTCACCACCGCCTGCGCCCACCTGATCGGCCGTTCCAACTACGACGCCATGAGCGGCCAGTTCTACGCCCGCTTCGTGGTGGTCAACACCGACAACTCCGACAGCTACCTGCGTCAGCCGCACCGTGTCATGGAGCTGCACAACGACGGCACCTTCGTGAACCAGATCACCGACTACGTGCTGATGCTGAAGATAGACGAGAAGAACATGGAAGGCGGCAACTCCCTGATCCTGCACCTGGACGACTGGGAGCAGTGCGACGAGTTCTTCCGCCACCCGCTGGCCCGTCGCGACATGCGCTGGACGGCGCCGCCGAGCAAAAAGGTCAGCGAGGACGTGTTTCACCCCGTTTTCGACACCGACGCCGAAGGCCGCCCGACCATGCGTTACATCGACCAGTTCGTGCAGCCGGAAAACTTCGAAGAAGGCATCTGGCTGAACGCCCTGTCCGAATCCCTGGAAGGCAGCGCGCAGAAGCTGTCGGTACCGGTGCCGGTAGGCTGCTTCCTGCTGATCAACAACCTGTTTTGGCTCCACGGCCGCGACCGCTTCATCCCCCACGAGGGCCTGCGCCGCGAACTGATGCGCCAGCGCGGTTACATCAGCTACCAGAAACCCCGCTACCTGCGTGGTCAATAATCAATGGATCACGATGGAGGGCTGCCACGGGCGGCCCTTCGTCGTGCCTGACGCAAATGTTCGGCCGTAGGGTGGGCTTCAGCCCACCGGAAAGCGCGAGGTAATGGCTGTGTACGATTTCATCATCATCGGCGGCGGTATCGTGGGCATGTCCACGGCCATGCAGCTGATGCAGGTTTACCCGGATGCCAAGGTCCTCCTCCTGGAAAAGGAATCCGGCCCGGCCCGGCACCAGACCGGCCACAACAGCGGCGTGATCCACGCCGGCGTCTACTACACCCCCGGCAGCCTCAAGGCGCGCTTCTGCCTGGAAGGCAACAAGGCCACCAAGGCCTTCTGCAACAAGCACGGCATCCGCTATGACGAGTGCGGCAAGTTGCTGGTGGCCACCAACGAGCTGGAAATGGAGCGCATGAAGGCGCTCTGGGAGCGCACCGCAGCCAACGGCCTGGAGCGCTACTGGCTGTCCGCCGCCGAGCTGCGCGAGCGAGAGCCGAACATCGTCGGCATGGGCGGCATCTTCGTGCCCTCCAGCGGCATCGTCAGCTATGCCGAAGTCACCGCCGCCATGGGCCGCGAGTTCCAGGCCGCCGGTGGCGAGATCCGCTTCAGCGCCGAAGTCACGGGCCTCGACGAGCGCGCCGACGAAGTGGTGGTGCGCACCCGCACCGATGAGTTCCGCAGCCGCTACCTCATCACCTGCTCGGGGCTGATGGCCGACCGCGTGGTGCGCATGCTCGGCATCGAGCCGAGCTTCATCATCTGCCCCTTCCGTGGCGAGTACTACCTGCTGCCCAAGCAGCACAACCAGATCGTCAACCACCTGATCTACCCGATCCCGGACCCGTCCATGCCCTTCCTCGGCGTGCACCTGACCCGGATGATCGACGGTACCGTCACCGTCGGCCCCAACGCCGTGCTGGCCATGAAGCGCGAGGGTTATCGCAAGTCCGATATCTCCCTCTCCGACCTGTTCGAGACCCTGACGTCCCCCGGCATCCTCAAGGTGCTGGCGAAGAACCTGCGCCCGGGCCTGATCGAGATGAAGAACTCCCTGTTCAAGGGCGGCTACCTCAAGGAAGTGCAGAAGTACTGCCCGAGCATCACCAAGGCCGACCTCACCGAATACCCGGCCGGCGTGCGCGCCCAGGCGGTGTCTCGCGAGGGCAAGCTGATCGACGACTTCCTCTTCGTCAACACCCCGCGCAGCGTCAACGTGTGCAACGCGCCGTCGCCGGCCGCCACCTCGGCCATCCCCATCGGCGCCCATATCGTCGACAAGGTCCGCGAACAGATCGCCGCATCCGGCACCAGTTTTCTGAAGCCAGCCACCCATAACAACCAGCGGGCCGCCGGCTGAGCCGACGTCACCGCCACCCCACCAGAGGATGACAAGCGTGCAACTGAAAGACTCCAGCCTGTTCCGCCAGCAGGCATATGTAGACGGTGCCTGGGTCGATGCCGACAACGGCCAGACCCTCAAGGTCAACAATCCCGCCACCGGCGAGCTGATCGGCAGCGTGCCGAAGATGGGTGCCAGTGAGACCCGCCGCGCCATCGAGGCCGCCGAGCGGGCGCTGCCGGCCTGGCGCGCGCTGACCGCCAAGGAGCGCGCCAACAAGCTGCGCCGCTGGTTCGAGCTGATGATGCAGAACCAGGAAGACCTGGCCCGCCTGATGACCCTGGAGCAGGGCAAGCCGCTGGTGGAGTCCCGTGGCGAGATCGCCTACGCGGCGTCCTTCCTCGAGTGGTTCGGCGAAGAGGCCAAGCGCGTCTATGGCGACATGATCCCCGGCCACCAGGCCGACAAGCGCCTGATGGTGATCAAGCAGCCCAGCGGCGTCACCGCCGCCATCACCCCGTGGAACTTCCCCTCGGCGATGATCACCCGCAAGGCCGGCCCGGCCTTGGCCGCCGGCTGCACCATGGTGCTCAAGCCCGCCTCCCAGACCCCGTACTCCGCCCTGGCCCTGGCCGAACTGGCCGAGCGCGCCGGCATCCCGAAAGGCGTGCTGAGCGTGGTCACCGGCTCTGCCTCCGAAGTCGGCGGTGAGCTGACCAGCAACCCCATCGTGCGCAAGCTGACCTTCACCGGCTCCACCGAGATCGGCCGCCAGCTGATGGCCGAGTGCGCCAAGGACATCAAGAAGGTGTCCCTGGAGCTGGGCGGCAACGCGCCGTTCATCGTCTTCGACGACGCGGACCTCGACGCCGCCGTGGAAGGCGCACTGGTTTCCAAGTACCGCAACAACGGCCAGACCTGCGTCTGCGCCAACCGCCTCTACGTGCAGGACGGCGTGTACGACGCCTTCGTCGACAAGCTGAAGGCCGCCGTGGCCCGCCTGAACATCGGCAACGGCCTGGAAGCCGGCATCACCACCGGCCCGCTGATCGACGCCAAGGCCGTGGCCAAGGTGCAGGAGCACATCGAGGACGCCGTAGCCAAGGGCGCCCGTGTCGTTGCCGGCGGCAAGCCGCACAGCCTGGGCGGTACCTTCTTCGAGCCGACCATCCTGGTCGACGTGCCGAACAATGCCGCGGTGGCCAAGGAAGAGACCTTCGGCCCGCTGGCGCCGCTGTTCCGCTTCAAGGACGAGGCCGAAGTGATCGCCATGTCCAACGACACCGAATACGGCCTGGCCGCCTACTTCTACGCCCGCGACCTGGCTCGCGTATTCCGCGTCGGCGAGGCCCTGGAGTACGGCATCGTCGGAATCAACACCGGGATCATCTCCAACGAAGTGGCGCCCTTTGGCGGCGTCAAGGCATCGGGCCTGGGCCGCGAAGGCTCCAAGTACGGCATCGAGGACTACCTGGAAATCAAGTACCTCTGCATCGGCGTGTAAGCACGGCGGATTACCCACCTTTCCTGCATGGGCAGCCGCTGCGGCGGCTTCCCGTGTGGGGCGATTGCGATACCGGAGTAAAGATGAACACCAACCAGAGCCTGCAACAACGCCGCATGGCCGCCATTCCCCGTGGCGTCGGCCAGATCCACCAGGTTTTCGCCGAGCGCGCCGAGAACGCCACCGTGTGGGATGTCGAAGGCCGTGAGTACCTCGACTTCGCCGGCGGCATCGCCGTACTGAACACCGGCCACCTGCACCCGAAGGTGATGGCTGCCGTGCAGGAACAGCTGGCCAAGCTGACCCACACCTGCTTCCACGTGTTCGGCTACGAGCCCTACGTGACCCTGGCCGAGAAGATCAACCAACTGGTGCCGGGCCGCTTCGAGAAGAAGACCCTGCTGGTCACCACCGGTGCCGAAGCCGTCGAGAACGCCATCAAGATCGCCCGCGCCGCCACCGGCCGCAATGGTGTGATCGCCTTCACCGGCGCCTACCACGGCCGCACCCAGTACACCCTGAGCCTCACCGGCAAGGTGGTGCCGTACTCTGCCGGCATGGGCCTGATGCCGGGCGGCGTGTACCGCGCCCAGTACCCCAACGCCATCCATGGTGTCTCGGTGGACGAGGCCATGGCCAGCCTCGAGCGCATCTTCAAGAACGACGCCGCCCCCAGCGACATCGCCGCGATCATCCTCGAGCCGGTACAGGGCGAGGGCGGCTTCAATGTCGCACCGAAGGACTTCATGGCCCGCCTGCGCGCGCTCTGCGACCAGCATGGCATCCTCCTGATCGCCGACGAAGTGCAGACCGGCGCCGGCCGTACCGGCACCTTCTTCGCCATGGAACAGATGGGCGTCGCCGCCGACCTCACCACCTTCGCCAAGTCGATCGCCGGCGGCTTCCCCCTGGCCGGTGTGTCCGGCCGTGCGGAAGTCATGGACGCCGTGGCCCCGGGCGGGCTGGGCGGCACCTACGCCGGCAGCCCCATCTCCTGCGCCGCCGCCCTGGCGGTGATCGAGGCCTTCGAGAGCGAGAAGCTGCTGGATCGCGCCAAATCCGTGGGTGAAATCCTCACCGCCGGCCTGCGCAAGATCGGCGAGCGCCACAACAGCCTGGTGGACGTGCGCAACCTCGGCGCCATGGTCGCCGTGGAACTGTTCGAGGGTGGCGACCTGAACAAGCCGGCCGCCGAACTCACCGGCAAGGTCGTTGCCAAGGCGCGCGAGAAGGGCCTGATCCTGCTGTCCTGCGGCACTTACTACAACGTCCTGCGCATCCTGGTACCGCTGACCGTCAGCGATGCCGACCTGGAGCGCGGCCTGGCCATCATCGGCGAGTGCTTCGACGAGCTTTCCTGAGTTTAAGAGCGTCACCCCTGGTCCCTGGCTCACCCGCACCTGCCCGGCTCACCGTCCCGGGCGGGGCGGGATTTTTCCGTCCCGCGAATGGTGATCGCGGATACCGGCGATGCCGCCGGCAAACAGATCACCAGGGCCGCCAACTCGGTGATCTGGCTGGTCACGCTGTTCCACCTATTCAAGTGAACACCATTTGTAGCCCTGGCAAGCGGATCCCCATGGCAACGAGATTCTTACCCCAACCCTTCGGCGTGTCCGTGAGCGGAGACGTTGTAGGCCTGTCGGTAAAGGCTTTTAAAAACAGTACGTTAGACTAATCGTTTCTGGAAAAAGAAGCGCTTATGCCCTGGGGGAAAATTATCGAGGTGACCAAATTCGGTAAAACCATGCCTTTGGTAGAACGCTGGCGCTTGAAAATCAAAGGTATCCAGCCAGATTCCGACGCAGCCTTTTTCACGCGCAACGTCTTCAGCCATGTTCATCAGGCGTGAGCCTGTGCCTTGTCCCCTCGTTTGCTCAGGTATGGCTAGCAACTCGATGAATAGCCAACGATAAAATATCTCACCATAAAGGCCGCCAATGATTTCGTTGGTGTGCTCATCGCGGACTAGCAGGGCGATTGCTTCTGGTTTTGGATCACCCGCTTGAGAAAAGTTATGAGCCCGCAAGGGCCTGAGGATAGCCGAGCGCTCATCTTCTCCTGGGTTTACCGTCATTTCGATACGAGTACTCATTCGCCAATCCTTTGGATACTTGCACTGATATGGAGAGGTTAAGCCTTCAAACTTATTATCGTGGTGAAGGTCGCGATGTACGGCTGGGAGTTCCGCTCTTTCCCCGGATGCCAACCATGTTCCCTCGTCAAGCTACGGATTGACTTCCCGTAGCCAGGCGCAAGCCCATCGCCACCAGCACACCACCGCATGTCCGATTCAGCCAAACCTGAACCGCTGGGCGTGATTGGATATTTCCGGATAACGTCCCCGCAAAATATCCAATCGGCATCTTCACCACGAAAGTCAGCATCGCGAAGGTAGCCCCCAATGCTAATAAGGCCTCGGTCGGATGTGCGTTATCCACATTCACGAACTGTGGCAGGTAAGCGAAGTAGAAGATCGCAATCTTGGGGTTGCTTATGTTGGATAAAGCGCCCCTCAAGAAGAGCGAGTGCAGATTTCCCTTCGCCTTGGTCGAACTGGCAAGGTCAATTGGCGGTGCCCGAAATGCCTTGATGCCCAAATACAGCATGTAGGCTGCACCGGCATATTTCATGATGCTGAATGCCAGCTCAGACGCCTGCAACAAGGCGCCGAGTCCCAAGCCCGCCAGAACCGTATGCCCCAGCAAACCGGTACCGACGCCAGCAGCGGTAATCACGCCCGCACTCGAGCCGCGGGCAATTGAGTGGGAAAGCACCAGGACCATGTCTTGGCCGGGTGAAAGGATGATCAGCATTGAGGTCGCGATGAATACGACTATCGATGACTCCAGCATTTTTAGGGGCTCCGGCTGTATCAGGTACCCCTTCAACGTACCGCGCAACGAGCATTCCGAGTTTGCCGAAAAGCCGATTCTGTGTGGCTAAAAGCCGCTATTGCTACTGCTTGAAGCGCAGCTTTCTGGGCGGATAACCAAAGTGGCTGGCGAAGCGACGGCTGAAGGCCGATAGATCCTGGTAGCCCACCTGGCTGGCAATCAGGCTGACCGGGTAGTCGGTATGAACCAGCAAAGCCCTTGCCTTGTTCATGCGGAGTGTCAGCAAGTACTCGCCAGTGGTCTTGCCCGTCTCCTTCTTAAACAGCGATTTCAGTTGACTGACACTGAGGAAGGCCACAGAAGCCAGTTCGGCTAGCGAGGGAGATACGCTGAGATCCTTTTCCAAAGATTCCACGACCCTTGCAATTCGGGGATCCATAGTCGGCAGGAAGGTCTGCTCGCACATGAGCTGCACAAACCATTCGCCCATACTCCGTTCCAGAACGGGGCTTACACACTGTTCAAGTTGCTTCTGGGCAAAGAAACAAAATGCCTGCATCGATTCAGACACCCTGACAAAGGAATCCTGCAAAGACTGCATGCTGGATGGCAGCTCATCCAGGTCGGCAACAAGAAAGCAGGAGCCTTTGCCAGGAGCGAAACGGTGCTCGTGTCCTGCGAGCGTGATAATGCACTGTCCGGGTGCTGCTCGCCCCTCGTGTCGGCCAGTATGAATATCGACGATTCCCACCAGAGGTAGAACCAGTTGATGGTGGTCATGCGAGTGGGTATGAGAAACGAACGTATAAGACCGAATCGAAAGTGTGGCCGCCATGTTGTCGCTACCGTCCATTGACCTCTGTCTTATACATAGCCCAATAAGACCAAGGCAATTTGGTGGCGTAGAACCTGGTTGTGAAGTCAGGTAAAGAGTGGAGCTTGCAGTTAGCCCCAATCGGCAGGGCCTAACCGGAGGGACCGCTTCTGGCCGATTCTGTTGAAAAAAAGCTGCCGCCCCATGCCGCCGGCAAAATCACGCGCTCAGCGAGCGTGGGGGCCGGCAGCCCAGGGATGCTCCTCATCATTGCGGCATAGGCTCATCGAGCCTTGCGATAGTGATCCCTGATGAATACCGGAAGATCGTTTGAAGGTGGCGTAAAGGGAATCTGATACATCATGTCGCCGACGAATCCGCGGTGATAGGTGGCGTGATTGACCAGATGCAACACGATTTCTGCCTGTGTCATGACGCCCTTTCCCCCTCCGACAAACTCGAAATGGACGACTTTGGACAGGTCCTCGACCGACCAGGTGTCGACGAGTTCGATGTACCAGTGGTCCATTGACTGAACCGCGTTCCAGAGGTCGCCCAACGGAGACGGATGTTCGGTGTTGCGGGAAGTGTAGTGATGCTTCTTGCCTTGCAGATGGTGTCTGAAGATATCGTCCACCACGTAAATATGGTTGAGTGTATGAACCATGTTTCCAAAGCGCGTCGGCCTGGGGCGAAGCGCCTCGCCATCCGGCAGGTTCATCACGCTTTTGAACGTCAGCTCATTCGCCCAGGATTTGTAGCGTACCAACATTTTCAAAGTGTCCGTGGCGGACGCAGACAGAACAGCGGGGAGGGCGGTTCCGTGAGTTGCAAGTTGGTTTTCCGGAGCCGAAGACATGCTTATAAGTCCTTGATTGAACACAATTGATGAATAGATGACTTTCTTCAAAACACTGCCCAGTGTTTGCGTGGACCGACCCTGTCATCTATGCGGCATGCACCATGCCTAACACTCAAGGAACCCCTGAAGTCGGCCGGTAACCTGTGTGTGCGTTTTGCCGCCGATCCAGAATTGGCCGGCGTTATCGCGAGCCACATGAATGCGCCCTTTACGACCGAGGCGAGTGCCTTGGGCGGCGATATAGGCTTCCTTGACCACGCCCGCGGCGAACAGCCACTGCGCCAGTGAGGCGTTGAGGCTTCCCGTGACAGGGTCTTCGACAGTAGTGCCCAGGTGATCGCTGAAAAAGGCACGAACTTCGAATGCAGCATCACCACGGGAATGAGGCCCCACCACGCCGATATCGATTCTGCGAGGCCAGCTTCGTTGCGGATTCAGGGAAAGCACTTTCTCTGCCGAAGCCAACCTGATTCCCAGCCATCCGGGGCCGTTGTCGATCCAGGCGGCATCGACGACCTCGCGTGTCCCAATTCCCAGAAATTGAACCGCTTCGGACAATTCTTCCTTCGAGGGAGGGCCGGAACGGATCAGCGGTGGCGCGCCAAAGGAAAGCAGTCCTTGATCACGGCGAATCGTAACGAGTCCAACGCCGCACTCCTGGATAATTTCCGCCTCTTTCATCGGCGCCCGCCCAGTCGAAAGCCAGGCATGGCAACTGCCCAATGTCGGGTGCCCGGCAAAAGGCATTTCTCTTTCCAGTGTGAAAATCCTGACCCTGTAGTCTGCCTCCGGATGCGTGGGCGATAGCAGAAAGGCTGTCTCTGACAGGTTGAACCAGCGAGTCAGGTGCTGCATTTCATCGGTCTCCAGCACGTCGGCACCCATGACTACCGCCAGCGGGTTACCGGAAAGAGGTTCGGCGCCGAAAACGTCGATCATCTGAATCACACAGTTCACAACACTACTCCTTACGTTCGTGACGACACGGGCAAGTCCGATCAGCCTTGATGAGGGGGCGAGATCAATCGCTTCGACTATCGGTTTCGGCACGCCGGGGCATCAGTTTGGCGATACCAGAAGCTTCAATCCCGCGACGGCGAACAGCGCAGAGAAAAGCCCTTGAATCCAGCGTCGAAGCCTGGTGTAGAAAGCAATCATCCGGGCGGTCGAAAAGATGATGGCGTAGCCACCGAAGATGATGATCCCAAGCAAAGCGCAGCCACCTATGATCGCTGGCAAGGTGCCGTTGGGGGCGTCCTCCCGGAGTCCCAGCGACATGATCGCCATCCAGGACATGATCGCCTTGGGGTTCCCGATATGCATGAAGACACCCTGGCGGTACAGCGGCAGATAGCGTCGGGTTGCCCGTCCGGCATCCACGCTGGTGAAGTCCGAGGTCGGCTGCATGGCGGACCTGCCTGCATGCATTGCTAGATAGAGCAGATAGATACCGCCGATCACCTTGATGACGAAAAGCGCCTTGGCGTAGGTGGCCAGCAAGGTGGAGACACCGGTCGCCGCCAGCATCGCCCAGAAGAGCGAGCCTGTCATGACACCGGACGCCAGGATGAGGGCGGGTGTGCGCCCATCACGCATTGCCGCCCCCATGATCGCCATGTTGCTCGGCCCCGGACTGGCAGCGGCCAGGAAATAAGTGCCAAAGGCGAGTGCGAGCGGACTGCCGATCATTGAGACATCCTCCAGAGCGTATCCCGAAACATATGCAATGGTTTCGGCGATCCAATCCGCTCCAAGGCGTGGGATTTCTTCATCATTCCTGGAGGTCTCCGCGATAGACGATGTGAACCTTGTTCCCATCGGGGTCGCGCAGATACGCGCCGAAATAGCCATCGCCATAGTGAGGACGCGGTCCAGGTAATCCTTCGTCCGTCCCGCCACTCGCAAGGCCCGCAGTGTAGGCAGCTTCCACAGCCTGTTCCGAGGCGGCCAGGAAAGCGACCATGCTGCCGTTGCCAACTGTCGATGGCTCGCCGTTGTGGGGGATGTAGACATAGAAGCGTGGCAGCGCTGTTGTACCTGTAACCCAACACAACGCCGGAGGCCCGCCATCCGGTACGACAGCGCGGCGTTTCAGGCCGAGCGGAGCGAGGGTGGCATCATAGAAATGGCCAGCGCGCTCCAGATCCCGCGCGCCAACAGTCACATGGCTGAACATCCGACCCTCCGTTGCCCCGTCATCGTTGTGAGGCTGCTCGAGAAACAGTTGAATTTCGCAAACAACCCTAATGCACGTTACACTTCTGATCTATTTAAATAGTGTCACGCGACACTATTAATCTATCTGGACGGAAACCATGCTTCTTCAATCGCCCTGGACGCCGCGCCTTGCGGAGGTCGAAGCGAGCGTCGCCGAGCGGTTGGTACTGGCTCTGGCCGACGACATCATCGAGGGACGACTGAAGGGGGGCGACCGCCTGCCTGCCCATCGAGATCTCGCATGGCAACTGGGAATCGGCCTGGGGTCGGTGACAAAAGCCTATGCAGCCCTCGAGCGGCGGGGGCTGGTGCGCAGCGTCAAGGGCAGGGGAACGTTCGTGGCGATCTTTCAGGCGCATGAGGATCGGGAGATCGATCTCTCGTCCAATGTGCCGCCGGCGATGCTTACCGCCCGTCTGCTGGCGCGGACCCTGGCTGGGGTCGCGCGGAAGATCGACGCAGACCATCTCAATCTCTACTCGCCACCCGCCGGGCATCTGGAGCATCGACGTCTGTTGGCCCGTTGGCTTGAAACGCTCGGTGTAACGGTCGATCCGTCGAATCTGGTGCTGACGAGCAACGCCCGCCAGGCCATTTCACTGGCGTTCGATCTCGCCTGTGGCCCTCACGGGGTGATCCTGACAGAAAGAGTCACCTATCCCGGTGCGATTGCCCTGGCCCGGCGCAAAGGGTATCGGATGCAAGGCGTCGAGATCGACGCGGAGGGGATGGTGCCGGAGGCGCTCGCAGATGCCCTCGATGGCGTCGCATCTACCGCCAGCAGAGCGGTCTATCTCACACCGACGCTTCATAACCCGACCACGGCAACCATGGGCATGGCACGAAGGCAGGCTATCGTCGATGTATGCCGGCGGTCGGGTGCCTGGGTCATCGAGGATGGCGTCTACGCACTGGGACCGCCACTTGCGCCTGCACTCGCGACCTTGGCTCCCGAGAGAGTCTTCCACGTCAATGGGCTGTCCAAGTCCCTCGGTCCCGGATTGAGGATCGGCATGCTCACGCTGCCGGCGGGAATGACTGCCGCGGCGCAAGAAATCTTGCAAGACGTCCCCATGGCTCCGGCGCCATTGTCCTGTGCCGTGGTGGAGGACTGGCTATCCAGTGGCGTCATCGCATCCATCCCGCAGGACTTGCGCCATGAAGCGCGCCGCAGATCGAGCCTGGCCACTTCGCTCCTCGGCGCGGTCGAGCTTGTTTCGCATCCGGATGCCTTTCACGTCTGGCTACCGATGCCGCGCGACGCTGCCGATCGCTTCGCGACAGCGGCCGCCTCGGTTGGCATCAGAGTGACGGCCCCCGAATCGGTCCTGGTCGACCCTAGTGACCAGGCGGCCGGAATTCGCCTTTGTCTCGGCGGCCCGCCCTTCGAAGACTTGACGGAAGGACTGACACTCCTGGCAAGGCTTATGAGGAACAAGACTGTCTCGGTTGCATGAAGTCTGGCGAGACCGCGAACAGGCACCTGTCTTGTCGAGTAGCGATAGGATCAGCAGCACAACGGATGTGGAGCGAACTCCAGGGAGGAGCAGTTCATGGTTCACGAGTACAACCTGGCGCTGATCATCGCAGCAGCGCTTGATGCACTTGCTGCTGCGTTGCATAGGGGCGGTTACCGAGTGGACTGCAGCCCTGCCACTTCACCACGCCGATGCGCTGCTTCGCCCAGGTCATGAAGGCCCGTTGCGGGCTGGCGTCCGGGGTGTGGTAGTGGTCGTGGAGGGTGGGGACGACTTCGTCGCTGATCCACTGGCTGAGGGCGCAGCGTTCGGGGTGGCCGAAGCGGTACGGTTTCGTTGACCAGTTCCAGTTCTTCGCAGCGGCCTAGTAGGAACCGGCAGACCACGAGGGTCTCCCCGCGATCTGCCATGGAGCGTTGCAGTAAGAACTGCTTGCATACAAAGGACCTGCAAAAACGTCCGCCGTTTTTCGCAGGTACCGAGCGGCTCAATCGCGCCTACTACTCGGGCTGTCAAATCGGGCCACGGGATTGACCGTGACGGGCTGCGGCCTCGGTACGCGGGGAGGGCGGGGCAAGGGGCGGTGCTGATGAAAGGACAGGTTATCCATCAGCCCGCGGTGGGGTATCGCTTCGCACGGCCTATCCTTCTGAATGGCGGCTGTAGGCCAAGCCCGGAAAGGCAGTGAACGCATCTTCCGAAGGGGCAAGTGGATAGGGCTCGCAGCCGCCTATCGTCAGCGTCCCTGGCGCTGATGCCGGCCATGGTGCGAACGAGCCGAACTTTCCCCGGCCGCTGTGCATCAGAACTTTTATGCCCCCGCCTGGTGACGATCCGTGTCGTTCGCATCGAATGCCCGGACGCCTGTATTCCGCGCATCCAACAGCCCTGACAACAGCGCTGCAGAGAGACGCCGATGAACAGCACCGCACTGCTGGACCAGTACCTGCAAGTACGCCGCCACAGCGAATCCCTTGTGGCTTCCCTCAGCGAAGAGGACATGGTGGTGCAGTCCATGTCCGATGCCAGCCCCGCCAAGTGGCACCTGGCCCATACGACCTGGTTCTTCGAGACCTTCCTGCTGAGGGAGCGGTTGCCCGGCTACCCTGTCTTCGATCCCGGCTTCGCCTATCTCTTCAACTCCTACTACGAGGCCCTCGGGCCACGCCAGCCACGCCCGGAGCGGGGGCTGCTGACCCGGCCGCGCCTGGAGCGGGTGCTGGCCTACCGGCGCCATGTGGACGAGCACATGCAGGTGCTGCTGCGGGATGCCCCTGACGAGGCGCTGCCTCTGGTGGAACTGGGCCTGGCCCATGAGCAGCAGCACCAGGAGCTGCTGTTGATGGACCTGCTGCACCTGTTCAGCCGTTCTCCCCTGCGCCCGGCCTATAACGAACGCTGGCGCGAGCCCAGCGGTGACCGCCAGGGCCGCTTCGTCGGCTTGCCCGGCGGTCTGGTGGACATCGGCCATGACGGCGAGGGCTTCGCCTTCGACAACGAGGGGCCGCGCCACAAGGTGTACCTGCAGCCGTTCCAGATCTGCGACCGCCTGGTGACCAATGCCCAGTGGCTGGAATTCATCGAGGCGGGCGGTTACGGGCGCGCCGACCTCTGGCTTTCCGAAGGTTGGGCGCGGGTGCAGGAAGACGGCTGGCAGGCGCCTATGTACTGGCAGCAACGGGACGGAGCCTGGATGGAGATGGGCCTGGGCGGACTGCACCCACTGGTACTGGCCGCGCCGGTCACTCATATCAGCTTCTACGAGGCCTGCGCCTTCGCTGCATGGTTCGATGCCCGCCTGCCCACCGAGTCGGAGTGGGAAGTGGCCGCCCGCGCTGGGGTGCTCGGCCAGGTGGAGGACTGCGCCTGGCAGTGGACCGCCAGCGCCTATGCGCCTTATCCCGGCTTCCGACCGTCCCGCGATGCGGTGGGCGAGTACAACGGCAAGTTCATGGTGAGCCAGATGGTGCTGCGCGGCGGCGCCAGCATCACCCCTGCCGGCCATGCCCGGCCCAGCTACCGCAACTTCTTCTATCCGGCCCAGCGCTGGATGTTCTCCGGCCTGCGCCTGGCGCGGGATGTGGTGGCCGGCCAGGCGGTGAGCGAGCGCGAGTCCTTCGCCGAGGACGTGCGCGCCGGCCTGTCGGCGCCGGCCAAGAGCCTGCCGCCCAAGTATTTTTATGATGCGGTGGGCTCGGAGCTGTTCGAGGCCATCTGCAATACGCAGGAGTACTACCCCACCCGCACCGAGACGGCCCTGCTGCGCAAAATCGCCACCGAGCTCTCCACTGTTATTCCCCGGGGAGCGGCGCTGGTGGAGTTCGGCAGCGGCGCCAGCCTGAAGACGCGGCTGCTGCTGGATGCCGCGCCGCAGATCGGTCTCTACCTGCCCATCGACATCAGCGAGTCGGCCCTGCGCAAGGCCACCGCCATGCTCCAGGGCGCCTATCCCGACCTGAGGGTGCTGCCCCAGGTGGGCGACTTCACCCACTTGCCGCACCTGCCGGCGGACGCCGCACGGCGCCCGCGGGTCGCGTTCTTTCCCGGATCCACCCTGGGCAACTTCACCCCGGAGGAGTCCCGGCGCTTCCTGCGTTCGGTGCGTCGCTACCTGGGACGAGAGTCGCGTTTCATCCTCGGCCTGGACATGCAGAAGGATGTCGCCACGCTGGAAGCGGCCTACGACGACGCGGACGGCATCACCGCACAGTTCAACAAGAACCTCCTGGCGCGCATCAACCGCGAACTGGGAGGCGACTTCGACCTTGACGCCTTCGATCACCTGGCGCGCTGGAACCCTGAGCGGAGCTGCATGGAGATCTTCCTGGTCAGCCGCCGCAGCCAGCGGGTCCATGCGGCCGGCTGCACCTTCGAATTCCGCGCCGGAGAGCGCCTGCACACCGAAAACTCGCACAAGTACAGCCTGACGCAGGTGGCGGACCTGGCCGCCGAGTCCGGCTGGCACCTGGGGCGTCACTGGCTGAGTCCGGATCCGCAGGTGGGCATTTTTGTGCTCGAGGCCTGAACCCCGCCCGGCCAGCGACTCACGCATCCAGCAATGCTTGGCTACCGTCCCATGATGGCGACCGCGTACTACTGGCGATCAGCGCGAGTCGCTGGTGCTGGACTACCTGCTGCCGTCGGCGTCCACGCCCATGCTGGCCGGCACCCTCGCCACCCTGCTGCTGATGCTGATACCCATCAGCCTGGCGCCGCTACGCCAGCGGTTGTGGCGCCATCACCTGCGCTTCAAGCGCTGGCACTACGGGATAGGCGCGGCACTGTTGGTGCTGCTGGCGATCCATGTGATCGGCGTCGGCTTCTAAAGCGGGACGAGGTGGAAGGCGCTGCTCTGGGGTGGCCTGACCGGCGCCCTGACCGGCGGCGATCACGCCGCGCGCAACGCCCTGATCGGCGCGGCCACCGGTGCGGTGGTCGGCGGCGCCGTCGGCTACTACACCGGGCGGCAGAAGCAGATCACCGACGACCATGCGCGCATTGCCTCCTATGGGACGGACATCGACAACAGCGTCGGCGACATGGACCGCAGCATCACCTACGCCAAGGCCGCGCAGGATTGCTACCAACGGGAATTCACCAAACTGCAGGCAGCGCACAAGGCCGGCAAGATGACCGAAGCGGAAGGCAAGAAGCGCTTCGCCGAAATCATCAGCGGCCTGAAGGAAACCAACGCCCTGATGACGGCGGTGGATGGCCGCGCAGGTGAGAACATCGACACCTGCACCCAGGCCTACGAGAAGGACCTCCAGCAGATCGGCGTGCAGCGCCAGAGCAGCGTCTCCCAGGTGGCGAAGGCGAAGACCAGCAAGCCGGCGACGGCGAAGGTGCCGAAGGAAGCCGTCGACACCGAGGTCAAATTGCAACAGGCCGACACCAAGCGCAGCCACGTCAAGCAGGTGACCTCCCGTGGCACCAGCATGATCTCCAGTGCCTGCAACAACCCGGACGTTGGCGACTGGGGCGCCGAGCAGTGCTCCAGCGTGTGATGCCTGCCAGTTGTTCCGGGCGGGGGCTGCGCCCGTCTGGTTCGGTGTAGCGCAACTGTTGCTTGAGCAATTACTGGAAGGAGGGGAGGGCAGGCGCCGGGCGCTTCCCCCGCCCTAGGTGCAACCTTGCAGTGCTGGGGCTCTTTGGCTCCAGACCGCTTTGCGCGGCGCCAGCCTCAGTACAGGTGATCCTGGTGCTGGCCCTGGAGTTCCAGTGGCAAATCGCCGTTGGCGTGGGGAGGGAATTGCGTGTCCTTCTATATAGAGAGGGAGGCAGTTGTGCACCCCTACGGGCGGGATGACAGAAAGTTTTCAAATAAGTGTTGACGGCAGTTTTGGCATCCCTATAATGCGCACCTCTTCCGGCAGAGTCGCCAAGCAAAACTCCTTGATAATCAATGAGTTGAGTGATTGGTGAGGGTGTTGGGAGGTTCCGCTTCGCAAGGTTCGCCGCTGGCGAATGAAGCTGGAAAAAGGAGGTGTTGACA
>NZ_SSOJ01000146.1:0-48921 GCF_029871205.1 Pseudomonas sp. BN417 | reverse complement strand
CCGCTTCCGGTGCCGATGAGCGACTGAGCGCGAAGCGATCAGGCTGGGGCGCAGGGCGGGGGCGGGGGAGAGGGATGTGTCAGGCAGGTGCGCAGGTCTGAAAGGTCCGTGCTAGACGCTTCTATTCGGTTCTGCAACAGCTAACGCAGACATAGCCAATTCACTCGCCAAGCAGACCGCAGGTCTGCCCTGCGATGCTTCCATGGGGGCCGCTGCGCGGCCCTCAGCGACTGAAGTCGCCCCCACAGTCATCGCATCCGGTCACGCGTTGGCGTGGGTATCGACCACCAGCGTCAGCCGCGCGATGAAACCCTCGCCGTCCTCTATCAGCTCGGCCACCGACTGCTCGCCCTCCTGGCGGCGATAGAGGTAGTCCTGCTCCAGGGATGTCCATTCCTGGCCGGGATGCGAATAGGGCGGTCGGGCCATGGCAGGGCGGATGACGGCCTCGGGGAAGTACAGCTGGCCGGTGTGGATATCCTTCTCGCCCAGATGCACCTTGAGGTGCACGTGGTTGGTGCGGCCGGGGTAGCAACCCGGGAGGATGCTGCGGAATTCCGCGCGGCCCGCCGCATCGGTGATCTGCACGCCGCGCAGGAAGCGGCTCGCCTGGTTGGCGCCGACGCCTGAGTAGGCGCCCAGGGCGTCGCAGTGCCAGACCTCGAGGGCGGCATCATCCAGGGGCTGGCAGCCGTCCAGTTGCAACACCTGGAACTGCAGCCGGAGCGGGATGCCCGGCTTGCCATCGGTGATGTCCTGTCGCAGCAGTGCGTCCTCCAGGTAGAAGGGGCCGGCGGTCTGTTCCGGACTGAGGCGGCAGGTGCTGGCGGCGGCCTGGCCGAATCGCGGCCAGTGCAGCGCAACCAGGCTACCCACACAGAGCTGAATCATCTGGCGGCGGGTGGGATGCATGAAGGCGCTCCTCTGCTGAAAAGCCGTGAGGGCTTTCCATCCTACGCCTGGTGCGAGAGGACGGCTGCGCCCATCGGTCGCGGCCAATGCAGATGCTTTCACTTATCTTTCACAGTCCCCGGGTGTATCTTGTGCGCCCCGTAAGCCGGCCCGACAGAGGCCGGTTCGATTAGCCGATGGGACAGCCCGTTCTTCCCCAGAGGAGCCTGACCCCATGTCCTTCACTCGCAGACAGATTCTTGGCGGCCTGGTCGGCCTCGGTGTAGTCGGCCTCGGTGCCGGTGGCGCCCGCTATTGGCTGGCGCGTACCCGGGATGCCAGGACCCACGACTACGAACTGATCGCCGCGCCGCTCGACCTCGAACTGGTCGCCGGCCACACCACTCCGGCCTGGGCCTATGGCGGCCAGGCGCCGGGCGTGGAGCTGCGCTCGCGCCAGGGCGACTGGCTGCGGGTGCGCTTCATCAACAAGCTCGACGAGCCCACTACCATCCACTGGCACGGCATCCGCCTGCCCCTGGAAATGGACGGCGTGCCCTACGTGTCGCAGTTGCCGGTGCTGCCCGGCGAGTACTTCGACTACCGCTTCAAGACCGAGGATGCCGGCAGTTTCTGGTACCACCCGCACCTGTCCAGCGCCCACCAACTGGGACGCGGCTTGGTCGGCCCGCTGATAGTCGAGGAGCGCGAGCCCAGCGGCTTCGCCCATGAAAAGGTGCTCAGCCTGAAGACCTGGCACGTGGACCAGGACGGCGCCTTCACCGCCTTCAGCGTGCCCCGCGAGGCCGCCCGCGAAGGCACCCGCGGGCGTCTGACCACCATCAACGGCAAGCCCCTGCCGACCCTGGACCTGCCCGCCGGCCAGGTGGTTCGCCTGCGCCTGCTGAACCTGGACAACACTGTTACCTACCGGCTCAATCTGCCGGGGGCCGAGGTGCGCATCTACGCCCTCGACGGCCATCCCATCGAACCTCGCGAGCTGGGCAAGGAATACTGGCTCGGCCCGGGCATGCGCATAGAACTGGCCCTCAAGGTGCCGGCGGCCGGCGTCGAGCTGCCGCTGCGCAACGGCCCGCTGCGCCTTGCCACCCTGAAAAGCGTGGCAAGCCAGGAGCCGGCCGGCGACTGGCCTGCGCCCCTGCCGGCCAATCCGGTGCCCGAGCCGGATCTGGCCAAGGCCCAGGTGATGCGCTTCAACTTCGAGTGGGCGGCGACCCTGGCCAGTGCCGCCGGACGGCCGAGCAACTACTGGCAGATCAACGGCAAGGCCTGGGACATCAACGACAAGACCTGCGCCGACCGCCCGATCGCCAAGTTGAAGAAGGACGGCCATTACATCTTCGAGCTGCGCAACATGGCCCAGTACCTGCACCCCATCCACCTGCACGGCATGGCCTTCAAGGTGCTGGACTCGGACCGCAAGAACATTGTTCCCTACTTCACCGACACCTATCTGCTGGGCAAGAACGAGACCGCGCGCATCGCGCTGGTGGCGGATAACCCGGGGGTATGGATGTTCCACTGTCATGTCATCGACCATATGGAAACCGGCCTGATGGCCGCCATCGAAGTCGCCTGAGCCCGACCATGCGCCAACCCCAGATCATCGACCGCAGCCGCGACGAACATTTCATGCGTGAAGCCCTGGCCCTGGCCCAGCAGGGCGCGCTGCTGGGCGAGGTGCCGGTGGGTGCGGTGCTGGTGCAGGACGGCGAGATAGTCGGACGTGGCTTCAATTGCCCCATCTCCGGCCATGACCCCAGCGCCCATGCCGAGATGGTGGCGGTACGCGATGCCGCCAGCCGCCTGGAAAACTACCGCCTGGTAGGCAGCACCCTCTACGTCACCCTGGAGCCCTGCAGCATGTGCGCCGGGCTCATCGTCCACTCGCGGATCACCCGCGTCGTCTATGGCGCCACCGAGCCCAAGGCCGGCGTGGTGGTCAGCCGCGGCCAGTTCTTCAACCAGGACTTCCTCAACCACCGGGTGCTGGTCGAGGGCGGGGTGCTGGCGCAGGCGTGCAGCGAGCTGCTATCGGGCTTCTTCCAGGCCCGTCGTGCGGCCCGCAAGGACGCCTGAGGCGCTCGACATCCAACTGCCATGCGACCAAGGTCGCATGCCCTTCGCCTGGACCTTTGAGCTTGCTGTGTTAAGGTGCGCGGCCGCCCGAGAAGGGCGTTCCAGAGCGGTTCTTTTGAGGGGCGCCTGGGCCGGTCCCGAATCCGGGATCAATGCCAGGAGGCGCCCGTAGTCCCGTAGTCCCGCAGTGCCCGTTTCATCGTTTGACGGAAAGGCCATGGCAGCTCAGGTCCGGGCCTCTCCTGAAACATGAATGCGTTGTCGAGGGTGCTGTTATGAGTGAAACCGGGGTCCAGTCGTACCAGGATCAGGTTGGGGCGGAGTCCGTCGATTCGTCGGGGTTGGCAGTCCATCGGCTGAGCTTCCTCGAAGCCGTGGCCATGATCGTGGGCACCAATATCGGCGCCGGCGTGCTGTCCATGGCCTACGCCAGCCGCAAGGCCGGTTTCCTGCCATTGCTGATGTGGCTGGCGGTGGCGGGGGTATTCACCACCATCTCCATGCTCTACGTGTCGGAAACCGCGCTGCGCACCCGCACCCACAGCCAACTGAGTGGTCTCGCCCAACGCTACGTGGGTTCATTCGGCGCCTGGGCCATCTTCCTGTCGGTGGCGGTGAACAGCATCGGCGCGCTGATCGCCTACATGAGCGGCAGCGGCAAGATCCTCAGCGCCTTCCTCGGCATCAGCCCGGCGCTGGGCAGCCTGCTGTTCTTCCTTCCGGCCGCGCTGGTGCTCTACCTTGGCCTCGGCGCCATCGGCAAGGGCGAGAAGTTCATCAGCATCGGCATGGTGAGCATGATCGTCCTCCTGGTGATCGCCACCCTGGTGAACGAGAACACCGATGTCGCGCGGCTGCTGGAAGGCGACTGGATCTACATGGTGCCGGTGTTCAACATCGCGGTGTTCTGCTTCTCCGCGCAGTACATAGTCCCGGAAATGGCCCGTGGTTTCAGCCATGCTCCGGAGCAGCTGCCCAAGGCGGTGATCACCGGCATGCTGGTGACCTTCTGCTTGCTGGCCATAGTGCCGATGTCGGTGATCTCCCTCACCGGCCTGGAGAACCAGACGGAAGTTGCCACCCTGGCCTGGGGCCAGGCGCTGGGTCAGTGGGCCTTCTACACTGCCAACACCTTCGCTCTCTGCGCCATGCTGACCTCCTACTGGGGCCTCGGCGGCAGTTTCCTGACCAACATCTTCGACAAGTTCCACACGCTCGGCCCGGAAAGCCAGCCGAAGACCCGCCTGCTGGTGCTCGGCATCGTTTGCGTGCCGCCCTTCGTGCTGGCCTACAGCGGCATGGTCGGCTTCGTCAACGCGCTGTACTTCGCCGGCGCCTTCAGCGGCGTGATCCTGTCCATTATGCCGATCCTCATGCTGCGCTCCGCCCGTCGCCACGGCGACCTGCAGCCTGCCTGGCAGTGCGGCTGGATCGCCCATCCGGCCATTCAGGCGGTCATCGTGGTGATCTACCTGGCCAGTGCCGTCTACGCCATCTGCAGCGCGCTGAGCCTGCTGCCGTCAGGGTGGTGATGGCCTGAAGAAGAGGAAGCCCGCTTGATGCGGGCTTTTTTCTGGATTGCTGGGGGCAAATGGATGCGGGTCTTACCGGGTCGGATGAGTTGCCGGCGCGAGCCACGCCTTGATCTCTGGGGGAGGGGAAAGGGGCTGGGGCCTTCAGAGCTTCTCGTCCGGCTGCTCGGTCGGCCGGGTCTTGTTCACCCCGGGCAGGTGGGTGGCGTTCTCCGCCAGTTGGCTGCCCTCCATCTGCGGCTGGGTCACCCAGGTGAGGATGTCGTAGTAGCGGCGGATGTTCTGCACGAAGTGCACCGTCTCGCCGCCGCGGGCGTAGCCGTAGCGGGTCTTGCGGTACCACTGCTTCTGCGACAGGCGCGGCAGCATTTTTTTCACGTCCAGCCACTTGTTCGGGTTCAGGCCCTCGGCTTCGGCCAGTTTGCGCGCGTCGCCCAGGTGGGCGATGCCGATGTTGTAGGCGGCCAGGGCGAACCAGGTGCGGTCCGGCTCCTTGAGGTCCTGGGAGAGGCCGTCCTTGATCATGGTGAAGTATTTGGCGCCGCCGTGGATGCTCTGCTTGGCGTTCAGGCGGTTGGAAACGCCCATGGCCTTGGCGGTGCCCTCGGTGAGCATCATCAGGCCGCGCACGCCGGTCTTGGAAGTCGCGGTGGGTTGCCAGAGGGATTCCTGGTAGCCGATGGCGGCCAGCAGGCGCCAGTCCACCTCGTTCTTCTGCGAGGTCTGGCGGAAGTGCTGTTCGTACTTGGGCAGGCGTTGCTGCAAGTGCTTGGCGAAGGTGTAGGCGCCTACATAGCCGAGTACGTCGACATGGCCGTAGTAGCGGTCCTTCAGGCGTTGCAGGGTGCCGTCCTTGCGCGCCTTGTCGAGGAAGGCGTTGACCTCGTCGTACAGGCTGTCGTCCTCGCCCGGCGCCATGGCCCAGGCCAGGCTGGTGGCGTCGCCCAGGTCGAAGGCCACGCGCACGTTGGGGAAGTAGACCTGGTTCATCGCCAGTTCGTTGGAGTCCACCAGGGTCAGGTCGATCTGTCCTTCGTCGACCATGCGCAACAGGTCGACCACCTCCACTTCGTCGGATTCTTCGTATTTCAGGCCGGGCAGGGTGGCCTTCATGGCCGCCAACTGCTCGGCGTGACTGCTGCCTTTGAGCACCATGATGCGGCGGCCGACCAGGTCGTCGGGACGGGTGGGGCGGCGCTCGCCATTGCGGTAGATGACCTGGGGGGTGACGTCCAGGTAGGAATGGGAGAAGCGCACGTCGTTCTTGCGCGCTTCGCTGGCAACCAGGCCGGCGGCGGCCAGCACCGGGCCGTTGGCCTGGCCCAGACGGAAGTAGAGGTCATCGAGCTTGTCGGCGGTTTCGATCTTGAGCTCCACGCCCAGGTCGTCGGCGAAACGCTTGACCAGCTCGTACTCGAAGCCGGTTTCGCCGTTGCGGTCCTCGAAGTAGGTCGCCGGGCTGTTGCGGGTGATCACGCGTAGGACGCCCTCCTCCTGAACGCGCTCGAGCGTGGTGGGCTGCTTGCAGCCGCTGAGCATCAGGAGGATTCCGGTCGCCAGCAGCCAGAAGGTGCGGCGCTTGCGGAACGTAGGTTGTTTGAGCATTTCTGCAGTATACGCAAAGCCTGGCGGGTGCCATATCTCGACAGGTGGCATCATCTCTGCTAGCTGTCGGGCGACGCGAGGCACCTTCAGAGGTGCCGGAAAGCGGCGCTTTGCGTTAGAATGCACGGCCTCCCAGCACACCCCTTCCCCAGAGGCTGTCCCGAAGATGTTGATCCTGCGCGGTGCTCCCGCCCTTTCCGCTTTTCGCCACGGCAAACTGCTCGAGCAACTGACCCAGAAGGTCCCCGCTGTCAGCGGACTCTATGCCGAGTTCACCCACTTTGCCGAAGTGACTGGCGTGCTCGGAGGCGAGGAGGAGCAAGTCCTGGCCCGTCTGCTCAAGTACGGCCCCAGTGTGCCGGTGCAGGAGCCCAGCGGCCGGATGTTCCTGGTGGTGCCGCGCTTCGGCACCATCTCGCCCTGGTCGAGCAAGGCCACCGACATCGCCCGCAACTGCGGCCTGGCCAAGGTCGAGCGCCTCGAGCGCGGCATTGCCTACTACGTGGCCGGCGAGATCAGCGAGGCCGACGCCCAGCTGATCGCCAGCAGCCTGCACGACCGCATGACCCAGCTGGTGCTGGCCGGCATGGAAGAGGCCGCCGGCCTGTTCAGCCATGCCCAGCCCAAACCGCTGACCGTGGTCGACATCCTCGGCGGCGGCCGTGCCGCGCTGGAGAAGGCCAACGTCGAGCTGGGCCTGGCGCTGGCCGAAGACGAGATCGACTACCTGGTGAAGAGCTTCGTCGAGATGGGGCGCAATCCCCATGACGTCGAGCTGATGATGTTCGCCCAGGCAAACTCCGAACACTGCCGCCACAAGATCTTCAACGCCAGCTGGGACATCGACGGCCAGGCGCAGGAGAAGAGCCTGTTCGGCATGATCAAGAACACCTACGAGATGCACCGCGAAGGCGTGCTGTCGGCCTACAAGGACAACGCCTCGGTGATCGAGGGCTTCACCGCCGGCCGCTTCTTCCCGGACCCGGTGACCCGCCAGTACGGCGCCACCCAGGAGCCGGTGCACATCCTGATGAAGGTGGAGACCCACAACCACCCGACCGCCATCGCTCCCTTCCCCGGCGCCTCGACCGGTTCCGGCGGCGAGATCCGCGATGAAGGCGCTACCGGCCGCGGCGCCAAGCCCAAGGCCGGCCTGACCGGCTTCACCGTCTCCAACCTGCAGATCCCCGGTTTCGAGCAGCCCTGGGAGAAGCCCTACGGCAAGCCCGAGCGTATCGTCACCCCGCTGGACATCATGATCGAAGGCCCGCTGGGCGGCGCCGCGTTCAACAACGAGTTCGGCCGTCCGGCCCTGACCGGTTACTTCCGTACCTTCGAGCAGGCTATCGACACCCCACATGGTGAGGAAGTGCGCGGCTACCACAAGCCGATCATGCTTGCCGGCGGGATGGGCAACATCCGCGCCGAACACGTGCAGAAGGGTGAAATCTCCATCGGCGCCAAGCTGATCGTCCTCGGCGGCCCGGCCATGCTCATCGGCCTGGGCGGCGGCGCGGCCTCCTCCATGGCCACCGGCGCCAGCTCCGCCGACCTGGACTTCGCCTCGGTGCAGCGCGACAACCCGGAAATGGAACGCCGTTGCCAGGAAGTGATCGACCGCTGCTGGCAGCTGGGCGCGGAAAACCCCATCAAGTTCATCCACGACGTCGGTGCCGGCGGCATCTCCAACGCCCTGCCGGAACTGATCAACGACGGTGGCCGCGGCGGTCGCTTCGAGCTGCGCGCCGTGCCCAACGACGAGCCGGGCATGAGCCCGCTGGAAATCTGGTGCAACGAATCCCAGGAGCGCTACGTGCTCTCCGTGGACGCCGCCGACTTCGAGCGCTTCAAGGCCATCTGCGAACGCGAGCGCTGCCCCTTCGCCGTGGTCGGCGAGGCCATCGAAGAACGTCACTTGACCGTGGCCGACAGCCACTTCGGCAACAAGCCGGTGGACATGCCGCTCGAAGTGCTGCTCGGCAAGCCGCCGCGCATGCACCGTTCGGTCAGCCGCGAGGCCGAGCTGGGCGATGACTTCGCCGCCGCCGCGCTGGACATCGACGAAGCCGTCAGCCGCGTGCTGCGCCACCCGGCCGTGGCCAGCAAGAACTTCCTGATCACCATCGGCGACCGCACCATCACCGGCCTGGTGGCCCGCGACCAGATGGTCGGCCCCTGGCAGGTGCCGGTGGCCGACTGCGCCGTGACCGCCACCAGCTTCGACGTCTACACCGGCGAAGCCATGGCCATGGGCGAGCGCACTCCGCTGGCCCTGCTGAATGCTGCCGCCTCCGGGCGCATGGCCATCGGCGAGACCGTCACCAACCTGGCCGCGTCGAAGATCGAGAAGCTCTCCGACATCAAGCTCTCCGCCAACTGGATGGCCGCTGCCGGCCACCCGGGCGAGGACGCCCGCCTGTACGACACCGTCCGGGCCGTGGGCATGGAGCTGTGCCCGGCGCTGGGCATCACCATCCCGGTGGGCAAGGACTCCATGTCCATGAAGACCCGCTGGCAGGATGAGGGTGTGGACAAGTCCGTCACCTCGCCGCTGTCGCTGATCGTCACCGGCTTCGCGCCGGTCAGCGACATCCGCAAGACCCTGACCCCGCAGCTGCGCCTGGACAAGGGCGAGACCGACCTGATCCTGATCGACCTCGGACGTGGCCAGAACCGCCTGGGCGGCTCGATCCTCGCCCAGGTCTACAGCAAGCTCGGCCAGCAGGTGCCTGACGTCGACGACGCCGAAGACCTCAAGGCCTACTTCGCCGTGATCCAGGGCCTGAACGCCGATGGCCACCTGCTGGCCTACCACGACCGTTCCGACGGTGGCCTGCTGGCCAGCGTCCTGGAAATGGCCTTCGCCGGCCACTGTGGCGTGGACCTCTACCTCGACGCCCTGGCCGACAGCCGCGACGGCGTGGCCGCCGTGCTCTTCAACGAAGAACTGGGTGCGGTCATCCAGGTTCGCCAGGACGCCACCCCGGAAGTGCTGGCACAATTCAGCGCTGCCGGCCTCGGCGAGTGCGTGGCGGTGATCGGCCAGCCGGTCAACGGCGCCAATGTCGCCATCAGCTTCAATGGCGAGGCCGTGTTCGGCGGCGAGCGCCGCATGCTGCAGCGCCAGTGGTCGGAAACCAGCTACCAGATCCAGCGCCTGCGCGACAACGCCGACTGCGCCGATCAGGAATTCGATGGCCTGCTGGAAGAAGACAACCCCGGCCTGTCCGCCAAGCTGGCCTTCGACGTCGACCAGGATATCGCCGCGCCCTACATCAAGAAGGGTGTGCGTCCGCAGGTGGCGATCCTCCGCGAGCAGGGCGTCAACGGCCAGGTGGAAATGGCCGCCGCCTTCGACCGCGCCGGCTTCTCCGCCATCGACGTGCACATGAGCGACATCCTCGCCGGCCGCGTCAGCCTGGACGACTTCAAGGGCCTGGTGGCCTGCGGTGGCTTCTCCTATGGCGACGTGCTCGGCGCCGGTGAGGGCTGGGCCAAGTCGATCCTCTTCAACACCCGTGCCCGCGACGGCTTCCAGGCCTTCTTCGAGCGCAAGGACAGCTTCGCCCTCGGCGTGTGCAACGGTTGCCAGATGATGTCCAACCTGCACGAGCTGATCCCCGGCACCGAGTTCTGGCCGCACTTCGTACGTAACCGCTCGGAGCAATTCGAAGCCCGCGTCGCCATGGTCCAGGTGCAGGAGTCGGCCTCGATCTTCCTGCGCGGCATGGCCGGATCGCGCATGCCCATCGCCATCGCCCATGGTGAAGGCCATGCCGAGTTCGAAAGCGAGGAAGCCTTGCTCGAAGCCGACCTGTCCGGTTGCGTGGCCATGCGCTTCGTCGACACCCACGGCAAGGTCACCGAGCGCTACCCGGCCAACCCCAACGGTTCGCCCCGTGGCATCACCGGCCTCACCAGCCGCGATGGCCGCGTGACCATCATGATGCCGCACCCGGAGCGGGTATTCCGCGCCGTGCAGAACTCCTGGCGCCCGGACGAGTGGCAGGAAGACGGCGGCTGGATGCGCATGTTCCGCAACGCCCGCGTCTGGGTGAATTAAAAGCGGCCGAAGGCCATCTGATGACCCTCTCCCGCTTGCGGGGCTCATCGGCACGTTTTGGAAGCACTGCTTCCTGTGCCGATGAGCGCCTGAGCGCGAAGCGATCAGGCCGGGGCGCGGAGCGGGTTGCCCGAAGGGCGGGAGAGGGCGGTTTGAAACCGCTCGGAGCCTGACCAGATGGGCGGGAAAGGGCCATTTTTGGCCCGCTCAGATATCGACAGCAAAAGGCGGGAGAAGGCACTCTTCTCCCGCCTTTTCGTTTCCGAGCCCTGCCCATGCCGGACCCGATACTCCCCGAAGTCCGCCTGCTCCAGCCCGGCGACCGCTGCCTGCTCTGCCGCTGCGGCCGTTCCGCGCAATTGCCCGATTGCCCCGTCGGCTGCGCCGAAGGCGTGCACCTGACTGCCCGACGCGAGCAGCGCCTGTTGCTCTGCCGCTGTGGCCAGTCCGCTCGGCTGCCCTGGTGCGATGGCAGCCACAGCCCGCCTGCCAATGGCCTGGGCCAGCGCTGGCGGCGTTTCTGGAAAGGTGAGTAGGGCGTCGCACTTATCGCCACGTGCACTAGGGGAGCGCAGAACGCTTTTTCTCCGCGTGGGTCCAACTCGCGGTATGTGACCGGCGCCTCGGCAATGGCTGAAGTCAAAGTGCCACTATTCGTGGCATCGTTGCCGGGCATGATCCAGCCATCCGACTCATGCGGAGAACCTGATGTACAAGTTGTGTTTTTACGTTCCGGAAAGCCACCTGGAACCTGTGAAGAAGGCCATTTTCGGCGCGGGCGGCGGGCGCATCGGCGCCTATGACAGCTGCTGCTGGCAGGCCCTGGGCCAGGGCCAGTTCCGCCCGTTGGAGGGCAGCAAGCCCTACCTCGGCCAGGCCGGAGCGGTCGAGCAGGTGGCCGAGTGGAAGGTGGAGATGGTGGTGGCCGACGAGCTTATCCACGAAGCGGTCAAGGCCCTGAAAAAGGCCCATCCGTACGAAACGCCCGCCTTCGAAGTCTGGCGCCTGTCCGACTTGGTGTTCTGATCAGCGAAACGCCGCCCTGTAGGTGCCAGGCGTGCCACCCACGGCAGCGCGGAAGCGGTTGCTGAAGTGGCTGGCGCTGGCGAAGCCGCAGGCCAGGGCGATCTCCCCCAGCGGCAGCTCGGTATCGCGCAACAGCTTGCGTGCCCGAGCGAGGCGGCGCGCCAGCAAGTACTGATGTGGCGGCATGCCGAAGCTCTCGCGGAACATCCGCGCGAAGTGGTACTCCGACAGCGCCGCGAAGGTGGCCAGTTCACCCAGGCTGATGGGCTCGGCCAGGCGGTTCTCGATGTAATCCACCAGGCGCCTGCGCAAGGCCGGTGCCAAACCACCCTTCAGACGTAATCCCTCACGCAGCCCAACCTGGGTCAGCAGGCTGTGGTGGATCATGTCGAAGGCCAGGCTGGTGGCCTGCAGGCGCTCGCCGGGTTCGTCCCAGTCCAGGCGGACCAACTGGTGGAAGTTCTGTGCCTGCTGCGGATCATCGAGGAAGGTCCGCTCATGCAACTGCAACTCGCGGGGCTCGCGGTCCAGCAGGGTCACCGCGGCCTGGGCGAAGTGCTCGGCGCTGAAGTAGAGGTGGGCCAGGCGAATCTCACCGTTGATCACCCAGGAAGACTCATGCTCGGCCGGCAGGACGCAGAGTTTGTCCGGCGCGCCCTTGGTATCCGGGCGCTCGCGGCGGAAGGTGCCGGTGCCGCCCGCCAGGTAGCAGGACAGGGTGTGGATCTTCGGCCCCTGGTAGTCCCGCGCATCGTGGTGGTTGCTCCAGAGCGCCGCGCCCAGGCCGTCGCCCAGCTCGGCACTGTGCTCCAGGCGAGCGTTGGGCGAGCTGCTGAGGGACTGGAAGACCTGGTTCTGTTCGAGTAACGACATGGGCGTTGCCGGGCCGGGGTGTGAATGGGGTCCATGCTAGCGCGCGTGGGCGCAGGGGGGCAGCCGTCTGACGAGATAAGCGCAAGTTTGTGCAAGCGCTCGGGCAGGGGCGGGCGGAGACTGGCGCCATCGAAATCGGAGTCGCGGCAATGAACCTGTCCCTCTATCTGCTCACCGTCCTGATCTGGGGTACCACCTGGATCGCCATCAAGCTGCAGATGGGCAGCGTCGCGATTCCCGCTTCCATCGCCTACCGTTTCGCCCTGGCGGCTGCCGTGCTCTTCGCCGTGCTGCTGCTCAGCCGCCGCCTGCAGAAGCTCGACGGCCGCGCCCAGTTGCTCTGCCTGGCCCAGGGCCTATGCCTGTTCTGCGTCAACTTCATGTGCTTCTACACCGCCAGCCAGTGGATCCCCAGCGGCCTGATAGCCGTGGTCTTCTCCACCGCGACCTTGTGGAACGCCCTGAATGCGCGGATTTTTTTCGGCCAGCGCATCGCGCCCAACGTCCTCGCCGGTGGCGGCCTCGGCTTGCTGGGCCTGGCGCTGCTGTTCTGGCCGGAGCTGGCGGGCCATGCCGCCAGCCGCGAGACCTTGGTCGGCCTGGGCCTGGCCCTGGTGGGCACCCTCTGCTTCTCGGCCGGCAACATGCTCTCCAGCCTGCAGCAGAAGGCCGGCCTGAAACCACTCACCACCAACGCCTGGGGCATGCTCTACGGCGCCCTGTTGCTATCGGCCTGGTGCCTGGCCAGCGGCACGCCCTTCGGCATGGAGTGGAATACCCGCTACATCGGTTCCCTGCTGTACCTGGCCATCCCCGGCTCGGTGATCGGCTTCACCGCCTACCTGACCCTGGTAGGACGCATGGGCCCCGAACGCGCCGCCTACTGCACCGTGCTCTTCCCGGTGGTGGCGCTGAACATCTCGGCCTTCGTCGAGGGCTACCAGTGGACCCTGCCGGCCTTGTTCGGCCTGGCCCTGGTGATGGCTGGCAACGTCCTGGTGTTTCGCAAACCCAAGCCTGCCGCTCCGGTCGCTGCCGCGGCGGGCCGCGCATGAGCGCCGGTCGCGTGGTGCGCAGCCGCGACTTCACCGCAGACCGGGCCTGGGGCGCGCTGGACATCGCCAACCTCGACGGCACCACGGTACGCCTGCACTGGACCGACCAGCCCTATGTCTGGCACGTCAACGACGGCCGCGAGGTCTTCGTGGTGCTGGATGGCGACGTGGAGATGCGTTACCGCGAACAGGGTGAGGAGTTGCGGGTGCTCCTCGGCGCCGGCGACCTCTTCTACGCCGAGGTCGGCTGCGAGCACGTTGCCCATCCACGCGGTGCGGCGCGCATCCTGGTGGTGGAGCAGGAAGGCAGCGTCTAGCGCGCTGGCTCTCAGCGGAATCTCGCGAACACAGACTCGGACAGCAGTAGAGCGGCCAGTACCGGGTAGCACAGGTAATGAACCAGGAACAGCAGCACGCCCATGGGGCTGGGGGTGTCCTGCAGCGTCATCATCGCCAGCAGTCCGAGGTACATCACCCCGAGCAGGCCGCCATAGGCGAGGACGATGCGCCAGCGCTCGCCCGGCTGCGGCGCGCGGCGCTGGATCACGCGGAAGGCGAGGGCGAGCAGGGCGGCTGTGGCCGCGGCGATCAGCAGGGTGGCGAAGATCCCGCCGACCTTCACGAAGCTGCGCAGCAGGAGATTCAGGACAACGGCCAGGGCCACGCCGCCGACGGCGTAGCGCAAGGGAAGCGACATGGTCATTTCTCGTGGCTGAGGTGGAGAAACTGTAGCCCGGATGCAAGCCGGGAGCGGTGACCCGCGCAGTTTCCCGGATTTCACCCGGGCTACGGAAAAATTCTGCGTCCGGCTGTAACGCCAACAGGCGAGCGTTCTCTACCTCTATGTCCGGCCTGCAAGACCGGCTCACAACCACCTTCGAGGACGCACGAAAATGACCATCAAAACCTCCGCCACCATGACCGGCTTTGCCCTGGCACTGACCGCCGCCAGCCTGTTCGCCAGCCTGCCCACCCAGGTCATGGCCGAAGAGGGCATGGTGCACTGTTACGGCATCAACGCCTGCAAAGGCCAGAACGACTGCAAGACCGCCAATAACGCCTGCAAGGGCCAGGGCGCCTGCAAGGGCCAGGGCTTCAAGAGCACCACGCTGGCCGAGTGCAAGTCCTCTGGCGGCAAGGTCGGCGCCTGATGGGGCTGGGGGTGGCCCTCGGGCCACCCCGGTCCAGGGAGACCTGTCATGCATGAGCAACCCGCCAGCCTGGGTTTCGGCCTGGGGCTGAGAAGCCAGTACCACCAGGAGGTACTCGATCAGCTGCCTGCGGTGGACTGGTTCGAGGTGATCTCCGAGAACTACCTGGTAAGCGGCGGCAAGCCGCTCTACTACCTGGACGCCATCGCCGAACGCTACCCGCTGGTAATGCACGGCGTGTCCCTGTCCATCGGCGGTCCGCACCCACTGGATCGCGATCATCTGCGCCAGCTCAGGACCCTGGCCGAGCGCATCGGCCCGCGCTGGATCTCCGACCACCTCTGCTGGAGCCGCGGCAACGCCCACCAATTGCACGACCTGCTGCCGCTGCCCTTCACCGAGGAATGCCTGGCCCATGTGGCCGAACGGGTGCGGCAGGTGCAGGATGCCCTCGGCCGCCCGCTGGTGCTGGAGAATGTGTCCAGCTATCTGCGCTGCGCCGATAGCGAGATGAGCGAATGGGAGTTCCTCGCCGCCCTGGTGGAGCGCAGCGGCTGTGAGCTGCTGCTGGATGTGAACAACGTCTATGTCAACGCGCGCAACCAGGGTTTCGACCCTTGGGAGTTCATTCGCGCACTGCCGGCCGGGGCCATCCGCCAGCTGCACCTGGCTGGCCACAGCGACTACGGCCACTACCTGATCGACACTCACGACGCGCCGGTGTCGGACCCGGTCTGGCGGCTCTACCAGCGCACCCTGGAGCACCTGGGACCGGTCGCCACATTGCTGGAGCGCGACGACCATCTGCCGCCCCTGGATGAGTTGCTGGCCGAGCTGGACAAGGCGCGGGAGCTGGCTGCCGCCACCTTGGCGAAGGAGGTCGCATGGGCCTGAAAGAGTTCCAGCAGCGCTTCGAAACCTACCTACTGGACGACAGCGGCGCGCCGGCTGCGGAGCTGCTCGACGTCATCCGTGGCGGCCCAGCGCTGGGGGCGCTGGAGGGCCTGGGGATCTACCATCACGCCTACCGGGCGCGGCTGGTGGAGGCCCTGCGGGGAGACTATCCGACCGTGCACCACTGGCTGGGCGACGATGAGTTCGAGGCCCTGGCCCATGCCTACCTGCGCGCCCATCCTTCCGCTCATTTCAGCCTGCGCTGGCTTGGCGCGCGCCTGGCCGATTTCATCGAGTCCTGGCTGGTGCCTGAACAGGCCGCACCCCTGGCCGAGCTGGCGCGGCTGGAGTGGGCCTTCACCCTGGCCTTCGACGCTGCCGACGGCGAATCGCTGACCCTGGAGCGGATGGCGCGGTTGTCGGCCGGGGAGTGGCCGGAGCTGCGTCTGGCGCTGTTGCCCAGCGTGCAGCAGGTGCCGTGCCGGCATAACAGCCTGTCGCTGTGGCGCGCGGTGAAGGAGGGGCGTGAGTTCCCCGGCAGCCGGCAGCTGGAGGGGCCCGAACTCTGCCTGGTCTGGCGCCAGGGTCTGGTCGGGCAATACCGCAGCCTGGCCGAGGAAGAGGGCAGGGCGCTGCTGGGCATGGTGGAGCAGGGATGGAGTTTTGCCCGACTCTGCGAGGCGCTGGGCAAGCCGATGCAGGCGGCGCAGTGGTTGAAGCTGTGGATAAGTGAAGGGCTGGTGGGGCGGGGCTGATGGGTATCGCTACGCTCGCGGAACGCCGCCCGCCCCATCCTACAGCTCCACGCCGAGGCCGAAGCGTTTCTTCAGCACCCTGTCCAGCAGACTTCTCGGCACCCAGCGCGCCAGCATCGGCAAGGCCCGGCTGCCATTGCCGATGCGCACCAGTGCCGGGCGGGGCTTGCGTCGCACGGCGGCCAGCAAGGAGCGCGCGAACGCTTCGGCCGAGGTGGGGTTGTCCTGGGAAGCACGGGCGCGGGCGCGGATGCCCTCGCGCAGGGGCCACCAGGGCGAGCCTTCGGCGATCACGGCCTCGGCTTCGCGGCTGGCGTTCGCGCCGAAGCTGGAGGCGATGGCGCCGGGCTGCACTTCCATCAGCTCGATGCCGAAGGGCGCCAGTTCCAGGCGCAGGGCATCGCTCAGGGCGTGCACGGCGGCCTTGGAGGCGCAATAGGCGCCGGCGAAGGGGGTGACAAGCACGCCGGACACGCTGCCGATGTTCACCACCAGGCCACGGCGCTTGCGCAGCAGCGGGAAGCAGGCGCGGGTCAGGTCCACCAGGGCGAAGACATTGGTCTCGAACTGCCGGCGCAGCGCCTCGGCGCCACCGTCCAGCAGCGGACCCATGGCGCCGAAGCCGGCGTTGTTCACCAGCACGTCGAGGCCGCCGGCTTCGGCTTCCAGGCGATCGGCCAGCGCGGCGACGGCGGCCTGGTCATTGACGTCCAGGGCGACCGCGGTGAAGCCGGCGGCTTGCAGTTCGGCCAGGTCCTCAGGCTTGCGGGCGCTGGCCCAGACGCTGTAGCCGCTGGCCTTGAAGGCGTCGGCGAGGGCGCGGCCGATGCCGCTGGAGCAGCCGGTGATCAGGGCGGTGGGAGTGGGCATTTAGAGTCCTTTGCTGGGTTGGCGTCTGGCGGCCCTCTCCCCCGGCCCCTCTCCCTGAAGAGGAGAGGGGAGACAAGCGGCCCGTGCCGGATTCGATCACCGCGCGGACCGCTCCCTCTCCCTTCAGGGAGAGGGCTGGGGAGAGGGTGCTGTCAGTTCAGTCGACGAATTTGCCACGCAAACCGGCGGCGCGAAACTCCAGGGATTGCGGGCGATAACCCTGGCGAATGGGCGGCAGGGCCAGGCAATCCTGCCATTGGGCCCCGGGCTGGATTTCGGCGGGTCCCAGGTAACGCGGGCGATCGTAGCTGGCCTGGGCAAGGTTGATGGTGTCGCCGGGGCGGAAGGCCTGCACTTGCCAGGCGAAGTCGCGCAGGGTGGCGTCGCCGCCATTGCGTATCTGGATGGCCAGCGGGCGGTCGGCGGGGCAGCTTTGCGGGCTGTAGCTGAGCTGGATTGTCAGGCGGGCGAAGCGGCGTTCTTCGCTTTGCTCTTCCCAGAGCACCCAGAGTGCGATCAGGACTACGCCGAGCACGGCCGAGAGGGACAGCGACAGGGCCTTGGCCGGGTAGCGCACCAGTAGGACCAGCCAGGTCAGGAAGAGAATGGCGCCGATAAGCATTGGGAAACCTCCTTGAGGCTTCCCATGCTAGCAGAGCGTTCAGGGCCGCTGAGGGCAGTGCAGGAGCCAGCTTGCTGGCGAACGGGGCAACCTTTCGCGAGCAAGCTCGCTCCTACAGGAGCGTGCCAGCCCTAGCGGGCGATGCTGTGCACGGTCGCGCTCTGCGGGGCGCGGCCGTAGACGTCATCCAGACGCTCGATGTCGTCTTCGCCGAGGTAGCTCCCGGACTGCACTTCGATGATCTCCAGCGGGATCTTGCCGGGGTTGGCCAGGCGGTGCACCGAGGCGATCGGGATGTAGGTGGACTGGTTCTCGGTGAGCAGGAACACCTTGTCGTCGCAGGTCACCTGGGCGGTGCCGGAGACCACGATCCAGTGCTCGGCACGGTGGTGGTGCATCTGCAGCGAGAGCTGCGCGCCGGGCTTGACGGTGATGTGCTTGACCTGGAAGCGGCCGCCCATGTCCACGGAGTCGTAGGAGCCCCAGGGACGGTACACGGCGCAGTGGTTCTGGGTTTCGCTGCGGCCGTCGGCGTCCAGCGTGTTGACCAGTTTCTTCACGTCCTGCACGCGGTCCTTGTGGGCGATCATCATGGCGTCCTTGGTCTCGACGACCACTATGTCGTCCAGGCCGATCACCGACACCAGCTTGCCGTTGCCGTGCACCAGGCAGTTGTGGCTGTCCTGCACCACCACGTCGCCCTTGGTGACGTTGCCGTTCTTGTCCTTGTCGTGCACTTCCCAGATCGAGCTCCAGCTGCCCACGTCGTTCCAGCCGGCGGACAGCGGCACCACGCAGGCGCGTTCGGTCTTCTCCATCACCGCGTAGTCGATGGAGTTGTCCGGGCAGCAGGCGAAGGTGGCCGAGTCGATGGTCACCGCGATGCCGTCGCGCTTGCTGCGCTCCAGGGCCAGCAGGCAGGTGTCGTAGATATCCACTTCGTGCTGCTTGAGCTCTTCCAGGAAGCGGCTGGCGCGGAACAGGAACATGCCGCTGTTCCAGAAGTAGTCACCGGAGGCCACGTATTCGCGGGCCTTTTCCTCGTTGGGTTTCTCGACGAACTGGGCGACGCGGCTGATGCCGTCAGGCAGACCGGCGTCGGTCTTGCTGCGGATGTAGCCGTAGCCGGTTTCCGGGCGTTCGGCGGGAACGCCGAAGAGCACCATCTCGCCCTTCTCAGCGGCGCTGGCGGCCAGAGCCAGGGCCTGCTCGAAGGCGTTCTGGTCCTTCAGCACGTGGTCGGCCGGCAGCACCAGCATCAGCTCGTCACGGCCTTCGGCCACCAGTTGCATGGCGGCGATCGCCACTGCCGGCGCGGTGTTGCGGCCGAAGGGCTCCAGCAGCATGGTCTGGGCCTGCAGGCCGATGCCGTCCAGCTGCTCCTGGACGATGAAACGGTGATCCTGGTTGGCCACCAGTACGGCCGGCTGCATGCCCTCGAAGTTCAGGCGCTGCAAGGTCTGCTGGAACAGGGTCTGTTCACCGGTGAGGGCGAGGAACTGCTTGGGATACTGCTTGCGCGAAAGAGGCCAGAGGCGAGAGCCGCTACCGCCAGAGAGGATCACGGGAATCATGGTGTTTCTCCTAGAACTGTCATGGGTTTGGGGCGCTGCTTCCATCGATCACATTTCTTTCTTATTCCCGCCCTCTGCGTGGCAGGTGGGGCCGGCGCGGTTCAGCCCGCGCCGGCTAGTGCTTCGTTACCGCTGCTCAGGATTCGGCCGGGCGCTTGACCCAGACCGGGGAGAGCTTGCCGCCGCTGCCGGTGATGTAGAGGCAGACCACTTCGCCGCGCTGCAGGGAGACCGGCTTCAGGTCGCTGACCTTGCGATCGCCGTCGAACAGGGCGAGGCCGACTTTCACCGGGTTGATCTCGCGTTCGCCGCGGCCTTGCGGGGCCACGTCCGCGACGACCGGGGTCTTGCCATCGGCGGTCTTCAGGGTGAGCTTGGCGTCAGACAGGTTCTGCACCCGCAGCAGGGCCTTCTGCTTGTTCCTGAAGGCCGGTTCTTCCACCAGTTGCGGGTCCTTGCCGGCCTGGTTGACCAGGGTGTAGTAGCGGTCCGCTTCCAGCTTCACCGAGAGGTTGCCGCTGCCGACCTGGGCGCTGTAGTTACCGGCCGGGAGGAACTTGAAGTCACTGGAACCCTGCGGCGGCACGTCGGTCAGCGCGGTGTTGCCGACATTGACGCTGAGTTCGCTGCTGCCGGCGTTATAGGCGCGAACGAAGGCGGAGCCCTTGGGTGCCTTCGGGCCGTAAAGGCCACCTTCATCGGCATTGGCCTGCAGGGCGCCGAGGCCGAGCACCAGGGCGCACGCATACGACTTCCAGCGGCGGTTGTTCTGTCGGGTCATGAGGTGTACCTCCATCTTCTCTCTTGAACGGGCCGTATCCGGCCCTGTTTTCCCCTTTGCGAGGGGGATTCTTCAGTTGCCCGAGCGCAAGGCCAGGCGTTCGTCACCGGCCGCGCCCTTGCGCAGGCTGGCGACCCATTCGGGGTCGAAGTCGGACAGGTCGCTCTGCATCGGCAGGTAGCGTTCGGGGAATTCCCAGATCACCAGTTGCGGTGCGGCGTCCTTCAGCTCGTCGCTCTGCAGGTACTTGAGCATCGGCAGGATCGGGCCCTGGCCATCCTCGGCGTGGTTCACCAGGTCGCGTTGCAGCGCCTGGCGCAGGGCGCCGGCGAAGTTCCACTTGTCGTTGGCGCTGTAGCTGGTGCCGACCAGCACGACCGGCACTTCGTTCTCGGCGAACAGGGCGTCGTCACCGGCGGCATCTTCCTGGCTGCGGGTTGCGCGTTTCTGCAGCTGGTCCGGGGCCGGCATCAGGTTCTCGAACAGCGGGTCCAGGGGCAGGAAGCGGGTCAGGTCGCCCTTGTAGTCCTCGTTGCCCTGGGCTTCGGTGATGTACTGCTGCGGAGTGCCGCGCAGGTCGATGGTCTTGCCTACGACCTGGCCCAGGCGACCGGCCACCACTTCGGCGCCCAGCGGGCTCCAGTGGGTGTCGGTGCGCAGGAAGACCTGGCCCTGGTTCTTCGCGTCCTCGAGGGCGGCGAGCAGGTCCGGGGCGATGATCCCGGCCTTGCGCGCGACGCCGCGGAAGCGCTGGTAGAGGTCCTGGCGCAGGGCGGTGGGAGTGGCTTCACCGACATGCTCCGGATAGAGCCGCGACTTGGACGGGACTATCGCCAGCACCAGTTCCACGTTGCGCCGTGCCAGTTCGTCACGCACGCCCCCGATCAGCGCCAGGTTGTCGCGCACGTGGCGAGAGCCGTCGGCCACTGGGTCGAACTCCTCGTCCGAATAGAGCCAGCCGTCCTGGCCGATGACCACGCCCTGGCGGCCTTCGCCGAACAGTTTGTAGTCCAGCAAGGCCCAGAGGTTGGTGCCCAGTTGCTTGACCGGGAATTCCGCGTCGTAGCGCTTCTCGAAGGCCTGGGCCAGCTTGCCGTCCAGCACGCTGGTCTCCTTGGACACCGAGAAGCCCAGCACACCGCGCATGGACCAGAGGCTCAACGCCAGCAGAAGGCCGGAGAAGAGCAGGATGTAGAGCAGGTTCAAGGTTCTGTTCATGGTCGGCTCCCCTCAGAACTGGAAGTAGAGGAAGGGCGAGAAACTCTGCGCCGAGAGTTTCAGCACCGAGGCGGCGAACAGCAGGAGCACGGCGGCGTGGAAAGCCAACGCGCCGATCTGGATTCGGGCCCGGGGCAGCACTGCGGTGCCGTCGGCACTGGCGATGACGGTCTCGTCTTCCTCCTTCGCCTTGGCCTTGGGCGCTCCGGCAAGCGGCTGGGCATAGAACTGGCGGATGCCGAAGATGGCCAGCACCACGTAGGCCAGCACCAGGGTGGCGATCTGCAGGCTGGTGAGCTGGGCGCGGTTGAGCTCGGAGAGCTGCCAGTCACCGAAGCTGAACATGGCGGCGTACATGCGCCAGGCCACATCCAGGTTCTCGGCGCGGAAGATCACCCAGCCGATCACCACCAGCAGGAAGGTGAAGGCCCAGCGCAGTGGCTGGATCGCGCGCGGCGCGGCGTTCACGCCGAGGGCGCGCTCGATGGCCAGCCAGGCGCCGTGCCAGGCACCCCAGATGATGTAGGTGAAGTTGGCGCCGTGCCACAGCCCGCCCAGCAGCATGGTGAGGAACAGGTTGCGGTAGGTCTGGAAGGTGGTGCCGCGGTTACCGCCGAGGCTGATGTAGAGGTAGTCGCGCAGCCAGGTGGAGAGGCTGATGTGCCAGCGCCGCCAGAACTCGGTGATGGACTGGCTGATATAGGGCTGGTTGAAGTTCTCCATGAAGCGGAAGCCCATCATCAGGCCGAGGCCGATGGCCATGTCGCTGTAGCCGGAGAAGTCGAAGTACAGCTGCGCGGTGTAGGCCAGGGCGCCGAGCCAGGCATCGCCCGTGGTCGGGTCGGAGAGGGCGAAGCAGTGATCGGCGATGGGCGCGATGCTGTCGGCGATGAAGACCTTCTTGATGAAGCCCTGCATGAACCGGGTGCAGCCTTCGGCGAACTTGTCGACCGTGTGGGTGCGGTGGTTGAACTGGTCGACCAGGTCCTTGAAGCGCAACACCGGGCCGGCGATCAGGTGCGGGAAGATCGCCACGAAAGCGGCGAAATCCACCAGGTTACGGGTGGCCGGGGTGTCGCCGCGGTAGACGTCGATGATGTAGCTGATGGACTCGAAGACGTAGAAGGAAATCCCGATCGGCAGCAGGATGTGCGTGAGCACGAAAGGCTCCATGCCGAAGGAGGAGATGATGGCGTTGAGGCTGTCGACGCCGAAGTTGGCGTACTTGAAGTAGCCGAGGACGCAGAGGTCCACTGCCACGCCGAGGAGCAGCCATTTCTGCGCGGTCTTCGTGCGCACCCCGGCCGCGCCTATGCGCAGGCCGATCCAGTAGTTGAACACCGTGACCACGGCGAACAACGCCAGGAAGTCGATGCGCCACCAGGCGTAGAAGATGTAGCTGGCGACCAGCAGCAGCAGGTTTCGATAGCGTGTCCCGACCAGGTAGTACAAGCCGAGGAATATCGGCAAGAACAGGAACAGGAACACGTTTGAAGAAAAGACCATCCGAGTCTCTCCATTGAACGTTTGATTTCAGGCCCGCCACGTTGGGGCGGGGGCGCTTTTTTCTCCCCTCTCCCGCAAGCGGGAGAGGGGGCTGTCCGAGTGCGGCGTTAGCTCCCCCCTTCCTTCTTCGGGTGGAACACCTGGGTCACGTCCCCGCCGAGGCGGAAGGTCTTGTAGGGACCCATTTCGTCCTTCCACTCCACCGTTGAGGCGGAGCAGGAGTAGAGCGAGCACCAGGGCTCCAGCCAGGAGAACTTGTCGTGCTTCTTCAGCTCGCTCATGTCCTGGTCCTTGCCGGTCTTCCGGTCGAAGGCCTTCTGGTCATCCACGCCGGCGATCACCTTCTCGCCGAGGCGGCGCAGGGCGCCGTCGTTCTCCTCGCGCAGGTCCACGCCATTGGCCTGGGCGAAGCTGGCGACCATCGCCAGCGGCGGCAGGCTGTAGTTGTGGTAGGCGAGGGCGCGCTGGTTGCGCTTGAGTTCGTTGGGCAGGAAGCCGTCCCGGTCCACCTGGCCGGCGGCCACACGGAACTGCGCCACCGACCAGTCGAAGAGATCCTGGCGGTTGGTCGCCACGGCGGTGGCCATCACCGACCAGGCGGCCCAGTAGGAGTGGTTGTTGATCTTCTTCAGCGGCAGGTCGCTCCAGTCGTGCACCACCTGGTCGGCCAGGCGCGAGAACCAGGACTCGATCACCTGGGTCTGGGCGCGGTAGGGGGCCAGCGGTTGCGACTCGGAGAACTTCAGGCGCAGGTAGGCCGAGGCCATGCTGCCGAGAGCCCATTTGCGCATGGACATGCCGGTGTGGTTGTACTGGGTGCTGAGCAGGGCGTTGGCCTGGGCCCAGTTGCCCAGCCATTGCAAGGTGCATTCGAGCTGGGTGCGCTGGCCTTCGCGCATGTACTGCATGACCATCTTGCTGATGCCGCGCTCCATCTCGGTGATGTCGGCGGTCTTCTCGCGGAAGGCCTTTTCCGCCTTCGGATTGAGCGTGGCGCGGGCCTTGTCGGAGCCTTCGTACTTGCTGCGGAACTCCAGCTTGGCGGTGTAGGGCGCTGGCGGTGCCTTGCAGCTGCCGCCGGACTTGGCATCGACATCCACCGGGGCATAGTAGCCCCGGGGGGGAACCAGGTTTGCGGCGTGGCCCTGCCCGGCGAGCAGGATGCCCGCGAGCAGGGGTGCGATCAGCCAGGGTCTGGTGTTCATGGATACCTCCTTCCTCACTCGGCCTTCGCCGTGAGGTTGGCCCCGCCCTTGCCGGGACGTGCGCAGAGGCTCACCTCGACGCTGAGGTCCTGGGGCATCTGTTCGGGGCTGTGGATTTCCAGGGCAAGCATGTTCAGGTCGGCCCAATCCGGGTCGTTACGCAGTTCGAAGGCGTAGCGGCCACCGGTGTCGATGCGGTCGCTCTGTTCCAGCTTGAAGTTCTCGCGGCGGCCGTTGAGGTACCAGATGGTGGTCTTGAGCTCGTGGATCGATGGATCGCTGAGGCGCAGGTCCACCTGGTAGTCGCGGCCGCGCAGGTCGCGCAGCGGCGCGCCCTTGCCATTGACCAGCACCTCGTTGGCGCCGGGCTTGAGCTTGACCTTGTTCTTCAATAGCGCCGGGCGGCCTTCGCAACCATTGCCCACCATCGGCAGCGCCTGGCGATAGAAGCTCGCCTGGCCCATGTCGTAGTGAGTGGCGAATTCCCAGATCAGCACCTTGGGCGGGTTCTCGTGGAATTCCTTGCTGCTCATGTACTGCATCAGGGCGCTCTCGAAGCCGCCGCCGCTGACCGCCATGTTGAGTACTTCGGCGCCGCTGTGCTGTTGCAGGAAACCGGCGAAGTTGTAAGCCGGACCGCTGTTACTGGTGCCTACCAGGGTCACCTTCGGGTTGGACTCGTCGCCGAACAGGCTGTCGCCGCCGCCACCACCGCCTGCTGCCTCGGTCTCGAAGCGGTCGACGTACTGGGTGGCGTAGCCGCCGGTGCCACAGAGCTGGGCGGCGGTCTTGTGCAGGGTGCCGGCCTTGGGCAGCAGGCCGACCACCTTGCTCTCGTACTCCAACTTCGGAATGGCGTCGAAGCCGGGGATCTGCTTCAGGGTCTCGGCCACCAGCTTGGCGGTGCGATCGGCGCCGGCCGGGGTCCAGTGGTGGTCGGCCTTGAAGTAGTAGTCGGTGTCCACGCCCTTCTCGTCGAACAGCGGCGAGAGGTCAGTGACCCAGATGCCGGCCTTGCGGAACTGGGCAACAGCGGCCAGGTAGTTCTTCTTCGCCAGGTCGTAGTTGAAGTGGGCCTTCTCTTCCGGGGTGAGCTTCTCTCGGTTGATCAGGCCACGGGTCGGCTGGTAGACCACCATCAGCTCGACGCCCTTGGCCTTCAGCGCATCGTGCAGGCGGCGGAATTCGCTCCAGCCATAGGGCGTGGTGCCGAAGTCGGTGCGCAAGTCGTACTGGGTCCGGAACAGCCAGTCGCCCTGGCCCTGTACCAGGGTGGTGAAGAAGCTCAGGTACTTGGTGTTGTAGCTGGCCGGGTTCTGGGCGACCGCGCAGAGCGGGCCGGTGCGCTGCACGCTGTATTGCGGAGCGGCCTGGGCGCCACTGGCACATGCCAGCAGGGCGGCGGCCAGGGCGGAGGGGGTGAACCATTTGCGGGATAGTCTGTTCATGATCCTGTGCCTCAATCCTGGAGTTCGGCCTGGCTTTCGACGGGGTCGATCAGCACCGCCTGCTTGCGGCGCACCATCAAGTCGAGGATTTCTTCCTGCTTTTCGCCGAGCACGCCGGCGAAGCTGATGCCGGTGGATTTGCTCGGCGCGAGCAGCTCGACGCGATACAGCTCGACCGATAACGGCGAGTCGATGGAAAGGGGGCTGGAGCCGTTGCCGGCGAGCTTGCCGCCGACCAGGATCATCGAAACCTTGGCGTCGAAGGGGTCGAGCGCGATGTTCCGGTCGGTGTCGGAAAGATCCTTGATATGGCCAAGCACGCCGGTCAGGCCGTTGGCCGCGGAGAGGTTCTCGTACAGGCGGATGTTCACGCTGTTGCGCACACGGATGCCGTGGCGCTGGTTGTTGAGGACCTTGTTGCCCCAGAGCAGGTTGTTCGAGCTCTCGTAGATCGTGATGCCGTCGGCATGGTTCTGGTAGACCTCGTTCCAGGCCACCAGGTTGTTGATCGAGTTACGGTCGATGACGATGCCCGAGAGCTTGTTGTCGTAGCTCTTGTTGTGGACGATCCAGCTGTCATCCACCTCACGGGAAACGATGATTCCGTGCTTCTTCTTGGTACCAAAGACGGTGTTGTTGGCGATGATCAGGCCGCGGGAACGGTCGTGCGGGTCGATGCCGTAGACGATGTTGTCGCGGTAGGTATTGCCCTTGATCACCACGTTCTCCGCCTCGAAGCAGTAGAAGCCGTACCAGTGGTCGACGAACTCCGAATCCAGCAGCCAGCCGGTCGGCGCCGAGCGCTTCAGGCGCTTGGCCTGGCCCGGGGTGTACTGGGTGATGGAGACGCCGTAGGACTTGGAGTTGTCGTAGCCGAGGCTGGTGACGGTGCTGCCGACTATGTAGAGCTCGCTGCCGCCCCAGGACACCAGGAAGGGACGGAACTCATCGGGCTTGCGGAACGAGGCCGGGGCCTTGTCCTGCTCGCGCCAGGCGGTGAGCCTGGTGCCAGTGATGAACAGCTTGCCGTCGTTGACCAGGAAAGCGCCGCGCTCCTGGGAGAGGCGGAAATCCTTGGTGCTCTTGCCGATCTCCAGGCTCGCATCGTGGCCCACCACCAGCGGCAGGCGGGCCAGGTAGACGCCCGGCTCGGTCTCGCTGAACTGGCTGTCGGGCAGGGCCTTGGCCAGGTCTTCCGGGGTCACGTAGCCGCCTTCGATGAAGATCGCCTGGGGCATGGCCTGCTGGCGCTTGACCCATTCGCGCAGACGCTCGTCGCCGCCGATGAAGTCCTTCAGCGCATCCTGCTGGAGCATGCGCTTGACTACCACGCGGCCGCGGGTCTTGCGGTCGATCTTCGCTTCCACCGCCTGGGCGGTATAGCCGGACATGTCCGGCAGCTTGGGTGTTTCCAGGTGCAGCTGTTCGGCCGGCGCGGTGGATATCGTGTAGTTCTTGGTTTCCTTGAGCTCCTGGGTCGGCTCGGCGCCCTGGACCCAGGGCGCGGCGAACTGCAGGGCGCCAAGCATGACGCCGCTTGCCAGCAATGTGGTTCCCATGCTGCGTTTCATGGCTGTTCCTCCCGTGCGCCGGACGTCCATCAGAAGCGCCAGATGAAGTCGACGAAGGCGCGATGCATCAGCGAGTCGGTACCGCTGGCATAGGCATCGCCCGGCTTGAACACGCCGCCACGCAAGCGCACCAGGGCCGAACGCTCGTCCAGGTGCTCGGCCATGGAAGCCGGCAGCAGGCCTTGCTTGAAGTAGCGGGTGACCACCAGGTCGACCTCCTGGCCGATGTCCTTCTCGCCGTCTTCCAGCGGCGCGATGATCCCGCTCTGGCCCACGTCCTGGTTGTCGTCGACGCGCCAGAAACGGTGGTAGACCAGGCTCGCGTCGTAGTCCTCGCCCATCTGCCAGGAGGTGAAGGCACTGGCCACCTGCAGGTTGCTCAGCTCGCCGCGGAAGGCCTCGCCGAAGCGGTGCATGCGTGCCTCGGTGCCGGTGAAGTTGGAGCGGTTGCTCTCAAGTCCGGTCTGGCGGAACTGTTCGGAACTGTCGTCATCGCCGCCGCCGCTGCCACGGGCGTAGGCGCCGCCGACCTTCCATTGCTCGTCGATGGTCCAGCGCAGGCCGAGGTCCAGGGCCCAGGCGTCGACATCGACGTTGCGCGAGCCGCTGGCGACGCTCTGGTTGCCCAGGGTGGTCTGTTCCAGCTCGTCCACGTCGCCGGTCAGCCAGGTGGCCTGCGCCCAGTAGTTGAGCGGCAGGGTGGAACGGCGGTCGAAGAAGCCGCCGTCGGCTTCCAGGCCCAGCCAGGTGAGGTCGCCGGTGGTGCGCTTGGACAGTTCGTCGACTTCCTCGCCCACGTTCGGCAGGTCGCCGCTGTCGCGGCTGTGGTGGAGCTTGGCGCCGACCCAGTGGCCGGGTCGCCACTGGGTGGAGATGTCGCCGAAGAAGTGCTGGCGGTCCTCGTCTTCCGGCGCCAGTTCGTCGATATCGGTGCGATAGTCGCTGAAGCGCTCGGCGACGCCGGCGTGGGCGCGCAAGAGGGTGGTGTCGAAGGTCCAGCGCAGGGACTCGATATTGGTGTCCCACCAGGTGCCTTCCTCGCTGCGCACGCGCTGGCGACCGAAGCGCAGGTGCTCGCCGGGATAGGCGGTGAGGCCGCCGTAGTCGACCCAGAATTCACGCAGGGCCAGGTAGCTCTTGTCCGGCTCGCGGCCGTCGTTGCGCTGGCTGGAGTCGGACTCGATATCGCTGGACTCCAGGGTGTCGGTCTCGACGATGTCGGTGGCGGTGACCGCCTGGCCCATGGCGAAGGCGCTCCACTCGCCGCGCTCGCCGTAGGCCCAGGGGCGCAGGTCGAGACCGATGCCCTCGACGTCGCCACCGTTGCGGGTGCCGAGGTCGCGGTCGTCTTCGGACTGGGCGGTGATCTTCACGTCCAGGCCGAAGTTGCGGCCCTCCGGCTGGGCGGCGTGGGCGATGCCCGTGGCCAGCAGGGAAAGGCCGAGGCTGGCGTGAATCCAGGGATTCTTGTTCATGCGTTTCTCATCTCTCATGTTCCGCGGTCCGCGCTCTTTCGTAGGTTGTGGCTGAGCTACGCGAAGCCCAACGTTTGCCGTACGCCGCTGTCGGGCTTCGCTGCGCTCTGCCCAACCTACGGGGGGCTGCGGATGGGGATTCATAGGTTGCTCATCTGGGTGTCGGGCGCCGCGGTGCCGCGTGCGGCCCGTTCTTCGCGCAGGAGCTGTTCGGCGCGGGCGCGGTCGGCCGGCGACAGTTGCTGCTCCACCAGCCGCGCCAGCTCGAGGGCCTGCGGCGTGTTCTTGGGCAGTGCCAGCTGGCTGAATACGTAGGCGTTGACCGGATTGGGCCTTACGCCCTTGCCCTGGGAGTACATCTGGCCGAGGGCGAAGTCGGCGTTGATCTGGCCGCTGCGCGCGGCGGCGAGCAGGTGGTTCAGGGCCTTGTCCGGATCGATGTCGCCCAGGTAGCCACGCAGGTAGATCTGACCCAGCAGGTAATTGGCGCTGGGCTCGGTGGGGGCGGCCTTCAGCAGGTGCTGCTCGGCCTTCTTCGGGTCCAGCGGCACCAGCTTGCCTTCGTAGTTGAGGCGGCCGAGCAGCAGTTCGGCGCGGGGTAGGGAAGCGGCGCGGCCCTTTTCCAGGTAGCCCAGCATCTGCTCGGTATCGCCGAGCGCCGGGTATTCGTAGAGCAGCTTGGCCAGGCTGACCCAGGCGGCGGGGTAGGTCGGGGCCACTGCTTCCAGCAGCTCCTGCGCCTTGCCTTCATCGGGCTTGCCGAGGTCGGCGTCGGCCAGCACCAGGGCCACCGACTCCACCCGCTGGGCGGGGATGCGTCCGGCGTGGTAACCGGCCATCAGGCCATCCAGCAACTTCTGCTGGGCATCGCTGTTGCCCTGCTTCTGGTAAACGGTGGCCAGCTCGACATAGCAGACGTCGGCCAGGGCCAGGTTGCGGGTGCAGATCTGCTCGATCTCGCCCAGGTGCTGATCGTAGGTGCCCTGGGTGCGATAGAAGAGAATCTGTGCCAGCTCGGCCTGGATGTGGCCTTCGGCGCGCCATTGGGCGATGCGCGCCGGGACGGAGACCTCTGGGAAGTCCTGCGGGTACTGCAGGTAGAGCATGACCAGCGGCAGCAGGCTGCTTTCCTCGCCGGCCTGGAAGGATTCTTCCAGCAGCTGCGCGGTTTCGCGGCGTTCGGCCGGGCTCAGCTCGGCCTTGCGTGCCAGCAGCTTGCCCAGGCGCGCCTTGGCGCGGGGCGACTGGTCCATGGCCTGGCGGTAGGTCTGCTCGGCCTTTTGCAACTGCGCGGGGTCACCGCTGGCCACCTGCATGTCGGCCAGGCCGACCGCGGCGTCGGCGTAGCCGAGTTCCGCAAGCTGGCGGAAGTTCTGCTCGGCGGTGGCGCTGTCGCCGCGTTTCAGCGCCTCGGAAGCGAGGCGCTCGTCGGGCAGGCCGGCGCAGCCGGCCAGGGTCACCGCCGCGGCCAGCAGCAGAAGGGGGGAGGCGTGATGGGCCATGGTCGAGCCCTCCTTAGAAGCCTGCGGCCAGAGCGCGGTTGATCAGCCAGTCGAAGGACGGGCCACGTTCGACGCTGACTTCCACCGGCTGGCCGGCGAGGCTGCTGGGCAGCGGCTCGTCGGGCTGGATGGTGGCGCGGATGTCGGCGGACATGCTGCCGTCGTGCAGGTTGGTGCTGAGAATCTTGCCGTGGCGCACCACGTCTTCGCCGGCCACCTGGAAGCTCACGCGAGCGCCGGGTCTGGCCTGGGCGATGTTGCGGAAGGGGAAGCGCGCCTGCACGGTGGCCTGGGTGTCCTGGGGCACCAGTTCGAAGATCACGTCGCCCTTGCTGGCGAATTGGCCGTCGGCCACCAGCTGGCGGGAAATCTTGCAGTTGCAGGGGCTGGTGAGGGTGCCCTTCATCTGCTTGCCGAAGAGTTCCTCGACGTTGCCCGGCGAGAGCTGGTTGTCGGTCAGGTGGCCCTTGAGCATCTCCAGCATGGTGGCGGAGAAGGAGGCGATGGGCGCGCCCTTCTCGACCGTGGCATCGGGGCCTACCAGGCTCTGTACGGTGCCTTCGCGGGGCATGGTGACCTGCAAAGCGGGCACCGCGACCATGGCCGAGTCCGCGTGGGTGACGAAGTAGAGGCCGTAGAGGGACTTGCTGATGTAGCCGAAGGCGCCGAGTCCGACCACGAAGATGCCGAGGCTGAGGGAGACCGCCTTGAGGCGCCCGAGCGCGCTCATGCCACCACCGGCGCCGCCCTTGCGCGGCTTGGTGAAGTTCTCGCGCTGCAGGGTGTTGAGCAGGTCGCCGGCACTGACCAGCTCGCCCGAGAGGTGCGCGCTGATCAGGTAGCGCAGGGTCGCGATGTCGCGCGGCTGCAGGTTGTGGAACACGCAGCCGATGCGCTCGTGGCGGGCGTCCACGGCGCGCACCTGGAACTCGATGTCCAGGCCCAGGCTCAGGCCGTCGATCTGGAACATCAGGCGGCCCCTGTGGTGGTCACCGATCGCGGCGCCGGAGCGCCCGCCGGTGTAGGCGAAGCCGCCGGCGGAGACGTCCAGCAGCGACGCCTCGAAGCGTTCGCCACGGGCGATGTAGCGGATCTTGCCGGGGATCTTCACCCGCGCATGCTGGCGCTGGGCTTCGGATTCATGCACCACATTGAGATTGACGGCTGTATTCATGGCTTCGATTCCTGTCAGGTTCCTTGTGCTCACACGATCGCCATCAGCGTGGCGATGAATACGCTGGTTGCGGAAAAGGTCATGGCGCGTGAGGACCAGGTGTTGAACCAGCGCGAGAAGCTCGCGAGGTCACGGTTGAGCTTGGTGTTCTGGCGGGTCCAGGACTGCTGGTCCAGGCGGAAGAAGACGTAGATCTTCACCAGGGCCCCGACGATCTGGTTGTAATAGAGGATCAACGGATAGGCCGGCCCGATCCGGTGGCCGGAAATGCTCAGGAGCAAGGTCAGGACCAGCCGGGTGAGGCCGATCCACAGCAGGTACACCAGCAGGTAGGCGATGCTGTACTTCAGGCTGGCGATGATGGCCACGGCCAGGCCCAGCAGGCAGGTCCACATGGACAGGCGCTGGTCGTTGAGCACGATGGTGGTGAACAAGCCAAGGCGACTCGGGCCCAGCGCGAGGGCGCGGCTGTTCTGTCGCAGGTTGTTGCCGTACCAGCGGAACATCAGCTTGCGGCTGGCCTTGATGAAGCTCTTCTCCGGCGGGTGCTCGACCGTGTTGATCGCGGCGTCCGGCACGTAGAAGGTGTCGAAGCCCAGGCGCATCAGGCTGTACCAGCTGGACTTGTCGTCGCCGGTGAGGAACTGGAAGCGGCCGAGGCGCCAGTGGTTCAGGTGGTCGCTTTCGACGTCGGCGATGAAGTGCGGGTCGGTCACTACCCGGGCACGGAACACCGACATGCGCCCGGTCATGGTCAGCACGCGCTTGGAGAGTGCCATGGAGCACATGTTGAGGTGGCGCTGGGCGAAACGCAGCTTGTGCCACTCGCTCATGATGTAGCTGCCACGCACTTCGCAGAACTCGTTGGTGGTCAGGCCGCCGACATTGGGGAACAGCTTGAACCAGGGCACGGTCTTCCTCACCACGCCTTCGGCCAGCACCGTGTCGCCGTCGATCACCGCCACCACCGCGTCAGGCGCCGGCAGGTGCCGGGAGATGGCGCGGAAACCGTAGGCCAGGCCGTCGCGCTTGCCGGTACCGGGAATGCGCACGAAGTCCAGCTTGACCCGCGCCGGCGGCGCCAGCTTGGTCCAGAGGTTCTTCACCAGCAGCTCATCGGACAGCTCGACGATGGAGCAGACGACGGTGGTGGGATAGCCGCAGTCGATGGCTTCCTGGATGACCGAGCGGTAGACCATGGCGGTGGTCAGCGCCTCGATACGGAAGCTGGTCACCATCAGGTATACGTGGGACGGGTCCGCCGCGCTGCCGAGCTTGGCCAGGCGCCGCTTGTACCAGGGGTAGACGACGTAGAGGAACAGCGTGCCGCGCACGAAGTGCAGGGCGCCCATGGAATAGCGCCAGATGCCCACCACGCCGATCAGCAGCAGGAAGTGCTTGGAATCCGGGTCGAACACGGACTTGGGCAATGCCAGTGCCAGCAACATCAGCGCAAGGAGGTAGAACAGCCAGCCCGAGGCTTCGAGCAGGCCATGCTTGATTTTGTCCATAGGGGGAATCGTCCTGGTCGTGTTGGGCGTGCCCCCTCCCGCGAGGGGAGGGGGGCAGGGCGCTTACCAGCAGATACCCTCGGCGTTGCCGTGGGTGCCTTTGGGCATGAAGCCCACCAGGTCGATCACCTGCTTGCCGACCGGCGCCTGCTGGGCCAGCGGCGCGAACAGCTCGTCGCGGTTGCCCAGGACAATGATGTCGGCCTTGTCGACCACGGCATCGAAGTTGCTGTCGAGCAGCGAGGACACGTGCGGGATCTTCGACTCGATGTAGTCCTTGTTGGCGCCGTGGACGCGGGCGTACTCGACGTTGCGGTCGTAGATGCTGAGGTCATAGCCCTTGCCGATCAGCAGCTCGGCCAGTTCCACCAGCGGGCTCTCGCGCAGGTCGTCGGTGCCGGCCTTGAAGGACAGGCCGAGCAGGGCAACCTTGCGCTTGTCGTGGCCGGCGATGATCTCGAAGGCCTTCTGCACCTGGCAGGCGTTGCTGCGCATCAGCGAGCCGATCAGCGGCGACTCGACGTCCAGGGAGGTGGCGCGATAGTTCAGTGCGCGCACGTCCTTGGGCAGGCAGGAACCACCGAAGGCGAAGCCCGGGCGCATGTAGTACTTGGACAGGTTCAGCTTGTTGTCCTGGCAGACCACATCCATCACTTCGCGGCCATCGACGCCGACGGCCTTGGCGATGTTGCCGATCTCGTTGGCGAAGGTCACCTTGGCCGCGTGCCAGACGTTGCAGGTGTACTTGATCATCTCGGCCACTTCGATGGCCTTGCGGATGATCGGTGCGTCCAGTTCGCGATACAGGGTTTCCAGCAGGTCGCCGGAGGCCTTGTCCAACTCGCCGATGACAGTCATGGGCGGGTAGTCGTAGTCCTTGATCGCGGTACTTTCGCGGAGGAACTCGGGGTTTACCGCGACGCCGAAATCGACGCCCGCTTTCTTGCCGGAGCAGTCTTCGATAATCGGGATGACTACGTTATTCACGGTACCCGGCAGCACGGTGCTGCGCACCACGACAGTGTGGCGCTCGGACTTGTCGCGCAGGGCGAGGCCGATCTCGCGGCAGACGCCTTCGATGTAGTCCAGCTCAAGGTCGCCGTTCTTCTTGCTCGGCGTACCGACGCAGATGAAGGACACCTGGGTATCGCGCACGGCGCCGCCGACATCGGTGGTTCCACGCAGGCGGCCGGTCTTCACGCCTTGTTGCAGGAGTTCTTCCAGGCCGGGCTCGACAATGGGCGATTTGCCATTGTTGATCAGGTCGATCTTGGCCGGCGAAATATCTACGCCAACAACTTCATGACCACGAGCAGAGAGGCAGCCGGCGCATACTGCACCAACATAGCCCAAACCAAAGATGCTGATACGCATCGTATTCACCTCGTCCATTCAGCACGCTGTTTAATATGTGACGTTAATGTCACTTCCGTTTGCACTGTTATGTTGCATAGGGCAACTTTGCAGTGCACAGGCATGAGTAATACCGGACGCCAAAGTTAGGGCGCCTGAACTGGGCATTTAGTAACGCTTGCCCGGGTAGAGTCCTGAGCTGATCGCCGCAAGGGCTCTGGCTCGTTGGTTTTGTCCAGTAGGTCGAGTTTGTTGCGGTTCTCCTTAGTTAACTTGTTTGGCTTTCGCCAGATAAAGACCACCCCTCGGCTGTGCACCGATAGATATCAAGGCAGTTTGAAATCACACCGGAAAAATGGTGTGAGGAATTAGGTCACGGGGGGTATGAGTGTCTCTCTTTTCGGATAGTTCCTACCGTTCGTCCCCGATTTGCTTTATTGCAGAATTTTGACTATGAGGGTCCAGATTCCGCGTTGATGGCAACCTAAGAGCGGAGGCTTTGCAGAAAAGTTCCGGGCAGTGCAAATTGCAATTTATCGGTGATTGCATTTTGCAACTTGGCCACTATCTGGATTCAAATTGGCCAGTATCAAAAGCGTAGTTGTGCCAGCTATTTGATCTTGAAGTGATATTGGAATTAACAGTGGCCATTAAGTGGCACGGAACGAACGTGCAGGAACATGGCCCGGTGCCGGCATGGGCAGTGAATTCAGATGTAGGGTGGATATCGCTCTTCATATCCACCGTGGCCTTCGAACCAGGCCGTCATGGTGGACCGGTAAAGCGTGGTCCACCCTACGCACTGCAGTTTTGTAGGGGGGGCTTTAGCCCACGCGGACTTCCGATGGTGGGCTGAAGCCCACTCTACGGCTTTTGCGCTGGGCTCCATGCTTTACGAAGACATGGCAAAAGAAAACCCCGCCATCAGGCGGGGTCTTTGTGAACTCACTCCTGCGGCTCGTCCCGCAGGAATACCAGGCTGTCGGGCCTCGAGTGCTCCGCCGAGTAGCGATAGCCCTGGTAGTCGAAGTCCTTCAGCCCTTCCGGGTCCTGCAGGCGTTCCTTGATCACGTAGCGGGCCATCATGCCGCGGGCTTTCTTGGCGTAGAAGCTGATGATCTTGTACTGGCCGTTCTTCAGGTCCTTGAACTCGGTGTCGATCACCCGCGCATTCAGCGCCTTGCGCTTCACCGAGCTGAAGTATTCGTTGGAGGCGAGGTTGAGCAGGATATCGTCACCCTGGGCCGCCAGGGCTTCGTTCAGCCAGCCGCTGATGCGCTCGCCCCAGAAGGCATAGAGGTCCTTGCCGCGGGCGTTGGCCAGCTTGGTGCCCATTTCCAGGCGGTAGGGCTGCATCAGGTCCAGCGGGCGCAGCAGACCGTAGAGGCCGGAGAGCATGCGCAGGTGCTGCTGGGCGAAGTCGAAATCGGCTTCGCTGAAATCTTCGGCGTTCAGGCCGGTGTAGACGTCGCCTTTGAAGGCCAGCAGGGCCTGCTTGGCATTGGCTGGGGTGAAGTCCGGGTGCCAGCTGCCGTAGCGCGCTGCGTTGAGGCCGGCGAGCTTGTCGGAGAGGTGCATCAGCTCGGCGATCTGCGCCGGGCTCAGTTCACGCAATTGCTGGATCAGCTCCTGGGCGTGGTCCAGGAACTCCGGCTGGGTGTGGCGCGGGGTGACCGGCGGGGTCTCGTAGTCCAGGGTCTTGGCGGGGGAAATCACCAACAGCATCGAATCGTCTCCTTCGGGAATGCGGGGATTCTAGGGATTTGCCGCATTCGGCTCCAGCTATCCCGCCGATAGGTAAGGCTCAGCCCAGGCGTTGCTCCAGTGGCACCTCCTCCAGATAGCGGCGCAGCTCTTCGAGAAAGGCGGCCTCGGGCCAGGTCGTCGCGGACGATGTGCTGGGGCAGGCAGCCACCATATGGCCGGAAAAGCCCTGCCTGGCGGTACGGGAGGGGGGTATCACCTGGAAAGCCTGGAGGATAACGCACGGCGCTTCGTCAACGGCCTGCTGGGCCGCTGAGGAAAAGGCTGAACTTCGGGAGAGGGGACTTTCGACTTTAACGGGAGCTTTTTCATGCGCCAAGGTCTTTTTATCGTCATGTGAAAAAAGACCCAGACCACGAAAAAAGTCTTTTTTCTGTCATCCCGAATGGAGTATTAACAAGGAAGACCGCCGAACCCTGCAGACAGGTGGCGACCATCGGCCCTCACCTTGTTGGCACCTTCTCCCGCCCGGCATAACCCGGAAGGGGGAGGTCGGCGGCCCCCCGCGGCGGAGCGCCAGTCTGGCATTCCGTCGCCTGGCCCGATAAGAAGGTGACCGCGTATGGACGACCACGGACGCTCCAGCCCTACCGCTCCAACCTTGTACGCCCTAGATACCAACGTCCTGATCCATGACCCCAATGCGCTGTTGAACTTCCAGGAACACCACGTGGCCATCCCGATGACCGTGCTGGAAGAACTGGACAAGCTGAAGACCGGCAAACAGGGCGTCGCCGCAGAATGCAGGCAGGCCATCCGCCTCATCGACAAGATCCTTGGTGGTGCGACCCCCGAGGAAGTGGAACACGGTGTACCCATCCAGCGAGAGAAAAGCGGTCCCTGCGGGTTCCTCTCGATCCTCATGAGCAAGCGCGCAGCCCCCATCACCTGGCTGCCGGAAGACCTCAACGACAACAAGATCATCAACCAACTGGTGGAGCTGAAGAGCCGCAAGCCGGGCATGGCCGTGGTGCTGGTCACCAAGGACATCAACATGCGCCTGAAGGCGCGCGCCTGTGGCATCGACTCGGAGGACTACCACACCGACCAACTGGTCGACGACGTATCCCTGCTGTCCCGCGGCTACCACGATATGCCGGGCTCCTTCTGGGACCGTGTGAGCAAGGTGGAGACCCGCCAGGACCACGGACGTACCTGGCACCGGGTGCAACTCACCGACAACCTGCCGGCGGTGCACGTCAACGAGTTCATCGTCGACGAGCAGGGCTTCGTTGGCTGGATCAAGGGCATCAAGGCTGATGAGCTGCTGATCCTCGACCTGCACCAGGAGCCCCTGCTGCACCAGGAAGCCTGGGGCCTGCGCCCGCGCGATGTGTACCAGGCGCTGGCGCTCTACGCGCTGCTCGACCCGGACATCCACCTGGTCAACATGACTGGCGCGGCGGGCTCGGGCAAGACCATCCTGGCGCTGGCCGCGGCCATCGAGCAGACCATGGTCAGCAAGCGCTACCGGCGCATCATCGCCACCCGCAGCGTGCAGGGCCTGGACCAGGAGATCGGCTTCCTGCCCGGCACCGAGGCGGAAAAGATGGAGCCCTGGCTGGGGGCGATCACTGACAACCTGGAAGCCCTGCACATGGAGGACGAGAACACCCACGGCAGCGTGGACTACATCCTCAGCAAGGTGCCACTGCAGTTCAAATCCCTGAACTACATCCGCGGGCGCAGCTTCCAGCAGAGCCTGATCATCATCGACGAGTGCCAGAACCTGACGCCGCACCAGATGAAAACCATCATCACCCGTGCTGGCACCGGGTCCAAGGTGATCTGCCTGGGCAACCTGGCGCAGATCGATACGCCCTACCTCTCCGCGCCCAGCTCGGGCCTGACCTACCTGACCGAACGCTTCAAGGACTTCCCCCACGGCGTGCACATCACCCTGCAGGGTGTGCCGCGTTCCGTGCTGGCCGAGTTCGCCGAAGCCCATATGTGACCCATTCCCGCCGGGCGGCAGCTGCCGCCCGGTACGGGTTTCTGTATACAATCTGTCTCCTGCGGGCCCTGAACGGCCCGCCCGAGGAGACTTGCAGTGCTTACCCATCTCGATTCCCAGGGTCGTGCCAACATGGTCGACGTCACCGACAAGGCGGTGACCTCCCGTGAGGCGACGGCTGAAGCCCGTGTGCGCATGCGCCCTGAAACCCTTGCCATGATCCAGGCCGGCGGCCACCCGAAGGGCGACGTGTTCGCCGTGGCGCGCATCGCCGGCATCCAGGCGGCGAAGAAGACCTCCGACCTCATACCCCTCTGCCATCCGCTGATGCTCACCAGCGTCAAGGTGGAGCTGAACGCGGAAGGCGACGATTGCGTGCACATAGTCGCCCGCTGCAAGCTGGCCGGGCAGACCGGGGTGGAAATGGAGGCCCTGACCGCCGCCAGCGTCGCCGCCCTGACGATCTACGACATGTGCAAGGCGGTGGACCGCGGCATGACCATCGAAAGCGTGCGCCTGCTGGAGAAGCTGGGCGGCAAGAGCGGCCATTACCAGGCCGGGGAGCAATGATGATTCGCGTGCAGTATTTCGCCCGTTACCGTGAAGCGCTCGGCATCGAAGGCGAGCAGCTCAGCTGGGATTCGACATTCGCGAAACTGGATGACCTGCGCCAGCACCTGCTGGCCCGTGGCGGCGTCTGGGAAGTGCTCGCCGAGCAGAACCTGATGTGCGCCCGCAACCAGGAGCTGTGCAGCCTGGACGAAGCCCTGGCCGACGGCGACGAGGTCGCTTTCTTTCCGACAGTGACCGGAGGCTGAGATGGCCATTCGGGTGCAGGAAACCGCCTTCGATCCCGGCCTCGAACTCAATGCGCTGCACGCGGCCAACGTGGGCATAGGCGCGGTGGTCGGCTTCGTCGGCTACGTGCGCGACTTCAATGAAGGCCAGGACGTGGCTGGAATGTTCCTCGAGCACTACCCGGGGATGACCGAGAAGGCCCTGGAGAAGATCGCCGAGGAGGCCCGGCAGCGCTGGCCCTTGCTCAACGTGGATGTTCTCCACCGTATCGGCCGGCTGGAGCCGGGCGAACCCATCGTCTTCGTCGGTACCGCCAGCGCCCACCGCCAGGCTGCGTTCGACGCCTGCAATTTCATCATGGACTACCTCAAGACCCGTGCGCCCTTCTGGAAGAAGGAAGACACCGCCGAAGGCCCGCGCTGGGTGGAAGGCCGCTGCAGTGACAAGGCGGCAGCCGAGCGCTGGGAATGAAGGCTACGCGGACTGCTTTTCTGTGGGGTCCTTCACCATCCTGGAACAGCCCGGACTCTCCGGGCTTTTTTCTGCCTGCTCGGGGCCATTGACGATCTGTACATTTGAGTCCAGTATGGACTCACAAGTACAAGATAGTGGCGTCCATGATGATCCACAGCCTGTTGTCCTCGCGTCCGTTCCCATGCCGGCCAGCCCTGGCGGCGTCTTCTTCTGCCTCGCAATCCATTCCGAACCTGCTCGCCAGCCAGCCGCGGCGGGCATCCATCCGTACTGCGGGAGTCGCACCATGAAGAAACTCGTTCTGCTGGGCAGCCTTGCCCTGAGCCTGCTGGCCTCCAGCGTTTTCGCCGCCGACAAGCCCCTGCGCATTGGCATCGAAGCCGCCTATCCCCCCTTCGCCTACAAGACCCCGGCCGGCGAGATCGCCGGGTTCGACTACGACATCGGCAATGCCATGTGCGAGGAGATGAAGGTCAAGTGCCAGTGGATCGAGCAGGAATTCGATGGCCTGATCCCCTCGCTAAAGGTGAAGAAGGTGGACGCCGTCCTTTCCTCCATGACCATCACCGATGAGCGCAAGAAGTCCGTGGACTTCACTGGCAAGTACTACTACAGCCCGGCGCGCCTGGTGATGAAGAAGGGCACCACGGTCGACCCCGAGTTCAAGAGCCTGGTGGGCAAGACCATCGGCACCCAGCGCTCCACCACCACTGACCGCTTCGCCACCGAGGTACTCGAGCCCAAGGGCGTGAAGATCGTGCGCTACAGCACCCAGAACGAGATCTACCTGGATGTGCTTTCCGGTCGCCTGGACGGCGTGCTGGCCGACGCCTTCCCGCTCAACGAGGGCTTCCTTAAGACCGAGAACGGCAAGGACTACGAGTTCGTCGGGCCGGTCCTGCAGGACCCGCACTACTTCGGCGAGGGCGCCGGCATCGCCGTGCGCAAGGGCGATAACGCGCTGCGCGAGAAATTCAACAACGCCATCAAGGCCCTGCGCAGCAATGGCAAGTACCAGGCGATCCAGGCCAAGTACTTCGATTTCGATATCTACGGCGACTGAGGGCGGAGCCCTCTGAAAGAGCCGCGCGATGCGCGGCTTTTTCGTTCGAGGTGGGCAGCCCTGCGGGCTGCTTGGCGAATGAATTCGCCCCTACAGGAGCATTCCACGCGCCAATGGACAAGGGAGCCCGAAGGGTCCCTTCCTCGTTCAGAGCTGTAGGTTGGGCCGAGCTCGGCGAAGCCCAACGGTGGTGGGGCGAAGATGTTGGGCTTCGCTTCGCTCAGCGCCAACCTACGAAAGGCGCCAACGCAAGTTGCCCAAAAGAAAAGGGAGCCCGGAGGCTCCCTTTTTCGTACAGCGGCCAATCCTCAGTGCAGGATCTGGCCGAGGAACGCCTTGGTCCGTTCGTTCTGCGGATTGTCGAAGAAGGCGTGGGGCTCGTTCTGTTCCACGATCTCACCCTTGTCCATGAAGATCACCCGGTCGGCCACGGTACGGGCGAAGCCCATCTCGTGGGTCACGCAGAGCATGGTCATACCGTCCTGGGCCAGGCCGACCATGGTGTCGAGCACTTCCTTCACCATCTCCGGGTCGAGCGCCGAGGTGGGTTCGTCGAACAGCATGATCTTCGGCTTCATGCACAGCGCGCGGGCGATGGCCACACGCTGCTGCTGGCCGCCGGAGAGCTGCCCCGGGAACTTGTTGGCCTGCTCGGGGATGCGTACGCGCTCGAGGAAGTGCATGGCGACTTCCTCGGCCTTGCGCTTGGGCATCTTGCGCACCCACATGGGCGCCAGGGTGCAGTTCTGCAGCACGGTGAGGTGCGGGAACAGGTTGAAGTGCTGGAACACCATGCCCACTTCGCTGCGGATCGCCTCGATGTGCTTGAGGTCGCTGGTCAGCTCGGTGCCATCGACGATGATGCGGCCCTGCTGGTGCTCCTCCAGGCGATTGATGCAGCGGATGGTGGTCGACTTGCCCGAGCCAGAAGGCCCGCAGAGGACGATACGCTCGCCCTGCTTGACGTCCAGGTTGATGTCTTTCAGCACGTGGAACTGGCCGTACCACTTGTTCACGCCCTGCAGGCGGATGATCGGATCGCCGGCGGTTTTCTTGCTTGCTTCAGTCATGGGTGACTCCTAACGCTTGTGGCCAGTGTCCAGCTTGCGCTCCAGGCTCATGGAGTAGCGGGACATGCCGAAACAGAAGATCCAGAACACCAGGGCGGCGAACACGTAGCCCTCGGTGGCCATGCCCAGCCAGGCCGGATCGGTGGTGGCCTGCTTGATGCTGTTGAGCAGGTCGAACAGGCCGATGATGATGACCAGGCTGGTGTCCTTGAACAGTGCGATGAAGGTGTTGACGATGCCGGGAATCACCAGCTTCAGGGCTTGCGGCAGGATCACCAGGCCCATCATCCGCCAGTAGCCCAGGCCCATGGCCGCGGCGGCTTCGTACTGGCCCTTGGGGATGGCCTGCAGGCCGCCCCGCACCACTTCGGCGATGTAGGCCGACTGGAACAGGATCACCCCGATCAGCGCCCTCATCAACTTGTCGAAGGAGAGCCCCTCGGGGAGGAACAGCGGCAGCATCACCGAGGACATGAACAGCACGGTGATCAACGGCACGCCGCGCCAGAACTCGATGAAGGTCACGCAGATGACCTTGATCGCCGGCATGTCCGAGCGTCGTCCCAGGGCCAGCATGATGCCCAGCGGCAAGGCACCGACTATGCCCACCGCCGCGATCACCAGGGTCAGCATCAGGCCGCCCCACTGGCTGGTGGACACCGTTTCCAGGCCGAAGAAACCGCCATGCAGCAGCCAGTAGGCCAGCAGCGGATAGACCACCAGGAAGCTCAGCCCGTAGATCGCCTTGTGCGGCACCTTGGGAATGAACAGCGGCGCGATGCCGAAGATCGCCAGCCAGACCGCCAGGTCCACACGCCAGCGCAGGGCCTCCGGATAGAAGCCATACATGAACTGGCTGAAGCGCACCTTGATGAACACCCAGCAGGCGCCGTCGCTGGTGCAGTCGGCGCGGGTGGTGCCGGTCCAGTCGGCCTGGAGAAAGGCCCACTTCATCAGCGGCGGCAGGATCAGCCAGACCAGGTAGATGGCGAACAGGGTCAGCAGCGTGTTGAACCAGTTGGAGAACAGGTTGGCACGCAGCCAGCCGACCACGCCGACGCTCAGGCGCGGTGGCGGCATGTCGGGTCGGAAGGTATGTACGGTCATGCGCTTCTCCTTACCGCTCGATCAGCGCAATGCGCTTGTTGTACCAGTTCATCAGTATGGAAATGCTGATGCTGATGGCCAGGTAAACGCTCATGGTGATGGCAATCACCTCGATCGCCTGTCCGGTCTGGTTCAGCACCGTTCCGGCGAACAGCGAGACCATGTCCGGGTAGCCGATGCCGGCTGCCAGGGACGAGTTCTTGGCCAGGTTCAGGTACTGGCTGGTGAGCGGCGGAATGATCACGCGCAGGGCCTGCGGAATGATCACCAGGCGCAGGATCTTCGGCGCCGGCAGGCCCAGCGAGCGCGCGGCTTCGGTCTGCCCGTGGCTCACCGCCTGGATGCCCGAGCGCACGATTTCGGCGATGAAGGCCGCGGTGTAGACGGTCAGCGCCAGGGTCAGGGCGATCAGTTCGGGAATCACCACCCAGCCGCCACGGAAGTTGAAGCCCTGCAGTTGCGGCACGCTCCAGTGGAAGGGCGCACCGAACGCCAGTTCGGTCAGGGTAGGGACTACCACCAGCAGCGCCAGGGTCGAGAGCAATACCGGGAAGCGCTGGCCGGTCGCTTCTTGCCGCGCCTTGGCCCAGCGGGCCAGGACGACGATACCCACCAATATCAGCACCAGGCCGATGAGGAAGGGCCAGAAGCCATCCGCCATGGTCGGTGCCGGCATGTACAGGCCGCGATTGTTGAGGAAGAAGTTCTCGCCCAGGCTCAGGCTCTGTCGCGGCCCGGGCATGGGCAGCATCACGGCGAAGTACCAGAAGAAGATCTGCAGCAACGGCGGGATGTTGCGGAAGGTCTCGATGTAGATGGTTGCCAGTTTGCGTACCAACCAGTTCGGCGAGAGCCGCGCCACCCCGAGGATGAAGCCAAGGATGGTGGCGAAGAAAATGCCGATGACCGAGACCAGCAGGGTGTTCAGCAGACCGATGACGAAGACGCGGCTGTAGGAGTCGCTCTCGTTGTAGTCGATCAGGTGCTGGGAGATCCCGAAACCGGCGCTCTGCTCGAGGAAGTCGAAGCCGGAGAGAATTCCGCGTTTTTCCAGGTTTGTCTGGGTGTTCTGGAACAGGTACCAGCCCAGTGCGATGACCGCGATGACCGCGATGATCTGAAAGACCCACGCACGCGCCTTGGGGTCGGTCCAGATCGAACCGCCGCGGCGCGGGGGATTGACAGTGTTTTGCATGACAGCCCTCTAGGAACCCCGGCGACCTGCACAAAGGCAAGGCCGCGGGGGCTCTTGTAGTTGGAACACTGGCCCGGCAACCGCATCATGCGGCCGCCGGGCGACGGTCAGCGCACCGGCGGTGCGTACTGCAGACCGCCCTTGTTCCACAGGGCGTTGAGACCGCGCTCGATCTTCAGGTCGCTACCGGCACCGATATTGCGATCGAAGATTTCACTGTAGTTGCCGACCTGCTTGACGATTTGCACCGCCCAGTCCTTCGGCAGCTTCAGGTCCTTGCCGAACTCGCCTTCAGTGCCCAGCAGACGGGCAATGTCGGGGTTCTTGGTGGTTTTGGCCTGTTCTTCGACGTTCTTCGAGTTCAGGCCCAGTTCCTCTGCGTTGACCATGGCGAACAGGGACCAGCGCACGATGTCGAACCACTCCTCGTCACCCTGACGCACGGCCGGGCCGAGGGGCTCTTTGGAGATCACTTCCGGCAGCACCACGTACTCGTCCGGCGCGGCCAGCTTGATGCGCTGGGCATAGAGCTGGGACTGGTCGGAGGTCAGTACGTCGCAACGACCGGATTCCAGCGATTTGGCGCTCTCGTCGGAGGTGTCGTAGGTGATGGGGGTGTACTTGAGGTTGTTGGCGCGGAAGTAGTCGGACAGGTTCAGTTCGGTGGTGGTGCCGGCCTGGATGCAGACGGTGGCGCCATCAAGTTCCTTGGCGCTGGAAACGCCGAGTTTCTTGTTCACCAGGAAGCCTTGACCGTCGTAGTAGGTCACGCCGGTGAAGTTCAGGCCCATGGCGGCGTCGCGCGAGCTGGTCCAGGTGCTGTTGCGCGAGAGGACATCCACTTCGCCGGACTGCAGCGCGGTGAAACGTTCCTTGGCGGTCAGCGGGCTGTACTTGACCTTGCTGGCATCGCCGAACACGGCGGCGGCAACGGCACGGCAGACATCGACGTCGATGCCCTTGTAGTTGCCCTTGCCGTCGGCGTAAGAGAAGCCCGGGAGGCCGTCACTGATGCCGCATTGCACGTAGCCTTTCTTCTTCACCGCGTCCAGGGTGGCGCCCGCCTGTGCGAAACCGCTGACACCGAGAACGGTTGCCGCGGTCAGCACGGCCAGGGTGGATTTCACCATCTTCATTAAAACCTCCAGTTGCTTTTATTGGTGTTGGAGTCTCGATCCCACCGCCGTACCCTCGTGAGGCAGGTTCAACCTTTCATGCACTTGAAAAGGTCAACCGGGGTGTCGGACCTAAGGAAGGAGTCTAGTTGGCGCTGCTCCGCTCGCCACCGGACCTTTCCTCGCCCATTGGTCAAATGGGCTGGAGACGGATTGCGCCCACCCCCGCATCATGAATGGCGCCGGGGGGCCGCCTGCAAGGTAGCGGTCGGAACCGCTACCCAACCCGTTGCACGCCAGGACAAGTGTTACCGAGCCCCAGCCGTGAGTCAGTCAGCTGCTGAATAGCAAAGGCCGTACCAGCCAGGTGCCAGTAGGCCTATTCCGATAGGTCAATAGGTAAAGTTTTAGCGGTGCGACATATTTTTTTGTTATCAAACCACCCTTCCTGATGCCATCGCCCCACCACTGTGCAGATGCACCACAACGGAGCCACCATGAGCGACACACTTATTCTCGAACCCCCACACCGGTCCGACGCCTGCATCATCTGGCTCCATGGTCTGGGCGCGGACCGCTATGACTTCCTGCCCGTGGCCGAGGCCCTGCAGGAGGTCCTGGGCACCACTCGCTTCGTGCTGCCCCAGGCACCGACCCGGGCGGTGACCATCAATGGTGGCTGGGCCATGCCGTCCTGGTACGACATCCTCGCCATGAGCCCCGAGCGCGCCATCGATGAAGCGCAGCTGGAGGAGTCCGCGCAACATGTGATGGACCTGGTGCAGGCACAGATCGACGCCGGCATCGACCCGAAGCGCATTGTCCTGGCCGGCTTCTCCCAGGGTGGCGCCGTGGTGCTGCACGCCGCCTTCCTGCGCTGGCCGGGAGAACTGGGCGGCGTGCTGGCATTGTCCACTTATGCGCCGACCTTCACTGACGACATGCAACTGTCGGATACAAAACGACAACTGCCGGTACTCTGCTTGCATGGCACCTTCGACGACGTGGTGCTGCCCGCGATGGGACGCGCCGCCCACGACCGCCTGGCCGCAGCCGGGGTGCCGGTGGGCTGGCGCGACTATCCGATGGCCCATGAGGTGCTGCCGCAGCAGATCCGTGACATCGGCGCCTGGCTGGTGGAGCGGCTGCACAGCTGACCCCAACCCCCAGAACAAGAACCGACCATGGCCCAGACTTCCGTTCCGCCCATCGCCACCCTGCGTGACATCGAAGCAATCGAACGCCTATCGCTGGAAGAGCGCGGCATGCCGGACAGCACCTTTGATCTGATCCGCCAAAGCGCCGAACGCCATCCGCACAAGCGCGCGATGACCTTCCTGCTCCAGGGCGACGCCGAGGAAACGCCCTTCGAGCTGACCTACGCGCAACTGCTGGCTCGGGTCACCCAGGCCGCCAACGCCTTCCACCACCTGGGCGTGCGCCCGGGCAAGGCGGTGTCCTTCCTGCTGCCGAACCTGCCGCAGACCCACTTCACCCTCTGGGGTGGCGAGGCGGCGGGTATCGTCAACGCCATCAACCCCTTGCTGGAGCCCGAGCACATCGCCGAACTGGTCCATGCGGCGGACTCGAAAGTGCTGGTGACCCTGGCGCCGTTCCCCGGCACCGACCTCTGGGACAAGGTGGCCGGCCTGCGCGACCACTTGCCGGAGCTGGAAGCCATAGTCGCGGTGGACCTCGCCAACCTGCTGCCCGAGCCCCAGCGCAGCGCCATCAAGGCCCAACGGGGCGCGCTGCCGGAAGGCGTGCTGGACTTCGACGAACTCCTCGACCGCTTCCCCGCCGACCACCTGGAAAGCGGCCGGGTGATCGACCCGGATGACGTCGCCTCCTACTTCCATACCGGCGGCACCACCGGCACGCCCAAACTGGCGCCCCACAGCCACCGCAACGAAGTGGCCATGGCGATGATCCTCGCCTACGGGCTCAACCTGGAGGAGGGCGACAACACCCTCTGTGGCTTGCCGCTGTTCCACGTCAACGGCGTGATGGTCACCGGACTCGCGCCCTTCTTCGCCGGCGCCGAGATTCTCATCGCCACGCCCCAGGGCTACCGCAACAGTCGCCTTATCCAGAACTTCTGGAAGGTCATCGAGCGCTACCGGGTGAGCTTCTTCAGCGGCGTGCCGACCATCTACGCGGGCCTCCTGCAGGTACCCAGCGAGGGTCACGACCTCTCCAGCCTGCGCTACGCCCTGTGCGGCGCGGCGCCGATGCCGGTGGAGCTGATCAAGCAGTTCGAGGCCAAGACCGGCTTGCGGCTGATCGAAGGCTACGGCCTCACTGAAGGCACCTGTGGCAGCTGCGGCAACCCTGCCCATGGCGAGCGCCGGCCCGGCTCCATCGGCATGCGCATGCCCTACTGCCAGGTGAAGGTCGCCGTGCTTGACGAGTCGGGGCACTACCTGCGCGATGCCGCCGTCGACGAGATCGGCAACCTCTGCGTGCGCGGCGTGACCGTGTTCAAGGGGTACCTGCAGGCGGACAAGAACAAGGGCATCTGGGTCGACGGCGACTGGTTCAATACCGGCGACCTCGGTCGTATCGACGCCGACGGTTATATCTGGCTCACCGGCCGCAGCAAGGACCTGATCATCCGCGGCGGCCACAATATCGATCCGCAGATGATCGAGGAAGCCCTGCACAAGCATCCGGCCGTGGCCATGGCCGCCGCCGTCGGCAAGCCCGATGACAAGGTCGGCGAACTGCCGGTGGCCTACGTGCAACTGAAACCCGGCGCCAGCGTCAGCGAAGCGGAGTTGCTGGAGCATGCGGCGCGGCATATCCCTGAACGCGCTGCGGTGCCCAAGGACGTCTGGATCATCGACGCCATCCCGGTCACCGCAGTGGGCAAGACCTTCAAACCGACCCTGCGCTTCGACGCCATCCGCCGCGTACTGGAGGAGGTCCTGGGCAGCATCGCCCCGGGCGTCAGCGTGACGGTGGTGAACGACGAGCGCCATGGCCAGGTCGCCGAAATCCGCGTGCCGGGCCTGGATTCGCAGCTCCAGGAGCGACTGGAGGGGCGCATGGCGGGTTATGCGATGAAATTCCGCTTGCTGGCCTGAGGCCATCTATACTGACCGACAGCGGGCCGCCCCAAGGGCGGCCTTTTGGTCTCTGCGTCATCTGGAATCGAATCCGACTGCGTGAGCGACAGGCTCACAGCGTTTTCGTGTGCGCAGAATTTTGTTGCCAAATTGTGGCAAATATCAGTAATCGTCGCGCTCCTTACCAAGATCATGCCGTCTGTCGGCCCAGCTTTGGACGGGCATTGCCAGACAAAAAGTGCGGGAATACTGTCACTTCGGGTTAACACCTTGGACAGGGATCGTTAGCGGTGCCGTCCGCTTCGACTGGCATTCGGGTTCGTTGCAGCTATGAAGCATGTTCACTGGCAAAAAGACTTGCACCTGCTGAGCCGACTGCGCCTGTTCCGGAACGTCGCCGCGAGCAACCTCGAGCAATTGCTGAAGGAGTTTCGCGCCTGCGACCTGGATACTGGCGAGATCGTGCTGTCGCCCTTCAATCGCAACCAGTATCTCTACCTGGTGCTGGCAGGGCGGCTGATGGTCTACCTCGGCTCGCTGGAAAACAGCCCGGTGAGCACGGTGGAGGTGGGTGAGTGCGCTGGCGAGATCAGCTTCATCGACAATGACCACCCCTCGGCCTATGTAGTGGCCAGCGAGCCCACCAGCGTGCTGCGCCTGCATCGTCAGGCCCTGGTGGGGCTGTTCCAGCAGGCACCGCAGGTGATGCAGAACCTCCTGGAGCTGCTCTGCGACCGGGTTCGCCAGGGCAACCGGATCATTCTCGATACCGAGCAGAACGCCAAGATCGACACCCTCACCGGGCTCTTCAACCGCCGCTGGCTGGAGCACATCTACCAGCGCGAAAGCACCCGCTGCGCCTTCAACGGCCAGCCGCTGTCGATGCTCATGCTGGATGTCGATCACTTCAAGGGCTACAACGACCGCCACGGCCACCTGGCCGGTGACTACGCCCTCTGCCTGGTGGCCCACACCTTGCGCAACCAGTTGCGGCCCAAGGACAGCATGGCCCGCTATGGCGGCGAGGAGTTCGTCATCCTCCTGCCGGAAATGAATTGCCGCGAGGCCCGCGCCATCGGCGAGCGCCTGCGCAGCAGCCTGGAGCAGATCCCTTCCTTCTATTCGCCCCTGGGCGTGCTGCCCGGCGTGACCGTTTCCATCGGGCTGGCCGAAATGTGCAAGCCGGACAGCCTGCAAGGCCTGATCGCCCGGGCGGACAGCGCGCTGTACCAGGCCAAGCAGGACGGGCGTAACCGCTTGAACGGCTAGCCGCAGTCATAGGGCGGGACTGTTCTTGTAGGGGCGCTATGTCTGCGTTAGCTGTTGCAGCACCGAATAGAAGCGTCTAATACGGGCCTTTCAGACCTCCGCGCTTGCCTGATACATCCCTCACCCCCGCCCCTCTCCCAGGGGTAGAGGGGTGACTCGCGCCTGACAGGGCGCAGCAATCCTGATGCCTGGTCAGTGCCTGAACCTGTGCAGCAGAGGTGGGGCGGCGACTCTGCCCCGTCAGCAGGCCGAGCGGAAGCGTTGCGCAGGGGGACGAGCGGCATGGATG
>NZ_SSOJ01000145.1:15905-48086 GCF_029871205.1 Pseudomonas sp. BN417 | reverse complement strand
GTAGATACCGTCTTGGAACCTAGTGCGCAAGGGCCAGTTTTGCATCGAAAGGCTGGCCCGATTTCAGGACGCCATAAGCGATGTGCAGCAGCTTGCGCATCGCGGCGCAGACGATCTGCTTCCCGGCCTTGCCTCGACTTCGCAGGCGTTGTCCCAGCGCTTTGATCGCCGGGTTGTGGGTCAGCGCAACGATGGCCGGCATGTAGAGACCCGCGCGGAGTCGGCTGGAGCCCATCCGGGAAATGCAGGCGTAGGCCTTTTGGGTGCCGGACTCCCGCAGCTGCGGATTCAGCCCGGCAAACGCCGTGATGGCCCGGGCATTCTTGAATTGCAGCGGGTCTCCCAGCTCGGCCAGAAGCAGGGCCGCAGTCTTGTCCGCGACGCCGTCGATACTGGTCAGCAAGTCGCGCTTACCCCGTAAATCGGGATCGTCGTCAATGTGCGCCTGAATCGCCTTCAAGGTTTCGGCGATCTGCTGTTCGATGTGTTGCAGCACCGAACGAATCGAGTCCTGCACACTGACATCGGCGACGTCCAAGCGATTGCGCTCCATCTGGGCAATCTCCTGGAGGTCCTGCAGGCGCCGTACCAGGGCCCGCAGGCGGCGGATGGCCGGCGGTTCGGGCCGCCAGGCACGCAACTCGTCCACGTGCCGGGCGCCATAGTCGGCAATCAGCTTGGCATCGACCTGGTCCGTCTTCACCCGTTGCAGTTGGCTGCGGGCATAGAGGGCAATCTGCGCCGGATTGGTCACGCAAACCCGGTAGCCCAAGCCATGGAAGTATTCGGCCAGCGCCTCGTGGTAGGTCCCCGTGGCCTCCATCACGATCCAGGCCCCTGGTTCGCTGTATTTGAGCAGCCACTCCTGCAGTACCTGAAAACCCGCCGCGCTATTGGCCAGCTTGGCTTTGGTGCGGTACTTGCCGTTGGCCTGCTGGGTGGCGATATCGAAACTGTGCTTGGCAATGTCAATGCCAACGATGCCGGACATGCGAACTCCTCAATCTCTCCAGAAGGATCATCACTGCACTCGGCACGACCTTGTGAATGCGAGCTCTCACCTGAGGTGGGCTCTGGATACCGTTCGAGCTATTCGAGTGAGTGTGGAGGGCAGGAGCACTATCTACGTTGCTGGCTCGAGGCCTTAGGGTGGAAACGGCTTCCTGACCCTCCCCCGATGATCAGTCGGGAACTATCGCCCCATCACAGAGCGATAGTCGAGATACAAGGGTGGAAATCGCTTTCTATTTCCACCGTCTCTGCCATGCCGTGCGCCGATGGTGGACCGGTAAAGCGTGGTCCACCCTACGCCCCTCCGTAGGATGCGGCGGGCGGCGTTCGGCTAGAGCGAAGCGAAACCCATCAGTCAGTAGCCCGGATTTCATCCGGGCTACTATTTGCCAGCCCAAGGGTGGATAGCGCTCTTCTATCTACCAGCTCTGAGCCACCGTTGCGGCAGCAGGGCGAACCTTCGGTCCGCTTCGCGATTGAAATCGCCCCCACAGAAAGAAGCGCCGCTCCCACCCCATCGGCTTTTACTGGCCGCAAAAAGAAAGAAGGCGCCACATGTGGCGCCTTCTGCCTTTCGAGGTGCATACATCATGAATTGCCTGCCTCTGTACTGCTCCGGAAGTTAGCTGATGCGGTTGGCGCCAGTGCGGTCGGCACCACCTTCGGCAACTTCGAAAGCCTTGGTACGGTCGGAGCCACCTTCGGCTACTTCGAAAGCCTTGGTGCGATCAGAGCCGCCTTCGGCTACACGCAGGGAGTGGGAACGCTCGGAGCCGTTCTCGGCCACGTCGAAGCCCTTGGTACGGTCGGAACCGCCTTCGGCTACACGCAGGGACTCGGAGCGCTCGGAACCGTTTTCGGCCACGTCGAAGGCCTTGGTGCGGTCGGAACCCCCTTCGGCAACGCGCAGGGACTCGGAACGCTCGGAACCATTCTCGGCAATGCGATGAATGCTGGTGCGGTCAGCGCCACCTTCGGCAACGCGGTGGGCGGAAGTGCGGTCGGCACCACCCTCAGCAACCGACAGTGCAAAAGCGGAGGCGGACAGGCTGGCGATGAACAGGCTGGCGAAGATTTGCTTTTTCATTTCTGGTCACCTTGGTTAGAGGGGGGTGGAATTCGTCTACGGGGCCCATGTTACTGATGTGATTTCGATGAAGAAGTGATGCAGCGTGATGGTTACCATCGATGTGAGTGATAGTTGTGTGAGTGCCAATAAAAACAATTAGTTAAAATTATTTTTGCGGCGAAGTTGCGCTAATTGGAAAGACTTTTTCCGTCAGCTGGAATAATCAGGTTGTTAGATATATATGGGCTGGATTTGCTCGTTTTCTGAGCACTTCGTGAATCCGAACTGCAGCAGCGGCAGCGGAAGGATCGACCAGCCGACCCAGCGACGATGCTGATTGCCGGGTTCTGCAATGCCATCTTCATGGTGATGTCCCCGTTGCAAGCGATTGGCGGGGGCGGGTCGCTCCCCTTCAATGTCTCGCTAGCAGTTGAACACCGCGACGTATCAGGCCTGTGTCGTTTTCCGGGGCGGTGCAATGCCCATGTATCCCGATGCCGTGCAGACACACTGTGATGCAATGCGATGCCGCCCTTCGCCATCCCCACCCCGCGCAACTCGCCACGCGCGTAGCCCGGATGCAATCCGGGAAAAATCCCACCGCCGCTCCCGGATTGCATCCGGGCTACGATTCTCGCCAACTCGTAGGATGGGTGGAGCGGAGCGATACCCATGCTGTGGAGCTGATGGATACTGCAAGCTCGCAGCGCGCCGCCCGCCCCATCCTACGGGCCATGCGGCATTGGTACCCCCGGATGAAATCCGGGAAAAGCCCCACCCCTGTAGGGGCGAATTCATTCGCCAAGGGCAACCCCGTTGCCCCAAAAAACCAAGGCCCCTCCCCAACACCGGAGAGGGGCCAACCCACACCCCACAATCACCCACTCCCCAACGGCAACTGCTCCAGCTTCACCAACTGCCAGAAATCCTCCAGGTTGCTGCGGGACAGATGAATCACCGCATCCATCAGCGCACTTTCCCTGATGTTGTTCAGATAGGGCCCGGGAATCCCCTCCCTTAACGCCGCATTGTCCAGGATGACCTCGGCCAGCATCTGCACCGTTTGCAGCCGCGAATCCAGGCGGTCCAACAGCTCCCGCAACCGACGCTGCTCGAAATCGATGCTCATGCCGACACCTCCTTGCCCGAGGCCATCATGGCCGGCAGATCGCGCCAGGCCACCCAGACCTCGCCCTGCCAGCGCACCACACCCATCTGCCGGCCCGCACAACTCATAAAGGAACGGCACGGTGCCGCATCCGGCACTCGGTGATAGTCATGCAGCGTCGGCACCAGCACCTCGCTGAGCCAACGACCGATATCGCCATGCTCCGGCTCGCCGAAATGAAACAGCGCCTTGTAGGCACCGATATCGCTGATCGCCGTCACGTCTTCATGGAAGCCGCGGGTGTATTCGAGGCAGAGCGCCTGCTGCTCGTGTGGCTCCAGGGCCGCAAGCACGGATTGGGCATCGGGGGCGCCGATCAACCGGGCGAAGTCATGGGCGACGAACCAGGGCTGGTTATCGACCATCAGGGCGCGCAGGCGGAGGGAATGGTGGAAGAAAACGAGAGGGGAATATGCGTCTTGCATAGGTAGAACTCCTGTTAGTTGCTTGGGAGTTGCCACCTGAGTCGCCAAACGTAGGTGGCAAATCGCGCGGGGTTGGCGAGCCGGCTAACAGGACCCGGCAGACCCGAAGGTCTCCCCGCGCGATCTGCCATAAAGCGATGCAGCTTTTCTGCATTCGTGCGGGGACCTGCAAGAACGTTCGCCGTTCTCGCAAGCACCTTATGGCGCTATCGCGCCTGTCAGTATCGGGTCGCCAAACCCAGCCACGGGATTGACCGTGACGGAGGGACACTAGCTATGGCGCGCGTAGGGCCTCAAGGCTAACGGTCTGTAGGAAATTTCTCTGTAGGCTGGAGAAAAGAGAGTCAGAAAAATCTGTAGGAAGTAGTCGTGCGGGCGATGCTGTTGCGTTGGGCTGAGCTCTTTACTGCCATTCGTAACTGGCTCGTGGAGGACGTCGCTCTTTTACCGGAAGGTAGACTGGTGGAGCGTGGCCCACCCTACGACGGTGTTGAGCGATGCGCGGGTTGTTGGGCCTCGCTGCGCTCAGACCAACATACGGGGCGCGTTGTGGGAGCGAATTCATTCGCGATTGGGGCCGGTGATATGCAGAAAAGGGGAAGCCAAGGTCCCCATTTTTGTCATTTCAGATCGCCCAGCTCAGTGCTTAGGTCAGCAGTTTCTTTCCGCTGGTTGCTTCCACTGCGGCATCCAGCTCGGCTCCAGCCAAGTGCTGCGCATAGTGGTCTTTCAATTCCGGTTCCCAGGCTGCGACCTCATCCAAAATACCCGCCGCCGTCTCCTCGGACAGCGCAAAGTGCTGGTGGTGACTCAACAGGTTGCCTCGGCTCAACAGGGGCCCTTTCATTCCAACATCCATCGCGAGCCCCTGTGCTGGGCCCTCTCCCAACACTGGTAGTACGTCGTACATGGGCGAGAGCCGCCAAACTCCGTCCTGCCAGATCACCGCGTGGTTGCGGGGATGATCATCACTATTCCCCACCAGGGCGTTGTACGCCATTCGCCGATAGAGCTCTTGCCGATCGGCATCTGGCGCACCTCTGCGGTACAGCTCATCGGCCAGCGCGGCGTAAATCCATCCCTTTTTGGTTTGCACACGCCATTCGGCATCAAGCAGGGTCAAACCACTCATCATTGGGATACGGTGAAATTTCTTCTGATCCTCAGACCACTTCCGGTCAAATCGCTCGACCAGGAGCGTGTTGCCTCTCTCGCTGCGATGTAAGGCGGTACGGGCAACGCTCATCCCCTTGTGAGCCGCAAAGGTCATGCAGGCGTACTCGAATGCCGGCAGGTCGTAGTGATCGAACTTATCGCGCGGCTTCGCCAAAATCAGCCTGTGGTCGAAACGGTATGTGCGCTTCGGCCTTGCGCCACCGACTGCCGAGCGCTGATCCCGTATTTTCAACGCCTCCAGCTGTTCATTGGTCAGCTGGCTGTCATAGATCGCCGCGCAGACCTCTATGAATTGGTCGAGCCCCTTGGCGTCGAGCATTTTCATGGGCTTCTCGCCCACACCCGGCCTGGGCGTACGCTGCTCGCCGGCCATGATGTTTCCTGCACGATCCTCGTTCGGTGACAACAGCAGGAGTTGAATCGGATCGAGCGCGCCGTTGCGTGTGCGCCGTAACAACCGCTCCCCCCAACCGTCAGGCATCGCATCGTCGATGAATCCGGGCACACCGCCATTTTTGAGCACGGTAATCGGGCGACTGGACAGCGGGAACCGAATCGGGTCCGGCACCCAGTACTTGCCCTCAACTGCCTCCGGCGCATAGAGGAATGTGCCGATGCCACCGTCCAAGGTAAGCCTGCCTAAGGTCACTGTCGCACCCGTGATCGGGCACTCCATGTAGATGTAGGCACTGGGCATCAGAAGTCCTCTGCATTGCTACGCGGTAGTCGTACACGCTTGTTGGCATTGGTTTCCAGAAAATCGGCATCGAATGCGGGGTCATCCAGCAGTGCTTGGAACACCCTGTCAGAAATCCCTACGGTAAACAGCGCCAGCATGAAATCGCGTAATGAAACGCCCTCTGCTTTCCCAGCCTCGATATGCCGAATCGCACGAAGGGAGATCCCGGCTTGCTCTGCAAGGTCAGCCTGTCGTATGCCCATGCGCAGGCGCGCCTCTTTCACCAGTAGGGCGACGCGGTACAGCAGGGATGTGCTTTGTACGGGAAAGTAGTCTTTCATAAGGTTTCACCAGGAGGAATCCTATGCTGCATAAGATGTCATCTAATACACGTTAATGGTTAGATTAAAAGCGTATTACGTTCGCTTGATGACATCTTATAGGTCATAAGGTGCGATTAGGTGGCATTTTAATTTCGTGCCAATCCATTTCTTCGCACGTCGTTCAACTGTCTCGCCTAGGCGCATGCCCGCCATACAGGCCACCGGGCCTTCATTGCCTGCGAGGCCCCGCGTTGGGTTTCACTGCACTCACGGAACGCCGCTCGACCCATCCTACTTGGGCAGCTTTGCTGCCCTTGGCGAATGAATTCGCCCCTACAGATTTACCCCGCCACAACGGCCGTTCCTCTCGTCGTCCATCCGGACGATTCCCCGCCTCGAGCAAGCCGCCAGACTCCTCCCCACCGGGGGCGCGCGCCCCCAGAACGACAAGAAGGCAGCCTTATGGAATTCGCGTTCAGCGATGAGCAGGAGATGATCCGCGAGTCCGCCGAGAGCTTTCTCGCGGATGTATCCGACTCCGCCGCCGTGCGGGCGGCCATGGCCAGCGAGCTGGGCCATGACCCCGCGCTCTGGCAGCGCCTGTGCACCGAGATGGTCTGGCCGGCCATCCATATCCCCGAAGAGTACGGCGGCCTTGGCCTGGGCTTCGTCGAGCTGGCCATCCTGCTGGAGCAGATGGGCCGGCGCCTGCTCTGTTCACCCTTTTTCGCCAGCGCCTGCCTGGCCACCCCGGCCTTGCTGCTGGGCGGCGACCAGGCGCAGAAGCAGCGCTGGCTGCCGCAGCTGGCGGAGGGCAGCCTGACCGCCACCCTGGCCTGGGCGAGCAACAACCGCAACGGCCTGGACGCGGTGCAGGCCAGCGTCCGTGCCGAGGGCAGCGGTTTCGTGATCGACGGCACCCTGCGCCAGGTGGTGGATGGCCACAGCGCCGGCCTGCTGATCGTCGCCGCTCGCGACAGCGAGGGCGTCAGCCTGTTTGCCGTGCCGGCCGACACCGCCGGCATCAGCCGTCGCCTCACGCCCACCCTGGACCAGACCCGCAAGCTCGCCGAGGTGAGCCTGCAGCAGGTCTATGTGCAGGCCGATGCCCGCCTGGGCGCGCCGGGGCAGGGTGGCGAGTTGCTGGAGAAGGTCCTGCAGCTGGCCTGTGCGGCCCAGGCCGCCGAGCAGACCGGCGGCGCCCAGCAGGCCCTCGACCTGACCCTGGCCTACGTCGCCGAGCGCCAGCAGTTCGGCCGCGCCATCGCCAGCTTCCAGGCTATCAAGCACCGCGCCGCCGACATGATGCTGGAGGTGGAGTGCGCACGCTCCGCCGCCTACTACGCCGCCTGTGTGGCCGAGGAAGCCCTGGCGGCCAATGGCGAGGCCGCGGTCGCCGGCGAACTGCCCCTGGCCGCTGCCCTGGCCAAGGCGCGCTGCTCGGAAGCCTTCTTCCACTGCGCGGCGGAGTCCATCCAGTTGCACGGTGGCGTCGGCTTCACCTGGGAATACGACCCGCACCTCTATTTCAAGCGCGCCCGGGCCAGCGAGGCCTTCCTCGGCGCGCCGTCCTGGCACCGCGAGCGCATCGCCGCCGCCCTCCTGGGGGAAATCGCATGAAGATCAGTTTCAGTGAGGCCGATGAAGCCTTCCGCCTCGAGGTCGCCAGCTGGTTGGCGGACAACCTGTGCGGCGAGTTCGAGCCGTTGCGCTTTCGCGGCGGGCCGGGGGACGAACACAGCTTCCCCGAGGAGCGCAAGGCCTGGGAGCGCAAGCTCGCCGAAGGTGGCTGGACCTGCGTCGGCTGGGCGAAGGAGCACGGCGGGCGCGGCCTGTCCATCAGCCAGCAGGTGATCTTCCACGAGGAATACGCCCGCGTCGGCGGGCCGGGGCGCATGGGCCACATAGGCGAAGGCCTGGCCGGGCCGACCATCGCCGCGTTCGGCACCGAGGAGCAGAAGCGCCGGCTGCTGCCGGGGATAGTCGCCGGCACCGAATTCTGGTGCCAGGGTTATTCCGAACCGGGTGCCGGCTCGGACCTGGCCAACGTGAAGACCCGCGCGGTGCTGGACGAAGCCAGCGGCAAATGGCGCATCAGCGGGCAGAAGGTCTGGACCTCGCTCGCCCACGAGTCCGAGTGGTGCTTCGTGATTGCCCGCACCACAGCGGGCAGCGTCGGCCACCAGGGCCTGTCCTTCCTGCTGGTGCCCATGGCCCAGTCCGGCATCACGGTGCGCCCGATCGAGCAGCTCACCGGCACCTCGGAGTTCAACGAGGTGTTCTTCGATGATGCCGAAACCGACGCCACCAATATCCTCGGCGCGCCCGGCGATGGCTGGAAGATCGCCATGGCCCTGCTCGGTTTCGAGCGCGGCGTGTCTACACTCGGCCAGCAGATGCTGTTCCAGAACGAACTGGAAGAAATCATCCGCATTGCCAAGGCCAACGGCGCCGACCGCGACCCGCTGCTGCGCCAGCGCATCGCCGAAGCCTGGGGCGGGCTGCGCATCCTGCGCTACAACTCCCTGCGCATGCTTTCCGGTGCCCAGGACGGCTCGCTGCGCCGCGAGGCGATGATCTACAAGCTGTGCTGGGCCAACTGGCACGTCGACCTGGGCAAGCTGGCCATGGACGTGCTCGGCCCGGACGCCGAGCTGCTGGAAGGCGGTCCCTACGAGCTGGGCCGCCTGCAGTCGATGTTCCTCTTCAGCCGCTCCGACACCATCTACGGCGGCACCAACGAAATCCAACGCAACATCATCGCCGAACGCGCGCTGGGCATGCCCCGCGAGCCGCGCGTGCGCGCCTGATTCGAGGACCTTGCATGAACATTCCCAACTACGTTCCCGGCCATGGCCTGCTGCGCGGCAAGTCGGTGCTGATTACCGCCGCGGCCGGCGCCGGCATCGGCTACTCCGCCGCCCTGCGTGCCGCCGAGGAAGGCTGCCGGGCGCTGATGATCAGCGACATCCACGAAGGCCGTCTGCAGGAAGCGGCCCTGAAGATCCGCGAAGCCACCGGGCTGGACAGGGTCTACACCCGCGAGTGCAACGTCACCTCGGAAGAACAGGTGCAGGCCCTGGTGGCCGCCGCCGAACGTGACCTGGACGGCGTCGATGTGCTGATCAACAACGCCGGCATGGGCGGCTCCCGCTTGCTGGTGGAGATGAGCGACGAGGAGTGGAACCGGGTGCTGGACGTGACCCTCACCGGCACCATGCGCATGACCCGCGCCATGCTGCCGAAGATGATGGAGCGCCAGCGGGGCGTGATCGTCAACAACGCCTCGGTGCTCGGCTGGCGTGCGCAGAAGGAGCAGAGCCACTACGCCGCGGCCAAGGCCGGGGTGATGGCACTGACCCGCTGCGCGGCGGTGGAAGCTGCCGAGCATGGCATCCGCATCAACGCGGTGAGCCCGAGCATCGCCCTGCACGACTTCCTGAAGAAATCCGCGCCCAAGGAACTCCTCGACCAGCTCGCCTCGCGCGAGGCCTTCGGCCGCGCCGCCGAAGTCTGGGAAGTGGCCAACGTGATGATGTTCCTGGCCAGCGACTACAGCTCCTACATGACCGGCGAAGTGCTGTCGGTCTCCAGCCAGAGGGCCTGAGCATGGCGGTCATTTTCGACACTCCCTTCGCCCTGCTGGAACGCGTCGGCGAGCAACTCGGCCACAGCGACTGGATCAGCGTGGAGCAGTCGCGCATCGACCAGTTCGCCGAAGCCACCGGCGATCACCAGTGGATTCACGTCGACCCGGCTCGCGCCGCCAGCGGCCCCTTCGGTGCCTGCATTGCCCACGGCTACCTGACCCTGGCCCTGGTCAACCTGTTCCTGCCGCAGATTGTCGAGGTACGCGGCATTTCCATGGGGGTGAACTACGGCTGCGACAAGGTGCGCTTCCCCAACGTGGTGCGCGCCGGCAGTCGGGTACGCGGCAGCGCCCAGCTGGTGGCCGCCGAGGAAGTGAAGGGCGGGGTGCAGGCCACCATCCGCGTCAGCGTGGAGATCGAGGGAGAAGAGCGTCCCGGCTGTGTGGTGGACACCATCAGCCGCTACTACCCGGCGGGCTGAGGCCTGCCTTTGCTTTTCCTGTGGGGGCGAATTCATTCGCTATGCAGACCGCAAGTCTGCCCTGCGAGGCCAAACGGGGCAGCTGCGCTGCCCTTAGCGAATGAATTCGCCCCCACAAAAAGAGGCCCCAGCAGGCCAATGAATTCGAGGACAACCAGATGAAAGAAGCCGTAATCGTCTCCACCGCCCGTACCCCCATCGGCAAGGCCTTCCGTGGGGCCTTCAACGACACCGAGGCGCCGCTGATGGGCGGCCATGTAGTGCGCGAGGCGGTGCGCCGCGCCGGCATCGAACCGGGCGAGGTGGACGACGTGATCATGGGCGCCGCCGCCCAGCAGGGCACCCAGGCCTATAACCTCGGTCGCCTCTGCGCGGTGGCCGCCGGCCTGCCGAACAGCGTCTCCGGCATGGCGGTGGAGCGCCAGTGCTCTTCGGGCCTGATGAGCATCGCCCTGGCTGCCAAGAGCATCATGTGCGACGAGATCGACATCGCCGTGGCCGGTGGCCTGGAGTCCATCTCCCTGGTGCAGAACAAGCACAAGAACAGCTACCGCAACCAGTCCGAAGCGGTGCTGCTACACGACCCGCGCGCCTATATCCCGATGATCGAAACGGCGGAGATCGTTTCCGAACGCTATGGCATCTCCCGCGAGGCCCAGGACGAGTACAGCTACCACAGCCAGATGCGTACCGCGCTGGCGCAGAGCGCCGGATTGTTCGACGCGGAACTCGCGCCGCTCACCGTGCGCAAGCTGGTGCTGGACAAGGCTACGGGCGAGAGCCGCCACGAATCTGTGACCCTGACCCGCGACGAATGCAACCGTGCCGACACCACCCGCGAAAGCCTGCAGGCGCTGGAGCCGGTGTGGCAGGGCGGCCAGTGGACCAGCGCCGGCCGCTTCATCACCGCCGGCAACGCCTCGCAACTCTCCGACGGCGCTTCGGCATCCTTGCTGATGAGCGCGCAGATGGCCGAGCGCCGTGGCCTGGAGCCCCTCGGCATCTACCGCGGCCTGGCGGTGGCCGGCTGCAACGCTGACGAGATGGGCATCGGCCCGGTCTATGCCATTCCCAAGCTGCTCAAGCGTCACGGCCTGAAGATGGACCACATCGGCCTCTGGGAGCTGAACGAGGCGTTCGCCTGCCAGGTGATCCACTGCCGCGACACCCTGGGGATTCCCGACGAGCGCCTGAACGTCAACGGCGGCGCCATCTCCATCGGCCACCCGTTCGGCATGTCCGGCGCGCGGATGGTCGGCCACGCGCTGATCGAGGGCAAGCGCCGCGGTCTGCGTTACGTGGTGGTGACCATGTGCATCGGCGGCGGCATGGGCGCTGCCGCCCTGTTCGAAGTGGCCTGAGGAGCATCTCGATGATCAGTGAACAGCAGGTGCGGGCGACACTCGCCCGCTATGTGGAACTGGTGAGTGCCGTCGATATCGACGGCATCCTCGCCCTGTATGCAGCGGACGCGGTGGTCGAGGACCCGGTGGGCAAGCCGCCCTACGTGGGCATCGAGGCCATCGCGCGCTTCTACCGCGAGGGGCTGGGGCGCCTGGACGCCACCGCCCGCCTCGACGGTTCGATCCGCGCCACCCGCGGCTGCGGCGCCGTGCCCTTTTGCGTCGACCTCGACTGGGGCGGTCGCCTCAGCACCATCGAGGTGATCGATGTGATGGAGTTCGACGCCGACGGCCGAATCCGCTCCATGAAAGCCTATTGGGGCGAAGCCAACATGATCGCGAGGGAACAGCCATGAACCTGGAACAACGCATTGCCCGCCTCGAAGCCGTCGAGGCCATCCGCCAGCTCAAGCACCGCTACCTCAACGCCTGCGACCTGAAGCAGGTGGCGGCGATCCGCGACTGCTTCGCCGAAGGCGAGATCGCCATCGACTACGGCCCCGTCGGCTCCTTCGGGGACCGCGACAGCTTCGTCGCGCTCTACGAATCGCTGGCTTGCAACGAGCGGGTGATCGACCTGCATCACGGCGCCAACCCGGAGATCGAGCTGGTTGCCGAGGACGAAGCCAAGGCGCGCTGGGCGCTGTACTACTTCAACCTGGACGCGGAAACCGGCGCCACGCGGCAGCTGGGCGGGGTCTACCAGGACCGTTACCGGTGCATCGATGGGCAGTGGAAGATAGTCGAGACGGCCTTCAGGGCGCATTCGATGGTGGAGTCCGCTGCGCGGACCTGATGGGTATCGCGTTGCTCCACCCATCCTACGTGGCACTCCGTAGGATGGGTGGAGCGGAGCGATACCCATCGGCTTCTCAATTCACTCCCGCCGCTTCCAGGAACGCCGGATTCTCCCCACCGCCATGCACACAGATATCCACGCCGCTCACGTACCCGGCCATGGGTGACGCCAGGTACAGGCAGGCATCGCCTATATCGCCAGGGCTGGCCATGCGTTGCAGGGGAATGCTGGCGGCCACCCGCGCCACGCCCTCGGCATCGCCGTAATGCATCTCGGCCTGCTCGGTGAGGATCAGCCCAGCAGTCACCGCGTTCACCCGCACCTTCGGCGCCCACTCCACTGCCAGCGAGCGGGTCAGGTTGAGCAGTCCGGCCTTGGCGGCGCCATAGGCGGCGGTACCGGGGGAGGGGCGGATGGCGCTGACGCTGCAGATATTGATGATGACGCCGCCTTCGACCTGCTCCTGCATCACCCGGTTGGCCAGCTGGCAGAGGTTGAGCGGGGCCAGCAGGTTGAGGCGGATGATGGATTCGGAGAAGCGCGGTGAAACCGTGGCGGCATCCGCATGAGGTGCGCCGCCGGCGTTGTTGACCAGCACGTCCAGGCGCCCGAAGCGCTCGGCAATGGCATCCACCAGGCCCTGCAACTGGTCCAGGTCGCGCACGTCGCAGGGCAGGAACGCCGCTTCGCGGCCATTGTGGGCCGGCAGCTCCTCCGGGGCGTTGCGCCCGCAGATCACCACCTGGGCGCCGCGTTCGAGGAAGCGCTGGCTGATGCCGCGCCCCACACCCTTGCCGCCACCGGTCACCAGTACCACCTTGCCGCTGAAATCCATCGGGTCGCCCATGGCTGCCTCGCTTGTCGGTTCTCGATGGGGAGAGGCTAGGGATTGCACGGCGATTCGCCCACGTCCGAGAGGACTAGGGGCGATGCGGGGCAGAGATCTTGTGGAGGGACTCCTTGTGGGGGCGAATTCATTCGCTACGGGCAGCGCAGCTGCCCCTGGGGCCTTGCAGGGCAGACCTGCGGTCTGCTTAGCGAATGAATTCGCCCCCACAGAAAATCAGCCCACAGGAAACAGCCCGCTGCGGTTGCTAGTCCTCTCGGACGATGTTGCCCGCCCGGCCCGCCCGAATAATCCCGACACAACTACAAGCCGAGGAGAGTCCCATGGACGCGCTACCGCAAGGGCGATTCGTCACGCTGCCGGATGGCCTGCGCCTGCACTATCTGGAGGCCGGCGAGGGCGAGCCGGTGGTCTTCATCCATGGCAGCGGCCCCGGCGCCAGCGGCCACAGCAACTTCAAGCAGAACTACCCGGTGTTTGCCAGCTTCGGCTACCGCGCCATCGTCCCGGACCTGCCGGGCTACGGCCGTTCCGACAAGCCGGAAACCACCTACAGCCTGGACTTCTTCGTCGACGCCCTGACCGGTCTGCTGGACGCCCTGGATATCCAGCGCTGCGTGCTGGTGGGCAACTCCCTGGGCGGCGCCATCGCCATCAAGCTGGCGCTGGATGCGCCGCAGCGCGTCAGCCGCCTGGTGCTGATGGCCCCCGGCGGACTGATGGAGAAGGAGCAGTACTACCTGCAGATGGAAGGCATCCAGAAGATGGGCGCGGCCTTTGCCAACGGCGAGCTGAACGACGCCGACGGCATGCGCCGCCTGCTCGGGCTGCAGCTCTTCGACCCGAGCCTGATCAGCGATGAAACCGTCAACGAGCGCGTTGCCGTGGTGCAGCAGCAGCCGCGCTGCGTGCTCAGCACCATGCAGGTGCCGAACATGGCCGCGCGCCTGTCCGAGCTGGCCTGCCCGATCCTCGGCTTCTGGGGCATGAACGACAAGTTCTGCCCATCCTCCGGCGCCCAGACCATGCTGGAGGCCTGTCGCAACATCCGTTTCGTGATGCTCAGCGAATGCGGCCACTGGGTGATGGTGGAGCACCGCGAGCTGTTCAACCGCACCTGCCTGGACTTCCTCGCGGAGGGCCGGCCATGAGCGAAGCCCTGCAACGCCAGTACGGTGAAGAGCTCTACCAGGCCCTGCTGAAGGCCCAGACCCTGGCCCCCCTGACCGACCGCTGGCCGGAAATCACCATCGAGGACGCCTACCGCATTTCCCTCTACAGCATCGAGCGCCGCGTGGCGGCGGGCGACGCCATAGTCGGCAAGAAGATCGGCGTCACCTCCGAGGCCGTGCAGCGCATGCTCAACGTGCACCAGCCGGACTTCGGCTTCATCACCCGCGAGATGTGGTTCGACGACGGGGCGGAGATTTCCCTCTCCGCCAATCGCCTGATCCAGCCCCGCGCCGAGGGCGAGATTGCCTTCAAGCTCAAGCACGACCTGGTGGGCCCCGGCGTCACCGAGCAGGACGTGCTGGACGCCACCGAATGCGTGATGCCCTGCTTCGAGATCGTCGACTCGCGCATCCACGACTGGAAGATCCGCATCCAGGACACCGTGGCCGACAACGCCTCCTGCGGAGTCTTCGTGATCGGCCGCGAGGCGCGCGACCCGCGCGAGCTGGACCTGCCGAACCTGCGCATGCAGGTATTCAAGAACGGCGAAAAGATCAGCGAAGGCCTGGGCTCGGCGGTGCAGGGCAACCCGCTCACCGCGGTGGCCTGGCTGGCCAACACCCTGGGTGCCTTCGGCATCCCGTTCAAGGCCGGGGAAATCATCCTCTCCGGCTCGCTGGTGCCGCTGGAACCGGCCCGCTCCGGCGACGAATTCTCACTGACCATCGATGGCCTGGGCAGCGCCCGGGTGTCCTTCTGCGCCTGACTCCGGGGGAATGGAGATGAGCAAGAAACTGAAAGCGGCCATCATCGGGCCGGGCAATATTGGTACCGACCTGCTGATCAAGATGCGCCGTTCGGAATGGATCGAACCGGTGTGGATGGTGGGCGTCGACCCGACTTCCGAAGGCCTCAAGCGTGCCGCCGAATTCGGCCTGAAGACCACGTCAGAGGGTGTCGACGGCCTGCTGCCCCATGTGCTGGACGACGATATCCGCATCGCCTTCGACGCCACCTCGGCTTATGTGCATGCGGAGAACAGCCGCAAGCTCAACGAGCTTGGCGTGATCATGATCGACCTCACCCCGGCGGCCATCGGCCCCTACTGCGTGCCGCCGGTGAACCTCAAGGAGCATGCGGCCAAGCTGGCGCTGAACGTCAACATGGTCACCTGCGGCGGCCAGGCCACCATCCCCATGGTGGCGGCGGTCTCCCGCGTGCAGCCGGTGGAGTATGGCGAGATTGTCGCCACCGTGTCCTCGCGCTCGGTGGGCCCGGGCACCCGGCAGAACATCGACGAGTTCACCCGCACTACCGCCGGTGCCGTGGAGAAAATCGGCGGCGCCAAGCGCGGCAAGGCCATCATCGTGATCAACCCGGCCGAACCGCCGCTGATGATGCGCGACACCATCCACTGCCTCACCGAAGGTGAGCCGGACCAGGCGGAAATCCGTGCCTCGGTGCTGCACATGGTCAAGGAAGTGCAGCGCTACGTGCCGGGCTACAAGCTGATCAACGGCCCGGTGTTCGACGGCCGCAAGGTGTCGATCTTCATCGAGGTAGAAGGCCTGGGCGACTTCCTGCCCAAGTCCGCCGGCAACCTGGACATCATGACCGCCGCCGGCCTGCGCACCGCCGAGATGTTCGCCGAAGAAGCCCACAAGGGCGCCCTGACGCTCCCAGCCCGTTGATTGGAGATACCCCATGAACCTTCAAGGTAAGAGCGTGCGCCTGCACGACATGAGCCTGCGCGACGGCATGCATGCCAAGCGCCACCAGATCAGCCTGGACGAGATGGTCGCGGTGGCCACCGGCCTCGACGCCGCCGGCGTGCCGCTGATCGAGATCACCCACGGCGACGGCCTGGGCGGCTCCTCGCTGAACTACGGCTTCCCGGCCCACAGCGACGAGGAGTACTTCGACGCGGTGATTCCCAAGCTCAAGCAGGCCAAGGTTTCCGCCCTCCTGCTGCCGGGTATCGGCACGGTCGACCACCTGAAGATGGCCCACGACTGCGGCGTGTCCACCATCCGCGTCGCCACCCATTGCACCGAGGCCGACGTCTCCGGCCAGCACATCGGCATGGCGGCGAAGATGGGTCTCGACACCGTCGGCTTCCTGATGATGGCGCACATGGTCAGCGCCGAGAAATTGCTCGAACAAGCAAGGCTGATGCAGAGCTACGGCGCCAACTGCATCTACTGCACCGACTCGGCCGGCTACATGCTGCCCGACGAAGTGACCGAGAAGATCGGCGTGCTGCGCGCCGGGCTGGATGCCAATGTCGAGGTGGGCTTCCACGGCCACCACAACATGGGCATGGCGATCGCCAACTCCCTGGCGGCCATCGAGGCCGGCGCCGCGCGCATCGACGGCTCGGTGGCGGGCCTCGGCGCTGGCGCCGGCAACACCCCGCTGGAGGTGTTCGTGGCGGTGCTGGAGCGCATGGGCGTGCAGACCGGCATCGACCTCTACAAGATCATGGACGTGGCCGAGGACCTGGTGGTGCCGATGATGGACCAGCCGATCCGCGTCGACCGCGATGCCCTGACCCTGGGCTATGCCGGCGTCTACAGCTCGTTCCTGTTGTTCGCCAAGCGCGCCGAGCAGAAGTACGGCATCCAGGCCCGCGAGCTGCTGGTGGAACTGGGCCGTCGCGGCACCGTGGGTGGGCAGGAGGACATGATCGAGGACCTGGCCCTTACCATGTCGCGCCAGCGTGGGGTGTTGCCGACCTGAGGGTCCAGGCAGCGAGCGGGACCGGGTTTCCCTCACCCCAGCCCTCTCCCTGAGGGAGAGGGGGCAGTCCGCGAGATGGCTGAGCCGTGAGTCACCCCTCTCCCTTCGGGAGAGGGGCCGGGGGTGAGGGAAGTAAGTCTCGCGCAGAGCCTCACACCCTGTTGCCACTCCCTCTTTTCCTGGCCTGCGCCAGCAGCGCCGGGCCTATCTCCTCCAGCGGCAGCACCGCTTCCGCCGCGCCTATCTCGGCGGCTTCCCGGGGCATGCCATAGACCACGCAACTGGCTTCGTCCTGGGCGACGGTGTAGCCGCCGGACTCGCGGATTTCCAGCAGGCCGCGGGCGCCGTCCTTGCCCATGCCGGTGAGCAGGGCGGCGATCAGGTTGCGCCCGGCGCAGCGGGCGGCGCTGTTGAACATCACATCCACGGCCGGGCGGTGGCCATTGACCGGCGGGGCTTCCGATAGCCGTGCCACGTAGTTGGCGCCGGAGCGCGCCACTTCCATGTGCAGGCCGCCGGGGGCGAGGAGGGCGGTGCCGGGGAGGATGCGGTCGCCGTCGCGGGCCTCACAGACGCTGATGCGGCAGAGGCGGTCCAGCCGCGCGGCGAATGAGCGGGTGAAGCCCGGCGGCATGTGCTGGGTGATGACCACGCCCGGGCTGTCCGCCGGCAAGCCGAGCAGCACATCCTTGATGGCTTCGGTGCCGCCGGTGGAGGCGCCGATGGCGATGAGTTTTTCGGTACCGACTATGGGCAGGCCTCGCTCCACGGGGCGCTGCGCGGTGGCCGGGTTGCGCCGGACCATGCGCGCGCGGGCGGCCACCTTGAGCTTGGCGCGGATCTCCTCGGCATAGGCCTGCATGCCTTCGGCGATGCCCAGCTTCGGCTTGGCGACGAAGTCGATGGCGCCCAGCTCCAGGGCGCGCAGGGTGGCCTCCGAACCGCGCTCGGTGAGGGAGGAAATCATCACCACGGGCGTCGGCCGGCCCTTCATCAGCTTGTCGAGGAAGGTCAGGCCGTCCATGCGCGGCATTTCCACGTCCAGGGTGATGACGTCGGGCGAATGCTGCTTGATCAGGTCGCGGGCGGCGAAAGCGTCGGGCGCCACGCCCACCAGTTGCAGTTCGGCGTCGGCGCGGACGATCTCGCTGAGCAGGCTGCGGATCAGCGCGGAGTCGTCCACCACCAGGACCTTGATCGCCACGCGTTCACTCCTTGAACAGGTCGTAGGGGCCCAACGCTTCGCCGCGCTTGAGGTAGAGGATGTATTCCAGTTCGCGCTGCAGGATGGTGTCGTTGTGCAGGCTCCTGAGCTTCTTCAGCAGCACCTTGCCGCTGGACGGGAAGATGTAGATCTTGCGCGCGTATGCGCCCAGCACATCCTCGCCCAGCAGGGGAATGCCTTCGGTGTCCAGGTAGCTGTGGACGAATTCCACGGTGCGCAGGGTGGCGTCGTGGCGCAGCAGGTCGTTGGGCAGGTTGCCGGCGCCGAACACCTTGGCTTCCAGCTGGTGGCGGCGGGCGCCCTGGCGCAGCATCTCCTCGATGAGCTGTTCCATGATGCGCACCCCGTGGTGGGTGACGGCGCTGGCCAGCCCGCTGCCTCGGCCGGTCTCGGGCAACAGGAAGTGGTTCATGCCGCCAATGCCGCGTTGGTGGTCGAACAGGCAGACGGCCAGGCAGCTGCCGAGCACGGTGACCAGCACCTGGTCTTCGCTGGTGACGTAGTACTCGCCTGGCAGCACCTTGACTGCCGGCAGCTGGTAGTCGGGGTCGAAGTAGCGATTGGCGGCGATGGCGCCTGCGGTTTCTCCTTTCATGCCGGAACTCCTGTAATGGGCCTGTAGACGGTGCGGCTGACCAGCTTCACCACATGGCTGGCCTGGACAAAGCTCTCCGAGTGCCCGGCAAAGAATAGACCGTCCGGCCGCAGCAGCCGCACCATGCGCTCCAGAAGCTGGGACTGGGTGGTCTTGTCGAAGTAGATCATCACGTTGCGGCAGAAGATCCCGTCGAAGCCGCCGGGCAGGCGCCAGTCCACATCCAGCAGGTTGATGCGGCGGAACTCCACCATCTGCCGCAACTCCGGGACCACACGCGCCAGGCCGGAATTGCTGCCGGTGCCGCGCTGGAAGTAGCGCTTCTTCAGCTCAGGCTCCAACTGGTCGATGCGCTCCAGCGAATAGACGCCACGCCGCGCGGTTTCCAGCACGCCGGTGTCGATGTCCGAGGCGATGATCTGCACGCCCTGGGCGCGGTCGCCCAGGGCCTGGTGCAGGGCGATCGCCATGGAGTAGGGCTCTTCCCCGGTGCTGGAAGCGGCTGACCAGAAGCGCAGTGGCCGGCCTCGGCGCTGGGGTTCGCTGGCCAGGGCGGCGAGATGCGCGAAGTGGTGCCGTTCGCGGAAGAAGGCGGTGATGTTGGTGGTCAGGCAATTGATAAAGGGCTGCCATTCCTCGGGGTGCTGGTCGAGGTAGGCCAGGTAGCTGGAAAAGCATGGCAACTCGAGCCGGCGCAGGCGTCGCGCCAGGCGGCTGTAGACCATCTGCCGCTTGCTGGCGGCCAGGCTGATCCCGGCACGGCGATAGAGCCGGCTGCGCACCTGCTCGAAGTCGTGGTCGTTGTAGCCGAACTCGTGTTCGCCCAGAACCAGCGCGTTCATCGCGTTACCTCGGAAACCCCCGGCGCCAGGGTGCCGGGGGGAGCATCGTCAGCCGACTGCTAGAACTCTTCCCATTCCTCTTCCTTGCTCCGTGCCGGGCGCCCGGCGGCCCGCTGCTGCCGCGCCGCCGGGGCCTGACGGGTGCCACTGCGGGCGGCGGAAGGCTGGCCGGCGTGGGCCGGGTCCAGCTTGAACACCGCCACCGACTGCGCCATCAGGCCGGCCTGTTCCTGCAGGGCTTCGGCGGCCGCGGCGGCCTGTTCCACCAGGGCGGCGTTCTGCTGGGTCATCTCGTCCATCTGGTTCACTGCGCCGTTGACCTCCTCGATGCCGCGGCTCTGTTCGGTGGAGGCGGCGGCGATCTCGGCCATGATGTCAGTGACCCGCTTGATGGCGATGACGATGTCGCTCATGGTCTGGCCGGCCTGGGCCACCAGGGTGTTGCCGTTTTCTACCTTGCTCACCGAGTCGGAGATCAGCGTCTTGATCTCCTTGGCCGCCGCCGCCGAGCGCTGCGCCAGGGTGCGCACCTCGGCCGCCACCACGGCGAAGCCGCGGCCCTGCTCGCCGGCGCGGGCGGCTTCCACTGCGGCGTTGAGGGCGAGGATGTTGGTCTGGAAGGCGATGCCGTCGATAACGCCGATGATGTCGGCGATTTTCCGAGCCGACTCGTTGATGGCGGTCATGGTGCTGACCACCTTCTGCACCACGTTGCCGCCCTCGGTGGCCACTTCCGAGGCGTTCACCGCCAGGGAGTTGGCCTGTCGCGCGTTCTCGGCGTTGAGTTTCACCGTGCTGGTCAGTTCCTCCATGCTCGAAGCGGTTTCTTCCAGGCTGGAGGCCTGCTGCTCGGTGCGGGTGGAGAGTTCGGCGTTGCCGCTGGAGATTTCGCCGGCGGCGGTGTTGATGGTGTCGGCGGCCTCGCGGATCTGCCCGAGCATGCGTGACAGGCTCTGCGCGGTTTCGTTGGAGTAATCCTTTAGCTCACCGAAGGTGCCCTGGTAGTCGGCGCTGATGCTTTGCGAGAGGTCGCCCTGGGCGAGGGCGCCGAGCATCCGCGAGACATCCTTGAGGCCCTTGTCGGCGGTGTCCACCAGGCTGTTCAGGCCGCTGGCGAGGTTGAGGATGAAGCCGCTCTTGCCTTCTTCGCTGATGCGCTTGGAGAAGTCGCCGGCCGCCGCGGCGCCGACCAGCGCGGCCACTTCGCGCTCGACCTGGACCTCCGCCGTGCGGTCGGCCCATTCCACCACCGAGCCCAGACGCTCGCCGCTGTCGCTGATGACCGGGTTGGCCACCAGGCCGAAGGTCCGCCCGCCGACTTCGATCTGCGTCTTGAAGGTGCTGGTGAAGGTGGCGAGCAGGCGCTTCTGGTGCTCGGGGTTCTTGTGGAACTGGTCGATCGAGCCGCCCAGCAACTTGCTGACCGAGAAGCTGGGCAGTGCCTTGCGCAGGTCCGCCTCGGCGTTCTGCAGCATGCTGGTGACGGTCTTGTTCATGTAGATGATGGTGCGATCGCCGTCGGCGATCATCACGTTGGTGCTGCAATTGTCCAGGGCGCTCTTGATCCGGGTGTTCTCAGCGGCGGCCCGGGCGGCGGCCTGGAGGCGGTCGCGCACGCCGTCGATGGCTTCGGTGATCTGTGCCTTCTTGCCCGGCAGGCGGTCCATGTCGCGGCTGAAGTCGCTGTTGCCGTAGGCGGTGACCACCCGCACCACCTGCATCTTCACCGCAATGTGCGCGGCCACCAGCTCGTTGATGCCGGTGGCGATGCGTGCCTGGGTGCCGGAAAGGCGCTCCACCGGGATGATCTGGTCGATCCAGCCGTCGCTGTGCTGGCGGGTCATTTCCACCAGGGCCTTGTCCAGCGCCTCGGTCTGCACGGCTTCCGCCTGTTGCTGGCGCAGCCCCTTCTGCAGGCGCGCGAGGCCGTCATAGACCTGCGTCCAGATGGGGTCGTCGCTCTGGCCTATGGGTTGATCGAGGTTGCCGTCGGCCAGGGCCTGGATCAGGCCGGCCAGATGCTGCGCGCGAAGCTGTGCTTGTGCTTTTCCGTTGAACAGACCCATGGATTTTCCCCTTGTGTCAGGCTGCGGCTGCTTCGACCAGGGCCATTTCGCGGCTGGTCATCAGCTTCTCGATATCCACCAGGATCAGCATCCGCTCGGCCACGGTGGCAAGGCCCAGCAGGTATTCGGTATCGAAGCTGGCGCCGAATTCCGGCGGCGGCTTGATCTCTTCGCGGCCGAGGGCGATCACGTCGGACACCGAGTCCACCACCGCGCCGACGATGCGCCGGCCGACGTTGAGGATGATGACCACGGTGAACTGGTCGTAGCCGACGTCGGCCAGGTTGAACTTGATGCGCAGGTCGACGATGGGAACGATGGCGCCGCGCAGGTTGATCACGCCCTTGATGAAGGCCGGGCTGTTGGCGATGGCGGTGACCTGGTCGTAGCCGCGAATTTCCTGCACCCGGAGTATGTCGATGGCGTACTCCTCACGGCCGAGGGTGAAGGTCAGGTACTCCTGGGCCGTTTGCCCGGCCTGTTCCGCACTAGGGGAGTTCATGCAGCGCTGCTCCTTGTTGTTGCGCCAGGCCCGGCAGGGCGTCGACGTCGAGGATCAGGGCGACGCTGCCGTCGCCCATGATGGTGGCGCCGGCGATGCCATCGATCCGGCGGAAGTTCTGTTCCAGGCTCTTGATCACCACTTGCTGCTGGCCCACCAGGTCGTCCACCTGCAGGGCGAAGTGGCGGCCGTCGGCTTCGAGGATGACCACTATGGACTGCTCGGCCGGCAATGGCGGGGTGGTCTCGCCGAGCAGGTCGTGCAGCGAGATCAGTGGCAGGTATTCGCCGCGCACGCGGATCACCGCGCCTTCCTCGCCGCCCAGGCTGCGGATGTCGGCGGCCTTGGGTTGCAGGGACTCGACTATGTAGGTCAGCGGGATCACGTAGTGGGTGCGCGCCACGGCGACAATCAGGCCGTCGAGGATCGCCAGGGTCAGCGGCAGGCGGATGCTGATGCGGGTGCCCAGGCCCGCGGCCGATTCGATGTCGATGCGCCCGCCCATGGCCTGGATATTGCGCTTGACCACGTCCATGCCGACGCCGCGCCCGGAGAGGTCGGTGACCACTTCGGCGGTGGAGAAGCCGGGCATGAAGATCAGCTGCCAGACCTCCGCGTCGCTCATGGCGTCGTGCACCGCCAGGTTCTTCTCGCGGGCCTTGGCGAGGATGCGCTCGCGGTCCAGCCCGCGGCCGTCGTCGCTGATTTCGACCACTATGCTGCCCCCCTGGTGGAAGGCGCCCAGGCGCACCGTGCCGCTGGCCGGCTTGCCGGCGGCCAGTCGCGCCTCGGGCAGTTCGATGCCGTGGTCGATGCTGTTGCGCACGATATGGGTGAGCGGGTCGCTCAGGCGCTCGGCCACGCCCTTGTCGAGTTCGGTGTGCTCGCCCTGCAGCAGCAGCTCGACCTGCTTGCCCAGGCGCGCCGAGGTGTCGCGTACCAGGCGCGGGAAGCGGGTGAAGATGAAGCTGATGGGCAACATGCGGATCGACATCACCGATTCCTGCAGGTCGCGGGTGTTGTGCTCCAGCTGCGCCAGGGCCTGATGGATGCGCTCGTGCTGGCTGGGGTCCAGGGCGCCGCCGAGCTGACCGAGCATGGCCTGGGTGATGACCAGCTCGCCCACCAGGTTGATCAGGCTGTCGATCTTTTCCACGCTGACGCGGATCGAGCTGGATTCGCTTTCGCCCGGCTTGCCCGCTGGTAATGGCGAGGCAGGGGCCGGATTTGGCGGCTCGGGGGACGTCACCACTGCGGACGGGGTGCCGGGTGCCTGCTCGAAGAAGCCGAAGGCCGTGTCCTGGGCCTCGGAGGGCGCTCCAGGGGCGTCATCGAAGAAACCGAAGCCGTTGTCCTCGGCGGCAACCGGGGCGTCCTGCAGAAGTGCTCGCAGGCGGGCGACGGTTTCCGCCACCGGCACGCTCGGATCCGGCCGCTGCCGGCGGTGGGCGTCGAGCAAGCGCATCAGTACATCGCGGGCCTGCAGGAACAGGTCGACCATTTCCGCGCGCAGGGCCAGCTGGCCACTGCGGATGCGGTCGAGCAGGGTTTCCAGCTCGTGGGTCACGGCGGTCAGGTCGTCGAAGCCGAACATGCCGGCCGAGCCCTTGATGGAATGGGCGGCGCGGAATATGCCGTTGAGCTCTTCTGCGTCGGGCCGCTGCAGGTCGAGGCCGAGCAGCAGCAGTTCGAGGCTGGCCAGGTGTTCTTCGGTTTCCTCGAAGAACACCTGGAGGAACTGGTTCATCCCGTCGCTCATGGAAAGCGCCTTGTGCCAGGGTCAGGGGAGGACCTTGCGGGTGACTTCCAGCAGCTTCGACGGATCGAAGGGCTTGACCAGCCAACCGGTGGCCCCGGCCGACTTGCCTTGCTGCTTCATGGCGTCGCTGGATTCGGTGGTCAGCATCAGGATCGGCGTGGCGCGGTAACCGGGCAGCCCGCGCAGGCTGCGGATCAGGCTGATGCCATCCATGTTCGGCATGTTCTGGTCGGTGAAGACCAGGTTGTAGGCCTTGCTCTGGGCCTTGCCCAGGCCGTCCTTGCCATCCACCGCCTCGTCCACCAGGTAGCCGGCGGCCTTGAGGGTGAAGCTCAGCATCTGCCTTATCGATGCCGAATCGTCGACTATCAGGATCTGCTTGCTCATCAGGTGCCGCTCTCCATGCCGCTTTTTCTGGGATGAAGCTTTTGTAGGTTGGCGCAGAGCGAAGCGAAGCCCAACGATTGCAGCTGAAAGCCCGCATGTTGGGCTTCGCTCTGCGCCAACCTACGGAACCCTTGCCTTCAGGGTTGATGGCTAGTGGCCATGCTTATGTGTAGATGGGTGCCCTCGGTGCGTCCAGTTCCTGGCGTCAGTCATTCGTCGTCCTGATGGGCGGCGAAGGGCTGATGCCTATCCGATCAGAAAAGCTCCACCTCACCCGCCTTGACGCTGCTCTGGCTCACCGGGTTGGCGACGGGTTTGCGCAGTTCGGCGGTCTCGTTTTCCATCCGCTCCGGCCATTGCTCCGGCGCCAGGCTGCGCAGGCCGCCGAGGCCGGCGGCGAATCCGCCGAGCTTGGCGAAGTGCCTGCACATCTGCCCGAGCAACTGGCTGCTCATGTCCTGGAATTGCAGGGCGGTGATGGCCTGGTCGACGCCCGTGCCCACTTCCAGGGATAGACGGTCCAGTTCCTGGATCACCTTCAGGGTGTGGCGGTTCATGCCTTCCAGGTCTTCCAGCATGTGGTGGACCTGCTGCTTGGAGTCCAGGGCGAAGCCCATGTCCTTGTCGGCCAGCTGGGCGATGGCGGCGTCGGCGTCCTGGAGTTCCCGATAGACCACGTCGACGTGCTGGCGGATCTGTTCCGAGAAGCCGGTGGAGCGGGTGGACAGGGCGCGCACCTCGTCCGCCACCACGGCGAAGCCACGGCCGCTCTCGCCGGCGCGAGCCGCCTCGATGGCGGCGTTCAGCGCCAGCAGGTTGGTCTGCTTGGCGATGGCGTCCATATCCTGGGTGGATTTCAGGATATCGGCGATCTTCTGCGTCACCCGGTCCATGCGTTTCACCAGCTCCTGGGAGGTCTGGCTGGTTTCCAGGGTGGCCTCGACGAACAGGCCTAGGGTGTTGCGGGTGGTGGCGATGAACTCCTGGAAGTTCATGCCGTCGTTGTCCGCCTGCTGGCTGCCGAAGCGTTCGATCAGGGAATGGGAGTGGGTGCGCTGCTGATCGATGCGTGCGGCGAGGCCGCGGAAACTGTCGCCGAGGCGCTGGATGGCGTCCTGCAGCAGGCCGTCTATCTGCCCGGTATGGGCCTGGAGGGTGCCGAGCTGGTCGTCCAGGGCATCCTGGGCCTGCCGCCAGTCAGGCGCTGCGGTGGGTTGCTGCTGGCTGGCCGCGGTCGCAACGGAAGCTGTCTCCCGTTGCAGCCAGACCAGCAGCAGGCTGGCCAGCCATCCCCCGCCCAAGGCCGGCCAGGCCGGCAGGTCGAGGGCGAGCATGCCGGCGCAGGCCAGCCAGACCAGGGAGTGCAGTGCCAGGCCCTTGCAGGCGTTGACGGACGACGAATGCGACATGGTGCACTCCCTTGCCAGGTTGTTTGACCGAACGACGGTGCCTGTAGAGGCCATCGGCAACGCTGGTTAAAACTAGAGGGTCGTGGCGTGCTGTCAAATGGCTATCTGCCAGCTTCCTTCGCCATTCATCCGGTCGTTTCTGCCTCCTCCTCCGGCAGGCTCAGGTAGCGCTGGGCACCGCAGCGCAGGCAGCGCTGGCAGATCATGGGCACGGCGCCCACCTCGGTGCGGAAACCCTCGGTCCAGCGACAACCGAACAGAAAGCAACGAATACGCATGGCTCCTCCCCCGGGGCTGACCCCCTGGTTCGATCGGCAGTGGTGGATGGGACTGCACTCGCCTGGTTCTTGTTGGAGGCATGGATCGGGGGCGAGGATCGGTCGGGCGCCCTAGAGCCGGCAACCTAAAAGGTCGAGCGGTGGGACCGTTGGTCGGGGGGGAGGTACCGCTGGTGACTGAGCCAGGTGCCCGGGGCTGCCTCGCGGCCCCGGGCGTGCCCGTCGTCAGTTCAGGGCCAGATCGGCCTCTGCCGGTTTTTCCCGGGTCCGCAGGACCAACGCACAGAGCGCCGGCAGGAACAGCAGGGTCAGCACGGTACCCACCAGAACCCCGCCGATCAGCACATAGGCCAGGGATGACCAGAACACCGAGAAGGTCAGGGGAATGAAGGCCAGGGCTGCGGCCAGGGCGGTGAGCAGCACCGGGCGGGCGCGGCGTACCGTGGCCTCGATGATCGCCTCGCGCAGCGGCCGGCCGTGAGCCCGCTCCTGCTCGATCTGGTCGGTGAAGATCAGGGTGTTGCGCATCAGGATGCCGCCGATGCCGATCAGCGCCAGGATGGCATTGAAGCCGAAGGGCTGGTCGAACAGCAGCAGCGCCGGCACCGCGCCTATGACTCCCAGCGGGGCGGTGGCGAAGACCATGAACATCACGCCGAAGGAGCGCACCTGGAACATGATTACCACCAGGGTCAGCAGGATCATCACCGGGAACAGCGCGGCGAGGGCCTTGTTGGCCTTGGCGCTTTCCTCCACCGGGCCGGCGATGGTCACCTTGTAGCCCGCCGGCAGCTTGGCGATCAGCGGCTGCAACTCGGCGTACACGGCCTTTTCCACATCCGGCGGCTGGGTGCCGGCAATGATGTCGGCGCGCACTTCGAAGGTGGGCTCGCGGTCGCGGCGCTTGAGGATGGGTTCCTCCATCACCGCCTGGAAGCGACCCACCTGTTCCAGGGGCACCGAGACGCCGGCGGCGTTGGTGATGGTCAGGCCCTCGATACCGCCTAGGTTTTCCCGCTGGGCATTCAGCGCCCGCACCATCACAGCCACGGTACGAGTGCCTTCGCGCACTTCGGTCACCGGGTTGCCGGTAAGCAGGGCATTGAGCTGCGACTTCACCTCATTGGGAGTGAAGCCGAGCAGGCGCAGGCGGTCCTGGTCCAGCACCAGGCGATAGGCGCTGCTGCGCTCGCCCCAGTCGACGAAGGTGTCGCGGGTCATGGCGTTGGCGGCGACCACGGTGCGCACCTCTTCGCTGATCTGCCGCAGCTGGTCGAGGTCCGGGCCGGAAACGCGGAACACCACCGGGAAGGGCACCGGCGGGCCGAACACCAGTTGGGTGACGCGCACCCGCGCCGAGGGGAATTCGCCGGCAGCGATGCGCTCGCGCATGCGCGCCTTGAGGGCGTCGCGCGCCTTGGAGTCAGCGGTCTGCACGATCAGCTTGGCGAAGGCCGGGTCCGGCAACTCGGGGTTCAGGGAGAGGAAGAAGCGCGGCGCGCCGCCACCCACATAGGCGTCCACCAGACGGGTCTGAGGCTCTTCCAGCAGGGCTTTTTCCAGTTGCGCGACCACGGCCTCGGTGGCCTTGAAGGCGCTGCCCGGGGGCATGTAGACCTCTACCAGCAGCTCCGATCGGTCGGAGTTGGGGAAGAACTGCTTCTTCACCACGCCCATGCCCAGGCCGCTGCCGATGAAGGCGAGCACCACCAGGGCGGTGACCGTCTTGCGGTGGCTTACGCACCAGGTGACCAGGGCGCGCAGGCGCTGGTAGAGGCGGGTGGCGTAGAGCGCCTCGTGGCCGCCAGGCACCGGCTTGATGTTGGGCAGCAGCTTGACCCCCAGGTAGGGCGTGAAGAACACCGCCACCAGCCAGGAGGCGAGCAAGGCGAAGCCGACTATCCAGAAGATGTTGCCGGCATATTCGCCCGCACCGGACTTGGCAAAGCCCACCGGCAGGAAGCCGATCACGGTCACCAGGGTGCCGGTGAGCATGGGCGCGGCGGTCGAAGTCCAGGCGAAGGTAGCGGCCTGGACGCGGTCCAGGCCTTCCTCGAGTTTCACCACCATCATCTCGATGGCGATGATGGCGTCGTCCACCAGCAGACCGAGGGAGAGGATCAGCGCGCCGAGGGTGATGCGGTCGAACTCGCGACCGGTCATCAGCATCACCACGAAGACGATGGACAGGGTCAGTGGCACGGCGGCGGCCACCACCAGGCCAACGCGAAAGCCCAGGGCGATCAGGCTGATGAGCATGACCACGCCGAGGGCGACGAAGAACTTGATCATGAATTCGCCCACCGCCAGGCGGATTTTCTCGGCCTGGTCGGAGACCTTGTCGAAGCGTACGCCGAGCGGCAGGTCGGCGTGGATGCGCTCTTCCGCCGCCTGCAGGGACTTGTCCAGGTCCAGGCCGTTGAAGTGCGGGTCCATGATCACGCCGAGCATCAGCGCCGGCGCGCCCTGGTGGCGGATGCGGAAGCTCGGCGGGTCCTCGTAGCCGCGCTGCACGGTGGCGACATCGGCGATGCGCAGCAGCTTGCCGTTGGCGTTGATCGGTACGTTCTCGATCAGTTTCAGGCTGTCGAAGGCGCCGTCCAGGCGGATGTAGGCGCGCGGGCCGGCGGTCTCGACGAAGCCCGCCGGGGCCACGCCGTTCTGCTTGGCCAGGGCCTCGAAGATCTGCTCGGGCTTGAGGCCCAGGGTGGCCAGGCGCTCGTAGGAGAACTCGACGAAGATGCGCTGGGGCTGCTCGCCGAGGATGTTGACCTTCTTCACCCCGGGCAGGCCTAACAGGCTCTGGCGCATGTCCTCGGCCATCTGCACCAGCTGGCGGTGGGGCAGTTGCTCGGCCTCCAGGGCATACAGGGCGAAGTAGACATCCGAGTATTCGTCATTGAAGAAGGGCCCGATCACGCCCTGGGGCAGGCGCTTGGCTTCGTCGGAGAGCTTCTTGCGGGTCTGGTAGAACAGCTCCTGGATGTCCCCCGGCCGGGTGGAGTCGAGGAACTGGATCTTCATCGAGACGAAGCCGGGTTGGGAGATGGTTTCCACGCGGTCGTAGAAGTCCAGTTCCTGCAGGCGCTTCTCCAGGCGGTCGGCCACCTGTTCCTGCATCTCCCGCGCGGTGGCGCCGGGCCAGGCGGCGGTGACGGTCATGGTCTTGACCGTGAAGGACGGGTCTTCGGCGCGGCCCAGCTTGCTGAAGGCGAAGGCGCCGGCGACCAGGGTGGCGATGATCAGGAACAGGGTGACGGCCCGGTTGTGTACCGCGAAGGCGGAGAGGTTGAAGCGGCCCATGTCAGCGCTCCATGGCCAGCGAGGGCGCCGGCAGTTCGCGAATGCTGTCGCCCGCGTTCAGCAGGTGGGCGCCGAGGGCGACGATGCGCTCACCGGGCTGCAGGCTGCCTTCCAGGACCGCCTGTTCCTGCTCCAGGCGCACGACGCGCACTGGTCGCAATTCCACCTTGTTGTCCGCGCCTATGACCCAGACACCGGTGCCCTGGCCCTTGTCGTGAAGGGCGCCGATGGGCACGCGCAACTGCTGCGCCTTGGTGGCGCCGTCCAGGCGCAGGGTGATGGTGGAGCCGATGGCCAGGGCCGCCGAATCGCCGCCCAGGGTGTAGCGGGCGCGGAAAGTGCGGGTGGTAGCGTCGGCCGCTGCGGAGAGTTCGCGCAGGGTGGCGGGTACCGCGTCGGCCGTGGCGCCGTAGGGATAGGCACGCGCCGGATGGTTGGCCAGGGCGCGTTGGGTTTCCGGGATGTCGATCACCGCCTCGCGGGCGCCGTCGTGGGCCAGGCTGGCCACCACTTGACCCTCGGCGACCACCTGGCCGCGGTCGACCCGCACGTCGGTGATCACGCCATCGGCATCGGCCTTGAGGGTGGAGTAAGCGCGGCGGTTCTCCACCTGGGCCGCTTCGGAAGTGGCGGCGGCCTGCTCGGCCTGGGCCACCCGCAGGCGCGTGTTGGCCTGATCGTAGATCTGCCGGGACACGGCACCGGTGCCGGTCAGGCGGCGGTAGCGCCTTTCGTCGTCACTGGCCTGGCGAAGTTCGGCTTCGGCGGCCGTCACCCGGTTGCGGGCGGCGCGCAGGGCCAGTTCGAAATCGGTGTTGTCCAGCACCAGAAGGACGTCGCCCTTGGCCACGCGGGTGCCCGGGTCCACCTTGCGCGCGATCACCTTGCCGCCGACGCGAAAGCCCAGGTCACTGGCCGTGCGGGGTGCCACCACGCCGGTATAGAGCGCGTCCTGCTGGACGGCGGCCTGCACCTGGGTCACCAGCACGGCGCGGGGCAGGGGAGCTGTCACTGTGCTGTCGGCCTGGCTGTGGCAGCCACTCAAGGCCAGCAGGGCGACGGGGATCAGGGCAAGAAGGGCGTTGTGCGGACGATTCATGGAGCGATCCTCGGGTTCGGCGGCGACGGGGCGGGACAACCGCAAGTCGAAAATATGATAGGCATAATCTAATTTCGTGTATATATGTCACTCGTCATTTAAATCGTCGGCCCAGGGGCTGAGCGACCAACGGAGGTACCCGCGATGAACCACGTAGAAGAAAAGGTGGAGAACGGTGCGAGCTGCGCTGCGCCCTCCGGTGTCGGCAGCGATGATTGGCAGGCCCTGGAATGGCAGCTGATGTCCCTGGCGTTGGCTACCGACGAAGAAGGAGCCGAGCAATGAACCCGTCCCGCCTGCTGCTGGCGATCCTCATGGTGCTGACCGCCCTGGGGGAAATCTCCACCCAACTCATCATTCCCGCCCTCGGCGGCATCGAGCAGGGCCTGGGCGCCGGGCATGGCGCCAGCCTCGCCGCACTGTCCGCTTTCGTCGCCGCCTTCGGTCTCGGCCAATTGCTGCTGGGGCCGCTGTCCGACCGGGTGGGCCGCCGCCCGGTGCTGATCGGCGGGCTCAGCCTCTACCTCGCTGCCACAGCCTGGATGCTGCTGGCCGACAGCATGAGTGACTTCATCCTCGGCCGCGTCGCCCAGGGTCTGGGCGCCTGCGCCGCGCTGGTGCTGGCACGGGCCATCGTCCGCGATGTGTGGAAGGCCCAGGCGGCGCCAGCCCTCGCGATGACCGTGATCGGGATGCTCACCGCCATCGCCCTGGCCCCCATGCTGGGCGGCCTGCTGACCCAGTGGGGCGGCTGGCACGCGCCCATCTTCGCCTCCCTGGCGTTGGGCAGCCTCGCTCTGCTGGCGGTATTGGCCTTCTACCGCGAATCGAACCCGAGCCTCGATCCCAAGGCCGGCCACCCGGCGACCCTGGCGCGGGACTACTTCGACCTGCTGACGCAGCGATCCAGCCGCGCCCTGGCGCTGACCCTCGCGGGCACTTACGGAGCGATGTTCGCGGTGGTGGCGGGCTCATCCGCGGTCTATATCGGCCTGCTGGGCCTGAGTTCGGCGGAATACGGCCTGGCCTTCGGCGCGACCATTTCCGGGTTGATCGCCGGGGCCCTGTTCACCCAGCGGCGCATCATGCAGTTGGGGCCGCAGCGCATCGTCGGCATCGGCGTCAGCCTGGTGGCCCTGGGCGCCACCGGCACCCTGCTGGTGCACGCCTCCCTCGGGCTCTCGGTGCTCGGCCTCTCGCTGCCGCAGGTGCTGGTGACCCTGGGCGGCGGCATGTTGATCCCGGCCTCGGTGGCCGGTGTGGTCATGCCCAACGCCCACCGAGCGGGCCTGGCCGCCGGCCTGATGGGCTTCGCCCAGATGCTCGGCGCCACTTGCAGCGGCCTGCTGCTCGGCGCCCTGCAGGACGGCACCGCCTGGCCGATGATCGGCGTGCAAGCCCTGTTCGCCCTGGCCGCCATCAGCGCCTTTACGGTGATGACGCGCAAGGCACGCAGCGCGGCGGTTTCGGCGGCGGGGTGAGCGGTCTGGAGAATGTGTGAATCCGTGGCGGCGAATTCATTGGCTCAGCAGGCCGAAGGCCTGCCCAGGAAGATTCCAGGGGGGCAGCTGTGCTGCCCAAAGCGAATGAATTGGCTCTGTCTGCGTTAGCTGTTGCAGTACCGAATAGAAGCGTCTAGCACGGACCTTTTAGGCCTGCACGCCTGCCTGATACATCCCTCACCCCCGCCCCTCTCCCAGGGGTAGAGGGGTGACTCGCGCCGGATAGGGCGCAGCAATTCTGATGCCCAGTCGTTGCCTGAACTTGTGTGAAAGAGGTGAGGCAAGGACCCCGCCCCGTCAGAAGGCCGAGCGGAATCGTTGCAGAGGGGGA